>JAYRZU010000101.1:0-84548 GCA_041916315.1 Anaerolineae bacterium
CTGACGCACCTCAGGATACGGCGAACTATTGATGGCCTGTTCCAGTTCGCCCAGTTGCTCAGATGTCAGTCTGTACTCGAGTCGTTTGCCCATAGCTATATTCTATCTCGATGTTGGACGACATTCGACCTCTGGCTTAGAGGAGAGGGGAGACAGGCAAGTTTTTAAGTCCCCTCGCCCTTGGGAGAGGGGATTTAGGGGTGAGGTAAAAAAAGGACGAGGCAAGCCTCGTCCCTACGAAAACCAACCATACGAGGCGCAGCGAACTGCGCCTCGTTTCACGTCAGTTTACGACGTTTCCACCGTGATCGGATCGCTCATATACAGGAAGTTGAGGTTATCCGTATCGGTCAGGTCAATGATCGCCAACTGGTAGCTGAGCTGTGTCCCGCGCGGCACATTCGCAAATACGCCATTCGGGATGAACAGCACCACATCGCTGAACACTGACGAGTCGTACAGTACGGTGAAGATCTCGCCCGTGCCAATCGTGCCAAACAGTTCGTAATCGCCATCCGCCGCTTCCAACGCGTCGCCGTTCCCATCCGTGAAGATGATCACTGCGGCGATATCCTTATCGAGCATGTTGTCGACCTGGAACGACAGCGTGACCTGCGTGCCCAACTGCCCCTGACTCTTCACGCCGAACTGCACGTTCGCGTCGAGCAGAGTCGCCGCCGCATCCGACCCCGAGGAGCGCGGTTCAAACGCCCCGCGGGAACCGTTGACATCCGGCGCCGGCATTTCGAGCTGACCGTGACCAAACAGCGGATCGAAACCGTTTTCGCCGAGATCGCGCGCGTTCTCAATCAGGAAGGCCTTGACCTCTTCCTGCGTCATATCCGGGTAGGCCTGCATCACGAGCGCGGCGGCGGCGGCCACCAGCGGCGCCGACCCCGACGTACCGTTGAAGCCGAATGAATCTTCATAGCCGGGGAGCTGTTCACCCGTCGGCGCGGCGATATCGGGCTTATTGTCGTTGTCCATGCGCGGACCTTCGGAGCTGTAATCCTCCAGTCGATCCGATTCGCGTCCGGTCGCGGCGACCGTGAGCGCGGACGACGCATCGCCGGGGATGCTCACGCTGTAGGTCGGCACATTTGCCCAATCGGCGACATAAGCGCGGGTGGTGAAGATGTCGAGGATGTGATCGGTCGTCGCGCCGCGGCCACCCTGAATCGCCAGATAGTAAGTCGCGCCAGGTTCGGTCTCAAACGCGGTGAACTGGAAGGGGAAGTCATTGCGCCGCCCGCTCTTAGGTTCGGACGCGAACGCGACTTCATTGCCCGCTTCATCCTGAATCGTGAAGCGGAAGAACGTCTCTTCCCCACCATCCCAACTGCCGTTCCAGTTAAGCGCGATCATCGTGAAGAAACCGTTCGCCATAAACGGCATCCAGTATTCGCCATTGCCGAAATCGTGCCAACCGTCGTCGCCGGGGTTGAAGTACCACATGCTGTGCGCCAGCGCTTCGTTGCCCGCCGAATTCACCCACAGCGTACCGGTGTCGCGCACGAATTCGTTGACCCACACGGCCTGTCCCCACGTACCATCACGCGGGCCAACCGACGAACCGCCGGAATAGCTGACAATGTCGACATCGTTGTCGGCGAAAAATTCCAGCGCGTCAAGGAAAGCGCTGTCTGTGCCGTCATAGTAGGCGACGAACAGTTCGGCGTCCGGCACGACGCGGTGAATCACGATGGCGCACGCCGTCCCATGATCGGAGGGCGTGAATTCCAGATCATCGAGGTCGTAGTTGCCGACGACCGTGTTCGGCAGTTCACCCGCCTGAATCTGCGTGGCGATGCCCGCGAACCCACCGACATCCAGCACACCGATGCGGATGCCTTCGCCCGTGAAACCGGACTTGTTCCAGTCATCTGTGTTGACGTAATCGCCATTTACCGACTCAATTTGCAGATTGAAATCGGTCGGCGTGCTGCCAATCGGGCCACGGAAGCCGACCACGTGCGGCACATTGGCAATAGTGACGAGATATTCGATCAACGTGCCGGGCGTCTGATACTGCGCCAGAATGTCGAGCGGCACGCCGATTTCAAGTTCCTCGGTATTCTGCAGGTAGTCGTAGACCGTGACGCCCAAACCGATCAGCGCATCCGTCACCTGCGGCACGTTGGCTTCGTCGTCAATCGCCAGATAGCCGACCAGTTCGTTGAAATCGTTGATGATGCCGCGCGCCAGCGCGAGTTCTTCAACCCCTGCGAGGCCGGTCTCGTCGTATTCGGTCAGCAGATCCAGATAGCTGAGCGGCAGGCCGAGCTTTTCCATGATGCCGCTGTCGGTCAGGAAGACGGCCAGCCCCGTCCCGCCCTGCTCCTCGAAAATCGTGACGATCCGCTCGTACAGCAGGCTGAAGTCAATGTCTTCAACCAGCGCGCCTTCCAGCTCTTCGATATACGGTTGCAAATCCGGATACGCCGCGAACAGATCGTCGAGCGTGGGCGGCGGGTTGAACACCGGCGGCGTGACCGGCGTCCCGCGAATGGTGCGCGCGCCGCCGGGTCCGATGGGCGTGACAACGGGCGGTTGCGGCGTCGGCGTCGGGTTGACCGGGCGAATGCCGATTCCCGGCGTCGGCGTCGCTTCCTGCGCGCTGACGGGCAGCAGCGCCAGCGCCGCGATCAGCGCCATGATAAGTACGAGCACACGTTTACGCATCACGAGCATCTCCTTCATCGAGAAATGACTAACTCAGTCGTGCTATTTCCGAGAACTTCCCCACGATAATCTATTTGTAGGGACGCCCTTCTGGGCGTCCGTCAGCCATGAACGTGAGCATAACGGACGCGCAGAAGCGCGTCCCTACAGTTAACATCCTGCTAAAAACTCTCATTCCGATCCAGCGCGCGCCCTGCACCGATCAGAAACACCAGCGAAAACGCCGCCAGCACCCCCCAATGCACCAGCAGACCGTTCGCCGTCGTCGGGTAATCGACGCTCAACGCGGTGGGCGCACGGTAGGCCTGCCGCGCGGCGGGCGCGCCGACCAACGGCAGATTCGTGCGCGGATTGACCGGCATGACCTCCACGACAAAATGGCTCTCCGCATCGCGTTCGACCATATGCGCGGTCGCGCCGAGCGCTTCCAGCGACCAGCGCGTGATCGTCAGGCGGCTGGGCATTTCCAGCGGGCCTTCCATGGGGAAGAGCACGCCCGGCAGCAGAATTTGCACGAACAGCACGAACAACACGAGATACGTGACCGCGTTCACCTGCCGGTTGAGCGCGGAAATCAGCAGGCCGATGCTCACGCCCGCCAGTGAGGTCAGCGCCAGTGTGATGAAGATTTCCAGCGGCCCCCACAGCAGCACGCCCTGTTCGGGCAGCACGACACCGACCGACAGCGCGATCATCGCCAGGAAGCAGCTAAACAGCGAGAAGATGCCGTACACCACCACTTTCGACGTGAGGTACGGCGCGATCCGCAGATTCGCCATGTGTTCGCGCAAGAACAGCGTCTTTTCCTCGACAATGGTGTACGCCGCCGCGAAAATACCGAGCAGCGCGACCGACAGCGCCAGCATGAACAGCAGGCGCTGCGCTTCGTTCGCCGGGATGTAGGTCGCTGTGCTGCGCACCGATGGTGCGGCAGTACCGCCCTGCGCCGAGGCGTTCTCATTCCGCCGCCGATCTGCGCGGGACTGCGGCGTCGGCGCGGCGTCTGGCGTCGCTTCGGCGAGGGCGTCTTCCGGTGGCGCGCTCACTTCGCTGAGCGGCAGACGGTCGAAGAATGAGCGCAGCGCCGCGTCGTTCTCAAAGCGGTCGATGAGCATTTGTCCGCGTGTGTTGTCGACCTTGTCCCAACTGATCAAGCCGAGGAACAGCCCGACCAGCGGCAGCACCACCAGCAGCGCGATCAGCGTGCGGAAGTCGCGTAGGGCGAGCGCCAGCGTGCGCGCGACCAGCGTTTGCGCTTGCTGCCCAAACGAGCCGCGCCGCCGCCGCTGCAAGCGTTGATTCGAAAGCACGCTGTTCTTCGCCGACATTTCGGCGGGGGTGGGCGCTTGCCGCTTGATGACAAACTGCTCGTAGTAAGCGGTCTTCTTGAACGCTTCCGACCACAGGCGCGCCGCCTCTTTCGGGTCGATGTCGCGGCTGGCACGGGTGTCGGGCGCGTGCAGCACGCGGTTGTACAGCTCGGTGTAGTCGCGCACACCGAAGAAAGCCAGCGCTTCTTTCGGTGGGCCATAGAACGTGAGATAGCCGCGCGACATGATCGCCAGCTTGTCGCACATGCCGATGTTGAGCGTGGTATGCGTCACCACCACGACGATGTTGCCCCGGCTGGCTAACCGCCGCAGCGTTTCCATCATGCTGCGGTCGAGACCGGGGTCGAGGCCGGACGACGGCTCATCCATGAACAGCAGATGCGGCTCGGCCATCAATTCCATCGCAATGGAAACGCGCTTCTTCTGCCCACCGCTCAGGCGCCCGACCAGCGTCGCCTGCGCCTCTTTGAGCTGTAACTGCTCAATCACGCGGTCGACGCGCTGCACCCGCGAGACTTCCGGCTCATTCGGGAAGCGCATCCGCGCTCCAAACGTGAGCGTTTCGCGCACGGTCAGGTTGCTCTGCACGATGTCGGTTTGCGGCACATAGCCGATCACGGGCTGATACAGTTCGTAGTTCGCGTACAGGTTATCGCCGTTGACCAGCACCTGCCCGCCCGTCGCCTGATTCGCGCCGTTCAGCGCGCGCAGCAGCGTCGATTTGCCTGAACCGCTGCCACCGATGATGGCGACAAACTCGTTCGGGTCGAGCGAGATCGACACATCGTTGAGCAGATTGACCGTCCGCCGGCGGATGCGCCCACTCTGCACCTGCATTTGCAGATTCATGCCATCCATGTCGAAATTCTGGATGGTGGATGATTGCCAGAGTGTGCCATCTTTGAAGGTGAGCAGCACTTGTTCGATGCGAATCACATCGTCGTCGTGCAGTTCCACGGGGCGGGTGATCTTCTCGTCGTTAACGTACGTGCCGTTGGAACTGCCGAAGTCGGTCAGTACGAAGTCATTGCCGCGTTTGACGATTTGCGCGTGATTCCACGACACGGCGAGCGCGTCGAGGTACAGACTGGACTGCGGGTTGCGTCCGATGGTGAACGGCTGATCCGTCAGCGTGTACGTTTTGCGTTCGACGGGCGCAGATGCCATTTCCTGCGGGTTGATGAAAGTGATCGTCACGCCGATCCCGGTGCCATCCTGCAGGCGAATGCGGTCGCCATTCTTGAGCAGCGCGTCGTCGATGATCTGGTCGTTGACCTTCACATCACCGGGATAGTTGCTCAGGTCAAACAGGCGAAAGCTCGCGCCCTCGCTGGTCAAGCGCGCCATGCGTGGCGCGATGCCCCGCGCCTGAAGCGAGACTTCCTGCGCCGGGTCGCTGCCGATATGCACCGTCGACTCCAGCAGCGCGACCGTGAATCCCTTGCCGTTATCCGGCGCGATTTGCAGGAAGGCCTGCGTTTGATGGGCGCCGAGCGTGACCGTCAACTGGGTGCCGCAGTTTGGGCAGCGCGTCGCCCCCGCCGGGATCGTCGCGCCGCAGTTTGCACACGTTTTGTCCGCCAATGTTCCCCCTACAGCGCGTCCGTGCCCGTCGCCGATTGTTGCCACCCCATCCACCACACGACTAGAGGGGTGGTTTTTGTAGGGACAAGGCGTGCCTTGTCCTTTTCATTCATTTCCGCAAACGCGAACGAGGCGTGAGCGCAGTTCCAATCCTCAACCTCACCCCCACCCCTCTCCTAAAGGAGAAGGGACTCAGGCGTGCATTTCAAGTCCCCTCTCCTCTGGATTTAGGGGTGAGGTCAGACAACAATGCCTCACCCCGCCCCCCCATTTACGACTCGATCAGCTTGAGCACATAGCGCCCGCCTGACTGATCATTGTAGCTGCGCACCTCGACGCGATAGATTTCGGTCGCGGGCAGCACTAGCTCTTCGATATAGCTGGAAGTGCCGCCACCCGGATCATCGTCGTTCGACGCCAGCACCAGACCATTCTCGCGGTAGATCGTCAGCGTCGTGTCCCAACTGGCGTCAATGTCAAAGGTGATGATCTGCCCCGCGCGCCCTTCGAACAGCCACACATCGCCATCGCCGATCTCGATCTCACCGCCGTTGCTCCCGATTTCGAGCGTACCGGCGGGCGGGACGGTCGGTTCCGGTGATGGCGTCGGCGTCGCCGCGGGCGGATCGCTGATCCACAGCGTGTACGCGCCGCCTTCCTCATTCGCGTAGCCGCGTACTTCGATGCGGTAATCGCCCGCAATCGGGAAAGTGAAGCGTTCGATTAACGAGGTCAGACCGCCGCGCACCGAATCGTCGTTCAGCGCGAGGATGCGACCATCCGGCGCGATCAGCGCCAGCACCGTGTCCCACTCGGCTTCGGTGTACAGGTCGATGATTTCGCCGCCGCGCGCCGTGTATGTCCACGAGTCGCGCGTGCCAATGGTCAGCGTGCCCGCGTTCTGGCCGCGCTGCGCCGTCGCTTCAACCGCTGGCGGTGGGGTCGGCGTGATCGCCACGTTGAGCGGCGACCAGATGGTGAAATCTTCGAAGCGTGTCACTTCGCCCACCACGCGGTAGCCGTCATAGTACCCAGCCACCACCGCGATCTCGCCCGGTTCCACATTCGCAGAGAGATCCAGCGTGCTGATGAACTCCCCGTTCAGGTAAAACGCGCCGCTGCCCCCCTGCGCGACCACGCGCAGTATATTCGAGCCGCCTTCGCTGATGTTGAGGTTGGTCAACTGTCCGCTCACCGACGACTGCCGGTCGCCCACCTTTGTCTCAAACTCCCAGACCAGATCCGAGCCAATCGTGAGACTGTGGCTCCCAACATCGTTGAAGCGGAAGTCGAGGGCGAAGTCCCAATCCCCGCGCGCCCGCCCATAGGGGTTGTAGAAGCGCACTTCGGCGACAAAATCGGCGGGCTGCACAAACGCCGACAGGTTGGCGGCACTGTCCTGCTCGTGCACCAGGCTGCCGTTCATCGGCCCGAAGATCGGCACTGAGCCTGCGCTGACCGCTTCAGCGGTGGCGCGCGCCTGCGCGATCTGCGTCGGCGCGATGTAGGTCGCCGTGCCGGAGAACGCGGCCAGCGTCGCGTATTCGGGAATCGGCGTCCATGACGGCTCACCGATCACCGTCGCGGCCTGCTGATCCAGCGACCACACGGTGAAATCGTCGAACAGCGTGACCGCGCCCGTGCGCGAATACCCGTCGTAGGCCGCCGTCACCACCGAGACCGACCCGGCGCTCGTGCGGTCGCCCACTTCAAAGCGCGTGACGTATTCACCATTGGCGTACAAATCCGCCTTGTCGTTGATCACGATCAGTTGCAGCGTGTTCGTATCGCCTTCGCGGGTATTCCACACGCCCTCAATGCTGCCCGATTTGAGCGGGTCAGTGAGCGTCCCCGTCGACACATCGTAGCGGATGAGCGCGTAATCGCGGTTCGAGTCGACGATCAGGCGGTAGTGCCCACTGTCATTCTGGCGGAAGAAGTAAGCGAAGTCCCAATCGCCGCGGTACGGCACAGTGAACGACACCTGGGCGACGAAGTTCAATACGCTCACGGGAGCGACACTCTGCACCACCGACGACGAAGTCGGGTTGTGCGCCAGCGCGCCACCCGCCGGGCCGAACACGCGCACCGCATCCCGGTTGATGTCGAGCGCGGCGAGATCGGCGGCGGCGGCCTGGGCGACTTCAGTCGCGAAGACCGGGGGCAGGGTGGAGGTCGGCGCGAGCGTGACGACCGCGGTCGCCGTCGGCAGCACGACCACTGAGACGGGCGCAAACTGCGGGCAGGTTGGCTGTTGATCGAAAATCTGGAACTGTTCGCGTTCCGCGGCAGTGAATTCGCGCCGCAGCCGCGAGCACACATAGCCGATGGTGTCGTCGACGTTCACGTCCCACAAGCGCGCCGATCCGTCGCGGCTGGCGCTCAGGACGAAGCGGCTGTCATCGGTCATGGCGACGCCCCACACCGCGCCGGTGTGCCCGCTGAAGCGGCGCAGTTCTTCGCCCGTCTGCGCGTTCCACAGCCGCACCGTGTTATCGCTGCTGCTGCTCACAACATACTGATTATCCAGCGAGGCCATCAGCGACCAGATCGTGCCGGTGTGCCCGGTGATGCGCAGTACATTTTCACCCGTCTGCACATCCCATTTGCGGATGGTGGTGTCGCCGCTGCTGCTCCACAGATAGCGGCTGTCCGCCGTGTAATCCAGCGCGAACACGGTGTTCTCGTGACCACTGAAGATCGCCAGCTGTGTGCCTGTGACCGCATCCCACAGCACGACGCTGCCGTCATTGGTGCCTGCGGCAAAGGTTTGTCCATCCGGCGCGTAGGCGCTGGCATTCGCCGAGGTGCCGCCCGAGTCGACTGTGAAGATCGCCGCACCCGTCAACGCATCCCACACGGTAACCAAACCGCCTTCGTAGGCGGCGACGACGCGCGTGCCATCCCCCGACCAGTCGACATCGTAGACGACGCCCTGTCGGCTGCCCATGCTCACCAGTTCGACGCCAGTCGCGGCATCGAACACGCGCACGGTGTTGTCATCCGACCCGGTCGCCAGCAGGCGGCCATCCGGCGAGAAGGTCACCGAGCGCACCCAACCGGGGTGATTGAGCTGGACGAGCTGCTCGCTGGTTTCGCGATCCCACAGGCGCACGGTGTTGTCGTCGCCACCCGTGGCGATCACGCGGCCATCCGGGGACACATCAACCGCCAGCAGTTCGCCCGTGTGCCCGAGGAACTGATGCGGCACGAACGCGGGCGAAGCGTCCCACAGGCGGCTGGTGCCGTCGCTGCTCGCCGTGATCACATAGCGCCCGTCGTGCGAGAAATTCACGCTCCAAATTGAGTCGGTGTGCCCGGTCAAACGGCGGATTTCCGTGCGCCGTTCAATATCCCACAGGCGCGCGGTGCGGTCTTCGCTGACCGTGGCGACTGTGCGGCCATCCGGCGAGAACGCTACGTTGAGAATGCCGCTTGTATGCCCTTCGAGGCGGCGCAGTTCGCGTCCGGTCGCCACATCCCACAGCAGCGCGACATCGTCATAGCCACCTGTCAGCAGGAAGCGACCGTTGGGCGAGAAGGCCACGCCGTACACCGAGTTGGTATGCCCGAACAGGTTGAACAGCAGATCGCCCGTGGTCGCATCCCAGATTTTTGCAGACGTATCGCGGCTGGCCGTCGCCACCTTCGTGCCGTCGGGCGAGAAAGCGACGTTATAAATCATGTTGACGTGCCCGGTCAGCGTTTCCAAACGCCGACCGGTAGCCACGTCCCAGATCATCGCGGTGTTGTCCGCGCTGCCCGTGACGATGCGCGCGCCGTCCGCAGAGAAAGCCGCGCTGAACACCGCATCATTATGTCCGCTGAACTCGCGGATCTCCGCGCCGGTCGCCGTGTCGTAGATGATCGCCGACCCATTGCCGAAGCCCGCCAGAATCGTCTGCCCGTCCGGGGAGAAAATCACGCTCCACGGTGTACTCGGGCCGGGGATCGTGCGCAGCAGCATGCCATTGCCCGCGTCATACACGCGGAGCGCGCTGTCGCCGCCCGCCGTCACCGCGAGGCGTCCATCCGGCGAGAGCGAAGCATACCAGTTGACCGTGCTGTTATCGCCGAACATCTGCCGGGTGAACAGGCGATTGGACGCCGCCACCAGCACATCATCGGCCAGCGGCTGATATTCGATGTTCAGGGCGCGAATGCTCAGCATGGCGGCGAGTTCGGCGTTGCCGTCTTCGCCCTGCAAGAGCGCGTTACCTTCGGAGACCAACCGCAGCGCCTCGGCCCGCGTTTCACCACGTTCGACCTGCTGCGCGACCGCCGTCAGCGTGACTGGGACAGGCGTGAGCAGCGCGGCGATCTCGACGGACTGCGCCTGTGCCGTACCCGCTAACGCTTCTGCCTGGAACTGCGCGGCGGCGGCGGTCGCCAACTGCTGATTCCCCGCTTCCAGCGTCGCCCCAACCGCTGTCAGCGTGGGCGCGACGGGCGTCAGTGTGGCCGCGACATTCGCCGCCTGATCCTGCGCCTCCGCCACCTGCGCGACCGCTTCGCCATAGGCGGCGGTCGCCGTGCTCAACTGCATCACGCCCGCTGCCAACTGCTCCCCGACCGCCGTCAGCGTCGCCGGGATCGGCGTGAGCGTTTGATTGGCAAAATCGGCATTCGCGCCCGCCGTCGCGGCGATGCCGCGCGCTTCTTCCTGCGCCGCCGCCGCCGTCGCCAACTGTTGGTTGCCCGCTTCCAGCGTGCCGCCGACCGCCGTCAGCGTGGGCGCAACGGGTGTCAGCGTTTGCCCGACGACTGCGACCTGCGCCTGCGCCGTCACGCCCTGCGCGACCGCCGTCTGCTGGTCGAAGATCGCCAAGCCCTGCGCCACCGTCGCCGTCGCGACCTGCTGCGAGGCGCTGTTGGCCTGCACGAACGCGAGGATGGTTGCCACTACCGCGAGCACGCCGACCACGCCCAACACTGCCGCCGCCCGCCCAAAGTTTTGCGCCCGCCGCGCGATCAGCGCTTCACGGCGCTTGCGTTCGGCTTCCGCGGCATCGACGCGTTCGCGCTCGGTCAGGCTGGCTTCGAGATAAGCGCGTTCTTCCGCGGAGAGCGCAACATCCGTGCCCGCCGCCCATTCTTCGAACTGGCTCAGGCGCGTGCCGCTCATCAGATAGCCAGCATCGCGGTTGTTGCGCCGCCATTCCTCCGCCGCCAGCGCTAGACCACGCTGCAAGCGCATCGATTCGCGGCTGGTGTTCAGCCAGCTTTTCAGGCGATCCCACGAGCGGATGAGCGCCTCATGCGCCACTTCGACCGTCGGCACGCGGGTGAGCGGGTCGCGGTCAAACGTGAGCAGGCGGTATTTGCCATACGTATCCAGCACATTTTGCACGGCGGTGTTGTCCGCTGTCAGCGACATGAGCTCGTCCTGCCGCACACGCCGCCGCGTATCTTCCGTGCCTTCGCCCAGCGTTACCAACCGCAGGAAGATCTGCCGCGCAGCCTTCTGGCACGTTTCATCGAGTTCGAGGAACGTCTGCTCGGCGCGGCGGGCGAGCGCGCCCATCGCCCCGTTGATTTCGTGATAGGCGTCCAGCGTGAGCAGGTTGCCGCGCCGCCGCTGGTAGAGTTCGGTCAGCGCATACTGCAGCAGGGGGAGCGCGCCCGGCTGTTCGCCGACATCTTTGGTGATTGCTTCGACCAACCCCGGTTCGAGGTTGAGGTTCGCCATCCGCGCGGGTTTGGTGATCGCCTCATTGAGCTCTTCGCGGTTGAGCGGCAGCACCACTTCCGTGCAGCGCCGGAATAAATGCCCGAAGTCGGCGTACAGCAGCGGCTTATCGTAGAAGTCGGCGCGCAGCGTGATGATCACGCGCAGGTTGCCGCGCGATTCCTGAATCGCTGTGAGCAGGCTGGTCAAAAACTGGCGGCGCACCGCCTCGTTTTCAAGCTGCGTGAACACTTCTTCAAACTGATCGATCACCAGCACGAGCGTGCTGTCCGCGGAAGGCAGCACGCGGCTGACTGCGCGCAGCAGCCCGCGCTCATCGGCCTGCATCTGCTCCATCAGGCTCGTCGGCGGGTTGACTGCGATCCGCAGCAGCGCGATTTCCAATTCTTCAAAGGGACGTGCGCCGGGCGTCATTTCGACGATGAACCAGCGATCCGAACCTTCGAGTGCGCCCGCGCGAATTTTGGGCAGCAGCCCGGCTTTGACTACACTCGACTTGCCCGACCCGCTCGGCCCGACGACCGCGAGGAAGCGTGAAGTATCGCCGTCCGCAGTCAGGCGGCTGAGGAGCGTGTTGATCAGCGCGTCGCGCCCGAAGAAGTCTGCCGCATCCGCCGATTGGAACGCGCGCAGCCCTTTGAATGGGTTGCGCACCGGAGCGTTGGTCGCGCCTGCGGTAGCGGGCGTTGACGGCCCCGTGATCAGCGGGCCAACCGTGCGCAAGTTCGCTTCTTCGGTGACGAGTTCGGTCGCGGGGCCTCCCTGACGCGCCGCCAGCGCATCGGTCATGCTCAAGGCGGATGTCAGCCCGACTGCGCGCCGGAACGCGACCGCCAGCGCGACCGCATCCTTGAAGCGCTTCGCCGGGTCTTTCTCGGTCGCCTGCGCGATCACATCGTCAACTTCTTCCGGCAGATCCGGCCGCTTCATGCTCACAGGCGGCAGGGGATCGTTGAGCTGCTTGAGCATCAGGGCGGTTGCCGTGTTGTCGGGGAAGGGGCGCACCCCGGTCAGGGTCTCATAGAGCACAATGCCGAGGCTGTAAATATCGCTGGCAGGCGTGAGCGTTTCGCCGCGCACCTGTTCCGGCGACATGTAGTCGGGCGATCCGATCACCTGCGCAGTACGCGGGGCATCACCCGTCGAGAGGTCTTTCGCAATGCCAAAGTCGGCGAGGTAGGCGTTGCCCTCCTCGTCGAGCAGAATATTATCGGGTTTGAGGTCGCGGTGGATGACGCCGCTGCGGTGCGCCACGGTGAGCGCCGCCGCCACCTGATCCAGCATGAGCGAGGTACTTTCGGGCTGCCAGGGGCCACCCGCGCGAATTGAAGCGCGCAGGCTGCCACCGCGCAGAAACCGCATCACCAGATATGCGCCGTCCGGTTCACGCCAGTAATCGTAGAGCGGCACAATGTGCGGATGTTCCAACCGCGCCACAAGCTGCGCTTCCGTCTCAAAGCGCCGGATAAACTCCGGTTGGTTGGCGTGTTCCGCCAGAATCACTTTGATGGCGACTTCACGTCCCACAGCGGGCTGCGCTGCCCGATACACGGCACCGAATCCCCCCGCACCGATCTTTTCGCGGAGTTCATACCCCTTGATGACACGTTTGGTTTCTTCGGTCAAAGTCGTTTAGTTTCCGTCAGGCTGATAAAAAATCGCTGCTGTATGTCCCATTATAGCCAAGAAACTCGGGGGACTCGTCCGTCGTTCGTCGGATTTTCCCAACTATTCCCCGCCGCCTGCGCCGCGATCTCTTAGCGCCAACGCGGATTATGGATAATGGGCTGCGTTGTGTGCTCGCCGCCTGTTGATCATGTTTCGCAGGGACGCCATGAAGCAGGTTTAAATAGCCCCTCTCCCACGCACAGCGGAGAGAGGGGAGGCACGGCGCGTCTGCTGTCTCCCCTCCCTGAATTCGGGGAGGGGCCGGGGGTGGGGTCACGATCTGATGTTTCTCAATAGGCTCAAGCCTCGTCCCTACAGATAAACCCTTCTTGGACACCCTTTTGGTGGCATCCGCTCTACCAAACAGACGCTACGCTGTTCTGACGGTTTATCGGAATGGCCGTCCCGACCACAAACATTGATGCCGCCTGTGGCTGGCGACATGCACTTCGCCATGCGCTGCAATTACCAATATTCGACGGGCCGCGCAACCCATGAGTGTTAATACATATGACATTTCTCACAAAAGAGCCAGCCTAAATCAAGCATACCTAACGGCTTTTTGCCTGCTACTTCAGGTAAGATGTAATAAATTTATGAAGTTCATGAATTTTGGCGCCGCTGTTACAAAATCTCTATGCTAAAATGCAAATTGTCAGGCATAATTGTAATCAGAATTTCGGTAAACGATTAGATGGGGAACCGCCGCTCACACCACTCCACACCCCCTCTCTGGAGCGATTGCGGTGCAGATGGAGAATACTCTGGCCTTTGTCATCGAAGGCGATGCCCACAGTTTAACTGTGATTTCTGCTCTGCTGCGCGATCTCGGAATCAACTACAAGCGCAATATGACCGGTGCGAATGTTCTGGAACAGCTTCACGCTATGCAACCGCACCCCGACTTCATTCTCCTCAACACTGACCTCCCCTATGGCGATGGTGTCACGCTTGGACAGCTTATCCTCCGAGATCGGCAGCTCAGCGCTATCCCAATTATCATCATCGGGCAGCAGGCCGTCGACGACATGCTAGGACCAGTGCAAAGAGTTGGCTTCGCGGCCTATCTCGCGAAACCTCTCCCCAAGCGGCTGTTTGGCGAAATCATTCGCCGGGTGCTGGCTGGTGAAGAAGTCTGGCAGTACGCCGTCTAGAGTCGCCAAGCCGCCCGCCTTCCTATATACTCCCACGCGCTGCAACCGGATTAGGAGTGTATAGCTCATGAACAGCCAAACGGCGTACGACCGCATTGCCGAATGCGCCTTCATGGCGGGGATGCGCGGCAACTTTGTGCCGACCACCGCCGTGGAAGTCGCGCACGTCCTCGTGGAAAGCGGCCGCATCAACGTTTTTGAACTCACCATGAATTCCCCGCAAGCGATCGAAGCCATGCAAGCCATCAAACACATCTACGGGGACAATGCCGTCGTCGGCATGGGGACCGTGCTCAATGTCGACATGGCGCAGCAGGTACTCGACGCAGGCGCGGATTTTGTCGTCGCGCCGTCGTTCAGCCGCGCGGTCGTCGAGTATGTGTTACAGCACGATATTCTCGTCGTGCCCGGCGTCATGACGCCGACCGAAGCCGTCGACGCGTGGAGCACGGGTGTCAAACTCCTCAAGTTGTTCCCGAGCGGCCCGCTGGGTCTCGACTACTTCAAGGCGCTCCGCGGCCCCCTCGATCACATCAACTTCATGTGCAACGGCGGCACCGATGACACCAACTCGTTTGACTTCCTCAAGGCCGGGGCCGTCGCGTGTGGCATGGCAGGCTGGCTGACGGGCAACGGCAGCACGCCGCTCGACATGATCGCGCGCCGCGCCAAACTGCTCCGCGACGGCGTCACCGCGCTGCGCACGGGCATCAACGGCTAGTAAATGACCGTTCGCCGCAGAGAGACCAGAGCGCACAGAAAAACGATCAGAAGACTCGGCGTTCTCTGCGGTTCAGTTTTCGCTTTGCGCCTGACCATGTTTGCGTTAACTCTTTGTCATCCTACCGCTGTATCAGTTTAGTAACCCGGGCGCGCACCGTGGCGTAAAGACCTTCCCTAAGCTATAGTTATTCCACTCGTTTTTCTCGCTCACCGAGGTTTGATGACTTCCCTCGACACACGTCCCGCGCAGCGCATCGTCGTCAAGGTTGGCACGAGCGTGTTGACTGGCGGGACGCCCCGACTCAGCCGTCAGCGCATGCTCGATGTGGTCGCGCAGGCCGCGCGGCAGCACGCCGCCGGACACGAGATCATCCTCGTCTCGTCGGGCGCGGTCGCCGCCGGGCGCGAACGCCTCAACTTCCCGCACTTCGGGCGCTCCGTCCCCGCCAAGCAGATGCTGGCGGCGGTCGGTCAAAGCCGCTTGATGCAGGTGTACGGCGACCTGTTCGACATCTTCGGGATTACGGTGGCGCAGGTGCTGCTCACGCGCGACGACCTGAACAACCGCACGCGCTTTCTCAACGCCCGCGACACGCTGCTCACCCTGCTCGACCATCACATTATCCCGATCATCAACGAGAACGACACGACCGCCACGCACGAAATCCGTGTAGGCGACAACGACAACCTGTCGGCGCTCGTCGCCACATTGATCGAAGCCGACCTGCTCGTGCTGCTCACCGATCAGCCCGGTCTGTTCACCGCCGACCCGCGGCAGGACAAAGACGCCCAGTTGATTCCTCGAGTCGCCCGCATTGACGAGACGATGTGGGCGCTGGCGGGCGATTCAGTCTCCGGCTTGGGGACGGGCGGCATGGTCACAAAGATTCAGGCGGCGCAGTTCGCCAGCCGCGGCGGCGTGATGACCATCATCGCCAGCGGCAAAGAATCTGATACGCTCGACCGCCTCGTGCGCGGCGATGGGATCGGCACGCGCTTTGACCCCGCCAACCACGCGCTCGAAAACAAGAAACGCTGGCTGCTGTTGGAAAAACCGCACGGCGCAATCAAAGTCGATGCAGGTGCGGCGCGCATGCTGCTCAACGGCGGCGCGAGTCTGCTGCCCGTCGGCATCACCGGGATCGAACGGGAATTTGAGCGCGGCGCGGCTATCGCGGTGCTGAACAGCGACGGCAAGGCCATCGCCCACGGCCTCACCAGCTATGACAGCGACGCCGTGCAGCAGTTGATCGGCGTGAAGAGCGCACAAATTGTCGAGATTCTCGGCTATAGTTATGGTGACGCCGTGATCCATCGCAATAATATGGTGTTGCTCAATTAACGGAACGGCAATTCTGGTTTACGCTAAATATAGGCATAACGTGTGTTCGACACGCGTTGCGCGCCCGAATGAGGACGGACGATGAATTTAACCGACATGGGACAACGAGCGAAAGCCGCTGGCGGTTTGCTCGGTCGCGCGCCGACCGCTGTGAAAAATGCCGCGCTGCTCGCTATCGCCGACGCGCTGGAAGCGCATGCCGCTGCCATTTTGAGCGCCAATACGCTCGACCTGACGGAGGCCCGCGCTAACGGCATGAGCGAAGCCATGCTCGACCGTCTCAACCTGCATGGGCGCATCGGCGGCATCGCCGCGGATGTGCGCAGCGTCGCCGCACTGCCCGACCCGGTCGGCGCAACCATCGAAGCGCGCACGATGCCCAACGGCCTGCAAGTCTCCAAACGGCGCACCCCGCTCGGCGTGATCGGCGTGATCTACGAATCGCGCCCGAATGTCACCGTCGATGTGGTCTCACTGTGTCTCAAAAGCGGCAATGCCGTGATTTTGCGCGGCGGTTCCGAAACCTTCCGCAGCAATATGGCCCTCGTCAAAGTCATTCGGGACGCCCTCGCGCCGTTTAGCGCGGACATCCCAGCCGATGCGATCCAATACATCGAGGACACCGACCGCCGCTACGTGCTGGAACTGCTCAAGCTGCACCAGTACGTCGATATGATCATCCCGCGCGGCAGCAACAAATTGCACATGTTTTGCCGTGAAAACAGCGTCATCCCGGTGATCACGGGCGGCATCGGCATCTGTCACATCTTCGTCGATGAGACGGCCGATCTCGACGCGGCGCTCGCCATCATCCACAATGCCAAAGTGCAGCGACCGTCAGTTTGTAACGCAGCCGAAGTGCTGCTCGTGCACGAAAACGTCGCGGCGGATTTTCTACCACGTGTAATCGATCACCTCGGCGCGTCCGGCGTGACCTTCCGCGCGGAACCGCGCGCCCTTGCCGCGCTCAATGGCAGCGCTGATGCGCGCGTCTCACCAGCGGGCGCGGAGGACTTTGACACGGAATGGTTAGCGCTCATTCTGAGCGTGAAAGTTGTCAGAGGGCTGGATGAAGCGATCACGCACATTCAGCAGCACCACACGCAGCATTCGGACAGCATTCTCACGCAGAATCTGGAGCATGCCGCGCAGTTTGTCGATGCAATTGACTCCGCCGCTGTCTACGTGAATGCCAGCACCCGATTCACCGACGGCTCACAGCTTGGGCTTGGGGCAGAAATGGCGATCAGCACACAAAAGCTGCATGCGCGCGGCCCGCTGGCTCTCGAAGAGCTCACGACCTACAAATGGGTCATCATTGGCGAAGGTCACGTCAGAGGATAACAAGGATGGGGCGCGTACTCCTGCTCGAAGACAATCCCGAACTGTCCGATGTGTTGCGCGAGGTCATCAGTCTGGCCGGACATCATGTCAGCGTCGCCCAGAATGGTCGCGAAGGTCTGGATATTATGCTCGATCTCAGCCGAGCGCCTGACATTGTGATCTGCGATCTCGTCATGCCGGATATGGACGGTTTTGAATTCATCCGCGAGCTGCGAGCGAACCCGACATGGAATGGCGTGTACTGCATTGCCATGAGCGGTGCGAAACACGAAGCGAAAATGGCGCTGGAAGCTGGCGCGGATCAGTATCTCGTCAAACCCTTCAGCATCGGCGACCTGAGCGGTCTGCTTGATGAGTGGATGGCGAAGTGAAGCTCTTGGTCAAAAATCGTTCTGGTGCCCGCTAACCCGCGGGCCTTTTTGTAAATATAGGTTGGCTGATGACATCGAGTACTCTGATTATTCTGAATCCGCATGCGGGCGGCGGACGCGCTGGCACAGTCTGGCGCGAAATCGAACCGATCCTCTGGAACCACATGGGCGACCTGATCGTCGCCGTGACCCAGCACCCGAACGAAGTCGCGCGCCACATTGAGCAAGCCTACACGGTCGGCGTGCGCCGCGTGATCGCGCTCGGCGGCGATGGCACAAATCACTCGCTGGTCAACGCGTTGGCCGTCTTCAACCAGCAGCACCCCGACGAGCCGATGATCTACGGTAACATCCCGGTCGGCACAGGGCGGGACTGGGCGCGCGGTCAGGGGCTGCCCTTCACCGAGGCTAAACCAATTGCGGACTGGATCATTGGCGCGAAACCCACGCCGACCGACATCGGCCTGATCACCACCGACAACACTCAGCGCGAATACTTCCTCAACATCGCCAGCGCGGGTTTAGGCGGTGAAGTCGCGCGGCGCGTCAACCACCTCAAGAAATACCCGTGGACGTTCCTGCTCTCGACGGTCATGACGACGCTCACGTACCACCCGCAGACCGTGCAGGTGCAGGTCGATGGGCAGGACTGGTACGAGGGTGGCGCATATGTCGTCGCCGTTGCCAACGGCTCCACCTTTGGACATGGGATGAAGATCGCGCCAAACGCCAACGTCGCCGACGGGCTGTTTGAGATCATCCTCGTCAAAGGTGTGTCGCGCCTCACCGTGTTGACCGCCCTGCGCCGCGTGTATGATGCGTCTCACCTTACGCACCCCGGCGTGCTCTCCACGCGCGGGCGCTCGATCACCGTGACGCGCCCCAAGACACGCGAGATCATTGACATGGAATTGGATGGGGAATATCACCGGGGACACGAAATCAATTTCAGCGTGCAGCCCGGCGCGTTGCAAATGCTGCTGTAAATCGTTGAGCGGTTGCACTTGTACATGCGGTCATTTCAGAATCGGTACTTTGTCTAACCTCACCCCTAAATCCCCTCTCCCAAGGGCGAGGGGACTTAAAAATCGCGCCTGTCTCCCCTCTCCTCTAGGAGAGGGGTAAGGGTGAGGCTGAACATTTCCACTAATTCTGAAATAGGCTCATGCCTCATCCTTTGTGTTGCTCAATCGAAGGGCGCGCTATCTGATATTCTACGGCTCCGCGGTCGGCGCACCCTGACCTACAGCCTGCGCCCACCATTCGATGCGCGTAATCCCCGGTTCGCCGATCAGCAGCGCGTGAATCGCCCGGGCGATGGCTTGCTTATCCCCCGGCTGCGGACGCGCCTTCAGCCGCCAGATCCAGAGACAACCGGGGTCGAGGTCCACACTCACACCCCACAGCGGAGGATCGGCATCCCCATCAGCCATGCTCACGCCAATCCAATAGTAGGCGCGATGCAGGCGCACATGAAAGCCGTAGCCGTAATCCTCGCCAATGACCGGAGTCGCTTCATGGCCGCGCTCCAGCAGCCCAGCGCGCAGCCATGCGGCGAGGTCATGCCCGAGAACATCGTTGATTGCGTCGGGTAATGGCGTGAGGCTGTAGGTCGCAGAGTTGAAGGTCACCATGACCATAACGAGACAGCCTCACATAATCATCCTTACGGAGTAGGCGCTTGGGGTTGGGGCGTTGAGGGGGCTTTCACCGCTTCCGGCGCGGCAGGCGCCGGTGCTTCGCTCACTGGCGCGGCAGCCACGGGTAAAGGCGTGGGCGTTTCGGTCGGCGGCGGAGCAGCCACCGCGAGTGTCGGTGCAGCGGTCTCGGTCGGCAGAGCGGCGACGGGTTCAGCAGCAGGCTTGGACTTGACGAGGACTTCGTATTTCTGCACCAGCTCGACCACTTCAGCGACGGGCAGCGGCTTCGACAGGTAGCCATCGCAGCCCGCTTCGATGCAGCGTTCACGGTCACCGACCATGGCGTAGGCCGTCACCGCGACGATGGGGGTCTTGAAGCCGCCCGCGCGGAGCTGGCGCACTACTTCAAGGCCGCCGATGCGCCCTTCGAGCTGTAAATCCATGAGCACGAGATCGGGGTTGTCGGCGGCAAACTGCGTCAATGCCACCTCCCCATCCGTGTAATTGATGACCTCGTGTCCACCCATCCGCGCAATTCTCTGTAAAAGCGAGATGTTGGCCGGGTTATCTTCAACATACATGATCCGCATTATGTTTTCCTCTAAAGAACTGTCTTAGTTCGACAGGACAAGCTGTTCAGCGGGTGCTTCCGGCGCGGCGATCAGCGCGTCCTGCCCCACGTACAGCGGTACAACAACGTGAAAAGTGCTGCCCTTGCCGACCGTGCTTTCGGCCCAGATGCGGCCGTTCATCAGCGCAAGCAGTTGGCGGCAAATGGCCAGCCCCAGACCAGCGCCCGAACGCGGATCGCGCCCCGGACCGCTCGCCTGCTTGAATTCTTCGAAGATGATGCCGAGATCCGCTTCGGAAATGCCCACGCCCGTATCGGCAATCGAGATTTGCAGCACATCATCGACCGGACGCACGATGATCTTGATCGCTCCGTGATCGGTGAACTTGGCCGCATTGCTGTACAGGTTGAGCAGCACCTGGCGCACGCGGGCTTCGTCGGCCCACACGTGCGGAATATCATCCGGCAAATCCGTTTCCAGCCGAATCGGTTTGCCTGCCAGCAGACCGGAGGCCGTCGAGAGCACGCTGTTGATGACGGGCTTGAGATCCAGCCGTTCGATACGAATATCGAGCTTACCGGCATCGACTTTGGCGAGATCGAGGATGTCATTGATCAGGTTGAGGAGCTGCTTGCCGCTGGTGTAGATCTGCTGCAAGTCGGCTTCGTAGGCGTTCGGCAGTTTGACGCCGTCATACATCGCCGGGAACTTGAGCATCGTCTCGCTGAAGCCGATAATGGCGTTCAAGGGCGTGCGCAGCTCATGGCTCATGTTCGCGAGGAACTGCCCGCGGAAGTGCTTGGCGTCTTCCGCCGCGGAGCGCGCCGCATCCAGTTCGACGTTGGTTTCCTGCAAACGTTCGCTCAACGCCCGCGCGCGCACAAAACCTTTTTCGACTTCCTGACGGCTGTCAAACAGTTCCGCCGCCACGCGCCGTTCGCGTTGATAGTTCTGGATCGCCCATTCGGCTATCTGGTACAGGTCGCCCGTCACCTGCATGGCGATGATCGCCGCGAGGAACGTCATCACAATGGCGCCGATTTGCGGTGCGCCGAAGTAGCCCATGCCGCCGAGCACGGTCGCCGGGATCACCGTCAACAGCACCGACGAGACCAGCGCCAGCAGCAGCGTATTGGTCGGCGGCAGCAGCAGCCCGACGATGAAGATAATCAGCGCGTAGAAAAACACATACACGTTGATCATTTCGAGCGGGCTGACCGTCAGCAGCAGCGTGAGCGCGGTCAGCGCGGCGAGAATGTAAGACCACGCGGCAGCGGTGTAGCGATTACGACCGAGGAAGAAGCGCGTCAGCAGCGACCCGGCAATCATCAGCCCAACGGGCAGCAGGGGGCGCACGAGTTCCATGCGCTGAAGCATCGCCGAATTGAGCACGACCCAACCAGCGATCAGGCTGAGTACAATCGTCACGCGCCACAGGATTTTCAGGCGGTCAAATTTGACTTCGGTGGCAAAATCTTGATTATTCGGGATGTTCATCAAAAACCCTATTTGCCTGTTTAAGGTCGAGTTAAATTATTCTCATCCCATTCTATGTACACAGGCGCTTAAGATTACCCATAATCCAGAAATTTTCACAAAAATATAACAATCTCCGCGCATTATGCAGTTTGCACTACTTTTGACCCATTTTAGTTGTGTAGTGCGAATATGCTATAATGTGAGCATCGACTATCACAAACAATCTTACAAGGAGTCGTGATGACGACGAACGCAGTCGCGCGGGCTTCGTCCCGACTAAGCGAGGACACGCTGCTGGAGATGTTCTGGGTGATGCTGCTCAGCCGCCGACTGGACGAACGCAGTTGGGCGCTGCATCGGCAGGGCAAAATCCACTTTCACATCAGCGGCATGGGGCACGAGGCGGCTCAAGTGGGGACGGCCTTCGCGCTCAATCGCGGCGTCGACTACGTTCACCCCTACTATCGCGACCTCGCGCTGGTGCTGGCTATCGGCGTCACGCCCACCGATTTTATGATGAGCCTGTACGGCAAGCAGGGCGAATACAGCAGCGGCGGGCGGCAGATGCCCTCGCACTTTGGCAGCAAGCGTCTCAACATTATCAGCGGCTCGTCCCCGGTGGCGACCCAGGTTCCGCAAGCGGCGGGCATCGCCTTCGCCATCAAGTACCGCCAAACGTGCGGCCTCGTCGATCCGCAGGATGCCACACAGCCGCGGGTCGCGCTGACCTGCCTCGGCGAAGGCTCCACCTCGCAGGGTGAGTGGCACGAGGGCATGAATTGGGCGGGCGTGCATAAACTTCCCTTCATTTGTCTCGTTCAAAACAACAATTATGCGATCTCCGTCCCGCTCGGCTCACAGATGGCGGTCGCCAACGTCGCCGACCGCGCGGCGGCCTACGGCGTGACGGGCATCATTGTGGATGGCAACGACATCCTCGCGGTCTACGACGTCATGGCTGACGCGGTCGAACGGGCGTACACTGGCGGTGGCGCGACCCTGGTCGAAGCCAAGACCTATCGCCCCGTGCCGCATTCGTCCGATGACGACGACCGCAGCTACCGCACGCGCGAAGAAGTCGAAGCGTGGAAGAAGAAAGACCCGGTGCTGCGCTTCCGCCGCCACCTTGAGGAGATCGGCGTGCTCACGCCCGACATGGCGAACGATTACGAAGTCCGCACCCGCGCCGAGGTCGACAAGGCGCAGGCCACCGCGGAAGCCGCGCCTTATCCTGCGCCTGAAGACGCGCTCGGCGCGATCTACGCCCCCGCGGAGGCTTAACCTATGCCCACAATGACCCTCATCGATGCCGTCCGCATGGCGCTGGACGAAGAACTTGCCCGCGACCCGCGTGTGTTCATCACGGGCGAAGATGTCGGCGTGCGCGGCGGTGTATTCCGCGCCACACAGGGCCTGTACGACAAGTACGGCGCCTCGCGCATCGTCGATTCGCCGCTGGCCGAACTGTCCATCGTCGCCATTGGCATCGGCGCGGCGTTGGCGGATCTCCGCCCGATCTGCGAAATCCAGTTCAGCGACTTCATTCACCCGGCCTTCAACCAGATCGTGAACGAAGCGGCCAAATTTTACTACCGCTCGGATGGGCAGTGGCGCGTACCGCTCGTCATCCGTGCGCCCTATGGCGGCGGTATCTCCGGCGGCCTCTATCACAGCCAGAGCGTCGAGGCCTTCTTCGCGCACGTCCCCGGTTTGAAGATCGTCGTGCCGTCCACGCCGTATGACGCGAAGGGACTGCTCAAAAGCGCGGTACGCGACCCCAACCCGGTGCTGTTCTTCGAGCCGAAAAAGGGCTACCGCTCAATCAAAGGCGATGTACCCACCGACGATTACACCGTGCCGATTGGCCCCGCCCGCGTCTCTCGACAAGGCCGCGATCTCTCGGTATTCGCTTACGGCATGATGGCGCATTATGCGACGCAAGCCGCCGAGAAGGTCGCCCGTGAAGATGGTCTCGACGTGGAAGTGATCGACCTGCGCACGCTGCTCCCCCTCGACAAAACAAGCATTCTCGAGTCGATCAAAAAGACGAGCAAGGCCCTGATCGTCTATGAGGATAACAAGACGCTTGGCTATGGCGCGGAGGTCGCCGCGCTGATCGTGGATGAGGGCTTCGAATATCTCGACGCTCCGGTCAAGCGGCTGGCGGGTGCAGATGTACCCGGCGTGCCCTTCAGCCACCCGATGCAGGAATACTTCATGCCGAATCCCGACAAGATCGCCGCCGCCATCCGCGATCTGGCCGCGTACTAGCATTGAGCTGTTAGCCGTTAGCCATTGGCCGTTAGCAAAAAGATTGAGTCTTTTGCTAATCGCTAATCGCTAATCGCTAATCGCTCTCTCCAAAGGAGAGGTTATGCCAACCAACGTGATCATGCCGCAGTTGGGCGAAAGTGTGGTCGAAGGCACAGTGAGCAAGTGGCTCAAGCAGGCGGGCGACACCGTCAGCGAGTTTGAGCCGCTGCTCGAAATCAGCACCGACAAGGTCGATACGGAAATTCCCGCTCCGGCGGGCGGTGTGCTGCTCAAGATTCTCGTCCCGGCGGGGGAAACGGTTGAACGCGGCACGCTCCTCGCCGTGATCGGTCAAGCGGGTGAAGCGGTAAGCGACTCCCCGGCTGCGTCCCGGCCTGCCACGTCCGCGGCTGCGCCCGTCGCCAACGGCCATGCGACTCCCGAACAGGTCGCCGCGCCCGCCGTCGTCGTGGAGAACACCGGGCATGTGACCCCAGTCGTCGCCCGCATGGTCGCCGAGCACCACCTCGACCTCGCGCAAATCACGGGCACGGGGCGCGATGGCCGCGTCACCAAAAAGGACGTCGAAGCCTACCTCGCCGACCGCCCGACCGCGCCGGCTGCGGACACAGCCGCCGAAGATGACACGCCACCGTGGGAACGCCCCGGCAGCGGCGATCTGTTCAAATCGACGCAGGATTACGACGATACACCGACCCCAGAACCAACTGTAGGGGCGCACGGGCGTGCGCCCCTACAGCACCAAACACCGACGCTATCCCCACTCACCCGCGTCCACCCCGTCGAGCCGATTCCGACCGCCTCTCCCGGCGACCTCGTGCCGCTCACGGGGATGCGCCGCGCTATCGCCGAGCACATGGTGCGCAGCAAGCACACCTCGCCGCATGTGACGACCATCTTCGAGGTCGATCTCTCAGCGGTGCTGGCGCATCGATCCGCGCTCAAGGACAGCTACGCCAAGCAGGGCGTCAACCTCACGCTGACCGCTTACTTTGTGTCGGCGGCGGTCGAGGCGTTACGCGCCGTGCCTTACCTCAACGCCCAGTGGACGGATGACGGCATTTTCCTGCATCGGGTACAAAATATCGGCGTGGCCGTGGCGCTGGACGAGGGCTTGATCGTCCCGGTGATCAAGAACGCGGGCGACTACAACCTGCTCGGCCTTGCCCGCCTGGTCAACGATGTGGCGAGCCGCGCGCGGAGCAAACAGCTCAAGCCGGATGAGGTCAAAGACGGGACATTCACCATCACCAATCACGGCGTGAGCGGCAGTCTCGTCGCCATGCCGATTATCAACCAGCCGCAGGTCGGCATTCTGGGCGTGGGCATGCTGGAAAAGCGCGTCAAGGTGATCACAGACGCGCTCGGCAATGACAGCATCGCCATTCGCCCGTGCGTGTACGTCTCTCTGACCTTCGATCACCGCGTAGTCGATGGCGCGGCGGGCGACGCCTTCCTGCTCAAACTGAAACAAACACTCGAAAGCTGGAAATAAATCAAGGCAGACGGTTTCCCGCTTTTCATTCATCAGGCAAGCGGACGCGATAAATTGCGTCCGCTGCTTCCAAGACGCCTTCACGGTATCCTACCGGATGAATTCGTCCCGACTCCTCATCGGCGCCTCGCATACGCTTTCCCTACCGCGTGACTCCGCGTTCCCATTTCTACGTATATTAAGAGTATAAACGTAAGGAGGAACACCCGATGGAGAGCATCTTTCGGTTAGTCATGATTCTCGCCGCCCTGCTATTCACAGGCGGCGTCACGGCGCAACCAGACACCCCCCAACAATATGCGGGCGTGCGTGAAAACACGCTCGAAATCGTTCAAGCGGATGGCAGCAGCGTCACCGTGAATAATCCCGAGAATCGCGGGATTACGAATCTCGCGTGGAGTCCCGACGGCAGCAAGTTAGCGTACGTGCTGATCGCTCCGGAATTCGAATGGCATCTGATGGTCGTCAATGCCGATGGCGCGAATCCGATGGAATTGAACACTGGTAAACTCGAATCTGGCTTCCCGCTCGCATGGACGCCGGACGGTCAAATTCTATTTGTGCAAATGCCGCAGGTTATGGACGGTGATGCCTATATCGTCACAATTGCCCAGATGGAGCTCACGACTGATGCTACACCTCAGCCACTTGGATTCGTGTTGTACGGTGTCGGTTGCGGTGGCGGATCGCCCCTTCCATCGGACTGGCAGTACTGGACGGAAACCGGCTTCGGTGGATCGTTCCTCACGTTGCAATGGACGGATTACGGTATCCTCTACAGCTTGATGTGCGGCGGTTCGGGTTACGCACTGCTCGATCCGCAGACGGGCGAGTCACGCTTCCTGACGCCCGTCACCGTGCAGAACAACATGATCAGCCCTGTTGATAACATCAGCCGCGCCAAGCTGAGCCCGGACGGCACGACGTTAGTGGCGATTCGCACCGTTTACGCTGAACCTGACCCGGTCGAATCGGTCGTGCTGATCGATCTGGCGACGGGAACAATCACCGATGTGCCAACGCAGATGCAGCCCGATCAAGTGGCGTGGTCGGCCTCCGGCGATGTGTATTATGCCGCGCGCAGCGCCGACGATCCCGATCTGCTGGATGACTTGACGCCCGAGCAGCGCGCCCGCCTCGATGCCTTAGGCACAGGGTTCACGATTGGCTCGAACATCATGACGATGGCGCGGGTCAATGTCCAGACGCAGACGGAAACCGTCATCCACACGGCCAGCGCGCACTATGCGGGGCGACTGGTCGAAGCGCCGGATGGCAGTCTGTGGTTCAGCCTGATCCCGAACCTGCAGGCCTGGCTGGAAGCCATCGGTAACGGCGCCATCGATCCGCTGAACGACGTGGACAATCTCCAGCAATTGGCAACCGTCCCCGTCACCGTGTACCGCGCGGCGGACGGGCAGATCGCAGCCATCGCCGAGAACTTCAATCAGTTCACGCTGCGCCCCGAATAACGCGGATCTTCCCTGTATTTTCGTAAGGACGAGGCCATTTACCTCGTCCTTTTTATATACTCACCCTTATCCATCAGCCTATGGGATACACCCTAAAACGGCTATAATTATCCCAGATCACATTACGTCCATTAGGAGACATTACATGGCGAAGCAATATGATGTCGTCGTGCTCGGCGCAGGCCCCGGCGGCTATGTCGCGGCGATTCGTGCCGCTCAGCTCGGTCTGAAAACGGCGATTGTCGAGAAACGCTACTGGGGCGGCGTATGCCTCAACGTGGGCTGCATCCCGTCGAAGGCACTGCTCCGCAACGCCGAACTCGCGCATCTGCTGAAGAATGACGCCGACAAGTATGGCATCAAGGTCAACGGCGAAATCACGTTCGACTTCGGGCAGGCGTTCCGCCGCAGCCGTGATGTGGCCAACGGGCGCGTCAAGGGTGTGCACTTCCTGATGAAGAAGAACAAGATCGACGAGTACGACGGTTGGGCGACCTTCACCGATGCCAACAACCTCGACGTCGAACTGAACGCGGGCGGCAAAGAGACGCTCACCTTCAAGAACCTGATCCTCGCGACGGGCGCGACCACCCGCCTCATCCCCAACACGCAGCTCAGCAAGAACGTCGTGACCTACGAAGAGCAGATCATGGACGAAAACCTGCCCAAGTCGATCATCATCGCGGGTGGGGGTGCAATCGGCGTGGAATTCGCGTACGTGCATCACAACTACGGCGTGCAGGTGACCATCGTCGAATTCCTCGACCGTCTGCTGCCGCTGGAAGATGAAGAAGTTTCGGCGGAACTGGAAAAGCAGTATCGCCGCCTCGGCGTCAAGGTGATGACCAAGACGCGCGTCGACAAGATCGAAGACACGGGCACGGGCGCGAAAGTCACCGTGACCACCGCCGACGGCAAGCAGCAGATCTTGGAAGCGGATCGCGTCATGCAGGCGATCGGCTTCAAGCCGCGCACCGAAGGCTACGGGCTGGAGAAGACTGGCGTCAAGCTGACCGACCGCGGCGCGGTAGCGATCAACGGCAAGATGCAGACGAACGTGCCGCACATCTACGCCATCGGCGATGTCACTGCCAAGCTGATGCTGGCGCACGTCGCCGAAGCGATGGGCGTAATCGCCGCCGAGAACATCGCCGGGCATCCGTCAATTGAGCTCGACTTCGACATGATGCCGCGCGCGACCTACTGCCAGCCGCAGGTCGCCAGCTTCGGCTACACCGAAAAACAGGCGCGCGAAAAAGGCTTCGACGTTAACGTGGCCAAGTTCCCCTTCCAGGCGAACGGCAAGGCGCACGGTCTTGGCGAGACAGCGGGCTTCGTCAAGCTGATCAGTGACAAGAAGTACGGCGAACTGCTCGGCGCGCACCTGATCGGCCCGGATGTGACCGAACTGCTGCCCGAACTCACGCTGGCGCGCTTCGCCGAACTCACGCCGGAAGAGATCGCGCGCAATGTCCACGCGCACCCCACGCTCAGCGAAGCGATCAAGGAAGCGGCGCACGGCCTCGAGGGCCACATGATCAACTTCTAATTCACAGCCTGCTGTGGATTTGACATCAAAAGGACGAGGCGGCAGCTTCGTCCTTTTGTTTCTGAATTTTGGAGACCCCATGCCTGAAACCAAGAAACGCGTGATCGACGATTACGAACAGCTTTATCCGCCGACCCGCGCCGATTTGCGGGCGTGGCTGGCGGCGAACTACGACAAGTCACCGGGCGTCTGGGTGCTGCGCTATAAGGTGGGCACCGGTAAACCGACCATCACCTATGACGAACTGGTCGAAGAAGCCCTGTGCTTCGGCTGGATCGACAGCCTGCCGCGCAAACTGGACGCGGAGAGTCATCTGCTCCTGCTCACGCCGCGCAAGCCCAAGAGCGTGTGGTCGAAGGTCAACAAGGAACGCCTTGAACGACTGCTGGCCGCGGGCATGATCGAAACACCGGGGCTGAAAGCGATTGAGATCGCCCAGGCCAACGGCTCGTGGACGGCGATTGACGAATCGGAGAATCTCACGGTCCCCGATGATCTCGCCGCCGCGCTCGCCGCGAATGAAGCCGCCAGCACTTTCTTCTATGGGTTGGCCAAAACCTATCGCAAGGGGATCTTGCAGTGGATTCTCAGTGCCAAGCGCCCGGAAACGCGTCAGAAACGCATCGCCGAGGCGGTTGCTCAAGCCGCGCTCGGCAAAAAAGCTAACTATCCCGGCGAATAAGGACATAGACCTATCCACCACCCACAGTTCCTTTTGCTATAGGGTACGGTTCACTCACTTGTTTTGGGGATTGAGGAGCAGAAATTGCACACAGTCACATCGAACGACGGGACGCTGATTGCCTTTGATCAGTTCGGAGAAGGAGCGCCGATCATACTGGTGCTGGGTGCGTTCAACGAGCGACCGACCGGAGCCCCGCTAAGTCAATTACTCGCCCCACATTTCACCGTGTTCAACTATGATCGCCGCGGACGCGGTGACAGCACGGATACTGAACCCTATTCCATTGAGCGTGAGATCGAAGACCTTGACGCACTGATCACGCAAGCCGGGGGATCAGCTTGCGTGTTTGGGTATTCGTCCGGTGCGATTTTGGCCTTAAGAGCGGCGGCTCACGGGCTCCCCATTACGCAACTTGCGTTATACGACCCGCCACCAACCGGAGCTAAAGCCGGAGAGCTTGTTCCTCAGCTCACAGACCTCCTATCGGCGGGGCGTAGGGGTGATGCTGTGGAGCTGTTCCAGACCGAGGCGGTGGGCATTCCCGCCGAAATCGTTGCCCGGCTCCGCCATGCGCCATTCCGACCAGCGCTCGAAACGATGGCACATACTCTCATCTACGAATCAACCATTCTCAGAGCGCTGCCCGAGGGGTTGGTGGCTTCCATCCAAACCCCCTGCCTCGTGATGGATGCCGAAAACAATCCTGACGTGATGCATCTTGCGGCGCAATCCTTAGCCGAGGCATTGCCCAACGGTCGTTATCGCCGATTGGAAGGACAATCTCATGATATTGTCCCGGCTGTCGTCGCGCCTGTGCTTGAGGAGTTCTTTCTTAGCCGTTAACCAGGATATCACCTCGTCCTCTCTCTGAACGGAGAGGGGGCGGGGATGACTTTGATCACTTGCACGTCGGAAACCCCGCCTCCACCCGCTGATAATACGCTTCGCTGGCGAACCCACGCCACGCGAACGCCTGCGCCCCATCGCTGAGCGTAAAGGTCGCCATGACCCGCCGCTGCGCCGCCCCCGCGTTGAGGAAATACAGCGATTGCACGGGCAGTTCCGGCGCGAACCACGGATCGCACACCGTCATGCGCGCGTTGACGATCACATGCCCGCCGCGAAAAGCCAGCGCCGTCCCCGAGGTAAGAATCCCTTCCGGCTCGCCGAGAAACGCGATGACCGCGCCGAGCCTCACACCGGGACAGAGCGTCAGTGCCAGCAGCGTGACCGTGCGCCCGGAATAGTTCATGTTGACGCGACAGTCGGTCAAATCGGCGGGGTCATAGACGATGAAACGGTAGCGGGTGTCGTGCATGAATTCGTGGTAGCCCTGCGCGATGAGGATGTCTAGCGCATCATTGAGCTCGGTAGAACGCGGCGTGATGTTCGACCAGCATGGGAGACCGCACGCATCCAGATCCGTCACAATGGACGGCAGCGCCTGCCCCGACCCAAGCCCCACCATGCCGACGCCGATCACGGTCAGCGCGGCAGACAAGAGCACGGCCAGCAGCAGCAGTCCACGCATAGAAGTATCCACAACTCATCGGCTGTGTTCGATTGTCGCCAGATTGGGAAGGGCTGTCAACCAGCGGGTTTCGTTGTGAGAACGAGACGTTAGGATCTTGGAAAAGCAACCATTCGGTAGCTGTTATAGTTATCGTTCAGCGGACGCGATAAATCGCGTCCCTACGAAAACGCATTCGGTTTGGCGAGCAATGTTGGCTCCCCTCCCTGAATTCGGGGAGGGGCCGGGGGTAGGGTTATTTCTGGCGCTGCCGTGCCGCCTCAAACATGAGCACGCCCGCCGCGACTGCCGCGTTCAGCGACTCAGTCTCGGAGGCCATCGGGATATACACGCGCGCCGTCGCGATTGCTTCCGCTTCGGGACTCGCACCGTCGGCTTCGCTGCCGATGATCAGAGCGTACTGCGCCGTCCAATCGACCACGTCATAAGCCACATCACCGGACATCTCCGCGAGGTAGACCGGCGCATCCCCCACGTATTCGCGAATGTCCTGCCACGAGCGTTCGGCAATCGTCAGGCGGAAGTGCGCGCCCATGCCGCCCCGCAGCACCTTGTCGTTGTACAGGTCGACGCAGCCGGGGGAAAGCAGCACCACATCGACGCCCGCACCCGCCGCCGTACGCAGAATCGTGCCGAGGTTGCCGGGGTCGCGCAGATGGTCGAGGATGAGGATTTGCTGCGGTTTTGTCGGCAGCTTGGCGGTCGGCATGGGGAACACGCCGATGATACCCTGCGGCTGCTCGGTTGCGCTCACATGCTTGATCACCTCAGCCGATGCCTCAAACAGTTGATTGGTCAGCGGCTGGAGCGCCTGCACGTTCACTTGGTTGGGATCGTAGAGGATGTAGTCGGGGGTGTAGCCGCCGCGCTCAATCGCATCGCGGATCAAGCGCACGCCTTCCAGCGCGATTTTGCTTTCTTTGCGCCGATTCTTCGCCCCGGTGATCAGCGCGTTCGCCAGTTTGACGCGCTCGTTCTGTACGCTCGTGATCATGGTAACCCGCTTTCACACCCGGTACTAAAAATAAAACAGGACAAGGCATGCCTTGTCCCTACACAGGTACAATTTTCGTAGGGACGAGGCGTACCCCGTCCTGAAATCTGCTTTAGTTGGCTATTGGTTCTGAAGGGCCAAAGCGGCGATCTTCTGGAACGTCGAGGCATCACGCACGGCGATGTCCGCGAGAATCTTGCGATCCAGTTCGATGCCAGCCTTCTTCAGGCCGTGAATCAGGCGGCTGTAGCTCAGGCCATTCAGGCGCGAAGCCGCGTTGATGCGGATGATCCACAGGCGGCGCAGGTCGCCACGACGAGCGCGACGGTCGCGATACGAATAGAACAGGCTTTTCAGCATCGCTTCGTTGGCGCGGCGGAACAGGCGATTGCGTGTACCCCAGTGACCCTTGGTGAGGCCCAGGACTTTCTTGTGACGACGGCGCCGGACGATACCGGTCTTAACACGAGCCATGTCAACTCTACTCCTGACTAGAAAAGACCCGGAGTTTGCTTGCGCCCCGGGTCGGATATGCAAAGAATGCCGCTAGTGTACGCGGACAGGTCCCGAATGTACAGATCGAACTGATCAGCCGGGAGGATTCTGCTTGTACAGGCCGAGGTACGGGGCGAGAATCTTGATGCGCTTGTGCATCGTGAGGCTCGTCACGGTGATCGTCTTGTTCAGCATGTTCTTGGCGCGCTGCGAACGACGACGGCGGAAGTGGGTCTTGCCACCCTTCGTCCGAACGAGCAGACCGCTGCCAGTCTGGCGAAAGCGCTTCGCTGTCGCTTTATGGGTTTTGAGCTTATATTTCTTGACTTTTGCCTTAGCCACTTGATACTCCACTTTCGCTTCGTTTGTTCGCTCCGCGAGGCCGCTGAGCGTTTTGTCCTAGAAATAGAGCTTATTTCTTCTGCTTGTCCGCTGCCGGGGCGAGCACCATGAGCATCGTCGTGCCTTCCATGCTCGGGTGTTGTTCCACCACCGCGACATCGTTCAGTTCTGCTGCAATTGCCGCCAACCGCTCGCGTCCAATATCGGCATGCGTGATTTCGCGTCCGCGGAACCGAATCCGCACGCGCACTTTCATGCCTTCTTGCAACCAGCCCCGCGCATCACGAACCTTAAACGACAGATGATGATCGTCCGTCTTCGGGTTGAGGCGAATTTCCTTCACCTCGATCACCTTCTGCTGCTTCTTGGCTTTGCGCTCTTTACGCGCCCGTTCATACTGGAACTTACCGAAATCCATGATTCGGCACACGGGCGGATCAGCGTTTGGAGACACCTCGACGAGGTCAAGGTTCTTCGACTCCGCCAATTCCAATGCGCGCATTAAAGGCACAACGCCAATATTTTCGTTCGTGTCCGTGATCAAGCGCACTTCACGCGCACGGATTTCTCGATTAATTCGAAGCGAGTCTGGGGAGCTTATATCTCGATTCCTCTCTTAACAAATGCAGCGAGCGCGGGCTTTCCCCGCGCTCAGCTAGTATATCATAGCGATTCTTTAACACGCAAGACTGATCAACAGGCGATATTCACGCGAGGATGATTGCGGGCATAGAGGCGAACTTCATATAACGCCTGCTCATACGATTCAATAAGTTCCTCATCACTGCCCTTGTAGCGGCGGAGCGTCTGGATGGCGCACGGCGCGCAGCCACGCATCGCCCGGTAGCTGTCCGTCTCGCAGGCGAGGCAGCCATTCAGGCGGATCATCATCAGCATGAGGGCTAACGTTTCTTCGTGGTTTTCCTCAAGCGGTATAATGCGTTCTACCAGCTCGCTCCACTTTTCGCCGCGCAAGTTTTTCAAAGCCGGGATAACATGGTGGGGAAACAACAATTCGTTGTTGGCGTACATTGAGCATAAACTTTCTAACTCGCGTTGTGACACAACTTGTCACGACCTCTATCGTTAGCATAAGGGATTTTCTCTAGATTCAGATGAGACCAAAGTCCTACTTCTGGTTAGCCTTAAGTCTGATCCTGCTGGTGCTGGCAGGCTGCGGTGGTGATGCCGTCGTTTTTGCGCCCACGCCCGCGCCGGAAGACCAAACGCCGCTGCGCTACGATCACCCGAGCGGCGCCTTTTCGGTGAGCGTCCCGCGCCTCTGGTCGCTGTACGAGCAAAACACGACCACACTGGCGACTGCCGCCTTCGCCGCCCCCGGTACGAATGAGCCCGCGGTGCTCTTCGCCGTGATCAACCTCGGGCGCACCGTCGATTCGACCGAGCTTGCCGATTTGCTCAACCTGTATCAGACACAGGTTCGTTCGGATGTCGGGCGCTACCGGGAGCAAAGCCGCGAAGCGATGGGCGACGGCAGTTGGCGGCTCACCGGTCTGCGCGAAGTCGCGCCGGGGACGACGCAGGCCGTCAACACCTTCATCCAGACGAGCGGCACCTTCATCGGCTTGACCGAAGTCGTGCTCGATCAGGCCGATCCGCGCCTGCTTCAGACCATTGTCAATACCTTCACATTGCACCCGGATGCAACACCGCTTCAACCTGCCGACCTGACCACGCTGGCCTTCGCTAAGAACAGCGGTCTGGGCGTGCTGCACGTCAGCGCGTGGACGACGCCCGAAGGCGTGTTCTTCATCACCGGGGAAGTCGCCAACTACAGCCTGAACACGGTCGCGGGCATCCCGGTCGAAGCGGCGCTGTTCTCCGCCGAGGGATTGCAGCTCACGGGCGCGGTCGATCAGGTGATGGGCTACGGGATTCCGCCGGGCGGTTTCGCCCCATTCAGCTTGCGCTTTGGCGGCGGCCAACCCACCGACTCGACGAGCTACACAGTCTTGCTCGGCAAAGACTGGCTGCCCGCCGATATCGGCACCGTCTATGGCGCGGATGCGCTCTCGTGGACAGACGAATCCAGCCTCGACGCCTTCAATCGCCTTGTCGTACGCGGCGAAGTCACCAACACCAGCGATCACGTGGTGCGGGCGGCGCGCGTCACCGTCACCGTGTTCGACGGCGCGCAAAACGTCATCGGCGCGGCCTTCGCCGATCTCACGCCCGCCGAGCTTGAACCCGGCGCGGTCGCCCCATTCGAGGTTCCGCTCCCGGATGTCGGCGGCACGCCCGTTAATTACATTGTGAACGTGCAGGGTCTGCCGTGACGATCACGCACCTGTTCTTCGATATGCACGGCGTGCTCATTGACCCACAGCGCACGCGGCACTGCTTCCGCACGCAGCTTGGTCGCTATCTCGCTGAGCGCTATGGCGGCGCGCCGGAAGCGTGGACACGCGCTAATCAGCAGATTGAAGATGACTGGGACAGCTACTATGCGGATCTCGACTTCGGCGGGGATGATTGCGCCGAACAGATGTGGGAAGGCGAGTTCCGCACCACGCGCGCGCATTTCCGCCTGACGCGCACCCCCGAACCACCCCACGACCAACTCATCAAGCTGTCGCGTGACCTGCTGCACATCATCCCACGCCGCTGCGACACTGCCTACCCGGAAGCGCGCACCGTCATTTACACGTTGGCGCAGCAGGGGCTGACGCTCAGCGTGACGAGTCACGCGCTCGAACCACAAGTGCGGTCGGCGCTGGAGGGCAGCGGTTTGATCCAGTACTTCATGGGGAAGATCATCGGGACGGATACGCTGGGGCGCTTCCTCAAAGACGCGGACTATTACCGCCGCGCCGCCGCCCTGCTCCACGTCGACCCGGCGCAGTGCGCAGTGATTGACGACCGCCCCGAATCAATCGAAGGCGCGAAAGCGGCGGGTATGGAGGCGATCTTCATGTGCCGACCGGAACGCTGCCATGATCGCCGGGTGGTCGCGGACGCCCTCATCACCGATCTGAGCGCGTTAGTCGGACGCTACCCCGCGCAACGCCCACAAAACTGACAGACGCTCAAGAACATATGCGGTGAAGCCATTTTTGGATTGGTGAAATCCCCTCTCCTCATGCAATTTAACTTATGAATACGGAGATCGTAGGGACGAGATATATCTCGTCCGTTTTGGTAGATTTGGCAACGGACGCCATATAGAGGGTGTCCAATAAGAGTGTTATCTGTAGGGAGGAGGCCTGAGCGTGTTGAGAACGGTCAGATTCCGACCCCACCCCCGGCCCCTCCCCGAATTCAGGGAGGGGAGACAGCAGACGCGCCTTGCCTCCCCTCTCCCCGCTTGCGTGGGAGAGGGGTTGGGGGTGAGGGGCTTTTTAGACACCCTCTATATGGCGTCCCTACAAACACCGTGTTCTTTTCTTAAACTGCATTAGGAGAGGGGCAGGGGTGAGGTTAGGCGTTTACTGCCCCAACACGCGCACCGCATCGTAGATGGCGAACAGCGCGGGCGGCGTGAACCCATCCTGCGAGATGATCGTGCGGCTGCTGCCGCCCGAGTCCACGGTCAGTGAGTAGGTGTAGGTATCCGCGGAGGCCCCGGCACCGATAAACTGGCCGCTCACCCGGAAGAAATCAAACGTATCGATCAGCGACGCGATATTCGCGACCACCTCAGAGCTGGTTTGCGTCTGCGCCCCATCACGCACAACGCGGCCATCGCCGAACACTTCGATCTGCAAGTTGAGCGCCGAGAGACCGCCCGTCTGCGTGAACAGCACGCGGTCAAACTGGAATGGTTGGTTGCTCACCGGCTCAATTGTCGCGCCTGACGCGGGGATGGGCGTACCGGGCAGTGCCACGGCGACTGTCACCTGTAAGTCGTTGAACTGGCTGGTCGGCAGGGTTTCGCCCGCCGCCGAGGGCTGAGTAGGCAGACCGGCTGTCGCCGTGGGCACGCTCACCGTTGCGGTGGATGTGGGACTGCCACCGCACGCCGCTAAGATCAGCACCAGAATGAGCAGAATCGTGGATGAACTACGCATAATCGCTTGCACTTCCTCAACAAGGGGAGCCACAGCTCACCCTGACACGCCTCATGAGTTGCTCAACCGCGCGCGGCCACGGATCAGTGCCGCGCCGCCGAGACCGGCCAACGCCGCCAGCACCGGGATGAGCGGCAAATAGTAGCGCTGCCACGCGAGCGGATTCACGAGCAGCGTGATCAGAGTCAAACCGAACCACCACAACAGTCCTGCCGACCGTCCTGCACGCGCCAGCGCCACCACAACGCCGACGCCTACCAGCACCAGGATCAGCACACCCAGAGTGCCGTTCGGATAGCCGTGCCAGAAGCTCGTCTCGTAACGAACCACTTCTGCTTGAATCGGCTCGATCTCTGACCACGATGCAAGTTCATAATACATCACAGGCTGCACCGTGGGTTGTAAGAGGATCGCTTCAATTCGGTCGGTAAAACTTAACGCGCCACCCGCAATCGACACCTGAATATCGAGCAGCCGCGCGCGTTCTTCCAGCAGATTGACGCCCCGTGCCGCCGGGTCGTTCCACAGCGCGGGCGACAGCGCCACGAACAAGGCCACCATCAACACGCCGCTGACCACAAGCGCCGCCGCCGTGCGGATAAATCTTCTCCCCTCTCCTATAGGAGAGGGAGTTGGGGGGTGAGGTCTAATCCAGCGTATCAACGTCTCCACCCCAATCCAACCCAGCGCCGCCACGACGAACACCACGCCGCTGTGCTTGCTCGCCAGCGTCAGACCGCCCGCCAGCGTGAGCAGCACCCACCCCCAGAGCGGACGCGTTTCCCGCCGACTCAGCCATACGGCGATCAGCACTGTCAGCAGACCGAAGAAGAACATCGAGCCTTCCTGCGTCGCGCGCCGCCCATTGAGCAGCAGCGCCGGGTTGAGCGCATAGATCGCCGTCGCGATATAGGCCGCGGGACGTCCGCCGATGTGCCGCCCGATCACGAACATCACGCCCACGCTCAGCGCCGTGAACAGTGCCGAGGGCAGCCGCGCCGCTTCCAATGCGCTGTCGCTCAGAAGATGCCCGGTCTCGACGTTGCGCGCGTAGTCCAGCCCCCAGTCCCAACCGGGGCGCGGCAGGGTCATCGCATAGCCACCTAACTGCAGCACCGCGCCGATGGCGTAGCGGTTCACCGTGCCGTTGATCAGCCGCAAATGCCCGTCCGAATCGATGTCGTACGGGGGCTGCGTGAGCAAGTCGCTCCAGCGTCCGTTGACGATAGCGGTCGTATAGTCGCTGCTCATGTAGATCTGCATCGACTCGTCGCCGTGAAACGGCGTCAGCGGCACGCCCGCCAGCACGTAGAACGCCAGCGCCACCGCGTAAATCGCATCTAGAAACAGCCACATTCGTTGAGTCATCGCTTTAACTTTGGGGATTCATTCGCCTCTCCGAACAGAGAGGCGGCAATAGCTAACGGGAGGGGCAAGCCCCTCCCGTTAGCGGGCGAGGCAAGCCTCGCCCCTACAGATGCATACTCAAACTCAAGTGTCGCCCCCGCAACTCCACTCGGAGGAGGAGTTAGGGATGAGGTTAAGCGGAGGCGATGCCCGTTGCGGCGAGCATTGTAGGGACAGCCTTCTGGCTGTCCGCTGTCACGCACGCGCAGAAGCGCGTGCCTACACCCAGCATTTAGTGCAGCGCGGCTGCTCCCCCGCTCCTCTAGGAGAGGGGGCCGGGGGGTGAGGTTGCCCTTACCCAATCTTCACCTGATGCGCGTGCCGCACAAAGTCCTGCGCGCACAACGCCGCGTAGATGTCTTCCGGCAGCGGCTCATCGAGCGTGAGCACGGTCAGCGTGTGCCCGCCGGGCGTCGCGCGTCCCGTGTGCCAACTGGCGATGTTGATGCCGTTGGTCGCCATAAGCGTCCCCACCTTGCCGATCACGCCGGGCTGGTCGAAGCTGCCCATGATCAGCAAATGGCCTTCGGGCACAAAGTTCATGCGGTAGTCGTTGATCTGCACGATGTGCGGTTCGCGACGATCCAGCAGCGTCCCAGCGACATAAATCTGTTCGCCGTCTTCCAGCGTCACCATGCTCGACACGAGTGCCGCGTATTCACTGGCCTTCAGGCCTTTCGCCTGCGTGACCTGAATACCGCGCTCGTTCGCCAGCACCGGCGCGTTGATATAGTTAACATTGTCGCCGTGAATCGGCGTGAGCAGCCCCTTGAGCAGCGCCACGGTCAGCGGCTTGACCAAGCCGGCCGTCTCTTCGCCCCGGTACTCGACGGCCACGCGCCGCACCGGATAGCGCGACAGGGTGTGCAGGAATGTGCCAATGTATTCCGCGAGGCGCAGGTACGGGCGCACCGCTTCGAAGTCCAGCCCCGGCATGAACGGCATGTTGACCACATTGCGGTAATCATCGCCGTTCAGCGCGTCGATCACCTGCGTGACGATCTGAATCGACAGGTCTTGCGCGGCTTCAAGCGTGTTATCGCCGATGTGCGGCGTGTGAATGACGCTGTCTAGACCGATCAGCGGGCTGTTATACGGTGGTTCTTCCTGATACACGTCAAGCGCCGCGCCCGCCAGCCGCCCCTGTTTGAGCGCCGCCGCCAGTGCAGCTTCGTCGACCACGCTGCCATGCGACGTATTGATCAGCCGCGCGCCCGCTTTCATCTGCTTGATTAGCGCCTCGTTGAACAGGCCGCGCGTTTCGTTGGTTGCGCTCACATGGATGCTGACAAAATCGGCACGGGTGACGAGTTCGCGCAGGCTGACCAGCGCGATCCGCTTGTCGGCAATGTCGTCTTCGGTGATATACGGGTCATAGGCCAGCACATTCATGCCAAACGACAGGCAGCGCGTCGCGACAATCTGCCCTACGCGCCCCAACCCGACGATGCCGAGCGTCTTGCCGTGAAGCTGTGTCCCCGCCTGCCGTTTGCGATCCAGCAGCCAGTAGCCTTCTTTGAGGCTGTTGTGGGCGGAAATCAGCTTGCGGCTGAGCGCCAGCATCAGCGTGAGCGCGTGTTCGCCCGCCGCAATCGCGTTGACGCCCGGCGTATTCATGACGATGATGCCGCGTTCGGTCGCGGAGTCGATGGCGATCCCGCCGAGGTTCGCGCCCACCCGCCCGATCACCTTGAGTGTCGGCGCGCCGTTGAGCAGCGCGGCGTCCACCTGCACATCATCACGGGCGATCAGTGCGTGCGCCGTCTTGAGGGCGTCGCGCAGTGCGGCGAGGTTGGTCGGGCTGACGGTCGTCAGCTTAAAACCGTCCAGCTCACGCAAGATTGACAGGCTTTCTTCGGTTAAGTCAGTTGCGACGACGATTTGAAACTCAGCCAAGGCACAACTCCAGCGCAGCCCGTACTTCGTGCAGACTATCGAACACATACGGCGTGATCGCTTCGAACGCCGCGTGGGAGGTGTGCGAGAGATCGGGGACGGCAATCGTCACCATGCCCGCTGCCACCGCTGCGCGTGACCCATTCGGGCTGTCTTCGAGCGCGAGGCACGCTTCCGGAGCAATCCCGATGCGCCGCGCCGCTTCCAGATAGATATCCGGCGCGGGCTTACCGTGCGTCACATCGTCACCGCACACGTGCGTCTGAAAGAAGCGATCCCAGCCCTGCGACGTCACCACCGCGTCGATGATCGGCATCGGCGAGCTGGAGGCAATCGCGCACGGAATGCCGCGTGCTAGCAGATAGTCGAGCAGTTCCGGCGCGCCGGGACGCGGCACAACTTGCGTCGGCACGAGTTTAGTCATCCGACCGATCAGTTCCGCGACCAGCTCATCGACGGTGTCGCTCAGCCCGTAGCCGCTGCGAATCCCGACGAGAAAATCGCGCATGCGCATGCCAATCAACGGGCGCTGAATCTCGATGTCCCACTGCTTGCCGCGCTCGTTCAGCAACGCGCCTTCCGCCAGCGCCCACACGGGTTCAGAGTCCACCAGCAAACCATCCATATCGAAGATGATCGCCTGCGGGCAAAAATTCAACGAGTTCACACTGTCTCCTTTAGTGCTGTTTCCAGTAAATCGTCAACGATGGGCGTGTAGGGGCGCACCTGTGTGTGCGCCCTCAGTCGGGCAGACACACAGGTCTGCCCCTACCACTTGAATCATTTACCGGATATAGCATTTCGTGGGAATAGTCAGAAGTTGAACGTACGTTACTTGTCCTCACTTTTAACTTTTCCCTTTTAACTCATTCCTTCTTGTCAAACGACGCGGTATACGCGCGCCGCAGTTCTTCCGGTTGAATGATCAGACCGCCCTGCGCCGCCAGTTCCAGCCCACGCTCAAAGGTCGCCTGATGCGGCGTGCCCAGCGTTTTGATGTAGGCGGCTGGCCCCGCCGCCAGCGGCAGAATCGGCGCGAGCGAATTCACTTCGACGAACACGTCCGACCCGGCCTTAACCTTCGCGCGTGACACCACACCGCCAAAGCCCACGAACAGATCGACCTCGCCGCGCGTCGCCAGATCGGACGCGCCGTCGCCGATCATCAGCTTGCGTCCGGCCTTGCCCGCCGCCAGTTCGCGCACGATCTGCGGCTTACCGCTCGACACCGTGAGCGGGCTGTCGTCATAGTCGAGATACGTCTGGTTGTGCACAGTTCCCGGCTCGTAATAGCGCCACCAGTCGCCGGACAGCTCGTTGTATTCCAGTTCAACCGCGCGGATATTCTCCGGCGGTACGCCCAACCGCTGACCGAAGCCGCGCACCGGTCCCGCCAACCCACCGCTGATGATGAAGACCTGCTTCTTGAGGAAATGCAGCGCGTCAACGACCGCTTGGGCGTCCGGCACGAGCGTTTGCCAGTAGCGTTCTTCAATGGCCTTCAACTGTCCGCGCGTCGGGCGGATCGCTTCCAGCCGCTTGCCATACACTTCTGAGAGGTCGAGTTCCCCGTCCATCGCTTTTTGGGTGAGAACGCCCACTCGCCATTCTTTACCCTTAAAGCGGGCCAGTTCATCGATGCCTTCTATGCTCGAAAGCGTACTGTCGCAATCGAAGAAGATGAGATCAAAGCTCGTCCAGCGATCCATAAGCGTCCCTATGCACACGAACCTATGGATTTTAACCCCGATCCGGGTCTTTTGGAACCTGTGCATTCTATGCAGACCTAGCAACAGCCAGCTATGGCAAAATGCCGATATGCGTCCATACGATCCAGTTTTTTAGCGCTTACTCATGGAGGTGAGTTGACAGGCTGGAAAAGCCTTGTCTATAATCAAATGGAGATTTGATTAATTTGCGAACAAACTTATGTAAGGGTGGCGCTCGTGGCTCGGAAACCTGCGGACCAGTCGGTCAATCGAGAAGCGATTATCTTCGCAGCGGCAGAAGTCCTGCAGAAGAATGGTTACGAAGCCGCGACGATGAAAGATATCGCCGCCGCGGTCAACCTCACCGCCGCGAGTCTCTATCATCACTTCAAGAACAAAGACGCGCTGCTGCTGGCCGTGCTCGAAGTCGGCCTTGACCACGTCCTCCGCCAGATCGAACCCGTCGCGCATTCTGATCTGCCCTCCACGGACAAACTCCGCCGCATGATCCGCGAACACATTGTCGGCCTGACGCAGAATACTGCCGTCGGCGCGGCGATGGTCTTCGAAATCCGGGCGCTCATGAACGTCAAAGCCCCTTACCGCAACGCTCGCGAGGACGACAAAGAAGCCTTCGAACAATTCATCGAACGCCGCGACGAGTTTTTCAAGCGCCGCGACGACTTCGAGAACATGTTTCGCATCGTCGTGCGCGAAGGCGTCGAGAACGGCTCGTTCCGCCCCGTCGATGTGGCGATCTTCGTCAAGACACTGCTTGGCGCACAGAACTGGGTCGGCGTGTGGTATCGCCCGAATGGCCGTCTGAACGGCGAACAGATCGCCGATCTCATCGTCGATACGATGCTCAATGGCGTCATCATCGCGTAAGGCAGTCGGTGCACTTTCACTGCTTAAGCACGGTGGACAAAACTACCCGCATGAGTGGTGGTGAGTCCGGGCAAACGGGTGAAGATCGCGGCACTGTTCGAGTTTCAATCGAGGGATGAGCGGCGCTCGTCCCGGCAAAGGAATAAAATCTTGTTGCTTCAAAACAAAGTAGCCATCATTACCGGCAGTGGACGCGGCATCGGCGCGGCGGCGGCGAAGTTGTTTGCGGCGCACGGCGCGAAGGTCGTGATCAACGACCTCGACCCGAAACCCGCCGAAGAAGTCGTCAAGCAGATCGAAGCGCTCGGCGGCACAGCGATCAGCGTGTGCGGTGACGTGACCACCGACGGTCTGATCGAAGAGCTGATCGGGCAGACGGTCGACAAATTCGGCGGCATCGACATCCTCGTCAACAACGCCGGGTACACATGGGACGGCATGATCCACAAGATGACCGACGACCAGTGGGAAGCCATGCTGGCGATCCACCTCACCACCCCCTTCAAGCTGATCCGCGCCGCCATCCCCTACATGCGCGACGTCGCCAAGAAAGAGATCGACGCCAACGGCGCGACCAAAGCGCGCAAAATCGTCAACGTCAGCAGCACGACGGGGACGCGCGGTAACATCGGTCAGGTGAATTATGCGGCGGGCAAAGCGGGCGTCATCGGCATGACCAAAACGCTCGCCAAAGAATGGGGCGCGTTCAACATTCAGGTGAACGCCGTCGCCTTCGGTTTCATCGAAACTCGCCTCACCCAATCCGATTCGGTCGGCGACGCGACCGAACGCGATGGTCAGCGCGTCAAGCTCGGCATGCCGGACAAGGTGCGCGACAGCATCTTCGCGCAAATTCCGATGAAGCGCCCCGGCACGGTCGACGAAGCGGCGGGCGCGCTCCTGTTCTTCGCCAGCGACTTGAGCAATTACGTGTCGGGGCAAGTCCTCGAAGTCGCCGGCGGTTGGTAGGCAACTACGAGGACTGAGGCTAACAGGACTGAGGACTGAGTCAGAAATGCGACTCCACGCCCAACTTATCTAATCTCTCAGTCCTCACCCCTCAGTCCTCAGTCCTTTTGTAAAACTTAGTCGAAAGGCAGTCTTGATGATCTCGTTTACGCCATCTGAAGAACAGCAGCAGTTGATCGATACCATCCGGCGCTTTGCGGTCAATGACGTGCAGCCTATCGCCCACGAAGCGGATGAAAACGAGCGCGTGCCCGCCAGCATCGTCAAAACCGGCTGGGATATGGGCTTGATCCCCGCGTCGATTCCCGAAGACCTCGGGGGTTTCGGCGAACTCAGCGCGGTGACCAATGTGCTGGCCTATGAAGAACTCGCCTACGGCGATCTCTCGGCAGCCATGCAGTTGCTCGCGCCCGCCCTGTTCGCCTACCCGATTGTGCTCTACGGCACAGCGGAACAGCGCGAAACCTATCTGCCCATGTTCCTTGAGGAACGCCCGACACACGCTACCGCCGCGCTCCTCGAACCGGGCGTGTTCTTCGACCCGAACGATCTCAAGACGACCGCCACGCCCAATGGCGACACCGTCACGCTCAACGGCAGCAAAGTCTATGTGCCGCTGGCCGCCACCGCCGATTATTTCCTCGTCTACGCCAAGAACACCGAAACGGGTAAGTCGGACGCCTACATTGTCAACTGCGAAACCAAGGGCGTGACCGTCGGCAAGCGCGAAGGCCTGATGGGCGTGCGCGCCCTGCCCACGCATCACCTCACGCTGCATGATGTCGTGGTCAACGCAAGCTGCCGCGTCGGCGGCGCGGTCGGCATCAACTATGAAGCGCTGCTCAACCGCAGCCGCGTCGCGCTCGGCGCGCTGGCCGTCGGCGTGGCGAAAGCCGCCTTCGACTATGCCCGCGAGTACGCCAAGCAGCGCGTGCAGTTCGGCGCGCCGATTGCCACCAAGCAGGCCATCGCCTTCATGCTGGCGGAAATGGCCATCGAAGTCGATGCCGCCCGCCTGATGGTCTGGGAAGCCGCGTGGAAACTCGATCAAGGTGTCGACGCCACGCAGGAAGCCTATCTCGCGAAAGAATACGCCAGCAAAGCCGCTATGACCGTGTGTGATGGTGCGGTGCAAACGCTGGGCGGCTACGGCTTCATCCGCGAATATCCCGTCGAGCGGTATCTGCGCAACGCGCGTGGGTTCGCCACATTCACCGGACTCGCCATTGTGTAGGGACGCCATTCATGGCGTCCGATGTCAGTGGACGCGATAAATCGCGTCCCTACAAAATCCGACCTGTAGGGACAAGGCCTGCCTTGTCCTAGTTTGAGCGAGAAGAATTCACATGACTATCTCTTTCGAAATTCCTGAGCACATCAAACAGCAGACCGACATGGTCAAAATGGTCGCTGAACATATCATGCGCCCCATGTCCCGCGACCTTGACGAGCACGAACATCAGCGCCCCACGGCCTTCGCCGAACAGATGTGGCCGTTCATGCGCGACATGCAGAAGAAGAACCTCGAACGCATGCTCAACGGCGGCGAGGTCAAACGGCGCGAAGGCCCCGGGACGCAGTATCTGCGCCTCATGCTGATGATCGAGATGCTCTCGTGGGGCGATGCGGGCATTTACCTGTGTCTGCCCGGCGGCGCGCTCGGCGGCGCGGCGATTGAAGCGGTCGGCACGCCGGAACAGAAAGCCAAGTTCCTCCAACGCTTCGCCGAAGGCGACGTGCCCGCGTGGGGCGCGATGGCCATGACCGAACCCGGCGCAGGCTCGGACACCTCCTCAATTCAGACGACCGCCGTGTTTGACGAAGCGACGCAGGAATGGGTGCTCAACGGCGAAAAGATCTTCTGCACCAACGGCTCGCTCGCACTCAACGAATCGAACGGCTTGGTCGTCGTGTGGGCGACCCTCGACCGCTCGGCGGGGCGCGCAGGGATGCGCACGTTCATCGTGGCGGCGGGCACGCCCGGCGTCAAGGTGACCAAGCAGGAGATCAAACTCGGCATTCGCGCCAGCGATACCGCCGCCATCGTGCTGGACAATGCCCGCGTCCCTAAAGATGCGATTCTCGGCAGCCCCGAAGTGCAGACGCAGGGTGGGCAAGGCTTCAAGGGCGCGATGGCCACCTTTGACGCCACCCGTCCGCTCGTCGCCGCCAGCGCGCTCGGCATTGGCCGCGCCGCGCTCGAATTCACCAAAGAGAAGCTCGCCGAAAACGGCGTGGAGATCCCTTACGGCCAGCCCTATCACAAGCTGACCGCCGTGCAGCGCGACGTGCTGGAGATGGAAATGCAGTTGAAGGCGGCGCACCTGCTCACGCTGCGCTCAATCTCCATGCTCGACGCCAAAGAGCCGAACAACCTCGAATCGTCGATGGCCAAGGCGAAGGCGGGCAAAGTCGTCACGCAGTTGACCTACAAGGCCGTCGAACTGCTCGGCACGATGGGCTACAGCCGCGAATGGCTGATCGAAAAGTGGATGCGCGACGCCAAGATCAACGACCTCTTCGAAGGTACGGGGCAGATCAACACGTTGATCGTCGCCCGCCGTATTCTCGGCTACACGAGCAAGGAACTGGCGTAAGCCAAGACCGGGCGGTGCTGTTCCGGCGAACGGCACCGCCTCCCAGACCAAATGTGGCAATCGTCTGACTGATAGTGTAATTGTTGGCATTCACCGACTAGACAAGGATGCCTACACCGTGACAGTTAGTTTAAGCTGGTTGGACGAGGAACACACGATCTTCCTGTTCGAATATCTCGGTTCGTGGACGTGGGACGAACTCTCCGAAGCCATGAACCAGGCGTTTGAAATGGGAACGGTGGGAACCGGGATTGCGAGCATTCACGACCTGAGCCGGGGCAATACTATACCGGCGAACCCGTTCCAGCACGCGCGGCATTTGTCCGTTGCCCTGCCGGATAACCCCATCATGGTCATCGTCGGCGCTAATGTCGTCGTGCTCGCGATCCTCGATTTACTGCGGCGCATCTTGCGCAACCTGAACAGTCGATACTTTACGGCCGCTTCGATAGAGGAAGCCGTCGCGCTCATAAAGACCCAACGCCATCAGTGAAATAGAGAAAGGTTTACTATGCCCTATAAAATTCGCAAAGCAGCGGTGATCGGCTCCGGCACGATGGGCGGCGGCATCGCCGCGCTGCTCTCCGGCGTCGGCGTCGACACGCTGCTGCTCGATATTCCCGCCAAAGGGACCAACCCCGGCGACCCGCCCGCCAAGCGCAACGCCGTGGTCGCCGAAGGCCTGAAGCGCCTGCAAAGCCTGCGTCCCGCGCAGGTTTTCAACGCGCCCGACCTCGATTTGATCAAGATCGGCAACATCGATGACGATCTCGGCAAGCTGGCGGACGCCGATTGGGTGATCGAAGTCGTGGTTGAACGGCTGGACATCAAGCGCAACCTGATGGCCAAGCTCGCGGAAGTCGTCGCGCCGCACACCATCATCTCGACCAACACCTCTGGCCTGCCGATTCACGCCATCGCCGAAGGCATGGGGCACGACTTCACGCGGCGCTTTTTGGGCACGCACTTCTTCAACCCGCCGCGCTACCTGCACCTGCTTGAAGTCATCCCGCACCCAGAGACTGATCCCGAAATCGTCGCTTTCCTGACCAAATTCGGCACGGAAATGCTCGGCAAGGGCGTGGTAATCTGCAAGGATGAGCCGAACTTCATCGGCAACCGCTTCATGACGATGGTCGGCATGCAGACGGTCAACGCCGCGCTGGATGGCGGCTTCACGGTCGAAGAGATCGACACGATCACCGGGCCGCTGATCGGGCGTCCGAAGACGGCGACCTTCCGCCTCAATGACCTCGTCGGCATCGACATCGCGACGCACGTCGCGCGTAACCTCTACCCGAGCATCCCCGCCGACCCCGCTCGCACCATCCTCGAACACACGGGCACAACCGCCCTGTTCGACAAGATCATGGCGAACGGTTGGCTGGGCAATAAGTCGGGTCAGGGCTTCTACAAGATGGTCAAGGGCGCGAGCGGCGAAAAAGAATTCTGGTCGCTCAACCTCCAGACGTTCGAATACGAAGCACCGCAGAAAATCCGCTTCGACAGCGTGGGCAAACACCGCAAAGTCGAAAATACAGGCGAACGCATCCGCCTGCTGATCAATGAGGAAGACCGCGCCGCGCAGTTCCTGTGGCAGCACCACGCCTTTTATCTGGCGTATGCGTCGCACCGCGTGCCGGAGATCACCGACACGATTGTCAACATTGACAACGCGCAGAAGTGGGGTTTCAGCCACGAGCTGGGGCCGTTCGAAATCTGGGACGCGATTGGCGTGGCCGACACCGTACCGAAATTTGAAGCAGCAGGCTACCCGGTCGCCGACTGGGTCAAGACCATGCTGGCACAGGGCAACCAGACGTTCTACCAGCGCGACGCGAACGGCGTGGTCGTCGGCTACTACAGCCCGCAGACCGCCGCGTATGTGTCGCTCGTGCCGGATAAGCGCGAGATCAAGATCAGCCGTCTGCGCGCGTCGGGCAAAGAGATCGCCGCGAACAGCGGCGCGAGCATCCTCGACATGGGCGATGGCGTCGCGCTACTGGAATTCCACAGCCCGGCCAACGCCATCGACGCGGATGTCGTCGAAATGTCGTGGAAAGCCGTCGAACTGCTCGAAACGGGCGCGTACGAGGGTCTTGTCGTCGGCAATGACGCCGAACGTTTCTGCGTGGGCGCAAACCTGTTCATGGTGGCGATGGCCGTGCAGGCGGGTCAGCTCGATCAGCTCGAAGCAACCGTCAAAGGCTCGCAGGATGTGATGCAGGCGCTGCGCAACGCCTCTAAGCCCGTCGTGGTCGCGCCGCACAACATGGCGCTCGGCGGCGGCGCGGAATTCGTCATGGCGGGATCGCGCGTGGTCGCGCACATGGAACTGTACGCCGGTCTCGTCGAAGTCGGCGTCGGCCTCATCCCCGGCAGCGGCGGCTGTAAGGAACTGGTGCGCCGCGTCCTCAATCCGGTGATGGCCTCCCACCCCAACGCTGATCCGATCCCGCACGTGCAGAAAATCTTCGAAGCGATCATGCTGGCAAAGGTCAGCGAAAGCGCCAAGCAGGCGCGCGACCTGGGTATTCTCGCTCCGTGCGACCGCATCATCCTCAACCGCGACCACCTGCTCGGCGAAGCCAAGCGCGAAGCGCTGCACATGGCCGATGGCTATCAGCCACAGCGCCCGGGCAAGGTCTATGCCGCGGGTCGTGATGTGTATGCGGCGCTGCTGATCGGCATCGAAGGCTTCAAGGAACAAGGGCTTGCCAGCGAACACGACGCGCTGATCGCCCGCAAGCTCGCCTATGTGCTGACGGGCGGCGCGGTCAGCGAACCCGGTTGGATCGACGAGCAGGTCTTCCTGGATTTGGAACGCAAGGTGTTCCTCGAACTCGTGCAGACCGAAAAGACGCTCGAACGCATGGCGCACATGCTTTCGACCAACAAGCCGCTGCGGAACTAATCGTGTAGTCCCCTGTAGGGGCGCACGGTCGTGCGCCCCTACTAGATTTGAAGGATGAGTGGATGAAGTTACCCGAACTCCCGTTGAGCGCCTGGCAAGACACCTACACTACGCTGCACATGTGGCTGCAAATCGTCGGCAAAATTCGGCTGGCGCAAAGCCCATATTGCAATCACTGGTGGCAGGTGCCGTTCTACCTGACCGCGCGCGGGCTGACGACCTCCCCCCTGCCCAGCGGGGATCGCTTCTTCGAGATCGAGTTTGACTTCATCCTCCACACGCTGATCATCCGCGTGAGCGACGGGGCGATTTTGTCGCTGCCGCTGGAACCGCGGCCGGTCGCCGATTTCTACGCCGAACTCATGGCGACGCTGCGCAGCCTCGGCATCGACATCAACATCTGGACTACGCCCGTCGAAGTCGCCAACCCGATTCCGTTTGAGCGCGATTACCAGCATGCCAGCTACGATCGCGAGTACGCTCAGCGTCTGTGGCATATTCTGCTGTGGAGCGACCATGTTTTGAAGCAGTGGCGCGGGCGCTTCCTCGGCAAATCGAGCCCAGTGCATTTCTTCTGGGGCAGCTTTGACCTGGCCGTAACGCGCTTTTCCGGTCGGCGCGCGCCGGAGAACCCGAACATGGATCGCATCACCCGTGAGGCCTACTCGCACGAAGTGATCAGCGCGGGCTTCTGGCCGGGTGGCACAAGCTGGAACGGGCAGTTTTTGGACGGCGCGGCCTTCTACGTCTACGCCGCGCCGCAGCCTGATGGCTTTGCCGAACGCCCGGTCAAACCCGCGGCGGCTTACTACAGCCAGCCCTTCGGCGAATTTCTGCTGCCCTATGACGCGGTACGCCGTGCGGATCAGCCGGATGTTCTGCTGCTCGACTTTCTCGACTCGACCTATGATGCCGCCGCCGATCTCGCCGGGTGGGATCGCCTGAGCTTGGATCGCTAAACTACAGGGGCGAAACCTGTTTCGTCCACCGTTCTTGAACTGTAAACTGTCAACTGTTAACTGAGGACTCAAACTATGCGTGAAGCAGTGATCGTAGCGGCGGCGCGGACCGCCGTCGGCAAAGCGAAAAAAGGCGTCACCCGCAGCGCTCGTTCTGACGATATGGCGGCGGAAGTCATCAAGGCGGTTATGGCGCAGACCGAAGGCAAGCTCGATCCGATGGAGATCGACGATGTGGTGATCGGCTGCGCAATGCCGGAAGGTTCGCAGGGCTTGAACTTCGCCCGCGTGATCGCGCTGCGCTCAGGCTTACCTGTGGACATCGCCGGGCAGACCGTCAACCGCTTCTGCGCCAGCGGCTTGCAGACGATTGCCACCTCCGCCGAACGGATCATCGCCAATGGCGCGGATGTGATTATCGCGGGCGGCGCGGAGACTATGTCGCTCGTCCCCATGACCGGCTTCAAGATCAGCCCGAACCCGTATATGGCGCAGAACGAACCCGAAGTCTACATGAGCATGGGCCACACGGCGGAACATGTGGCGGACGAGTTCAACGTCAACCGCGCCGATATGGACGAATTTGCCTACCAGAGCCACATGAAGGCCGCGGCAGCAATGGACGCGGGCAAGTTTGCCGCGGAGATCGTGCCGTTTGAAGTCGAAGAGTCGTATGTCGATGAGAGCGGCGAACTGGTGACGGTCAAACGGATGCTCACCGAAGACGAGCACCTGCGCCGCGAAACCACCGTCGAAGGCCTGGGCAAGCTCAAGCCCGTGTTCCGTAACAACGGACGCGTCACGGCGGGCAACAGCAGCCCGTTGAGCGACGGCGCAGCAGCAGTCATCATCATGGAGGCGGGCAAGGCCGCGCAGTTGGGGCTTAAACCGCTCGCGCGCTTCGTCGGTTTCGGCGTAGCGGGCGTGCGCCCGGAGATCATGGGCGTCGGCCCCATCGCGGCGATCCCCAAGCTGCTCAACCGCACCGGAATGAAGCTCGAAGATATCGACCTGTTTGAGCTCAACGAAGCGTTTGCAGCGCAGTCGCTGGCCGTCATCCGCCATCTGGAGATGAACCCGGAGAAGGTCAACGTGAACGGCGGCGCGATTGCGCTCGGTCATCCGCTCGGCTGCACCGGCTCCAAGCTGACCGTGTCGCTCATCAACGAGATGAAGCGCCGCGAGAGCAAGTATGGCATGGTGACCATGTGCATCGGCGGCGGCATGGGTGCGGCGGGCATCTTCGAAAACCTGAATTGATCTCCCCACCTAACCCCCTCTGCGCTAGAGGGGGTTAGCCCTTGCCATACTTCTGCTCGACAATCCAGAGCACGAGACTCCACGTATTGGCAATCGCGCACAGGAGCAGCAGCACGCTGCCAATCCACAGGACGCCGAACCCTAACGCCCACTGCGTGCCTACGAAGCAGCAGCCACTGACCGCAATCAGCGCATAGGCTGCGACGGGCAGAATAATCTGACTGAGCCAATCTCCGAGGTTAAAGTCTTGCACGCGCAGCGCGACCCGCACCAATTGGCGCGCATGCCGCAGCGTAAAGGCCCACCCGGGCACCCCGCCCAAGATCAGCAGCAGCCCGAGAATCACCGGATCGTAGCTCGGCACCAGCAGGATGAAGACCAACGCCAGCTCAGAGACGAAGTAGTATACGCTCGGGTTGACGAACGCCTTCATATCTGCGCTGACGCCGGTGGTAATCACCGGCAGCGCCAGCGAGACTGCGACGAACATCAAGCCTAACAGCGCCGCCGCCGCCCCGCCGATGGTGAAGTAAAAGGTTTGCCAGCTTCTCAGGATTTCGGTGAAGGCATCGATCATGCTACTCTCGTTCAGTTCGGTATATTGAGCGTCGTGCAGTCGATGTTCACCCGGCTCAGAATGTCCGTGCCAGACGGTGTATCGCTCATGAACTGGTAGAAGCGCCCGTTGACGATCCCGAGCGCACCGTTCGTGAACGTCCCGATCACCCAGCAGCCATAGAACGCGCGGAAACCGCCATCCCACCGATCCCCGACCAGCACCATCGGCAGCATGCCCTGTAGATACGGCTTGCCCGCCGCCGCGCCCATGAACTGATAATCACCAAAATACACATAGCCATAGCGCGTGTCGGCGTAGCCGCTGACGAAGCGGTCGAACGGGCGGCGATAGTCGGTCGCCGGGCTGCCATTCGGCTGCGGGCCGGGCTGCGGCGAGAGCCACAGGCTGTACGCGCTGGCGTAGCTGCGGCGGTTGATCAGATCGAAGTAGTTGACCACCAGTTGATCGGCGGCGTCATAGGTACCCAGCGCTGGCGCGGGATTTGACGTGCAGCTCTGTGCCAGTTCCGTGCTGATCGCGGCGTTGGTCGGCGGCGATCCGTTCGCCAGCAGCGTCAGGTTCGCCCCGGTGATGTACCAGCCCGCGCCGACGTAGCTCAGGTTGAAGCAGCCCGCGTAACTTTCGACCAGCCCATCCGCCCGGTAGCCGAGCAGCACCGAACGCACGCTGCCCGCGCCTGCCGTCCCGGTGAACGGCGCGAAGTATGGCACAATGTGCGTCGTCGCGTTGAACCCACTCGAAAACCGCGCATAGGTCATCGGCGGGTTGACCCAATGATTGTAGGCAGTGAGGTAATCACCCAGGTTGATCTCGGTGTAGTACGAGTACAGCACCGCCAGCGGCGTGGCCGGAGCGGTCTGCACCGCAGGCTGGGCATGGACGGTCGTCGCGGTCAGCAGCCCGAACATCACCAAGAGAATGAGCTTACGCATGTTTTTCGTCCCCCCATACGTGGCATTATCTTCCATGGTACGCCCATCTCGCCGGGTCAGAAACCCCCGCTTACCCGCTTTTCCCGTTTGAATCAGGTTAAGCTATTTCGCGGATGCTTCGTCCCAACACGCGAAGGCACTGCCCAGTTTCCGACCTCATCGCTACGCTCCAGCCTGCGGCGACGAGGTCAGTCGTTGTCTTGGGCTGCCCGGGTCGCGTCTTCGGCGGCCTCCGCCGCTTCTTCCTGCGCTTCTTCGGCTGTCCGGGTCGCGTCGCGGGCGCTTCTCTCCGCCGCCCGTGTCGCATCCTCGGCAGCGTCTTCGTCGAGTTCGGGGGTCACAACGGGTGGTTGAACTTCTGGCGTTGCAACCGGCGGGTTGACCTCTGCCGTCCCGACCGGCGGCTGAACTTCCGGCGTCGCGACGGGCGCGGCGGCCTCGCCGCTCGCGCTGCCGGGCAGCACCTCGTAGCGCACCAGATACGTGATAACGCCGAGCGCGGTCGTCGCCAGCCACAACCCCAGCGTAATCTGCATGGCGGGCTTGGCCTGCTTGAACCAGTAGCGCCGCAGTTGGGTGATCGGTTCGCCGCGGCGTTTGCCCTGCGCGACGCGCACATCCTCGATCAACATGCGAATGACGATATAGGTGGCCAGAAGCTGCGCGGGCAAGCCGAGGAGCGCATGCAGCACGGGGAGCAGATAGCGCGGAGCCGTGGGTTGATTCGGGAAGTTGCCCGCCACATCAAAGCGGTAGGCGACCAGCATGAGGAAGATGATCAGCACCCAGTTGATCGCCGTCACTGCGATCATCAGGTTGCGGTGGGCAGGACGATGCCGACCGCGCCGCGCCAGCCAGAGCCCGATGAGCATCGCGGGCGCGATCAGCAGAATATAGAAAATCAGCGTCAAATCAGCGAGTAGGCTCGCGCCCGTGCCCAGGAAACCGGGCGGCTCCAGATACAGGTTCATGGCGTTATCCGTCTGTGTGAGATTCGAGTCGTAGACGGATTATCGAATGAATGCTCTATCCGCGCGAGTCGAGAACTGACTAGCCGACTCGCACAGACAAAATGTGTTCTGAACGCAGGGCTTCGATAGCCGAAACAGGCACAACTACAACCCGCAGCGATTCGCCTAAGGCGCTGAAAATCTCTAATACCGCGCCGTCCTCGCCCTCCTGAGGATGCTTGACGTAATCGACCAACCGCGCCAGATCTCCTTGTTTCAGGTCTTCTTCGGGTATATCCCGGTTGATCGTCACCCGTTGGTAGAGTTCAGGTTTCACTTTTCCTGCCTTTCAACGTGATGAAACGAAATTCATCAGTGGCCGATTCATACAGCCAAATCGATGTGATTTCCAGTATACGCCCATTCACGCCGTTCAATTGACCGGGAACTTCATAAAATACACCATAGAGATTGGCTTTTTGCTCAAAAGCTTCCGACTCTTGGATATGGGTTCGCAAAGCCGCTTCAAGTTCATCAGGGTTGTCCAGAGTAAAACCAGCCATCGACAGGAATTTCGACTTATCATCTTCCTCACGAAAAATCAGCAGATAGCGCGTGAGCTTTTCAGGTGCAATGACAGCTTCAACCGGAATTTTCAATATGCTTTATCCCTCACACCGTGGCGCTTTGCGCCGCACCTCGCGCTGTTCGACGAGGTGGAACTGCGGCACCTGGCGCGGCGCTTCGTCGGTCGTACTCTCGTACACCGTCCACGGCGACATCTCCCGGCGGATATGCACCTCATGCAGTTCGTTAGTGCCGTCAACTGAGAAGCGCACCGACCACACGTTTTCCTCTGGCTGGCGGATGCTCTCAAAGCACATGCCGTTGAGCGCTGTGATCCCAGTACTGCCGCGCAGGAAATACTCGGCGGCTTGCACGGGCGCATCATAGAATGAGCGTCCGCGCGTTTTATCCACAACCAGCGCGCGGTTCTGCTGCGCAGCGACCAGCGCGGGCACATCGTCCGGGCTGACGCGCCCATACATCACGCCATCGGGCAGCATGACTAGCGTCCCGGCGAAGCGATGCCCACCGACGTGCGTCACTTCCCACGCCCACCCCGGCGTCTGCTCGGCGAAGGCCGTGTATACGGGCAAGCCATACTTCGCGCATGAGACATCCCGCCGACCGTTGGTACATACCAGCACCAATGGATCACGCTGGACATTCGCTTCAAACTGCGGATCGCGGCGCAGCACCGCGTCGAGATCAAAGCTCAGCAGCGCTTTGTAGCTGGCCAATTCGAACTTGTAGAGCACGGGAGACGACTCGTTCGTCAGCGCGACGAACACGCGCACGTTCGCGCCCAGCGCTCCCTGCTTGATGAACAGCACCTTCGTGAACGGAATCGTATCCGCCCAACCGTTCAGCCTGGTTTTGACCTCCGGTGCGAGGTCGCTCTCGGGAATCGCTTTCGCGCCCCACGCGCCCGTATATTCGACCAAGACCCAGTGTTCGGTGCGCGGCGCGCTGGCGAAAAACTTCTCCCCCGCCTCCGCCGAACAGTCACTACAAAACGGTGTCATCGTGTCAGCTCCTATGATAAAGAAGTGATCAGTTTACAGTAAACAGTTCACAGTGAAAGCACTTTTCAACTGTGAACTGTCTGCTGTCTACTTTGGATTCAGCACTTTGCGTCGTTGCGACTTCGCGCCTTTGCGTTAAGTCTTTTCTTTTCGTGCTTTTCTTAGTCCCCGCTGCCGACTGGCAGCCGATCCGCGATCAGTTCGACGATGTCTTTGACTTCCGGCCCTTCGCCGAGCGTCGATTTGGCCGTCTCAAACATCTGCATGCAGAACGGGCAGCCCACCGCGACAACTTCCGCGCCCGTGGCTTTCGCTTCTTCATAGCGCGCCACGTTGACGGCCTTCGTGCCGTGTTCTTCTTCTTTCCAGAACTGCGCGCCACCCGCGCCGCAGCAGAACGAATTCTGCTTGTTGCGCGGCATTTCGATGATGTCCAGGCCCACGCCCTTAGTCAAGGCCGTGCGCGGCGCATCGATGATATCGTTGTGCCGCCCCAGGTAGCACGGGTCATGGAAAGTGACGTTGCTCATCTTCTTCGGGTTGGCGGATTCGGGCAGCTTGCCCGCGGCGATCAGTTCTTCGATGAATTCGGTGTGATGCACGACGTTCCAGTTGCCGCCAAACTGCGGATACTCTTTGGCAAGGCTGTGGAAGCAGTGCGGGCAGGTCGCAACGATGCGCCGCGCCTTGTTATCGCCGAACACCTCGTTAATCGTCTCGACGTTGGTCATCGCCAATTCTTGCGCGAGGTCTTCTTTACCTGCGCGCCGCGCCGAGTCGCCCGTGCAGTTTTCGAGTTCGCCGAGCACCGCAAAGTTGACGCCTGCGCGCTGCATCACCTTGACGAAGGCCCGCGCCGTCAACTGCGCGCGCGGATCGTACGAAGGCGCACAGCCGACCCAGTACAGGACTTCGAAATCGGGATTATCTTCGACCGTCGGCACGTCGAGGTCTTTCGCCCAACGGAAGCGGTCGCCGCGCGGGTTGTTCCACGGGTTGCCCTGCCGTTCCATGCCCTTGAAGGCCGTTTGCAGTTCCGCCGAGACATCGCCCTGCATGAGCACGGCATCCCGGCGAATGTCGAGGATGTCGAACATCGGCTCATTGCCGACCGGGCAGATGTCGATGCACGCGCCGCACGTCGTACACGCCCAGACGGCCGACTCGCTGATCGCGAAGCCCATCAGCGGGTTGATCGATTCTTCGCCCGCCGCCAAGCCGCTCATCTGATCCTTGATCATGAAGCGCTTGTTGATTTCCAGCGCGGACGGCGACAGTTCTTTGCCTGTGGTATAGGCCGGGCACACATCCTGACAGCGATTGCACATGATACAGGCGAACGCGTCGAAAATCTGCGTCTTGCTCAGGTGTTCCAGCTTGTTCGCACCAAACTGCTCGATTTCTTCGTCTTCAAAGTCGAGCTTGGTCATTTCGCCGAGCGAACGACGCTGCGGGCGGGTCAGGAAGTTGAGCGGCGCCATCGCCAGATGCAGGTGCTTGGTATAGGGGAAGTACGGCAGGAACAGCAGAATGCCGCCGAGCGCCAGCCACCAGAAGAGGTGTTCCATGATGATCAGACCGTCTTCGCCCAACCCGCTCCAGATCGGCGAGACGAGCGTCGCAAACGGACTCATCAGGTCGGGGCCATGCACGGCAATCTTGACCGATTCGCCGAGAAAGCGCGAGCCAACATGCAGCAGGATGAAGAGCGCCACGATCAGCGAGTCACGGTTGATCGCGCCCGCCGCCACCTTGGGGTGCAGCAGCACGTTCGGGTGATACTTGAGTTCACGCTGATTCGGCAGCACGAAACGGCGCAGGATGAAATAGGTCACGCCGACGAGCACGCCCACGCTGAAGATATCGCCGAAGAGGCGGTACGCGCTGCTGAGGACATCATTGCCTTCGAACAGGCTGAATTCCGGCAGGAAACCGTTCAGTGCGTCGAGCGCATTGACGAGGAAGTAGTACGTGAACCCCCAGACGACGGCGAGGTGAAACAGGCTCGTCACGCGGCGCGTTTTGAGCGTGGTGGTCTGCGCCAGATACACACGCAGAGCTTCAAGTACGCGGCGAGGCAAATTGTCCAGATACAGCTCACGCTGACCGCGATTGATGATCAGCGCCATCTCCCGGAAGCCGTAGTAGGCTGCGCCCACCGCGAACAGCGCCAGAAGGATAAAGATCATTTGTTCCACGGGATAAAGCATAAGAGCTCCCTAACGTCAGTTTTCATTTCTGGCTCGGAGTTTACCGCATTTTCGGGCATTCCGGCACGAACGAAATACACCTCTGAAGGGCTCCAATGATCACGGGTCAGCGGCGGCGTTTCTCGGCTGTTCGCCGCCGCTGCAAGCGCTGGGACAACCGCAGCGCGTTCGGTAAAAACTGGCGGATGAAGACGTAGGTGGTAAATGCCGGAATGCCCAGTATCAGCACTGGCCCCAGGACGTAGTTGCCGAGCACCAGAATCAGGTTCAGCACATCGACCGCGCCCACGTTGGTGCGCAGCGCTTCGCTGAGCTGCACGGTGTCCGCCCAGAAAGAAGGCAGCGAAAACAGGGTAATGCTGAAGGAGAGCGAGGCGATCAACAGCGACAACCAGAACGTCTGCTTGTTGTTCTTCTCCGAGAGATCCGCCAGATACAGTTCGTCGACGTGGTTGACGAGGCTGGTCAGGTTGGTCACATTCAGTTCCGCGTGATTCAGCAGTGAGCCAATCTGCATCTGCGCGATCAGGTGATTGGCCTTCTCGATGGCATATTCGGCGCGGCTCCACAGGTGCGGATTCGTCATCCCGTAGCTCAAGCCGACCAGTCGACCAATGTTCGCCGCTTCGTCGGCCAACCGCGCAAACTTGGCATGGTCGATCTGAATATCGCCGACCGCCATGCCAGAACGCGCCGTGCCCAGCGACTCGACAAACTCGTCGAGCAAATCCGTGCTCAGCCGTTCGACGAGCTGCGACATCAAGCGACCCTCGACCACAAACTCGATCATGCGTTCCAGCGCTTCCCAGTACGACGGATAGGAGACGCCGCTGGTGCTGTCGGAACCGGGCAGCGTGGAGATGAACAGTTCATCTTTCCGCGACTTGTACGACGGCATGATGATGGCGACGCGCGCCGTTAGCAAACACAGTTCTTCCGCCCACGTCGCTTTGTCCTGCGCCAGAATATGGTCGATGTAGCTGCTCTGATGGTCGGGAAAGTAGGATTTCAGCTCATTCGCGCCGACGCGCCGACGCAGCAGCGCCCCTTCGGTGAGGCGCAGCAGCGAACTGCGAATGTGTACCGAGTCGCGGATATGCTGGCGGCGCAGCGACACATAGGTATCGGGTGCGGTGCGGCTGCTGCTCTGCCGCGCGCTGGTCTGCCCGGATGAGCCAGCTTCTACCGTCTCCACCCGGCGCTGCACCTGATTCAACTGCTGTACGATGCTGCGCGGGGCGCTCATCTCGTCGATATGGTGAATGACATACGAATCGTGGATCGGCGGGCGGATCTCAGCATCGCGCTGATTGAACCACAGTTCCGCTCCCCCTTCCGTCTTGAAGCAGCGCCCCACCGTCGACACGAACTGCAATGCAATCTCCAGCGCGAACAACGATTGCAGCGGCGGGTAATTCGTGCGCTGCTGCTGATCACTGGCCACCCGCGCCCAGTCCAACAGGCGATTGATCGACGCAACATCCTTGTCCGTGGCCGCCGCTTTTTCGCCTAATTGCTCCAGCAGTTCGCGCCGTTTGCTGTACGCACTGGGAATATCGACCGGGCGCTGCAAATCGAGAACATCTTCGAGGATGTCAATCAGCGCGGTTGGCCGCTTGTACGGACGCTGGAAGCGAAAGACGAACGTGCCCATCGGCGTTGGGCGCATGAACACGTCCCAGCGGCGAAAGATTTCATACGCTTTGTGAAACTGATGATTGCGCACCAGCAGCGGGTCGAGGTTGCTGTAGAGTTCCTCTTGCCGCACCCGGTAGCACGGCGCGGAATAGGTATCCAGCATGGTGTAGCGGAAAATCCCGGTCAGGAACCCGGCTTCCTCCGACGACATCGGTCGCTCACCACCGTCTTCCAGCAGCGGTTCGAAGTACGGGCTGGACTTCATCTGGTCGGGCAGCGTGGTCCGCAAGAAGCGATTGTAGTCGGCGCTGCCCCGCAGCTTTTCAAACGTGAATCCGAGATCCGGTCGAACGAGGGGGCGCAAATTCATAACGAAGACAACGCTGGTATAGCCAGTGAGCCGAATATCAATATTCATCGTATTTCTTTTCGCAGAACTGAGATTGAATTGTCTATAGTATCCCGTAACACCTCGAATTTGAAAACGTCGATACGAAAGAACCGCGCGATAAACCGCTTCTATTGCCTATACCAATACCGATCAAGGAGACATCGACGTGCCCTTCGATTTTTCGCGTGTGGATAATGGCGAACTCACGCTCTACGAACTGACGCAGATCCTCAATCCTACGGTTGCCGACCTCCGCCTATGGACCACCGAAAGTCTGGACATCATCCTGTCGATCATCGGGGATGCGAATGACGCGCAGGTCGCGCACATTCCGCACGATCCCGACGCGCACGATCCGTATGCTCCGGCAGAACATCAGGACATCGGCTGGAGTCTGGCGCATCTGGTCTTGCATGTGACGGCCAGCGCCGAAGAAGGCGCGGCGGTAGCGTCGGTGCTGGCCCGCGGCATCCCCTACACCCGGGAACCGCGCCTGCGCTACGAACCGGATTGGCAGCCCGTCACGACGCGCGCGCAAGTTCTGCAGCGCATCGAAGAGAGCCGCCGCATGCGCCTCGCCTTCCTCGATACCTTCCCGGATGAACCGCATCTCGACGTGTTTCAGGATGTTTCCGACAAGTTCTTGGAACGCTTCGGCAAAATGAACGCGATCACCCGCGTTCTGTTCGGCCTAAAGCATGAGATGGGCCATTACGATCAACTGCGCGAAGCCGCGCGCCAAGCCCGCGAGATCACTGTCGCCGGAGATTAGCCTTCCGCACGGAGACCCCCAAACAGGACGAGGCGCGACCTCGCCCTGTTTGATTTGGCCTGACAGATGCCTGAAAATCTCCTATAATGAATTTGAGTCGAGAGAACGCGAGGACGCCCGATGGCTGTTGTGGTACGCAATCTACGCATGACCGTTGAGGACTTCGATCAGTTTGTGGACCTGCCCGAAAACGCCGACAAGCGGTTTGAATTCATTGGGGGAGAAGCGGTCGAAGTGCCGTCAAATGCATACTCATCGTACATTGTTGTCCGAATCTTGTGGCGTTTGGCGATGTTTGTTGAGCTGAACAAGTTGGGTTATGTCACTGGTGAAGGCGGGGGCTATCGCGTCTACGGCGATCGCTACGCGCCGGATGTCGCCTTCCTGCGCACAGGTAAGACGCTCTCGAAACATGGTTACAACCCTGACCCGCCCGATCTCGCGGTCGAAGTGCTTTCCCCCGGCAATACCGAGCGTGAGATGCGCTTGAAAGTCGTCAATTACATGAACGACGGCGCGACCGTGTGGGTGGTCGATTACGAGGCCAAAACCGTCGACGTATTCGTGCCCGGTCAGAAACCCGTCGTGCTCACTGAAACCGATACGCTCGATGGCGGCACCGTGCTGCCCGGTTTCACGCTGCCTGTCAAAGATATTTTCCCGGCGCATGAGGAGCATCATCCCCAAGAGTAGCCGCGCATAGACCTGCCTGATGTTGTGTCGTAAGGACGAGGCTGGCCTCGTCCTTTTTGTTGTCTGCTCAAGTCTATTTGTCCACCGCCCATTCGCTATAATGAATGGGCGAACACACCACTACCGGAGTCTGAAGTCATGGCTAAACCGAAGATCGAGCCGCGTCTGCCCAAAGGGATGCGCGATTTCCTCCCGCAAGAGATGATCAAACGGGAATATGTCTTTAACATCGTGCGCGAAGTCTTTCACCTGTACGGCTTCGAGCCGCTGCAAACCCCCGTGCTCGAACTGCACGAAACGCTCATGGGCAAATACGGCGAGGACGCCGAAAAGCTGATCTTCAATGCGCAGCACCCCGGCGGCAAAGAAGAACTCGCCCTGCGCTATGACCTGACCGTGCCGCTCGCCCGCGTGGTCGCGCAGTATCAGAATGAGATCGCGCTGCCTTTCAAGCGCTACCAGATTTCACCCGTGTGGCGCGCTGAACGACCGCAGCGGGGGCGATACCGCGAATTCTATCAGTGCGATGTCGACATCGTGGGGACGGCGAGCATGAGCGCTGACGCGGAAATTCTCAGCGTCATCACCACCGTGCTGACCCGGTTAGGTTTCCCGCAGTTCATCGTCAAGGTCAATAATCGCAAGCTGCTGACCGCCATTGGCGAATACGCGGGCGCGCAAGCCGAACACCTCGGCGACCTGTATCGCAGCATCGATAAATTCGACAAGATCGGCGCGGATGGCGTGCGCGACGAACTGGTCACGCGCGGTGTTCCGGCGGATGTGGTCACGCGCATCATGGAACTGGTCACCGCGCGGCACCCCGGTATCCAACAGCTCGACTATCTCGACGAAGTGATGGGCAACCTGCCCGCCGCTCAAGCCGCCATACGGGAACTGCGCGAACTGGCGGAACACCTGAACGCCGCCAACGTCCCGGCCAACTATTATGAGTTCGACCTGACGATGGTGCGCGGTCTCGGCTACTACACCGGTCCGATCTTCGAAACGATCATCACCGAGCCCAACCTCGGCAGCGTGACGGGCGGCGGGCGCTACGACGATCTCGTCGGGCTGTTCCGCGGTGAATCGCTGCCAACGACCGGGACCGCGCTCGGAATCGAACGCATCATCGACCTTGTGGACATCCTCAAGCTGTACCCGCCGCACATTGGCGGCACAGTCGTGCAGGTGCTGGTGACCGTCTTCGGCGACGATACCCGCGCTGCTTCGACGGCGTTCGCGTCTGTACTGCGCGCGGCAGGCGTGCGCACCGAGCTGTACATGCTCGATAAGCAGATCGGCAAGCAGATGACCTACGCCGACAAGAAGCGCATTCCGCTGGTCGCCGTGCTCGGTTCGCAGGAGATCGCCGACGGCACGGTCAAGCTCAAGCGCCTCGCCGACGGGCAGGAAGTTACGGTCAGCCGCGCGGAAGCCTCGGCCAAAATTAGCGAACTCCTCAGCTAATCCTCATCGCCGCATCGGGCATCTATCCGACGATCATCAACATTCACACAACCTGCTGGCTCCCCTCCCTGAATTCGGGGAGGGGTCGGCGCGCGCTACTAGGCTGACGCCTGACATCCGTTGGATGACTTGAATCGATTGGATTTCCCATGCGCATCGGTTACCCGACGCAAAATCTCTCGCTTGGCTGCTCAAGTTCGCGCACGTTTCGGCTGACGTCGTACAGCGTCGAGCGGCTGATCACGACGATTGAGCAAAACCTCGACTGTCTCGAACACATGCTCCGCTACAATGTCGAGCACGACCTGCTCTATTTTCGTCTGTCGTCCGAGATCATCCCGTTTGCCTCGCATCCCGTATGCACTTACGACTGGTCAACGGCCTATGGCGCGCGTTTCGCTGAGCTTGGCGCGTTCGCCCGCCAGCATGGGATGCGCCTTGCGCTCCACCCCGGCCAATACACGCTGATCAACTCACCGGATGCGCGCATCGTCGATAACAGCATCCGCGAGCTGGCCTATCAGACGCACATGCTCGACCTGATGGGCATGGACGCGACGCACAAGGTCCAGATTCATGTCGGCGGCGTGTACGGCGACAAACCCGCCGCTATGCACCGCTTCATCGACACGTTCGCGCGCCTGCCCGCCAATGTGCAGCGCCGCCTCGCCATCGAAAACGATGAGCGCCTGTACCACCACCACGACTGCCTGAGCATCGCAGCGGAGACGGGCATCCCGATCATCTTCGACGATCTGCACTATCAGCTGCACGATGGCGGCGAACCGTTTGCGCTCGCCTTTTCCAAAGTCGTCGGTACGTGGAGCGGGAGTCATGGCGTACCGCTGGTCGACTACAGCAGCCAGCACCCCGACAAAAAGTTCGGTTCGCACGTCGACGCGCTCGACGCCGCCGCGTTCCGTAATTTTCTACGCCGCGTCGACGGCTATGACCTCGATATCATGCTCGAAATCAAGGACAAAGAGGCCAGCGCTCTGCACGCCCGCGCGCTGATCCGGGAGCATGTCAAGGATTCGTCAAATCCGAGCGTCTAAACTCACCCTGCGGTCAAGAGCGGGTGTATGATGGCGCATGTCTGTAGGATTTCACGGATGCAGCTCCGTAAAGGACAGATCCTCTCATGGAAGATTTGATTTTCCCCATCCTCGTCGTCGCGGCGATCGGTGTGTTACTGTTCGTCCTGCCGAGCATTACGCTCGGCTTGGTAGTGATCGGCGAACGGCAGGTCGGCATTGTGATCAAGCGCTTTGCGGGTGGCAACAAGACGCTCCCGCCCGGCCAATTGATCGCCCTCAACGGCGAACCCGGCTATCAGGCGGATACGCTCGCCCCCGGTTGGCACTTCGGCTACTGGTCGTGGATGTACAGCGTGCAGCGCGTCCCCGTGACCGTCATCCCGCAAGGGGAGATTGGTCTGGTGGTGGCTGCCGACGGCTCAGCCGTGCCGCCGGAACGCATTCTCGGCAAAACGGTCGACTGTGACAACTTTCAGGATGCGCGCAAGTTCCTGACCAACGGCGGCGAAAAAGGGCGGCAGTTGGCGATTCTCACCGCCGGCGTCTACCGCATCAATACGGCGCTGTTCACGGTGATCACCCGCGCCAATGCGGAAATGAACGACATGGACGCTGAGAATCTGCTCGTTTACAGCGTTCAGCCGGACATGGTCGGCATCGTGACCACGCTGGACGGCGCGCCAATTCCCGAAGGCGAAATCGCAGGCTTGTACCTGCCGGGACACGACAATTTCCAGAACGCGCAGGCCTTTATGCATGCCGGTGGCCAGCGTGGGCTGCAGGAACAGATCCTGCTCTCCGGCTCGTGGAACCTCAATCCGTGGTTCGCGCGGGTTGAACAAGTCCCCATGACCGAGATTCCGATCGGCCATGTGGGTGTGGTGATTTCATACATCGGCAAGGCGCATATCGACATCAGCGGCACCGAGTTCAAGCACGGCGATCTGGTGAACGTGGGGCACAAGGGCGTGTGGGCGACCCCGCTCTATCCCGGCAAGCATCCGCTCAACATCCGCGTGATGAAGACGGAGCTCGTCCCGACGACCAATATCGTGCTGAACTGGGCGGCGCGGGTCGAGCAGCATGCCTATGATGCGCGCCTGTCCTCGATCAACGTCCGTTCCCGCGACGGTTTCGCCTTTGATCTCGAAGTGTCGCAAATCATCCATGTCGGCGCGCTGGATGCGCCCAAGGTGATCTCGCGCGTCGGAGCGATGCAGAATCTGGTCGATCATGTCTTGCAACCGATTGTCGGCAACTACTTCCGCAACTCGGCGCAGGCCTACACGGTACTCGACTTCCTGACCGCGCGCAGCGAACGTCAGACCGAAGCCGCGCAGCATATCCAGAAAGCGCTGCGCTCCTACGATGTGGAAGCCATCGACACGTTGATCGGCGAGATTCGCCCGCCGGACGCGCTCATGCGCACGCTGACCGACCGGAAGATTGCTGAAGAACAGCAGAAGACGTATCAGGTGCAGGAAGAAGCGCAGAAGCAGCGCCAGCAGTTGGTGCGCCAGACTGAGCTGGCCGACATTCAGCAGCAGGTCGTCAAGGCGGAACAGGGCGTGAGCATCGCCGAACTGCAAGCGCAGTCGAAGATCAAAGAGGCGAGCGGTCAGGCTGAAGCGACGCGCCTCAACGCCATCGGTGAAGCCGAGGGTATCCGCGCCATTGGTGAAGCGCAGGCATCAGCCTACCGCGCTGGTGCCGAGGCGATGGGCGCGCAGGGTTACACCGCTGTGCAGTTAATGCAGATCGTCGGCGAACGCGGCGTGCAAATCATCCCCGAGATTCTGGTCAATGGCGGTGGCGCGCAAGGTGGTGGCGGCAGCTTAGTCGAAGCACTGCTCGGCATCATTCTCGCTAACCAGACGCAGGCGAAGGCGCCTAACGGCGTGACGCCGCCCGCCCCAATCACAGTGACCAACGGCAACGGCAGCGGCGATCAACCGCCCACGCTGCCCGAAGCGTAAAGCGCAAGGGCTGAGGACTGAGTCTTTGACTCAGTCCTCTAACCTCAGTCCTCAGCCCTCAGTCCTCAATAGGTATCCTCGGCGTCTTCCAACCCTGCATCATCCCAGTCTTCCGCGCCGTCAAAATCCTCATCGTCGTCAAAATCCTCATCCTCTTCGTCGTCGAGGTAGCCGTCGGCGTCAAACGGATCTTCGAGCGTTTCCAGTTCGGCCTCGTCGAGAATGTGCATCCCTTCATCGTCCAGTTCGTCTTCGAAGTCCTCGTCGGAAATTTCGGGACGCGGATCATGCCCGGTGACGGTCTCCGAAACGGTGATGTCGCCTTCCGCGATCTGTTCCTCTTCCGAAATATCGATGAACTCGTCGCGCTGTTCGCGGGCTTGCCGCCGCTCGTAATCAAAATCCTCTGGAAACACCATGTTAGGTTACTCCTGTGATTACAGATTTAATTACACTTCACCTTAACTCCAGCACATGAGCCGCGCATGAAAAACGGCGACCCGAATGGATCGCCGCTGGTGTCTCCTACCGCAGGCCCTGACAAGCTTCTCTACGCTGCAAACCGGTCATTGGGTCGAAAACGGACGCGATAAATTGCGTCCCTACGGAAATCTGTTCGGCTTGGTGAGCGCTGTTGGCTCCCCCCCTGAATTCAGGGTGGGGTCTTTCGGATCCGTCCCTACACGGCGAACACCGCGCGAAACTCCCGGCTGATCCGCTCGATCACTTCGTCCATATCAACCGTGTGTCCCACCTGCTCCGCGAGACTGCTCACGCCCTTATCGCGGATACCACACGGGATGATCCCCTCGAAATAGCGCAAATCCGTGTTGACATTAAGCGCGAAGCCGTGCTTGGTCACGCCGCGCACGTTGACGCGCACGCCAATCGCCGCGATCTTCTGCTCGCCGTGCGGCGTGTTCACCCACACGCCCGTCAAGCCAGGAATCGGATAGCCGATGACGCCGTATTCCGCCAGCGTGTTGATGATCACGCGCTCCAAATCACGTACGTAGCGCACCACATCCGCGCGCAGCCCGTCGGTACCACGTCCCAGCTTGAGGATGGGGTAGCCGACGAGCTGGCCGAAGCCGTGATAGGTGATGTCGCCGCCGCGATCCACCCGAAAAACGCTCACGCCGCGCCGTGCGCGTTCTTCAGCGGACATCAGGAGATGTTCCTCTTTGGCCGACGTGCCGAGCGTATACGTGTGCGGGTGTTCCAGCAGCAGCAGGTGATCGTCACCGCCCGCCCCGACTTCGTCTGCGAGGCGATTTTGCAGCGCGAGCGCTTCCTCGTAGGGCACCACGCCCAATGGTTGAATGATCATGGGAACTACCTGTTATTTACAACCGAAGTGGATACCCAGAGGCGAATGTGCGGTCTCCCTCCCTTAATTCGGTTTGGGACAAGACACTTTTCACCATCGAACCCGTGTAGGGACGCGCTTCTGCGCGTCCGTGGTCAGCGGACGGCCAGAAGGCCGTCCCTACAAAGTACCGCCTGAGGGATACGATCTCCAAATGTTCAAACAGTCCTGCCATGAACTGAATTAGGGGTGAGGTGTCTACACTTCGCCCGCCGACTTGACGTGTCGTTCGAGGAACGCGCTGATCTTCGCCCACGCCTGCGCGCTCGGGCTGCTGCCGCTGTTGTCGTCCATGCTGAAAAACCCGTGCCCCGCACCTTCCAACGTGACCAGCTCGTGCGGTCGATCCGATTGCAGCAGTTCGCGCCGCATCTGGGCGATCACGCCCGCGCCCACATACGGGTCCGTGCCGCCGAAGATGGCCAGAATCGGCGCGTAGGCCGCCTGAAACTTGCCGAGATACTTCTGCGGAAAGCCGTACAGCGCCACCGCCGCTTCCAGATCGTCGCGGGTGAGCGCCGCTTCAAAGGCCAACGTGCCGCCCATACCCAACCCGACCGCCGCGACTTTCCCATTGACGCGCACATGCGTTTCCAGCGCGCGCAGCGAGGTATCGACGAATTGATAGTTGTGCTTCCCGGTCTCTTCGACCAGTTGAATCGCTTCCTGCGGCGTGGTGGCGACGCGGCCGTTGAAGAGATCGGGGATGATGACGTAGTACCCCATCTGCGCGAACAGGTGCGCAATGCGCCGTTCGACGGTCGTAATCCCCCACCAATCGTGGATGATGGCGACAGCGGGGAACTTGCCGCTGCTGTCCGGGTGCGACCAATAAGCGGGCAACTGCCGCCCATCTTCCAGCGCGACCGAAATGCGTCCGCTGTTGATCGGGTGTTCGAGGCTGCGCGGCTGATACACGGGCATGGCGGCGTCCTTCTCTAATCAGCCCATTATACCAACATTGAACCATTTCAACCGACGGACGAATAGCTCCATACAGGTTCACGCATAGATTAGGAGCAGAGGATGATCGCAACGCTGCGCCAGCGCAACTTTTTCTTGCTGTGGTTCGCCGGGTTGATCTCTTACACCGGCAACTGGATGCTGGGCGTCGCCCGCCCGATCATCGTCTACCAGATGACCGGATCGACCATCGCGACGGGTGGCATCGTCCTCGCCAGCACGCTGCCGAGCATTCTGCTCAGTTCATTCGCGGGCGTGTTCGTCGACCGTTGGGAACGCAAGCGCACCATGGTGATCGTCAATGTGCTGCTCGGGTTGTCGCTCATCCCGCTGACGTTCGTGCGCTCTGCCGAGCAGCTCTGGCTGTTCTACGTCGTTACTTTCGTGCAGGCAACGCTTGTGCAGTTCTTCGCACCTGCCGAAAACGCCATGCTTCCGCTGCTGGTCGATGAACGGCATCTCGTCTCGGCCAATGCGTTGAATTCGCTCAACAACAATCTCGCCCGCTTGATCGGTCCAGCGATTGGCGGCCTTCTGCTCAGCGCAGCGGGTTTGAGCGCGGTCGTGCTGGTCGACTCGGCGACCTACTGGATCGCCGCGGTGCTCATCCTCCTCATCAGCGTCACGTCGCGCCCCACTCCGACTGCCGACCCCGTCCCCGGCAGCATCACCCAACTCGCCCGTGACTGGCGCGCGGGTCTGCGCATCATCCAGACCGATCCGCTGCTTAAGCTCCTCTTCGCGTGTGCGGCGATTATGGCGCTCGGCGAAGGCGCGGTAGGCGTACTGTTTGTCCCGTTCGTGACCGATGTGCTGCGCGGTGAAGCGACGTTCCTCGGCTGGCTGATGTCCGCGCAGGCGGTCGGCGGCTTGATCGGCGGGGCCGTTATCGGTTGGATCGGACCGCGCAGCACGCCGCTGCGCCTGTTTATCGCGGGCGCGTTAATCTTCGGCACCATCGATCTGATCATCTTCAACTTCACCGCGTCCGCGCCGGGGCTGGCGCTCCTGCTGTTCGTGATCGTGGGCATTCCTACCGTCGCGCTCGGAACGGGCTATGACACCCTCATCCAACTGTGCACCGCCGACGCCTACCGGGGACGCGTCTTCGGCGCGATCCAAACGGTGATGGCGCTGTTCGCCATCATCGGCACAGGGATCGCGAGTGTGCTGGGCGAAGTGATCGGCGCGTGGCCGACGATCAACCTGCAGGGATCAAATTATGTAGTGGTCGGCCTGCTGATGCTGGTCGCACTGCGTGTCGGGTGGGTCGCCGCCCGTCCCGCGCCCGCCGCCGCGGATTAGGTCGAATGCGGGGAACACGGCCCATACGGTTATCGTCTGCAGGGACGAGGCATGCCTCTAGAGAAGGATACATAGGACAAGGCATGAGGCTATTTCAGAATTGGTATTTTGTCTAGCCTCACCCCTAAATCCCCTCTCCCAAGGGCGAGTGGACTTGAAAAACTCCGCTTGTCTCCCCTCTCCTCTAGGAGAGGGGTTGGGGGTGAGGTTGGATCTTTTCACCAATTATGAAATACGCTAATGCCTTGTCCCTACAAAAACCGCTCTAATCAAGTTAACTGATCACTCCCGCACGACGGCGCACGTCTCCTGCGCGAAGGCATCGACTTCTGCGTCCGCGCCGAGGACTTTGGCCGCGTCGTCGGTCATCGCCAGCTTGAGCGTGCGGTAGCCTTCACGGTGTGACCAATCTCGGATCGCCATAATCGTCTGCGCAGTGACGGGCTTCGCCGCCCACAGATACACCGCGGCGCTGCGCGGATCGTACATATCCTGCTCGACCACCACATACGAATCCTGCCCGGCGGCGGCCAGCTTCTGGCGGTGCATTTTGCGTCCACGTGGAAGCGCCTCCCACAAACGCGGCATATGCATCTCCCATTGATGCCGCGCGCTCGTCAGCCGCCCGACGGGCATCATCCACCCGGTGATCTGCGCGGGGTTCGCATCGCTGTGTTCGACCGATCGGTAGAACACTTGCCCCTGCCGCGCGCCGACCGTGTAGCGGCGCAGATGGCTCAATGATGTGCACGTATACCCTTCGGGCAGCGTGAAGTCTTGCCCGACGCGGTTGATCGTGAGCTTGCTCGCCTTGAGCGCTTTCGCCCGGGCCAGCAGCGCATCCAGCAGATCAACGGCGTCATAGGCATTGTTGGTGAGCAAATGTTCGAGGTGCAGCGAACTCCCGTACGGTTCGGCCTCCACGCCGTGATACGCTTCGGCATAGCCGGTTACGTAGCCGTCATCATCGGTGGCCACCAACGGAATCCCCGCCCCGGACAGCAGATGATTGAGGAAAATCGCTCCGGTCTCGATGCTCATCCACGCGCCGCCATGCAGCCAGCGCTCGACCAGCGTCAGCGCCTCGTACGGCATATCTTCGACGCGTCCCTGCGGGTTCAACCGCTGCCACACCCCGATGCGCCCGCGAAACAACGCGCTGATCGCCCCGGTATCATCTAAGCTCGCCAAACGGATCGCCATGCATCCTCGCTCGAAAGTGCTAACTCACCTCGATCATAGTCCCGCATCGCCTCCGGATCAAATGCCGCGTTTTATGCCGCTTCATACTCGTTTTGTTTGCTTAGTTCTCACACGCTTGCCCGTTTTCATTTCCGTCGAGATCGTCTTCATCCCCACACATCAGCATGTGAGCTTGCGCTTGACGCGGATCGTTGAAAGCATCACAGTTCAGGTCATCTACTCCATTACATGTATAGGGCGAAACGATCACTGCTGTTGGTAGAGGCGGCACATAGGGTGCGGGCGTCCGACTCGGCAAGCTGATTGGTGCGGATGATTCAGACTGTGAGGTCGCCTGTACCAACGTTGCATGTTGGATCATTTGCGCGCCATTCCATGTCCCGTTGCGCCAGAGAAAGCTAACTGGGACGTTTATTCCATCATTGAGCATCGTACTGAAGTCTTCCACTGTTCCATATCGCCGCGCCACTTCCAGAAGCACCTCGGCAAATGGCTGTGCCGCATATCCCTGCTCAACATCGATTTCCATATATACAATGCCATCAACACTCACCACTGATCGCAATGTGCGCACACCAACTAACGCTGTCACTTCGGATTCTAGCGGCGTAAACGTTCTTTCGGCGGGTGGTGCAATCAGGGTTGGCGAGGTCACCTGAGTAGGTAAAGCTTCTTCTGCAACTGATGGCGTTCCACTTTGCGGACGTGAAATCGACTCGGCAGGCGATCTGCCTACTCTTGGCAAAACAAGCATCACCATACCACATAGAGTAATTGCTACCAGACATCCCAACGGGGAAGTTCGTTTGCCTCGTTGCTTCATGGCAGACTCCAGAATACAAAATTTGTCGTTACTCGAAGTGGCATCAATAGAGTGGCATATTATCCTTCGATCATAGTCCCGCATCGCCTCCGGATCAAATGCCGCGTTATAATGCCGCTTCAATCCGGAGAGATCTCCTCTCCTTTGACGGTTCTTTCAATGGATGGATCGGTTATGCTGCTCGCTGTCGATATCGGCAATACCAATATTCACCTCGGTCTACATCATCACGGTCAATGGCTCGTCTCGTGGCGCATGCGCACGGTCGCGCAGAAGATGCCCGACGAATACGCTGTCCTGCTGCGCAACTTCCTCGCTGGGGAAGACCTAACCTATCGCGCCATCACGGGGGTAGCGATTGGCAGTGTCGTCCCGCGCCTCACGCTGACCTTCACCGAGCTGGTGCACAACTACCTGAAGATGGACCCGCTCGTCATCACGCACAAGACCAAAACGGGCGTCAAAATTGAAATCGATCAGCCGGAACAAGCGGGTGCGGATCGCATCATCAACGCGGCGGCGGTCGTCGCGCTCTACGGTCCACCCGCCATCGTCTGCGACTTCGGCACGGCGACCACCTTTGATGTCGTCTCATCCAGCGGAGCGTACCGCGGCGGCGCGATTGCGCCGGGGATCAACGTATCGATGGACGCGCTTGTCAGCATGACCGCCCGCCTGCACAAAGTCGATCTGGTCGCGCCACCCTCGGTGATCGGCACGAACACGATTCACGCCATGCAGTCCGGCCTGTTCATGGGCTATGTCAGCATGATCGAAGGCATGGTCAAGCGCATCAAAGCGGCGATGAACGAGGACAACGTCAAGGTGATCGGGACGGGGGGCCTTGCGCCACACTTCAAAGAGCAGACCGACGCGCTCGACTTCATCGCGCCGGAACTCACGCTCGAAGGGCTGCGCATCATCTACGAATTGAATCAGTGACCACCAAAACCAGGCGCCTCTGAAGGTGTCAGAGGCGCTTTTGACCACCACTAGTAAGTTAGAACAGTCTAATCCGCGGGGAGCTGCGGAACGCTGATTTCGGGCATTTCACCTTCGAGCGACTCGAGGAACGCCACGATGTAGTGGACTTCCTCGTCCGTCAGGTCACGCGCCAACTGCACGCTGCCCATGACGCGCACGGCGGCTTCGAGCGTCGCCGCGCCCGCAGGCCAGCTATGTTCACCCCCCACGTGTTCGGGTATACTTATATCTCTTTACGTTCTTTAGATGGTGACCGCTTCGTTGATCAAAACTATATAAAACGTTGTGATCACCGCTGCCTTACGTCCATCTCCGTATACTTCGTTTATAATGAATACCAGAAATCGTCCGAACATTCACTCAGTCCCCATATTCAGCGCCAGCGACATTACGCCGGGGAGTTTTTCATTAAGCACTCACTGAAGCGCCTGCGCCTGAGCATTAATCTGCTCTGGCATAGGCTGACCGAACCAACAGCGGCGATCACCGACAGCCAACGCCATCGAGAAGCGCGCGTGATCGCGGGTCTCTCTTTGGCGTTGATTTTTGTCGCTACCGCCGGGATATTGGTCACGGTGACGCGCTATACCGATGCGCAAAAAGTGGCCGTCCTTCCCGCGTGCGTGGGTACTGCGCTGTTCGTTTATCCCTACCATCTGAGCCGCAGGGGCCGAGTTCAGAGCGCTATGAATGCGTTGGGGGTCATCGCGAGTGTGCTTATCACCAGTGCGGTCTTCACGGTGGGGGGAGCAACCGGGCGCGAAATTACCTACTATTACATCATGGTGACGCTTTTCATCTCGGCGTTCGCCCGGCGGCTCTATACGCTGACGTGGGTGGCGCTCGTGTTCGTCATCATTATCGGCTTTCAAGTGCTCAATCCTGAACTGCAATGGAACGACACGATTCGCGGCCCCTTCGCCTTTAACCTCTTCGGCGCAGCGATCATCATCACCATTACATCATTCTGGAATGCCCGGGAACACGAAAAACGTGCGCTTCTGGAACGCAGCGAACGCGAACGCACCGAACTCATCATCCGGCAGGAGCAGCAGCGGATTCTGAGCAAATTTGTCGCTGCGGTGACGCATGACTTTCGCAACCGGCTCTCGACGGTCGAAGTGAACCAGCATCTGCTGCGGCGCAAGCTGGAACGCGGCGACAAACTAGACACGGTCGCTGAACACATTGATAAAACGCACACCGCTGTCCAGCAAATGACCTACCAGATGGAAAACATGGGGCTGATCATCGGTCTGGAGAACACCACGCAGACCAAGGTCGATTTGCAGCTCACCGTCGACGGGATTGCGCGCCGCATGCAGCGGGTGGCGCAGGAGCGCCATGTCACGCTGACGGTTGTCCCGCAGGCTGAGCGCGTCTACGCCAACTGCAACCACGCGCACATCGAAGTTGCGCTGCAGCAGTTGATCCAGAATGCTATCGCCTACACACCGCCCGGCGGCGGCGTCACGGTCAGCTTTGCCCACACGGACGAGACCATCACCGTGATCGTCCGGGACGACGGCATCGGCGTTGCCGCGGAACACCTCCCGCATATTTTCGAGCCATTCTACAAAATCGACGATGCGCGCACGACGTCGCAGGCAGGATTAGGCCTTGGCTTGACGCTCGTCAAGCTGATTGCCGAAGCGTATCACGGCAGCATCACCGTCGAAAGCGAACCCGGCGTCGGCTCGACCTTCCGGTTCAGCTTGCCCACTCAGCCGCCGCTCCTCTGACAAACACAAAGGCGACCGTGCTGGTCGCCTCGTGAGTAAATCCCTAGCGGATGATGGTGCCTCAAGGTCCGTGCGGCTTACTCCGGACGGGTGCCCGCATCCGGCAGCGGACGCCCGCGCCACACCTCGTCGAAGTTGGGGCCAAGGGAGTCAGCAGTGACCCACACGAGCGGCGCGCCGCACGTGATGAACACCTGATAGAAACCATCCCGCGCATCGACAATCCACCAGTTCTGGTTCGGGCGCAGCACGACCGCCGGAATCGTCTCCGCGTTCAGATTCGGCTCGTAGTAGGTGATCGGTGAACCGAGCACTGTGCCCTGCACATCGCCGATATGCGGGTAGTCGCAGCGCGTTTGCTGGCAGGCGAGGACAACGCTGTTCGGCACTTCGATCGCGTCACCTTCGCCGCCAATGCTCAGCCACCAGTAGATGTAGCCAAAGCTGTCACCCGGATCGATGCCGACAAGGATGCTCACATCTTCATCTTCAAAGTACTGGCTCAGCGCGAAGGACACGCTGAACGGCGTCCCCGGTTCGCCCGTCACGGCCTGTTCCGATATTAAGGTGAAGCCATCATACAGCTTGATGTAGATCGTGAATGGCGCGTTGAGCGGCTTGGCAAAATCAAACGAGAACGACTTACCGAGGCTCTCTTCTTCCGGCGGCTTGGGGATGGTCGATTCGAAGATCAGCGAGCAGTCGGCAATATACGCGACTGATTCGCATTCTTCACACTGAGCCTGAGCAGCAATCGCTCCAAATACCGTGAGCGCCAGCAGGGCAAGCAGAATAACGGTGAAACGAGGATGTCTGTGGAGCATCTACAATTCCCTTTGAATGATAACGATGGAATAAGCAGCCGCTTCCTCACCGGGAGTCACGCATGTCAACAAAGGAGTGTGAGCGATAAGCGTAAGCTTCACTATAGATAAATCCCAATGCATGCGCTAGCAGCCCTCTGTCAAGGTGTTATGACAAATATGGGTCAATCTAAGGAGTTTGAAGTAGTAACTTGCCCCATATTTAGACCCTTTATCACCCTTTTTCATACTTTATCAACCATCAATGACTCTTTTATTCAGGCTGTTCTACGCTCAACCGACGGCCGGCATGGGGAGCGTTTGTAGCCCTGCGCCTAATAGAATTCATAAGAAATTCACAAATTCGGCGGGTTCGGCGGAGGGTGCTGGGACAGCCACGCAGCCGGACGGCCTGATCATGTGTCGCCGCGCCGCCGCTGATATAAGGACACTGTGACAATTCTCGACTGCGCGCCCGGAAGCGCGCCGCGGAAATGCTGCTACACTGAAACGGTCACTAGACACCCTGATACGCTTCCACCCAATTTCACCTAAAGGACAATTCATGTTTTATCGTTCGCGCGTCATTTGGTTAGCGCTGTTGGTTCTGTGCATGCTGCTCGGTCAGCCGCTTGCCGCGCAAGATCGCGAAACGCGCCGCCCGGCGGTCAAGTTCGCGCTGCCGGAGGGACGCGGCAGCAACTTTGTGTACTATCTACCGGATAGCCCCGGCGACTACCCCCGGATTATCGACATACTGGAAACGACGCTGCCCATCTATAACACGCTGCGCGGGGGGATTCCGTGGGTTCAGCAGATCATCGTCGTGTTTACCGGATCCAACTCTCCCAGCGGCGCGATCGCGCTCGGGCGGACGCTGCCGCCCAATGCCGGTTATGTTACCCGCCTCGAACCCGCCATCCTGTTTGACCCGACCATCTGTCACCTCAGCATCTACAGCGGCTGGGAGAGCGCGCCCGACCTCGAATCGACCATCGCGCGTGAATTGTTCCACTGTGTACAGGCCGAACTCGCCCCGGATCTCCCACTGACGACCTATCTGGATCCCGCGCAGGGGTGGTGGGTCAACGGTTCAGCGGAATGGGCGGCGGCGCAGGTCTTCCCCAGCCAGTATCCCAGCGCCCGCCAGATCAACTTTGATCAACGGCAGGACATCACGACGACCAACTATGACGCGCTCTATTTCTGGGAATTTGCCGCGACGGCTTCCGGCATGGGCAGCATCGATTATGTGCGCAACGAACTCCGCCTGATCGCTGCTCGCCGCTCCGATGACAGTCTCTTCCTCGGCCTCCCCATCGAACCCACAGAACTGTTCCACAACTGGTTGTTGGCGCTGCATCAGCGCAGCTTGCCCATTCCTCCCGTCGTCGATCTGACCAGCGCCGATACGCTGGCCGCCCAATCGGGCAGCGCGGAGATCAGCTTACCGCGTTTCTCCGGCGACTTCGTCAATCTGGTCGGCTTTGAGGTGCAGCCGGGCAACATCGCCTTCGTGCAGGCGACTGGCAGCGCGGCCCGCAATTACGCGGTGAGCATCGAAACCAGCAGCGGCTTGCAGCGCCTCAGCGCCGACGCACCGCTGGAGTTTTGTCCAACCGCTACCGGTGACATGGTGATCATCAGCCGGGGACGCGCCGCCGCCGGGGAGCGGAACGGCTTTACGCTGGAATGGGGTCAGCGCCCCAGCCCGACCCCGTGTTCCGAAGCCCAACCGACGCCCGAGCCGGGCATCGGCAGCGTCTGTTATCTCGGGGATTGGCAAGTGATCGGTGTACCGAATGCAATCAGCGGCGATGTGGACACGACGGGCTATGTGTTCTCGCTGGTCGACGATGGCACTTTCACCGGGGTGTATGCGCTGGCAACCGATTCGCTGACCGCCACGTTCGCTATGACCGGAACCTACCGCATGGTCGCCAACGCGACCGACGCGACCCGCTTCACCGCTCAGGATTTCCACGCGGTCTATGGGGATGGCAGCGCCATCATGACGGATGGCGGCGAGGCGCAGGACATCACCGAGGCGACGCGGGATGTGCTCAACGAGGTGGGGAACTTCCCTGTCCCCTTTGCCGTTCTCTGTGAGGGGGATCGCATGATCTGGACGGTGAGTGGCAACACGTTCACTTTAGCCCGGCTCACGCCGTAAGCTAGCCGAGGTCAGCAGCGCCTGCGCCCCTCCCGAAGGCCAGGAGGGGCGCAGACCGCTTACCCGTGGTGATGTGTATGCGCGTGACCGTGATCGTGGGGGTCGTGACTGCCTTCATGCGTATGCTCGTGGTACGCTTCACCGCGATGCGCCAACCGATGCTCGATCCACGCGATCACTTCCGGCAAGCCCGCTCCACTCTTGAGGTCGGTGAAGCGATACGGACGCTCGCCGCGCTGGCGTTCGGTGTCGCGCTGCATGACGTCGAGACTGGCTCCGACGTAGGGCGCGAGATCGGTTTTGTTGATGATCAGCAGATCGGAGCGCAGAATGCCGGGGCCGCCCTTGCGCGGAATCTTCTCCCCGCCCGCCACATCAATCACGTAGAATTCAACCTCGACCAGTTCCGGGCTGAAGCTCGCCGCGAGGTTGTCGCCGCCGCTTTCGAGGAAGATGATGTCCAGTTCCCCACCAAAGCGTGCCATCATCACATCCAGCGCATCCTGATTGGCGGAAATGTCATCGCGGATGGCGGTATGTGGGCAGCCCCCCGTCTCCACCCCGTAGATCCGCTCCGGTTCGAGCGCGCTCAATCGAGTGAGGATGGCGGCGTCCTCTTTCGTGTAAATATCGTTGGTGATGACCGCAATCTGATGCGTCGCAGACATCGCCTTGCACAGCTTTTCGATGAGCGTCGTCTTGCCCGACCCGACCGGCCCACCCACGCCGATGATCAGCGGGCGGATGTCTTTCACGGTGCGGACGAAGGACTGCTCGTTATACTCGACTTTGCACATCTCATTTGACCTCATTCAACTGATGAATAACCGTTGGAAAAGCCCCTCGTGCTGCATGGCGCGGATGTCCAGCCCCGGCGCGAACCCGCCGAAATCGTCGAGCGTGCGCCCGAGTGCAGCCTCGACCACCTCGGCAATCGCCGTCCCGCACGCGCCGAGCACGGCCTGCGCCTGCGTCTGCCCGATGGCTATCAGCTTGAGCGACGCCGCCGTCTGATTCGCCGCCAGTCCGTACCCGAACGCCAGCAGCGCCGACCGCGCGTCCACACCGAGCGCGGCGCACGCCAGCCCATGCGCCACCGCGTGATGACCAATGCATGTCCCCTGCTCAATGCGGGCGCGGTACTCGCTCAAGCGGGCGTCGGGCTGCACGTTGAGCACGCTCGCCAGCATGCGCCGACCGATTTTTTCGCTGGCATCACGCGTCTCTTTGGCGGGCTTCGAAGCGGTGCACAGGCTGTCCAGATCGGCGATCTGCGCGAAATCAGACTCGGCATACGCCGTCATTGCACTGTGCACGACGATCAGATCCGTGTGTGCTGCGTTCTCCAGTTTGACGGCGATCAGCGCCGCGAGATCGCGCGCGGTGCGCACCGTGTCCGCCTGCGCGTAGGTCTCCAGCCCGCCGGAATGCGCGAACGCGCCCGTCGGGAACGCGGAGTCCATCCACTGGAGCAGCATGAGCAGTTGAGGCGCGGCAAATTGCATAGCACATACCTCTTGATTGACCTCACCCTGCTTGCTACGCAAGCTGTCCCTCTCCGTGGGGAGAGCGACTTGAATGGATTCGCTTTTGCCCCTCGCCCTCTGGAGAGGGGCGGTTGAGCGCAGCGAAACGGGGTGAGGTGATTTGTCCACTAAAACAGAAAATACCGCTGCGCGAGTGGCAGCGATGCCGCTGGTTCGCAGGTGATGATCTGCCCGTCCACGCGGACTTCGTACGTTTCCGGGTCCACGCTGATGTTGGGCAGGAAGTCGTTGTGAATCATGTGCGCTTTGGTCAGGTTGCGGCAGTTGGACACAGGCGCGATCACCTTCCCCAGCTTGAGCGCCTCCGGCACGCCACGCTCGACCGCCGCCTGACTCATAAATGTCACCGATGTGCTGTGAATGGCGCGACCGTACCCGCCGAACATCGGACGACCGTGCACGGGTTGCGGCGTGGGGATCGAGGCGTTCGGGTCGCCCATCTGCGCGTACGCGATGAACCCGCCTTTGAGGATCATCTCCGGCTTGACGCCGAAGAACGCCGGACGCCACAGCACGAGATCTGCCAGCTTACCGACTTCGACCGAGCCGACATACGCCGCCAGCCCATGCGAAATTGCCGGGTTGATGGTGTACTTCGCCACGTAGCGCTTAACGCGGAAGTTATCGTGCTTGTCCGTGTCGAGCGGGAGTTTGCCACGCTGGGCTTTCATCTTGTGCGCGGTTTGCCACGTCCGCAGGATGACTTCGCCCACGCGCCCCATCGCCTGCGAGTCCGACGACATCATGCTCAGCGCGCCCATGTCATGCAGAATGTCTTCCGCGGCAATCGTTTCCGGGCGAATACGTGATTCAGCGAACGCAAGGTCTTCAGGGATCGACGGGCTGAGATGGTGGCACACCATGAGCATATCGAGGTGTTCGTCAATCGTGTTGACCGTGAACGGGCGCGTCGGGTTCGTGGATGACGGCAGCACGTTGAGTTCGCCGCACACCTTGATGATGTCCGGCGCGTGCCCGCCGCCCGCGCCTTCGGTGTGGAAGGTGTGGATGGTGCGGCCTTTGAACGCGGCAATCGAGTCGTCGACGAAGCCCGCCTCGTTGAGCGTATCCGTGTGAATCGCCACCTGCACATCGTACTCTTCCGCGACCGACAGACAGTTGTCGATGGCGGCGGGCGTCGTGCCCCAGTCTTCGTGCAGCTTGAGGCCAATCGCGCCCGCTTCGATCTGCTCACGCAGCGGGTCGGGCAGCGACGCGTTACCCTTGCCCATGAAGCCTAGATTCATTGGGAACGAGTCCGCCGCTTCGAGCATGCGGTACATGTTCCACGCGCCCGGCGTACAGGTCGTGGCGTTCGTCCCGGTCGCCGGGCCTGTGCCGCCGCCGAGCATCGTCGTGATACCCGATGAGAGCGCCTCTTCGATCTGCTGCGGCGCGATGAAATGGATGTGCGAGTCGATGCCGCCCGCCGTGAGGATCATCCCCTCTCCGGCGATCACCTCGGTCGCCGCGCCGACGATCATGCCGGGCGTGACGCCATCCATCACGCCGGGGTTGCCCGCCTTGCCGATGGCGGCGATCTTGCCATCGCGGATGCCCACATCCGCCTTGACGATGCCCCAGTGATCGATGATCAGCGCGTTGGTGATGACGAGGTCGAGCGCGCCACCCGCCCGCGTGACATCGGCAGATTGCCCCATGCCGTCGCGCAGCGTTTTGCCGCCACCGAACTTGGCCTCATCGCCATAGCGCGTGTAGTCGGCCTCAACTTCGATGATCAGGTCAGTATCGGCGAGGCGCACGCGGTCGCCCGTCGTCGGGCCATAGAGATCGGCGTAAACGTGACGTGGAATACGCAGCGGCATGGTTAGCTCTCCTTGTCCAGTGGGCCGTTTACGCGGCTGTTCAGCCCGTAGATCGTGCGCGTGCCGCCGATGGTCGTCAGTTCGACGGTCTTCGCGTCGCCGGGTTCAAAGCGTACCGTCAGACCAGAGGCGATATTGAGGCGCATGCCATAGGCCGCGTCCCGTTCGAAACTCAGCGCCGTGTTGACTTCGTAGAAATGGAAATGCGACCCCACCTGAATCGGACGGTCGCCCGTGTTCGCCACCAGCAGCGTGATCACCGGGCGATCCGCGTTGGCGACAATGTCATCATCTGCCAGAAAATATTCACCGGGAATCATAGCGCCTCACGCGATCGGTTCATGAATCGTCACGAGTTTCGTGCCATCGGGGAACGTGCCTTCCACCTGAATATCGGGGATCATCTCCGGCACGCCTTCCATCACATCCTCGCGCTTGAGGATGGTCTTGCCATACTGCATCAAGTCCGCGACCGTGCGCCCGTCGCGAATGCCCTCTAAAACTTCCGCCGTGATCAGCGCCACCGCCTCCGGGTGATTCAGCTTGAGTCCCCGCGCGCGGCGATCCCGTGCCACCATCGCGGCGACGTAGATCATCAGCTTGTCTTTTTCTCTCGGTGATAAGTTCATGGCCTGCCTTTCTGTAAGTGAGAGTTATTTCCGCAGCGGCGCAGTGGATTGCAAGCAGAGTTCACGCACGCGCAGGCGCAGCGTCGAAAACGCCGCGTAGATCGTCTCCAACCGCTGGCTGAGCACGCGCACCGTCAGGCCGTTACGCGCCAGCACCGACGCCCCGCCGATCCCGTCGCGCTTCGGCAGATGACTCAGCGCGGACGCCATCTCCGTGACCAGCGCCGCTGCGTCGAGTCCCCACGCCGCCAGATCGCCAACCAGCGTGGCGCTGCCCCAGCACGGATAGCCTTCCAGCCGACCGAGCGCGTCCAGATCGAGCGCGGCTGGCTGCAGGATCGCCGCGTCGAACACCAGCATGCCGCGCTCATCGCTCACGCGGGTGCGGTTGGCGAAGCGCCGAAACTCCAAGCGTTCGCCGCGAGCCAGCCGCCCCGGCATGACGATGTCGTAGAGCAGCGCCAGCGCCCCCGGTTCCAGCGTGACCTCGGTGCGCTGGTGATAATCGGCGTCCGCGAACAGGATCGCCGCGTCTGGCACGTACTCGAAGAACGCGCCGCGCCGCACGGTGATCGTCGTCACCTGCTCGGCGCACCCCTCCGGCATGCGGTAGATCTTCGTCGCCGACTGCGTGGTGAACAGCGCGCGCGCGTCCGCGCCAATCTCGAGATCGATCCGGTAGCGGTCACCCTGCACCACGCCCCCGGTCGGACTCAGCAGATAGACGCACAAAATCCCCGCCGCGTCCGGTATGGCGCGCATCACCTGTAAGGGTGGGCGCGAATACTGCTCGGCGAGGATCGTTCGTTCGCCCCGGCGGGCGAAACTCAGGCGCAGTTCGCCTTCACGACCAATACTGTGCAGCGACATCGTCTAGACCGACAGATGTTCGCGGATGATATCTGGTGACAGTTCGTTCGCCTTTCCGTGCGAGACGATCACGCCCTTCTGCATCACGTAACACGTATCCGCGATGCCGAGCGCGAAATCGAGAAACTGCTCGATCAGCAAAATGGCGATCTGTCCCTGATCGCGCAGTGAGCGGATCAGGTCTTCGATCTCCTCGACGATGTTCGGCTGAATGCCTTCGGTCGGCTCGTCGAGCAGGAGCAGGCGCGGCTTGCGCACCAGCACGCGACCGATGGCGAGCTGCTGCTGCTGACCGCCGCTCAACGTCCCCGCGACGCGCCCGCCCATCTGCTTGAGCACGGGGAAGATCGTATAGATTTCCTCCAGCGCCTCAGGTGATCCATTGCGCGCTTTGCCGCTCAATGCCTCAAAGCCCATGAGCAGGTTTTCGTACACCGTCAGATGCGGGAAGATGCCGCGCCCCTGCGGCACATAACCGAGACCGGCGGCGGCGCGCTTGTGCGCCGGCAGATGTGTGATGTCTTGCCCCTCGTAGCGGATTGTGCCCTGTTTCGCCTTCAGGATGCCCATGATCGCCTTGAGCATGGTCGTTTTGCCCACGCCGTTGCGTCCCATCAGGCACACGACTTCGCCGGGCGCGACCTCCAGATCCACGTTGTCGATGATGCGGCTTTGCCCGTAGTACACGTGCAGCCCGTTGACAGCCAGCATACTTCCCCCTTAAGCCGCGTGCCGGTGTCCGAGATACACCTCGACCACGCGCTCGTTCGACTGGACTTCGTCGACCAAGCCTTCGCACAGGAGTTTACCCATGTGCAGCACGGTGACCGTGGTTGCGAACTGGCGCACGAACACCATGTCATGTTCGACCACGAGGATCGAGCGGCCTTCGGCGATCCGGTGCAGGAGTTCGCCCGTGTGATCGCGTTCGCGCCGCGTCATACCCGCGACCGGTTCGTCGAGCAGCAGCAGCTTAGGCGACTGCACCAACAGCATGCCGATTTCCAGCCACTGCTTCTGCCCGTGCGAGAGTATACCCGCCGCCACATTGCGCTGCGCGATCAAATTGGTCGTGACGAGTGTCTCTTCAATCACGTCATGCTGATCCGGCGTCAGCTTGCGGCTCAAACCAATGACCGGCGTTTTAAAGCCGAGCGCCGCTTCGAGGTTTTCGTAGACGGTCAGGCTGTTGAACACGCTCGGCGTCTGGAACTTGCGCCCGATGCCATGCTTGACCAGTTGGTGTTCCGTCACGCGGGTGACGTCCAACTTCTGGTCGAAGATCACCTTGCCGTGATCCGGGCGCGTCTTGCCCGTCATAATGTCGAGCAGTGTCGATTTGCCCGCGCCGTTCGGGCCGATCAGGAAGCGCAGTTCGCCGTACCGGATATTGAAGCTCAGGCTGTCCAGCACTTTGAAGCCGTCAAAGCTCACCGTCACGTTCTGCATATCCATGATGTAGTCGGTCATTGCGTGCTCCTTTTTGTCAACTATCCAACCTGCTCAAAATCGCTTGTAGGGACGCGCAGAAGCGCGTCCGGACCCCACCCCGAACTCAGGGAGCCAACAGCACGGGCCGTTGTTCCCCTCTCCCCGCTTGCGTGGGAGAAGGGTTGGGGTCGTGCTTTACACCGCATTCGGCGTCTCGACGGCTTCCAGCGCGACGGGCGCGTCCCCCGGCTTTGACCGCAACCGCGCGATCCCGTCGCTAATGGAGCCGACAATGCCCCGCGGGAACAGCAGCACGACGCCGACAAACAACGCCCCCATGATCAACTGCCAGATATCCGGGTGCGCTGTGCTGATCGCGCTCTTGCCCGTGTTGACGAGCAGCGCCCCGAGAATCGCGCCGATCAGCGAGCCGCGCCCGCCGACGGCCACCCAGATCACGATTTCAATCGAGGCGGTGATATCCAACTGCTTGGGCGAAATGATGCCGACCTGCGGCACGAACAGCACGCCCGCGATCCCAGCAATGCCCGCCGAGAGCATGAACACCAGCGTCTTGATCAGCACCGGGTTGTAGCCCATGAAGCGCACGCGATTTTCATCGTCGCGGATGGCGACCAGCAGCCGCCCGAACCGCGACTTAATCAGCAGCCGTGCGCCGAGGTAGACGAGCGCCAGCACGATTACCGAGACGATATACAACGCGGTTTTAGTCTCGGGTGTGGCGAGCGGTGCGCCGAAGATCGTGCGCATTTCGGTGATGCCGTTCGTCCCGTTGATCAGCCGCTGCTGCCCGATGAGCAGCAGTGCGACGATGGCCGTCAGCGCCTGCGTGATGATCGAGAAGTACACGCCCTGAATGCGGCTGCGGAAGATCATGTAGCCGAGCACCCCGGCGATGATCATCGGGAAGACCGCCGCCAGCAGAATGGCGACGACGGGCGAATAGAAGGGCTGCCACAGCGCCGGGAGCGTGGTCACGCCGTACAAGCCCATGAATTCCGGCATGCGCGTGCCCGCCGCTTCGAGATTGAGGTACATGGCGAAGCAGTACGCGCCCAACCCGAAGAACAAGCCTTGACCGAGGCTCAACATCCCCGTGTAACCCCAGATCATATCCAGCCCCACGGCGACAATCGCGTAGGTCAAAAAGCGCCCGAGCAGATTGACCTGAAACGTGGAGAGCGCAGCGGGCAGCACGAAGATCATGAGCAGCGCGACGACGACCACGCCGAGCGTATGCAGATTGAGTTGCTTCAACATTCTGTCTCCCTCATCACGTGCGTGAGCGCAGCGCCAGCAGCCCGTTGGGTCGGAACTGCAGGAACGCGATGATGACGACGAAGACCAGCACTTTGCCGAGCGAGGCCGCCGAGTCGAAGCCCGCCGACGAGATGTACATCTCGAAGATCGGGTTGAGCGTCCCGATCACGATGGCGGCGAGGATCGTCCCTGGCAGGCTGCCAACACCGCCGAGCACCACGACCATGAACGCATCCACGATATAGCCCGTGCCCAACTGCGGCCCGATCTGACCGATGAGCGTGAGCGCCGACCCGGCGACGCCCGCCAGCCCCGTGC
>JAYRZU010000102.1:0-2621 GCA_041916315.1 Anaerolineae bacterium
GACAGCTCCTGGCAGCCGCTGATCCACGACCTCACGAATGAAGGGCTGGCGTTTGGTCACGAGCTGGCGGAAGCGCTGCGTAAAATGCACGCCGCCATCAGCGATTCGCTGGAAGACGATGGCTTCCTTTTTCAGCTTTATCTGCCTGACGGCGACGACGTCAGCGTGTTCGATCGCGCCGATGCGCTGGCCGGCTGGGTAAACCACTATCTGCTGGGGCTGGGCGTCACGCAGCCTAAACTGGATAAAGTGACCGGCGAAGCGGGTGAAGCGATCGACGACCTGCGCAACATTGCCCAGCTTGGCTACGATGAAGACGAAGACCAGGAAGAGCTGGAAATGTCTCTCGAAGAGATCATCGAGTACGTGCGCGTGGCGGCACTGCTGTGCCACGACAACTTTACGCGCTCACAGCCGACCGCACCGGAAGTTCGTAAGCCAACCTTACATTAAGAAAAATAACGCACAGGAGGGTGTCATGGTTATCTCGAGTCAAGAGTATTCGCGCCGCCGTCAGGCGCTGCTGGCGAAAATGCAGCCGGGCAGCGCCGCGCTAATTTTTGCTGCGCCTGAAGTGACGCGCAGCGCTGACAGCGAATATCCCTATCGCCAGAGCAGCGATTTCTGGTACTTCACCGGCTTTAACGAGCCGGAAGCGGTACTGGTGCTGATTAAAAGCAATGACACCCACAACCACAGCGTGATTTTCAACCGCGTGCGCGACCTGACGGCCGAAATCTGGTTTGGCCGCCGCCTGGGCCAGGAGGCCGCGCCGGCGAAGCTGGGCGTTGACCGTGCGCTGGCGTTTAGCGAAATCAACCAGCAGCTCTATCAGTTGCTTAACGGCCTCGACGTGCTCTATCACGCGCAGGGCGAATATGCCTACGCCGATGAGATTGTCTTCACCGCGCTGGATAAGCTGCGCAAAGGCTCGCGCCAGAACCTGTCCGCACCGGCCACGCTGACGGACTGGCGTCCGGTGGTGCATGAGATGCGCCTGTTCAAGTCTGAGGAAGAGCTAAATGTGATGCGCCGCGCGGGCGAAATCAGCGCGCTGGCACACACCCGCGCCATGGAGAAATGCCGTCCCGGGATGTTCGAATACCAGCTGGAAGGCGAAATTCACCACGAATTTAACCGCCACGGCGCGCGCTATCCCTCCTACAACACCATTGTCGGCGGCGGGGAAAACGGCTGCATTCTGCACTACACCGAAAACGAAAGTGTGCTGCGCGACGGCGATCTGGTGCTGATTGACGCCGGTTGCGAATATCAGGGCTATGCGGGGGACATCACCCGTACCTTTCCGGTGAACGGTAAATTCTCGCCGGCACAGCGCGCGATTTACGACATTGTTCTCGAATCCCTTGAGACAGCGCTCAAACTGTATCGTCCGGGGACTTCCATGCAGGAAGTGACCGGCGAAGTGGTGCGCATCATGATTACCGGTCTGGTCAGGCTCGGGATCCTGAAAGGGGATGTCGACACCCTGATTGCTGAAAATGCGCATCGACCGTATTTCATGCACGGCCTGAGCCACTGGCTGGGGCTGGACGTGCATGACGTTGGCGCATACGGCACCGACCGTTCGCGCGTGCTGGAGCCGGGCATGGTGTTAACCGTGGAGCCGGGTCTCTACATCGCGCCGGATGCCGACGTGCCAGAAGAATACCGCGGGATTGGCATTCGTATTGAAGACGATATCGTGATTACCGAAACCGGTAACGAAAACCTGACCGCCAGCGTCGTGAAAAACGCTGACGATATCGAGGCGCTGATGGCAGCGGCGCGCGCATGAGCGTGATTATCGTGGGCGGCGGCATGACCGGGGCCACGCTGGCGCTGGCCATTTCGCATATGACGCAGGGCCAGCTTCCGGTGCACCTGGTAGAAGCCGTTGCGCCAGAGGCGTCGAACCACCCCGGTTTTGATGCTCGCGCCATTGCGCTGGCGCAGGGCACCTGCCAGCAGCTTTCCCGCATTGGGATCTGGCAGGCGATTGCCGACCGTGCTACGGCGATCGGGACCGTTCACGTCAGCGATCGCGGACATGCAGGCTTTGTCACGCTGGACGCGCAGGATTACCGGATTGATGCCCTGGGTCAGGTTGTTGAGCTGCACGACGTCGGATTACGTCTGTTCCGCCTGCTCCAGGACGCGCCGGGCGTCACGCTGCATTGTCCCGCGCGCGTGGCCAGCGTGAGCCGAAGCGAAGCGTCGGTCAGCGTGACGCTGGAAAACGGCACCGTCCTTGAAGGTCAGCTTCTGGTCGCTGCGGACGGTTCGCGCTCGTCGCTCGGCACCCAGTGTGGCGTGGAGTGGCGCCAGCAGCCTTACGGCCAGGTGGCGGTCATTGCGAACGTCGCTACCGCAGCTGACCACAACGGCAGGGCCTTTGAGCGCTTTACGCAGCATGGCCCACTGGCGATGCTGCCGATGTCGGACGGGCGCTGTTCCCTGGTCTGGTGTCACCCGCAGGATAAGGCGGAAGAGGTTAAGGCCTGGTCCGACGAACGTTTTTGTACCGAGCTGCAGAAAGCCTTTGGCTGGCGGTTGGGGCGTATTACCCATGCCGGCAAGCGGACGGTCTACCCGCTTTCGCTTACTACGGCGTCTCAGTC
>JAYRZU010000103.1:0-20321 GCA_041916315.1 Anaerolineae bacterium
GGGTAGCGCCGCGCCGCCGCCAGCGCGTTGAGCACGTCGATGGTGTAGCCGGGGCTGGTGTACGCTGATTCGGGATCACCTTCGGAGCTGCCATGCCCGCGATAATCCGACTTGACGACGATATAGCCCGCGCGGGCGAAGGCGTCGGTATAGGCGAGGTAGCGCTCGGTCGTGCGGTATTCGTCGGGCGGGATGTAACCGTGGTTGAAGATCACGACCGGGTAGCCCGTCGGTGGACGCGCGCTCATGGGCACGGTCAGCAGCGCGTAAATTTTCAGCCCATCGGAGAGGTACGACGCGATATAGCGGTTGTAGTTGATGCCCGGTTCGAGCGTCTGCTCAATGACGAAATCGCTGCCTTCATAGGTGCGGTCGCGCAGCATGGCAATGCTCAGCGGATGCGTCGCAGCGAGGCCGCCGGGCGGGTCGGTGACGGCGATACTATCAGGATTCGGCGTGGGTGCGGTGGGGTCGGTGGCGAAGCAGCCAACCAGAGTCAGCGTGAGGGTGAGGCAACAGCTGAGGATGAACTTGGTCCGGGTCATTCCCTTCCTTGGATGAACCAATTACGCTGCATCCTATTATAGCACAAGTGTTTGCTCGCTCCCCTCAAATACCGGAAAAAGAGGGTTTGCAGCGTGCAGTCTATGGTGTGACGGCGGTCAGTGGATGTGGCAAGCGGCGGCGGTGAGCCTGATTAATCACGGGTGCCAGCGCCTGCGAAAACGAGATAGGTGTATACTCGAACATACGCATGATCGGACAACGAATTGCACACTGCTACCCATCGGAGGGATTTATGCCGCATCAACCACGCCTGCGCCATTTCTGGACGCTAACCTGGGTCGTTGGTCTCTGTTTGTTAGTCGGGGTGTTCGCCCCGCTGCACGCGCAAGACGCCGAATTGGGCTTTTTCGAGTCTGATTGCCCATTCCCAGAACTCGACGGCGTCACGTGCGGCTATCTGGTCGTGCCGGAGGATCGGTCGCTGCCGGACGGCGCGGTCGTCGAACTCGCGGTCGCCATCATCAGTCCCGTGAATGAAGACGCTGATCCCATCCCGGTCGTGTATCTGGAGGGTGGCCCCGGCGGCGCGGCGCTGCTGGCAACCGACAGCTTCCTGAACCACCCCGTCACCGAAAATCACACCCTCATCCTGTTCGATCAGCGCGGGACGGGCTTTTCGCTCCCCAGCCTCAACTGCTACGAGATCGAAGAGGGCGAAAGCGACGATCCGGTGCAGGATTGCCGCGACCGCCTGATCGATGAAGGTGTCGACTTGCAGATGTACAACAGCGCCGCCAGCGCCGCCGATGTCTACGATCTCGTCACTGGCCTGGGCTACGATCAGGCGCATTTGTGGGGCATCTCCTACGGGACGAAGCTGGGGCTCACGGTCATGCGCGACTATCCGGAGATCGTCGCCAGCGTCGTGCTCGACTCGGTCTACGCCCCGGAAACGGACGACTTGCAGGTCCAGATCAGCGGCTTCCTCGGCGCGATCAACGAGTTGTTCGCGCAGTGTGCGGAAGACAGCGCGTGCAGCGAGGTCTACCCGAACCTCGAAGCCGATTTCTACGCGATGCTGGAAGATTTGGATGCCAACCCGGTGACGCTCGCCTACGACGAGGAAGAAGTCACACTGGACGGTGAAACCGTGTATAACGCTCTGTTCCAGACGCTCTACGACACGCAGGCTATCGCCTTCCTGCCCTACGGCATCACTCTGATGGCGACCGCCCAGAGCGAAGATGAATTCGCGGAAGCATACGATGTGATTTCCGGCGCGGCCTTCCCGGAGGAAGTCGGGAGCGAATCCGCCATTGACGAGCCCATCGCTGACAGCGCTATGGTGCAGGACTATATGGCCGAGTATGGCGATATTGACGACAGCGAAGGCATGGCGTATTCGGTTGACTGTCAGGAAGAATATCAGCTCAACGACCTCGACGCGGCGCTCAGCCTCGCCGAGTCTGCGCCCGCGCCGCTCAACGGCTACTTCAGCACTGGCATCGATGCGAACATTCAGGACTGCGATATCTGGGGCGTCGCAACCGCCGATTCTATCGAAACAGAGCGCGTCAGCAGCGACATTCCGACGCTGCTGTTCGCCGGGCTGTTCGACCCGATCACGCCGCTGAGCTCCGCCGAAAGCGCTGCGCAGGGTCTGTCCAATAGTCAGGTGCTCGCCTTCCCCGGCGCGGGGCACGGCATCACCGCGACAGATACTGCCTCCGGCGCTTGCGCCAAAGACCTCATGCTGACGTTCTTCGATGATCCGGGTGCACCGCTGGAGACAAGCTGCATCGACGCGACAGGTGGAATTGAGTTCTACGTCGGGTAGTCGCAGGCTGTAGGGGCGCGGCTGCGCCCCTACTCGAAATAAAGCGTGACTTCAGTTACTCGTCAACCACTGAAACGCGCTGACGAGATCGGGCGGAAGCTTGTGGCGTGCCAGCGGATTCAACCACACTGCGTTCCCGGTCGCGTTGTGCAGCACGACCGCGCTCAGGTGCTGGTACTGCTTGAGGAATTCGGCGGCGCTGGCAAACCCGCGCCGCGCGAAAAATACTTCGTTTTTGCTTTCGGCGAGCTGACGCAGCGTGACCGCCGCCCGGTTGAACTCCGCTTCCGTCACCCCGGCTTCGACGGCCAGCCACAGCACGTTGAGCACGCCAGAGGGCATCTGCCCAACTTTGTCGCACAGCACGCCCACCAGCTTGATCTGCGGGTCGTCGCTGGCTTCCACGGCGCGCAGCCGCCGCACTTCGACATTGACCAGCGTATGTGTCTTGTAGGTGATCGTGAAATCTGGCCCGCGCTGTCGTGACGCGGTGTATTTCTCGTAGGCCAGTGCGAAGCGCTCCTCGCGCAGCAGCAGACATGCGGTTTCCAGTTCGGTGCGCAGGTCTTTGAGCCCTGCCTCATCGCGCACCTGTTTCAGCTTAGAGCGAATCTTGGCTTGATAGTCGGTGGCAAAGACTTTGAAACGCCGCGATCCCCGCACCCACCCCGCGAATTCAGCGTAAAGGGGGTGCTGGCGAGTCTCGAAAATGGCGGCGAGCAGTTCATCCAGGGTACTCATACATTCGGCTTGGCTTAATTTTGCGCATAGCTCAAGGATACTGCATGTGCGGCGGATGCGTTACTCGGGCACAGCCGGGACGGTCTGCGCGGCGCGCAGAAACTGGAAGAACGGGACAACCACCCGAAAGATCAGCACAACGAGTAACACCAGCACAGCAGTGCCCATGAGTTTCCGCATATCCTATCCATACTGCTTACGATTCAGCTATGACCACGGCGCCAAGACGGTTTGCTTGTGCCCGACTCCAAGTGGTGTATACCATAACGCCCAGATGTTCAGATCTGGTTTAGATGCTGGCGGGTTTCTCGCCCGAGCAAACGAAAGACCCGGCTTCCGACCGGGTCTTGTTGAGGGGGAGTCTTACGGGACAACCGGGCTAGAAGGACTGTACCCAGTTAAATTGGTAGGCGACACCGTCCGTGGCGGTCGGCGCGATGATCGTCAGGCTGCCGTCGGCTTCGCGGTACAGCGTATAGCTAAAGGCCGAGGCCACCACAGCGCTGCCGTCGCTCAGTTCCGCGTCGAGAATCTGGTCCGCGGACACATCCATCACCTTGACGACATTGCCGTCACCGTCAATGCCCCAGAATTCGAGGCGGTCGAGCACGCCCATGTTGACATCGTCGGCATACGGATAGCTCCAGACGGCGTACACGGCGACCGGCGCGTCGATGTCAAATTCGTTGATGCGCCCGTCATTGATTTCGGGCAGGACGACTTCGTCATCCGCATAGGCCGCGACCGCGAATGACAGCAACAGCAGGGCGAGAACGGCGAACAGAGTGAGATTGCGCTTCATGTTGAGTGCTCCTTGGGTTTGAATTGCGAACATGACCACAGGATAGCCGCCGCGTATGAGGAATTTCGGTAGGGAATGTGGAGTGTCATGGTGCAGACGTAAACAGTTTGTAAATTGCGCCGCACCTTCGGTCAGCGGAGGAAAATCAGGTGGCAGGATTCAGCGATGCCTTATCTGGAATTTACACTTTGGCTACAACTGGTCACTACAATCACCGAGCATTAGCGGTAAGCACAGATGTCTAGAGAAAGGGCTGCTGCCATGCGTTCGCGCACACTCCTTGTGGGAATATTCGTTTTCGGCTTGGTCGCGGGCCTCGCGCTGACCCTGATGCTGGTCGTCGAGCCGCGCGCTCATCCGGTCTCAGCGCTCCAAATTCCAACGCCCGCGCCGACTCCGCTGCTGCCCGATGAAGCCATTTACAGCCGCCTCGAAGCGTACGATCAGGTAATCACGAGCCTCTATGCGCGGGTTAGCCCGTCCGTCGTGCATATCACCAGCTTGCAGCAAACGATCACCCGGTTCTACGGTGTGCAGCCGCAGGAAGGCACCGGATCCGGTTTTGTCTATGATGACAACGGCCACATCGTCACCAACAATCACGTAATCGCGGGCGCAACTGACATCACTGTGCTGCTGGCGAACGGTATCTCACTGCCAGCTCAAGTCGTGGGGACCGACAACTACTATGATCTGGCGGTGCTCAAAGTCGATGTGCCGCCCGGCACGCTCACTCCACTGGAACTGGGCGATTCGTCGGCACTGCAGGTCGGCCAATCAGTGGTCGCCATCGGCAACCCCTTTGGGCTGGACCGCACGCTGACAACAGGCGTGATCAGCGCACTAGAGCGCCGCATCGATACCGAAGGCTCGGTCATCGGGCAAGCAATTCAAACCGATGCCGCGATCAACCCCGGCAATTCGGGCGGGCCGCTGCTTGATCTGCGTGGGCGCGTGGTCGGCATCAACACGGCGATCAATTCACCGAGCGGCGGCTCAGTTGGCATCGGGTTTGCCGTCCCCGTGAACATCGTCAGCCGCGTGATCCCCAGTCTGATCAGCACCGAGCGCTTCATTCATCCCACGCTGGGCGTTCAGGTCGCGGAGCTGGGCACGGAAGTGCGCATGTCAGACAATTCGGTGCAAAGCGGTCTGCTGATCGTCGATGTAGCCGTAGGGAGCACTGCGCAAGCCGCTGGCTTGCAGCCCGCCACCGTGACCGTGCAGCGCCGCCGCTATGTCATCAATGGCGGCGACATCATCACGGCGATTGATGGGCAGCCGCTGATTTCACGCAACGATTTGCTGCTGTATCTGGAAGAGAATCGGGTCCCCGGCGACACGGTCACGTTGAGCATCGTGCGCAACGGCGCGCCGCTGGAGGTCACGATGACCGTCGGCGCAGGATAAAATCCGCATTAGCGTAGACGGGGCGTGCCGGGCGCGGTGCGCCCCGCCATCCTCTGTTGTGAGGAGCGGTTCAGGTGGAGTATAGTTCTGCTGCGTATTATTCATTTTTGGCAGCAGGAACTATGACCGCATCCCACATTATTGCCCACGATTTAGGCACCACTGGCAACAAAGCGACCCTCTATGACCGCGACGGGCGGCTCGTCGGCAGCGTGTTTTACGGCTATGACACCGAATACGCCCAAACCGGGTGGGCGGAACAAAACCCGGAAAACTGGTGGCTGGCCGTGTGCCGATCCACCCGCGAACTGCTGATGCAAACTGGCGTCAACAAAGGCGACATCGCCTGCATCACCTTCAGCGGACAGATGCAGGGCGCCGTCGCGCTCGACAAGGAAGCGCGCCCGCTGCGCAAGGCGATCATCTGGGCGGATACACGCGCGCTGGCGCAGGAAACATGGATCCGCGAGCGCCTCTCGTTCGAAGAGATGTATCGCATCTGCGGGCATCGGCTCAGCCCGTCGTATTCGCTGGCTAAGATCCTCTGGATCCGCGACAACCAACCAGAAATCTACGCCGCGACGCACAAGTTCGTCCATGCCAAAGATGCCATCGTCGCGCGGCTGACGGGCGTGTTCGCCACCGATCCGTCGGATGCGTCGGGGATGAATTTGTACGATCTCAATACCGAGACGTGGTCGGCGCGCATTCTGGATGCGGTCGGCCTGCCGCTCGAAAAACTGCCCGAGATCCGCCCATCCACTGAAGTCGTTGGCGGTGTGCGCGCCGACGTGGCCGACGAGGTGGGCGTCAACGCGGGCACCCCCGTCGTGATCGGCGGTGGGGATGGCGCGTGCGCGACCGCGGGCGCGGGCGTCCTGCGGGCAGGATCGGCTTATAACTACATCGGCTCATCCTCGTGGATCTCCGGGGCATCGACCACCCCGGTCTTTGATCCGGACTACCGCACTTTCACGTTTGCGCACGTGCTCCCACACATGTTCATGCCGATGGGTACGATGCAGGCGGCGGGCGCGTCTTACCAATGGACGCGCGACCAACTGGCGGGCGCGGAGAAGCAGGTCGCGCAGGCGCTGGGCATGAGCGCATACGAATTGATCAATGCGGAGATCGCCACGATTAAACCGGGGGCGGAAGGCTTGTTCTACCTGCCCTATCTGCTGGGCGAGCGCAGCCCGCGCTGGAATCCGCAGGCACGCGGCGCCTTCATCGGCTTGACCATGCGCCACACACGCGCGCACATGTTCCGCGCGGTGCTGGAAGGCGTGACGATGAATCTGCGCGTCATCCTCGACGCGTTCCGGACGCAAGGTCTGCACATCGACGCGATGCGTGTCATTGGTGGCGGCGCGCGAGGACGCTTGTGGAATCAGATTATGGCAGATATCTACGGTATCCCGATTCAGCGACTGACCGTGCTCGAAGAAGCCACCTCGATGGGTGCGGCGCTCGTCGGCGGCATCGGCGTCGGCCTCTACCCGGATTACAGTATCATCGAGCGCATGAACGAAACCGCCGAAGTGATCACGCCCAATCCCGGCGCGCAGGCTGTCTACGAGCAGAACTACCCGGTCTTCAATGCGATGTATGAGGCGCTCATCCCGGTCTATGAGCAGATCGCGGCGCTGCCGTAAGAACGCATCCGCTCATCAACGAGCGGTCAGCGGCAAAAAGCCGACAAATCCGGCGATCTTCCACTCACCGTCAAGGCGCACGCATTGATAGAGCGTCTGCCAGTGCAGTGGAATGATCGTGCCGGAGCGAGTGACGATCTGCCCATCGAGCTGTTTGTGCAGCAGCGCGGAATCGCCGTGCACTTCGATATCGTCCATGCGCGTCGCGTCGATGAACGCCTGCCGCAGCGCGTCCGGCGTGACCTGCGCGCCCATGGCGCGGGCATTCTCCAGCCACAGCGCGCCATACTCATCGACACGGCTGAAACTCAAGCGCCAGTCATCCGGATTGGACGATCCCTTGGCGTCAATCGCCGTGAAGCCCGTGGGCACGAACGCCGACCGCAGCCGCGCCCAATCCGCTTGCACAAACGCCTCAATATCAACTTCGACCAGTAAGTGCCATAACGCCTGCTCGTCACTGCCCGGCGGAAACGGGTTCTGGTACGGTGTCATCAGCGGTTTTCCTCTCGTAAGTCTCCGGCACATCCCTAAGCATAACGTCAGTTAGGAATAAGCGGATCGTAGATCCATCCCAGTCGGAATTGATACCCCTCACCCCCTGGCCCCCTCTCCCACGCAAGCGGGCGAGGGGGAAATCTGTCTCCCCTCCCCGAATTCGGGGAGGGGTCGGGGGTGGGGGCGGATACGAGCGGCAGGCACGTAATTTCGTCTCCACTCGGCTGTTTTATCCCTAACTCACGTTAAGCATAATACGGGAGCACTATCAATCCAGATATAACACTGGCAGGTAGTCAGATTTCATCTAAAGCGCACAAACTACATATGAACAATGCTTTGCATAACCTTATTCTTCCTGCTATATTATTTAGTGTCAGCACAATGTATCTCTTAGACGCCACATCTGAGAGGTATTAGCAGGTTCTCGTGTACCAAACAATTTACTATTTGCTTGGAGGCCACCACATGAATCGTAGTCGTTTCAGTCTGGTTTTGCTTGTCGTTTTTGTGATCGGTTTGCTCAGCGTCTCTGCGCTTTCGGCGCAGGGCGTGCAGCGCTCCTACGTCGTCCTCTCCGATGGGGACGGCAGCAACCTCGCCAGCGCCATTTCCGCGGCGGGCGGCACCATGGTCAACTATCTCCCGCAAATCCGCGCCGCTGTTGCCGTCTCGTCAAACCCCAATTTCAAAACACAGGTGCGCGGCGTTCGTTCGGTAATCCCGGATCTCGTCTATCAGTTTGATGTCCCGACGCTGGTTGCTGAAGGTGAATCGGTCGATGCCGCGGTCGGCAACCCGCCGAACTCCGGCAGCCCGGATCCGCGCTTCGATTTCCAGTGGGGTCACGATGCGGTAAATGCGCCGGAAGCGTGGGCGGCAGGCGTGCGTGGACAGGGCGTGGTCGTCGCCGTGCTCGACGGCGGCTTTGACCTCGACCACCCGGATCTCGCGCCGAATATCATCGGCAGCATCAGCTTTGTGCCCGGTGAGTCTGCGCAGTTCAACCTACCCACATTTGCCAGTCACGGTACACATGTGGCCGGGACGATTGGCGCGGCGCAGAACAACTTCGGCACGATTGGGGTCGCGCCGGACGTCGATCTGCTGCTCGTCAAGGTGCTCGCCGACAGCGGCAGCGGCGCGTTTAGCTGGGTGGCCAGCGGCGTGCTGTACGCCGCCGATCAGGGCGTCGACGTCATCAACATGAGCCTCGGCGCGGACATCCCGCAGAGCGGCGTGTGCGATGCGACCGGCTGCATCACCGCCCGCGAAGTCGCGGAACTGCGCGTCATGATGAATCGTGTCGCCAACTACGCGGCGCAGCGCGGCGTGACGGTCGTCGTCGCCGCGGGCAATGATGGTCGCGACCGCGATCACGATGCCAATATTCTCACCCTTCCGGCGGATATGCCCAACGTAATCGCGATCTCCGCGACTGCGCCTGTCGGTTGGCTAGCGGTTGGTTGGGATGGTTTCTTCGACTACCCCACCTCGTACACTAACTATGGTCGCTCGGCGATCGACTTCTCCGGTCCCGGCGGTGATACGCTGTACCCCGGCAACGAAAACTGCGCCATCGGCACGACGGTGCGTCCGTGCTGGGTGTTTGACCTCGTCTTCAGCACGGGTAACAATAGTTGGTACTGGTCGGGCGGCACAAGCATGGCCACACCCCACGCCGCAGGCATTGCCGCGCTGATCATCAGCGAGCACGGCGGCAGCCTCGCTCCGGCGCAGGTCGAAGCGGAAATGCGCGCACGCGCCACGCACCCCGGCTCGAACGGTCGCGATCCCTTCTATGGCATGGGCGCGATCAGCAGCGGCTACTAAGCCTGCGTAACTCATTCCGGTAAGGGCTCTACTCTCGGGTAGAGCCTTTACATTGGGAGGCTTTCTTGGGTCGTTTGCTGCTGTTTTTCAGTCCGTTTGACCGCGCGGCCACCGTGACCATCGTTCGGACACTGCAGGCGGTGGGAGTCAGCGTACATCCCGTGCGCGCGGGCACCACGCGCTGGCAGACCATCGCCGCACCGAGCGCGGCAGTATTCATCGTCAGCCCACTGGCGCTGCGTGATCCGTTACTGCGCCAGCAAATGCGCGCCGCGCGGCAGGCGGGTTTGCGTTGCATCGCCATGGCGGTCGCGCCGCTGCCCCACGTGCTTCATTCGGTGCCCATCATTGATGCATCCAGCGATTTACAGGCGGGCACCGCGGAACTTCTCCGCATGCTGCGTCCAAACCAAACGGCAGCCATCCGTAAACGAGTTTGGCTGTGGGTGGTCGCCGCACTCATCGCCCTGTTCATCATTCTGCCGATCTCCCTCGGCATGGCGTTAGGTGACCGCGCCGCCAACGAGGCGACGCTGCCGACGCTGCATCCCTTTTCCGATCTACCTACGCCGCTAGTCGTCGAAGCATCATCTTCGCCCATGCCGACGTCACCCATCGTTATCACCGTAACGGTCACACCCAGTTTGCCACCGACTCTTCCGGCGACAGCCACCGAAACCTCATCGGTCACTGCCACCGTTACCCAATCGTGGACGGCGCTGCCCAGTGCCACCGCAACGGACACCCACACGCGCACGCCCCGTCCAACGCGCGGCAGCACTGCCACCCTCACGACGACCGCCACTCGTTCCGTCGATGCTTTGGAGGCACGCTTCACCGCAGATCGCACGACGGGTGCGGCACCGCTCGTCGTCGTCTTTGAGAACAACAGCCGCGGCGAAATCAGCGCGTATGCGTGGGACTTCAACGGCGATGATCAACCGGACAGCACCTATGCGCGACCCTTCCCGTACACCTACGAACAACCCGGCCGTTACACGGTGACGCTCACGGTCTACGGCGAAGACGGAGAAAGCGCCAGCGAAACGCTGGAAATCACGGTGACCGGCAGCGCCAATCCGCTGAACACCACGCTTCCCACCGGATCCAGCACGACCGCAATTGAACCCGCGCAGGCGTTGTTCTACGCGGACAGCACCTCCGGCGACTATCCGCTCACGGTCGTGTTCACCGACGATAGTTGGGGCACGATTGCCAGCTACGCCTGGGATTTCGACGGCGATGGTCAGGCCGACAGCACCGCGCCGGAACCGCCGCCGTTCACGTATACGCGCGCCGGGACGTTCACGGCGCTGCTGCGCGTGACCGGAGCGGATGGCCGCGTCGACGAGGAACGGGTCACGATTGAGGTATTCGCGCCCGCGCCGCCCGTGACGCGCCCGCAGCGCATCATCCGCACGGTGCCACCCACCGCGACCTTCACGACTGCCGCGCCTAGTTTGACGTTCACATCTACGGCGACTGCCACCCTCATGCCGACCGCGTCCTTCTCGCTGACACCAACCCACACGTTCACGTTGGCAGCGACGGCGACGCTCATCCCAACAGCTACGCCGACGCTCACCGCCACGCCCACTTTCACCTTAACGCCGACCAGCACTTTCACGCCAACCGCGACCGCCACGCTCGCGCCGACGGTTGTGTCCCCACAGCCGCTGCCGCTCACAGCGTCGTTTGACAACGGCGCGACCGATTGGCTGGCGACGGGCAGTTGGACGCTCACCGCCGAAGCAGCCTCGAATGGCATTGGGTCGGGCTGGCGTGTCACGGCGGTTTCATCTGCCTCGACCCTGTTGTGGTCAACGCAAATCGATCTGCGGGCCGCGTTAACACCGCAAGTGAGCTTCCTGTCGCACCTGTTCGCGCCCAACGGTTCGAGCGCGCAGGTGCAGATCACAGGCAGCGGTGGACCGCAGAGCTTCAACGTGCCCCCCTCGGTAGCGGGCTGGTCGACCATCGAAATCGACCTGAGCGCCTTCCGTGGGCAAATCATCATTCTGAGCTTCGTCTGGACGCCGACCGCTAACACGGATGACGTGTGGCTGATCGACTCGCTGGTCGTGCAGGAAACGCCGCCGACAACCGTTCCGAGCGCCACCTATACCCCAACCGAAACGCCGACGTTCATGCCGACCTTCACCAACACGTCGGAGCCAGCAGCGACCGAGCTTATCTCCGTCCCTGTGGAGACAACCGCGGAAGCAACCGTGAACATCGGTCCGTAGGTCAGCAAACACGTCAAAACCAAAACGGACGCCTGATGGCGTCCCTTTGCAGTTATGAGCAGCCGGGACTAGCGCGTGTGGATGCGAATCACGCTCAGCGAGTGGGCCGGGACGCTGTACGTGAACTGCGGCGCGACCGTCAGCGGATGCGTCTCCGGCTTGACGATATGCGGATGCCAGAACGAATACGAGTTCTCCGCCAGCGGCTCGCCGCTCAACACGGTGCAAGTCGCCTCCGCCTGAAGGTACGCCACGCCAGCGAGATCGATCTCCATGGAGACGGACACAGCGGCGCGGCTGACGATTTTGAGGATCAGGTCGCCCGACTGGCCTTCAACCACAGTTGAGGCGGCAAGAGTCTTATCCTCAGCATAGCTCAGATCGGTCGGTAGATAGCTCTCGCCCGCATTCACGCCGAATAACTGCTGCACATAGTAGTTGATCGTCGGGTAGACGTTGGTGTTATCAAAGTAGATCAGGTCGGGTTCCCACTGGCAGCGGCGCTGTTTGCCCAGCAGCGGCGCATACGATGACAGGCGCACGATATCCCCGTTGCGTTCGAGCGTGGTCAAGTAGGCCGCTTCGGCGAGCGCGGAGCGCAGGGTGCTGCGCCGCCCCATGTCATGTGCGGCGTATTCGCCGAGATAGACCGTCGTCGAGACGCTGCGGTCGTAGGCGTCGAAGCGACCGAGGTTGTCCCAGAACCAGTCCGGCGACTTATAACCGTGCTCATCGACCATGGCGAGCTGATGTTCGCGGGCGAACTGCCAGCCGTCCTCGTAATCCTCACCCTCGGGTCGGGGGCCAACCGTGCCGATCACCGTAATCTCCGGGTATTTGGCTTTCACCGCATTGGCGATCAGCAGAAAGCGCTCTTTGAACACGTCGGTGATCCGATCTTCGTTGCCCACGCCGAGATATTCCAGATGGAACGGTTCGGGATGCCCCGCCGCCGCGCGTTTGGCGCCCCACGGCGAATCGACCGGGCCGTTCGCCCACTCGATCAAATCGAGGACTTCCTGTACGTAATCGTCCATCTCTTCCAGTGGGATACCGCACTGCCCCTGCTCCCACAGGCCGGTATAGCGCGCGCCCGTGTTCGGGCAGCAGACCCCGGCAGGCACGACGGGCAGCGGCTTTGCGCCGATATCCTCGCAGAACTGGAAGTATTCGAAGTAGCCGAGGCCGACGCTCTGGTGATAATTCCAGATGTTGAACTGCTCTTTGCGCGTCTCGATCGGGCCGATGGTATCTTTCCAGCGATACATGTTGCCCAGCCCGTCGCCATGCACGAGACAGCCGCCGGGAAAACGGATGAAGCGCGGCTTGAGATCGGCAATTACCTGCGCGAGGTCGGGCCGCAACCCGTTGGAGCGATTACGGAAGGTCGCGCGCGGGAACAGAGAGATCACGTCCAGCGCGACGGTGCCTGTCCCGCTCACCTGTACGCTGAAGCGCCCGTGCTGATCGCTGCCGGTCGCCACCATAGACGCGGTCACCTTCGTCCACGCCCCGGTCGGGGCGGGCAGCACCGCTGTGCCGAGCACCTCCCCCAAACGATCTTCCAGACGCACGGTCAGCGCGCCGATGTTCCCGTTGAGCGTTCGCGCAAATAACGCCACATCGTAGGTCGCCCCCGCGTTTATCACAATACCATCGTAGCCCGTGTTGCGCAGCCCGACCGCACCGTCGACCGTGAGCGCGAGGTAATGGGGATTGTTGGGGTGGATCGGCGCATCCTTTCCGAGCGCGATTGAAGCGGTGCCGCTGCCGGGCAGAAGTTCCCACCCGGTGAAGAAATTCCAGTCCGGGTTGTCAGCGGACGTGTAGGCAAAAGAGCGGTTCTGAATGAGTTCCGCGTACAAACCGCCATCGGCGGAATAGTTGATGTCTTCAAAAAAGATGCCAAATAGATCTGGGCTGATCGCTTTGGGCTGGTCAGCGTGCACGGTGAGGCGCGCGAAAGTACTGGTCATGGTGGAGGTTCCTACAGAAACAGGCAAAAGCAAGTTACAAGCAGCGATATTAGCCACAGACGAAGCTGGTGGTCAAATTATCCGAGCCCCATGTTCCGCATGCCGTTGCTAAATGCCGTTTGCCTCCACTTCACGCCTCGGGCAGCTTCCACACGAATGCACACTTTTCGCCAGCCATTAAGCAGTGCATACTAGGGGCTCTGATTTGAAAATTGCCAAGTCTCTCCTTAAGGAGTTAATCGATGATCGAATTTAGCGTTGATCCGCACAGTGCGGGGCGTCCGTTCCCGCATTACTGGGAGCACTGTGTCGGGAGCTGCCATGCCGTCATGGGGCTGCGCGCTGACTGGCGGGAACAGCTCGAAAAGAGTCACCGCGAACTCGGCTTCCAGTATGTACGCTTTCACGGTCTGCTCGACGACGATATGAACGTCGTGATGCGCGATTGGGATCATGCTGCCGGACGTTCGAAAGGTACAGTGCGCTATTCCTTCTACAACATCGACTCGATCTTCGACTTTCTGTTGAAGATCGGCATGAAACCGTTCATCGAACTGGGTTTTATGCCATCAGCGCTGGCGTCGGGCACGCAAACCTGCTTCTACTACAAGGCGAACGTCACGCCGCCCGCCGATTGGGAAGAATGGGAAAACCTGATCCGCGCCCTGACACAGCATCTGGTCGACCGCTACGGCCTCGACGAAGTGCGGACGTGGTTCTTTGAGGTGTGGAACGAGCCGAACCTCTCGTACTTTTGGGGCGGCACGCAAGCGCAGTACTTCAAGCTGTACGAACATGCGGCGCGCGCCGTCAAGAGCGTGAACAGCCTGCTCCCGGTCGGCGGCCCGGCGACCTCGGTTAATTCGTGGATTCCCGAAATGCTGGAATTCTGCCGTGCCAACAACGTGCCCATCGATTTCGTCTCCACGCATCACTATCCCACTGACGATCCCCTGTGGCGGCACAGTGACATCAGCGAGGAAGAGATCTACAAGCAGTTCGGGCACGAATTCGGCAAATATGAACGCGGTGTGCTGCACAAAATGACCGCCCGCGCACGCGAACAAGCGGGTGATCTGCCCCTTTACTACACGGAGTGGAACACCTCGGCGTGGATGGGCGATTCCATTCATGATGACGCCTATTCAGCGGCGCTCACGCTCAAGGCGATTGCGGACAATGACGGGCTGGTGCAGGCGTATTCGTTCTGGACCTTCTCCGATCTATTCGAAGAGCCGGGGCAGTTCTCCGCGCCGTATCACGGCGGCTTTGGCCTGCAAAACATCTACGGCATCCCCAAGCCGACCTACCGCGTGTTCGAACTGCTGCACCACCTCGGGGATCAGCGCCTGGCGGTGAGCGGCGGCGCGGACGCGACCGTCGAAGTGCTGGCCGTGCGTGACGGTCACACCCTGACTCTGCTGGCGCACAACCACAACACCCCCGGTCAGCCGATTGCCACCGAAGACGTGACTATCAACCTGCCTGGTCTCGCCCCGAGCACGCCCGTGACCATCGCCCGCATCGACGATGAGCATCTCAACCCGAAGGCCGCGTGGATTGCGCAGGGTCAACCCGAGTACCCCACCCGCGCGCAGCTCGCCGAACTCGAACAGGCCGCGGCGTTGATCACACAGCCCGCCACGCTGGAAGCCACGAGCACGGGAAGCGCGCTCAAGTTTGCGATTCCGCCGCACGGTGTCGTCGCGATCACGCTCACGCTGCCGTGAGGCCGTATCCACCAGCACAACCGGGCGATCTTGATGATCGCCCGGTTTCATGTCGACATACCAATCCCCACTGGCACATAGAGAGGTAGAATCGCCGACTGTACCTCGATTTTTGCCCCTGCGACTGGAGAAAAAACCATGGAGCAGAAACCTCTACCCTCCGCAAGTGCCTTGAATGTCGCTCGCTGCCGAGCAATTGCCGCCCACGAAACCCGCGCCGCTATCCGTGGCAATGACACCCTCGCCGAAGTCTTTCTGGATGAAGCGGCGCGCGCCTCACTCCGCGACCCGCTCAAGTTTCCGTTTATTCTTAATAAGCTGGCTGAGTTTTCCCCGGGCAGTTACGAGTATTTCATCGCCCGGACGGCGTACCTCGACAACGTGGTTGCAACCGCGCTGCGCGCGCAGATTCCCCAATTGGTGTTCCTGGGCGCGGGTTACGACACGCGCGCTTACCGCTTCAGCGCTCTGCTGACGCACACCCGTGTCTTCGAGCTCGACGAACCGAACACACAGGCCCATAAGCGCTCCATGCTGGAAGATGCCCAGGTAGCAATCTCCCCGCAGATCGCTTACGTTCCCATCAATTTCAATAACGAGAGCTTATTGGATCGGCTTGCTGCGGCGGGCTATCAACGGGATATGCAGACACTCTTCATCTGGGAAGGCGTGACCTACTATTTGCCGCCCGTGACCGTCAACGCCACGCTCAGTTTCATCCGCCACACGTCGGAGCCTGGTAGTGTCGTGGCTTTCGACTACATGCTGCCTCAGGATCAGCTCGAAGGTCGGTTCGGGGCCGTCCGTGCGCGCAGTGCCATGCAGGCGCTGTACACCTCTGAACCGCTGCACTTTGACCTCGCCGAGACACAGGTTCAGGAATTTCTTGACCAGCGCGGCTTCGCTTTGGTTGAGCATCTCTCCCCGGCAGAGATGCAGCAGCGTTACCTCACGCTGGAGGACGGTACCAGCGCGGGTGAAATGCTCGATCTGTTCCGCTTGGTGCGGGCACGCGTGTGCTAGCGCAAACTGCCCTGTGCTCTTCTCGTGAAGGGCACAGGGCAGTTCGAGAAAACAGTGCTGGATCGCCGTCTTAATCCGACGAGCGTTGGACATTTCGTCCACACAGATTAGGCTGCGGGCTGCGGATGCCCGTGTTCCGTCTCATCCACATGGTGATCTGTCGCGTGCTCAAACGTGACCTTGAAGCCCGGCGGCAGCGGCAGCGCGTCGAGGTAAACCTGCTTGACGGTCAGCGCAATGTCGTCGTCAGCCTCCATCAAGGCGTCCCGCAGGAACTTATCCGTCGACATGTGCAGCAGATTGTACGGGAAGCGAGTACGCAGCGCCCCGATATAGATCTGGAAGTGGACATCCGGCGTTTCGGCCTTCAGTTCCTTGAGGATGGTCGTCACCATGTGATACAGGTCACGGTACGGGTCATCCACGATCGCCATCACACTCGGATCCCAGCCGTTGAGTTCGGCGATTTCCCGCGACCGCTTCTCAAAGGCCGCCGCGCGCTTGGCATCCACGCCGATGTGAATGATCTTGAGCGGAATGCCGCGCTTGACAATCGCGCTGACCACGCTCACCGCCAGCTTCGACCACGTATCGCAGAAGTAGACGGCCAGTTCCTTGTGCACAGCCGGGTCAAACGGCACGGCGGTATGCTCAAAGACGGGCGTTTCGTCGAGGCGCAGGCGTGCTGCGGTCTCTTTGTAGTGGCGGTGAATCTGGAAGAACACCCAAACCAGCGTCGGGATGAGCAGCACGATGAACCACGCGCCGCTCGTGAACTTCGTGATGATGAACACGATCATCACGACGAAGGTGATCACCGCGCCAACGCCCGACACCGCCAGCTTGATGCGCCAATGCGGATCATAGAAGATTTTGGTCTCCAGCCCGTAGGTGAATTCGCCCGGCTTAACGTGCCCGGCGCGCCAGAAGCGGCGCAGCATGCCTGTCTGGCTGATGGTGAAGCCGAGGAACACGCCAATCGCATACAGCGGGATCAGATTGGTGACAATCGCGCCTGTGATCAACACGAGGATGATCGCGCCAATGGAGAGCGTGAGCACGCCCCACGTGAAGACCAGACGGCGACCGCGATACGTCAGTTGACGCGGCAGGAAGCCGTCGGCGCTGGCCAGCGCGGCGAGCTGCGGGAAGTCGGCGAACGGCGTGTTCGCGGCCATGAACAGCACGGCGAACGCCCCGATGATCGTCAGCACATAGCCCACATAGCCGATGCCCTGCTCACCGTAGACGGTGCGCGCGAGCTGGCTGATGACCGTCTCGTGATGCGACGGCACGGCCTGAATCGCATTCGCCAGCACGGTGATGCTCAGGAAGAAGGTGATGAGGATGACTGCCATGACCACCAGCGTCTTCGCGGCGTTCTTGGCGCGCGGCTGCTTGAACAACTGCGTATCGTTCGAGATCGCTTCGATCCCGGTGAGCGCCGTACATCCGGACGAGAACGCTCGCAGCAGCAGAAGCATGGTGATCGGTTCCAGCGCGTTGTGCTGAATCGCTTCCACACCCTGCACCGTGCCGAGCGTACCAGTCAGCAGGCGGGCAAAGCCGACGATCAGCGTCAAGCCCATCGTCCCTAGAAAGAAATACGTCGGAATGGAGAACAGGCGCGCGCTCTCTTTGACGCCGCGCAGGTTGATGACGGTCATGAAGGCGATGATGCCGACGGTGATTTCGACGCGCCACGGCGCGAGATCCGGCATCACGCTGATCACGTTAGCGACGCCCGCACTGATGCTCACAGCCACTGTCAAAATATAATCAGTGAGCAGCGCCGCGCCGGTCACCTGCGCCAGTTCTTCGCCGAGGTTTTCTTTGGCGACACGGTAGCCGCCACCGCCAGCCGGGTTCGAGAAGATGGTCTGGCGGTACGAAATGGTTACGATCCCGATGAGCAGCGCAATCGCGATGGCAATCGGGATAGAGATAGCATTACCGGTAAAACCGAACAGCGCGAAACCGCTGATCGCCGCCGTATTGAGGATGATCAAGATTTCCTCAGTCGCATAGGCGACCGAAGACATCGCGTCGCTCGCCAGCACTGCGAGAGCAATGAAATTCGGCGCAGTTTGATGAGCGATTTCGGCGGATTGCAAGCGTTTACCCAACAACGTCGAGGCAAACTGCTCGCGGAGATCATAGATGGTCATAACGAGACTGGCTCCTACTAGGTCACGGACAAAATTATACGTCTGGGGGCAGTCAACCGAGCCTCAGAATGCGCACCAATATGGTCAAGGCAGTATCAAGATGACATCAAAGAAATATCAAGATACTCAACTATTCTCTCGCTGACGGTTCGCTCAAAACGCTGTATCCGAACTGGGGACAGGTATAATCAGGACGATATCAGGAAGCAGGTTGCTCACGGTCGGTTAGCCGCGCTGATGCCGGGGCGGTCTATAATCTGAAGTGAATACACAAGCCGCGGACTGGCAGGTGAATATGGACAAGTTGAAACTCCTCGTGATCGATGATGAACCGCAGATTCGGCGGCTTCTGGAACATGGACTGAACAGCTACGGTTACAGCGTCGTGACGACCGATAACGGCGAAGATGGCATCGTGCTCGCCGCGCAAATTGAACCCGCCGCCATCATCCTCGACATCCAACTGCGCACCGCACCGGACGGCGTGGGCGTGTGTAAGGCGATTCGCGAATGGTCGGCGGTGCCGATCCTCATGCTGTCGGTCGCCGACGCCAAAGCGATCAAGCTGGCCGCGCTGGATGCAGGCGCTGATGATTACATCACCAAACCATTTGATATGGCGGAACTCGAAGCGCGGATTCGCGCGGTGCTGCGCCGATCCGTCATGCGCGACACCAAAACGGCGGACGCGATCATTCAGGTGCGCGATCTCGTGCTGGATCTCGTCAAGCGGCGCGTCACCCTAAAAGGTGAGGAGGTTCATCTCACGCCGACCGAATATGATCTGCTGCGTCTGCTGGCTGCGCATCCGGGACGCGTCGTCACCAATCAGATGCTGCTCGAAGCAGTGTGGAGTCAGGACAAAGCGCCGCAGCCGCACTATCTGCGCGTGTACGTCAACACGCTGCGCAAGAAGCTCGGCGAACGCGCCGACAGCGAATTTCATTACATCATCACCGAACCGGGCATCGGCTACCGCTTCACCGACCTCCCCTAGCCCATAAATTAGATGTGCCGACACAATCGAAATCAGCACAAGTGGTAAGGGTAGAGATGGACCATCAGCGACCCAATCCTGACGAGCGACTTCAGCCGACCCAAGCGGCGGGGGGCGGCAGTGTCGATGCGCACGGGCAGCCTACACTGCGCCGTCTGCGCCTGCCGCGCCGGACGAGCAGCTGGCAGGCATATGCGCAGGCGCTGGCCGTCGTGCTGATCTGCACGCTGATCGCTTCGCTGGTCTACCCGCTGTTTGCTCCGGCGAATCTCGTCATGATCTATCTGCTCGGCGTGGTGATCGCCGCCTCGCAGTATGGCCGCGGTCCGTCTGTGCTCGCCTCACTGTTGAGCGTGGCCGCCTTCGACTTCTTTTTTGTGCATCCGCATCTGACGTTCGCCGTCGCCGATACGCAGTACATTTTCACGTTCGTCACCATGCTGCTCGTCGGGCTGACTATCAGCACACTGACCGTCGAGATTAAACAGCAGGCCGAACAAGCCTTGGAACGCGAGCGGCGTACCGCCAGCCTGTACGCGCTCAGCCGTGACCTCGCCAAAACGCGCGATCCCGATGTACTGGTCGGCCTCGCCGTGCAGCACATCGGCGGCGTGTTCGACAGCCGCGTCACTATCCTCCAGACCGTAGAGGAATTGCAGGCTGGCGCAGTCAACGCTGAACTGATCGACGAGCAGGAAGCGACGGTCGCGCGCTGGGTCTATGAGCATCAGCGGATGGCCGGGCGGCATACCGATAAGCTGTCCACGGCTCGCGGCTTGTATCTGCCGCTCACCGCGTCTCAGGGGGTGGTCGGCGTGCTGGCGGTATTTCCGAACGATCCCCGGCGGTTCATCCCGGTCGAACAACTGCATCTGCTGGAGACCTTCGCCAATCAGAC
>JAYRZU010000104.1:0-100660 GCA_041916315.1 Anaerolineae bacterium
CCCCGCTGCGCGCGGGCGCGTGGACGGTGACGGGCACGCTCATAACCCTGCTGATTCTCGCGCCGCTCGGCGGGATCACCGTACCATCGTCGCTCGACGCGTGGGTCAACCTCGTCCTGCTGGCCGTCATCAGCACCGTGCTGCCCGTGTTCTCACTCAATATCGGCATCCAGAAGCTCGGCGCGACCAAAGCCTCGATTGTCAGCTCGTTTGAGCCGATTCTGACCAGCGTGCTCGCGCTGATCTTCCTGAACGAGAGCATGCAGTCGATTCAGTGGCTGGGCGCGGTGTCGATTGTGGCCAGTGTGGTCATTCTGCAGCTCCGCCCGCAGCCCGCGTCCAAGCCCATCCCCGAACCGCTGTAGAGACTCTGTCGGAGTCGGCTAGACCTCACCCCTGAACTTAATACTCTATCCGGCAAGCTTATTCGTCGGGGCGCACGGCCGTGCGCCCCGATAACTCCATATTCGACTGCTTGTCGGATGCACCCCTAAACGTCGAAAGAGAACTTTGAGCACCATGCCTGTCTCCTCTCAATTTGCTCTCTTACGAAGTTTATACAAACTGTTTATGCTATTCCGATCCAGCTCATTTATCTTGGAAGCATGATGAAATTGCAGGTTCGAGTTGGAGGGAATCTAAAATGGCAAACACAATGACTCGTTGGAACCCGTTCCGTGAACTGGCGGCGATGCAGAGCGCGATGGATCGCCTGTTTGACGATTGGCGTCCGTACGCTGAAGAAGGCCGGGTCGTCGGCAACCTGCTGGCGATTGACGCGCACGAAACTGAAAAGAGCTATGTCATCACCACGGAACTCCCCGGCGTGAAGTCGGAGAACATCAATATTCGGCAGGAAGGCGACTATCTGCTGATCGATGCGGAAATTCCGGAAACCACGACCGAACGCGAAGGCCAGCGCGCGCTGATCAAGGAACGCCGCTACGGGCGCTTCACGCGCCGCCTGCGTCTGCCGCAGAACATCGACTTCGCCAAGGCGGAGGCCAACTACGAAGACGGCGTGCTGACGCTGACGCTGCCGAAGGCCGAACAGGCGCAGCCGAAGGTCATTCAGGTGAAGACCCGCGTGCCGAACGGCAACCTCAACTAGGCTGCATCCAAGCGGCGATCCCCACGGGGATCGCCGCTTTTTTGTTTCCAGCACACCTCTCTATTTGCTCAAATCTACTCCAGCGCCGCGAGGTGGTGGAAGCTGTCTCTCAGGCTCGGGTAGAGAGCCTGATATTCCTGATACATCTGATTGTAGTAGGCGTGGCGTGCCGGGTCTGGCTCGGTGATTGCGCCGTAGCGCGCCGTCGAGGCGGCGTCCTGCGCGTCGGTATACACGCCCGCCGCAATGCCCCCGAGCAGCGCCGCGCCGATCCCGGTCAGTTCGGTGAGCAGGCTGCGCTGGAGCGGCACGCCGAACACATCCGCGAGGATGTGCCGCCACACGTCGCTGTCCGCGCCGCCGCCGGCGGCGATCACGCGTTCCGCCTGCCCGCCGAGGCTCAAGCTGATGTCGAGCGCTTCACGCATGGCAAAGGCCACGCCTTCCATGATCGCCCGCGCCATATGCCCCCGTCCATGATAATGCGTCAAGCCGATGAAGCCGCCGCGCGCGTACGCGTCCATGTGCGGCGTGCGTTCGCCGGAGAGATAGGGGAGGAAGATCAGTCCGTTCGAGCCCGCATTGACGCGTTCCGCCGCTGCGCTCAGGGACGGGTAATCGGTGACGAGCAGATCGCGCAACCAGCGCAGTGATAGCCCCGCCGACAGAATCGCGCCGAGCACATACCACATCTCCGGCACCGCATGATTGAAGACGTGCAGCCGCGGATCGGTGCGCAGTTTGCCGTCACTGTTGGGCACAATGGGCGTGAAGACCTGCCCGCCGCTGCCGATGGTGACCGCCGCCTGTCCCGGAGCGATCAAGCCGTTGGCCAGCCCCTGCGCCGGTTGATCAGCACAGCCCGTGGCGACGGGGATGCCCGCTTTGAGGCCGAGCGTCGCCGCCGCTTCAGCGGTCAGGCGTCCGGCGCGCGCCGACGACTCCAGCGCGGGCGGGAAGATCGCGCTGGGCAGACCGAGTTCGTCGATGATGCGCGCCGACCAGGTGCGCCCTAACACGTCGAACAGCCCGGTCGCCGCCGCGTCGCTGATGTCGGTCGCGATTTCGCCCGTCAGCTTGAGGCGCACGTAATCTTTGGGCAGCACGACCGCGCGCGCGGCCGCCAGTGGACCCGGGTCGTGCTTCTGCATCCACGAGAACGTGGAAATCATGAATCCGGCGGCGGGCAGCGTCCCGGCGATCTGCGCGAGGTTGTCCGCGCCAAAGCGCTCGATGAGCCCCGCCGTCTCGGCGGCACTGCGCTGATCCGCCCAGATGATCGCATTGCCGATGGGCGCGGCCAGCGCGTCCAGCAGTGTCACGCCATGCATTTGCCCGCACAAACCAATCGCTCGAACATCTTCCGGTTTCGCTTCAGCGCTGCTCAGCGCTTTGCGCACGGCGTAGACCGCGCCGTTCCACCAATCGTCCGGGTTTTGTTCCGCGCGGTCGGGCGCGGGGTGATGAATGGGGTATTCGTGCGCGGCGGTCGCCAGTAAGCGCGCACCTTCCGGGTCAAAGAGCACCGCTTTGACGCTCGAAGTCCCCACGTCGATCCCTAATAACATGCCTCACTCCTAAGTCAATGTTGAACCGCAAAGTCCACGGCGTGCCGTGGTGAAGCCGCAATATTATCCGCCGAGTGTCTCCGCGGTGATCAGCACCACGGGCGCTTCGATATACGGTGCGACCGGGCGACCCTCGATCACCTTGATCAGCGCTTCGACGGCCAGATAGGCCATTTCATCCGGGTACTGCGCGACCGTGCCTGTTAGTCGACCTGCGCGCACAGCGTTCACCGCTTCGGGGATCGCATCGACGCTCACAACCAGCACCTGATCCGCCAAGCCCGCTGCCTCGACCGCTGCCAGCACGCCTAAACCCATCTCGTCGTTGGCGGCGAAGATGGCGCGTAAGTTCGGTTGATTTTGCAGCAGGGTGGTAGCTACCTCGGTGGCGTGCTCCCGATCCCAGTCGGCTGGCTGGTTGGCCACGACGATCAAGCCGCCGCGCATCACGCCTTCGATGAAGCCGCGTGCTCGGTCCGCGCTGCTGGTCGTGTCCGCCGCGCCGCCGATCACGGCGACTTCCGCTTCAAGTTCGACGCGGCTGACAATCAGGTCGGCGGCCAGCGCGCCCGCCCGCACGTTGTTCGAGGCGATTTGTGCCTCCAGCGTAATGCCCATCAATGCGTCGGCGGGGATCAGCTCGTCGACGTTGATGAGCGGCATATTCGCCTGACTGAGCGTGACCAGTGCCTGGTTGATGCTGGTCGCGCGGACGGGCGTCACCGCGAAGCCGTCGTAGCCACCTTCATTGATCCATGTTTCGAGGACGCCCAACTGGTCGGCGGCGTTTTCGGTCGGCGTGCTGCCAATGACCACATCGATCCCGTAAGCGGCGGCGGCGCGGCGATAACCCTCCGCCATCGTCACGAAAAAGGGATTAGTCTCGTTCTTGATGAGCGCCCCGATGCGCAGATCGCCAAGCGCGGGGTCGCCGAGATGACTCCCGGCGGCGTCGACGTTCTGCGCGCTGATCATCACAACGGGCGATTCGATGTAGGGTGCAATCGGGCGACCTGCCAGCACTTTAAGCGCCGCCTCGACCGCGAGGATGGCCATCTCATCGGGGTATTGGGCGACCGTGCCCGCCAGGCGTCCGGCACGCACGGCGTCCAGCGCTTCGGGGATGGCGTCGACGCTGGCGACCAGCACCTGATCAGCCAGACCCGCCGCGTCAATCGCTTCCAACGCGCCCAGGGCCATGACATCGTTAGCGGCGAAGATCGCCCGCACATTCGGGAAACTTTGCAGGATATTCGCCGCGACATCGTAGGCCTGCGCGCGATCCCAATTAGCGGGCTGGCTGGCGACGACGTTCAACCGCCCGAACAGCGCGCCCTCAGTGAAACCGCGCACCCGGTCGATGCTGCTGGTCGTGCCCGGCGCGCCTTCGATCACGGCGACCGGATCGCCGGGCGCGAGATAGTCGAGGAATAGGTCGGCGGCGAGCGCGCCCGCCCGCACATTGTTGGAAGCGACCTGTGCGGCGAGGGTGATACCCTCTAACGCGTCGGCGGGAATCAGCTCATCGACGTTGATGATCGGGATGCCGCGGTCGGTGGCCTGTTGAAGCGCGCTGTTGAGGCTGGTCGCCCGGAAAGGCGTCACGATCAGCGCATCAAAGCCGCCCTCGTTCAGCCAGGTTTCGAGCTGGGCAAGCTGATCGTCCGCCGAGTCTTCGGTCGGCGTGCTGCCGATGACGATCTCGACGCCATAGCGGGCAGCGGCAAAGCGATAGCCTTCCGCCATAGTCAGAAAGAAAGGATTGGACTCGTTCTTGATGAGCGCGCCGATGCGCAGGGTCGGTGTTTGGGCAGTGAGGGGCGCAGCACAGAGGCAAAACAGAAAGCACAGAATCAGACTGAACTGGTGTTGTTTCATGTTTGCGTGACGCCTTACCTCAAATGTTATTTCTTCGAATTATCCGCACCCCGCCGCAAACGGCAAATTCCGCCGCGGCGGGGATGATCGCTGGATGGTGTTTCCGATCCTAACGCGCTCGCGCCGTGGAGTGGCGCACAATCAACCGGGTGGGGAGGGTGACCGTTTGCTCGACGGGTTCGTCGCTGTGCAGGTGGGCCAGCAGAAGCTGCGCGGCGGTCGCGCCCATCTCATAGATCGGTTGGGCGACGGTGGTCAGCCCAGGGATGCTGTGCGCCGCGAGAGGGATATCGTCAAAGCCGACGACCGAGAGATCGCCGGGGAGGGCGAGTTTGCATTCGGCGGCGGCATGCAGCACGCCGACGGCGGTCACGTCCGTGAGCGCGAAAATCGCGGTCGGGCGGTTGGGTGCGCTGAGGAGCTGCTTGCCCACCTGATACCCGTTGTCGAACTCTTTGAATTCGCTCATGATGAAATTGGCGTCGGAGTAGGGGAGGTCGAACTCCTGATAGCCGAGTTGGATGCCGCGAATGCGTTCATCAATCGCCTTGCTGTGACCGGGGCCGCCGATGATGGCGATGCGGCGATGACCGAGTTCGAGCAAATGCCGAATCGCCTGCCGCCCGCCGTCGATGTTGTCGCACAGCACGCGGTTAACCTGGACGCCGGGAATGTCACGGTCGACCAGCACGGCGGGCACCAGCCCATTGATCAGACGGTTCATGTTGTCCGTGCTGCTGCCAATCGGCACGATGATCACGCCGTCCACGCGCTGGCGTAGGAGCATGTCGACGTAGGCCGCCTCTTTGTCGCTCTCTTCTTCCGAGCTGCAAATCAGGGTCTTGTAGTCGTTGGCAAATAAGGTCTTTTCAATGGCGAAGGCCAGCGTGCTGAAGAAAGGTTGGTTCAATTGAGGGATCATAACGCCGATGGTGAGCGTTTCCTGCCGCCGGAGTGAGCGGGCAAGCGCGCTCGGTTTGTAGTTGAGCGCGCTCATCGCTTTTTCGACACGTTCGCGCAAATCTGCGCTGACGTAACCGGTGTTATTGACCACCCGCGATACGGTGGCAACAGAGACCTTTGCGTGATCCGCTACCTGTTTGATGGTTGCCATGGTCGGTTTGCCTCTTAAATAAAAGCATCAATATCTTGAAAGCACAGGGTTGATGAGGAGGCGATGATGTCGCTGCTATGGAACGTACAAAAGCAATATTCCCGCCGCAGTCAGCCCCAGCGGACGGTAATCGTTTTCAATAATTTAAACGGCTTTCCCTGAATTGTCAAAACGTCTAGCCGATGCGTGCGCCCGTCTCTGCATCGAAGAAGTGCAGCGCGTCAGCCGCAAAGCGCGCGCGGATCACGTCGCCCGGTTTGATAGTCGCCGTGAGCGGGGCGTGCATGCGCCACACATCGCCGCCGTTGCGCACTTCCAGCAGCAGATGTTTTTCGGCGAAATAGGGCGTCACACTCTCGACGCGCCCGGGAAAGTCGGCGTCGTCGGCGCTAAGCTGCAGGGCTTCGGGACGCAGGCCGACGATCACGCGCGTGCCATCGGCTAAATCGCCGCGTACGGGGTAGCCGCCGAAGAGGTCGCCCTGCCAGACGTGGCCCTGCACCACGCCTTCGAACAGGTTGATGGTGGGCACCCCCATAAACGTTGCCACAAACAGGTTGATCGGGTTGTCGTACAGGTAGTGGTACGTTCCGACCTGCTCGATTTTGCCCGCTCGCATAATGGCGATCTTGGTCGACAGCGTGATCGCTTCCTGCTGGTCATGCGTCACATAGATCGAGGTGACGGGGAATTCCTGAAGCAATCGCTTGAGTTCCACCCGGGCCTGCGCGCGCAGCTTGGCGTCGAGGCTGGAGAATGGTTCGTCGAACAGGAACACGCGCGGATCGCGGGTGAGCGCGCGGGCGATAGCGACGCGCTGCCGCTCACCGCCGGACAGTTGGCGCGGCATACGCTCCATCAATTTTTCGAGGCCAACCCCGGTGATCTGCGAGATGCGCTGGACCCGCGCCGGGACTTCATGTTCGCGTTTGCGCAGCCACATGAAGAAACCCACCGACTTTTCAGCTTCCCAGTGCGGCATGAGCGCGCCTTCCTGAAACACCATGCCGATCCCGCGCTGAAACGGCTCAATCTCCCGTAAGTCGACATTGTCGTACAGCACCGCACCGTGATCGGGCTTTTCCAGCCCCGCGACGAGCCGCAGCAGGGTCGATTTCCCGCAGCCGGACGGGCCGAGGATGGCAAGCACATCACCGCTGCCAATTTTGAGCGACACATCATCTACGGCGACGACTGCGCGCGCCGTTCCTTCCACATCCTGCGTAAAGGTCTTGCTGACATGTTGTAAGGTGATGACGGTCATGGGCTTCCCTCAGTTGGTTGGTGCTACGCCGCTATTCTACCGCAGCATGACAAACGGCGGCGCGAATCGCATACGTTTGCATGTCCCAACGGGTTTACAATGCAATTATTAATGAAAAACGTTTTTCTTGGATGATGGGGATTTGCGTATGGTTTTGCATATGCTCCTGAAAACCGAGTGGGCGACGGTCCAGTACGAGACGGAGGCGCGCTACATCTATCATACGATCCTGCAGGATCTGCCCCCGGCGGAACTGCGCACGATCCTCGAAACCGGGTTGGAGGGCCTGCAGACGAATGGCGCGCACAAATGGCTGTCCGACGACCGCAAATATATCAATGTGACCCCGGAAGCGATTGAGTTCACGCTGACCAGTTGGGGACCGCGCGCGGCGGCGGCGGGCTGGAAGTACTGGGCGATGGTCGTGCCGGAAAGCGCGATTGGCCGCGCGGGCATGCAGGAAATCGTCGAAATCTTCTATAACCTCGGCGTGCGCATGGCGATCTTCAGCGACCTCGAAGAAGCGCGCGCGTGGCTGGTGCGGCAGTAACCCGCAGTTGACGCTGGTTCACAAGGCGAATAGATCATTGCAGGGGTAGGCTTCGTGTCTACACCTGTTGGTTTCGATTGCGTAAACGCAGCCTGCCCGCATAAGTCCATACGCCGAGAGTCTCTTGCAATCGCCTCGTTTGCCGACTACGATTCTGGCGACGATGGAGGGATGATCCACATGGACATGATTGACTTACGCAGCGACACGGTAACGGTGCCCACCCCGGAAATGCGTTTGGCGATGGCGAACGCCGAGGTGGGGGATGATGTGTATGGCGAGGACCCAACGGTCAACCAACTGCAAGCGGATGCCGCCGCCATGTTTGGCAAGGAAGCGGGCTTGTTTGTGGCCAGCGGCACGATGGGCAATTTGACGTCGGTGCTGGCGCACTGCCAGCGCGGCGACGAGATGATTCTCTCTAAAGACGCGCACATCTTCCGCTACGAAGTGGGCGGCGCGGCGATGTATGGCGGCGTGCAGCCGAACACGCTCCCGATTGATCGGGACGGCATGATGGATCTCGCGCAGATCCGCCATGCGATTCGCGGTGATAACGTGCATTACCCAATCACCCGGCTGATCTGCCTCGAAAATACGGCGGGCGTCTCCGGCGCGCCGCTCACGAAAGAATATACCGACAGCGTCGCAGAAATTGCGCGGGAGCACAACCTCAAGCTGCATATTGACGGCGCGCGGATCTTCAACGCGGCAGCGGCGCTCAACATCGACGTCAAAGACCTCACGGCGGGCGCGGACAGCGTATCGATCTGCCTGTCAAAAGGCTTGTGTGCCCCGGTCGGTTCGGTGATCGTCGGCTCGAAGGCGTTCATCAAACGCGCGCATCACATCCGCAAGAGCTTCGGCGGGGGGATGCGGCAGGCCGGCATCATCGCCGCGGCGGGTTTGATCGCGCTGCACGACATGAGCCGACGTCTGCACGAAGATCATGCCAATGCGCGGGCGCTCGCCGAAGGCTTGGCCGCGCTGCCCGACATTCAGATTGATCTGAGCATGGTGCGCACGAACATGATCTTCTTCCGCGTCAAGCCAAGCGCGCCGATCAGCGCCGAAGCGCTCTCCGCCCGCCTGAAGGACGAGTATGGCATTCTGATCACGCCGTACCCGGGCGATCCCGGCTTGCTGCGCGCGGTGACGCACTACTGGTTCAAGGCGGAACACGTCACGCGTGTGCTGGACGCGGTGCGCACGGTGCTGGTGCCTGCATTTTCGGCGGCGGACTAACGCAGCATGTTTGACATGCCCAAGCGGGATGATCCCGAATTTGAGGACGACGATCTCGTCGTTCAGCCGCTCGCCGGGGACGATGACGACGAAATGGTCGACGCTGAAACCGACGTGTATGCGGCGGAGACGGACGAGGAAGACGACGCTCCGCGCTACCGCACGACGAACAACGACCCAACGTTCGGCTATCTGCTGGCGCTGGCGTTGATCATTGGGTTGACGCCGCTCATCCCGCTGCAAGGCGATCTGCGTTACGTGGTCGGCTGGGGGGCGATGGCGCTGTTCGGCGTGCTGTCGTGGCTGCTGGGCTCGGGTGAGCGGATTGCGCAGGAGAAGATTGAGGATCTCGCGTGGGGCGCGATCTTTGGGCTGATCGTCGCCGCGCCGCTGCTGCTGGTCGGCGGCAGTACGCTCACCACGACCGTCCGCCTGATGTTCCAGACGGGCATCGCCGGGGACGTGCGTAACCTTTCCGTCGGCGCGGTCGCCGCGTTCCTGATCTTCGTCATGCCGCTGGCAGAAACGCTGTTCTTTCGCAATCTGCTGCAGGCGCGCCAACCGTTCGTCGTGACCGGGGCGCTGGCGAGCCTGTGGTCGATTCTACTGTTTTTCCCCATGCTCGACGTGGGGCGCTACCCGGTGATCGCGATCCTGATCGGCACGGCGCTGGTGCTCATGAACATGATCTACAGCTATGTGCGCGAACGCAACGGTTTGGCCGCCGCGTGGCTGTGCCAGATCGTCGTCAACGTCGTGCTGCTGCTCGTGCCGTATTTCGGCGTGTAGACCGTCCAGGCATCTGGAGGAGGATCAAATGGGTGAACTGCAGTTGATCATTCAGCCAGATCCGGAAGAAACTTCCGCTGCCGAAGTGTTTGTGGATGGCCAAGTTGCTGGTCGTCCGTACCGATTTCTGCTCGATACGGGTGCAGCACGCACGGCGCTGTTGTACGATGACTATACGGCCACCTTCAGCAGTTATGAGACGAGTCAATCATCGGGAGTGTTCACCGAAATCCGTGATGATGTGATTACGGTCCCCAGCCTTGAAGCGGGCAGCATCGTCCGGCGCAATGTGACGGTCGTGCGTTCTACCGGGGATCAAGGGCACCGGACAAGTCTGATCGGGATGGACATCCTCAAGGATTTTCGCTGTCACTTCTTGTTTGATGAAGCGCGGGTTACGTTGGATGAGGATGCAGTCGGCGAGCTGGAATATCCACTGCAAACACTGGTGTTCGATCAGAAATTTCATCCGTATGTGGCTGTTCACCTTGGAGAGCAGACCGGGCAGGCGGTGTGGGATACCGGGGCAAGTCTCACGATTGTCGACCTGAGTTTCATTCAGAAGCAGCCCGCGTATTTTCAGGCTGTGGGTGAATCGGCGGGGACAGACGCGGCCGGTACAACGGTGCAAACGTCGATGTTCAGGATGGCGGCAGTGGTGATTGGTGGCTGCGCCTTTCAACCGCATCCGGTTGCTGGGGTCGATTTGTCCCGTGTCAATGCGACGCTCGAAACGCCGATGGATTTAATCCTGGGTTACAGTACTTTGCGCCAAGCCAACTGGTTATTCGATTTTCCCGGTAAGCAATGGGCCGTGTCTAAGCGTCTGTCATAAGGTTGTGGAACGTAGAGGTCGTATGTCGGAAATCTACTTGATCGTCGGGTTGGGCAATCCCGGTAAGCAATATGAAAATACCCGACATAATGTCGGGTGGCGCGTGCTGGATCGGCTGGCGGCGAAGCACGGCATCACGTTCGGTAAAACTGAACACAAGGCGTTGACCGGGAGCGGGACGATTCTCGGCAAGAAGGTGCTGCTGGCCAAGCCGCTCACCTACATGAACCTGAGCGGGGATGCGGTGCAGCCGCTGGCGCACTTCTACAAAATCCCGTCGACGCAGCTGCTTGTCATCGCCGATGATCTTGATCTGCCGCTTGGCACGCTGCGCATTCGCAAAATGGGCAGTTCCGGCGGGCAGAACGGCCTCAAGCACATCTTGCAGCGCATGGGCAATCAGGTTATCAACCGCGTGCGCTTCGGCATCGGGCGGCCGCCGGGTAAGATGCACGCCGCCGACTATGTGCTCGCGCCGTTCAAAGGGGATGACGATATTCTCGCCGCCGAAGTCGCGGATCGCGCGGTGCTGGCAGTCGAAGCATGGCTGACAGACGGCGTTGACAGCGCCATGAATCGCTACAACGGCACGGGGGAACCGAAGCCGAAAAAAGAGAAAGCTGAAAAGCCGGAGAAAGAGTCGGCTGACGAACCTGCACCTTAGGCGTCGGGGCAAACTGCGTCTTGCCCCGACCTTCACAGCCGGGCTCTGGTTGACATAGAGTTCTGCACACAACTTAATTCCTATTTTCCTCTCATGCCTCCGTCGCCGCGCAGGCGTTAGAATGGTCGAAACGAACATGTCAGCGGATAAACCCAATATGCAGCTTTCTGGCTTGCTGGATCTGTTGCGCACAGCGCCCGCGTACAAAGCGCTGCTCGCTGAACTGCGTCAGTCGGGCAAAACGCCTGCTGTGCTTGGCGCGCTGCGCTCGGCGCGCCCGTTCATCGCGGCGGCTTTAGCGCGTGATTGGGGCGCGCCTGTCGTCTACCTGACCGCGCGTATCGACCGCGCCTACAATGTCACCGAGCAATTCCCGGTGTGGCTGGGCGACGACGCGCCGATCTTCCGCTTTGCCGAACCCGCCTCGCCCTTCTACGAGCGCGCCCCGTGGGGCGAATCCGCGCTGCGCAACCGTCTGCAAACGCTGTCCGCGCTGGTAGACGATGCGGTGGTTGACCAGCATCCGCTGGTCGTCACGTCCGCGCGTGCCTTGATGCAGCGCACCATGCCCGTCAACACCTTCCGCCGCGCCTCGCTGACGCTCAAAGTGGGCGACCGTTGGGATATCGGCAAACTGCTGGATCGCTGGCAGAAGATCGGCTACGAAGGCACGACGATGGTCATCGAACCGGGGACGTTCTCGCGGCGCGGCGGCATCCTCGACATTTACCCGCTCACGCTCGACCGCCCGGTGCGCGTCGAGTTCTTCGGCGACGAGATTGACAGCCTGCGTTTCTTCGATCCGTCCACGCAGCGGTCGACCGAGAAGATCAAGCAGATCACCATTACGCCCAGCCGCGAAGCGCTGCCCGAACATACGCCGCCGCTGGCGACGACGCTCAGCGCTTGGTTCGACGCGCTGCCCGACCCGGAAGGCGACGCGACCAGCACGCTGGCGGATCGCGATCCGTTGTCGATGGGATCGGCGTTCCCGTTTCTCGAAACGTATCTGCCGTACCTGTATGGTAACCCGGTCAGCCTGCTCGACTATGCGCCAGATAACGCGCTCATCCTCGTGGACGACGGCGGCGAACTGCGCGACGTGGTGACGAGCATTGAGGAGCAGGCGGTCAAAGACCGCGCCGAGAAGATCAATGCGCAGGTGCTGCCGCCCGACTACCCGCAGCCGTATATCGCGTGGGAAATGCTCGAAACGGCCATCCGCGATCATCATGTAGTGTATCTCGGTCACGCCGAAGATGACGACACGCCGGAATTGTTCGAAGGCATCATTGCGCCAGAGACGCGCTTCGGCGGGCAGTTGAAAGCCATGCTCACGCAGCTCCGCAAACTGCGCAATGACGGCGACCGTGTGATCGCCGTGACGATGCAGGCCGCCCGCATGACTGAGCTGTGGCAGGAGCAGGAATCGGCGGCGCTCGCCAAGACGACCGCGCTGATCGACGCGCCGGAGAAGCGCACGGTCACGTTTGTCGAAGGGGCGCTGCAGGAAGGCTGGCGCTTGCGCACCGCCGACGGCGATCTGCACCTGTTCACCGATGCCGAGGTGTTCGGCTGGAGCCGACCGGAACCGCGCCGCCGTAAAGTCGTGCGCCGCGCCAAGACGCCAGAACTCGCCTATGCGGACATGCACGAAGGCGATTACGTCGTACACATCGACTACGGCGTGGGCAAGTTCGTCGGGATGCGCCGCCGCACGCTCGAAGGGGTGGAGCGCGAATACCTGCTGATCGAATATGGCGGCACGGATACGCTGTTTGTACCCATCCATCAGGCGGATCGGCTCTCGCGTTACGTCGGGCCGGACGATAAGCCGCCCACGCTCAACAAGCTCGGCCAGCAGGACTGGATTCGCATCAAGAGCAAGGCGAAGAAGGCAGTCGAGGAAGAGGCGCGCGAACTGCTCGGGCTGTATGCCGCCCGCGCCAGCGCGCCGGGTCATGCCTTCAGCCCGGATACGCCGTGGCAGCACGAACTCGAAGCGTCGTTCCCGTACGTCGAAACCGAGGATCAACTGCGCGCGGTCGGCGATGTGAAAGTCGACATGGAAAAGCCGCATCCGATGGATCGCCTGATCTGCGGCGATGTCGGCTACGGCAAAACGGAGGTCGCGCTGCGGGCGGCGTTCAAGGCGGTCAATGATGGCAAACAGGTCGCCGTGCTTGTGCCGACGACCATCCTCGCGCAGCAGCATTATGAAACGTTCTCGCAGCGCCTCGCTGCCTTCCCGATCAAGGTGGAGATGCTCTCGCGCTTCCGTACCAAGCCGGAACAGGATCGGGCGATCAAGCAGCTCGAAAAGGGCGAGATCGACATTCTCGTCGGCACGCATCGCATCATTCAGGACGATGTGCAGCTTAAGAACCTCGGCTTGGTCATCATCGACGAGGAACAGCGTTTCGGCGTCAAGCACAAAGAGCACTTCAAGAAGCTCCGCACGCAGGTGGATATCCTCACGCTGACCGCGACGCCCATCCCGCGCACGCTCTACATGGGGCTGACCGGGGTGCGCGACATCAGCATGATCCAGACGCCGCCCGAAGACCGCCTCCCGGTGATCACGCATGTCGGCGTGTTCGATGATCGACTGGTGCGGCAGGCGGTGATCCGCGAGATGGAGCGCGGCGGGCAGGTGTTCGTCGTGCACAACCGCATCAACACGATTGACGCGCTGCGCGAACGCCTCGAAAAGATTGTGCCGGAAGCGCGCATCGTCATCGGCCACGGGCAGATGGACGGGCGCATTCTGGAGCGCGTCATGGAGGCGTACGCCAACGGCGAATACGACATTCTGCTCTCCACAGCGATCATCGAGAGCGGTCTGGACATCCCCAACGCCAACACGCTGATCGTCGACCGCGCTGATCTGTTCGGGTTGGCGCAGTTGTATCAAATTCGCGGGCGCGTCGGTCGCAGCGCGCAGCAGGCCTATGCCTACTTCTTCCACCCCGCCGCCAATCGCCTGACCGAAGAGACACGCGCACGCCTCGAAACGCTGCGCGAATACACCGACCTCGGCAGCGGCTATCAGATTGCCATGCGCGATCTCGAACTGCGCGGGGCAGGGGATATCCTCAGCACGCGGCAGACGGGACATGTCGCCGCCATCGGCTTGAACCTGTACACGCAGATGTTGGCCTCGGCAGTGCGCGAACTGAAAGGCGAAAAAGTGGACGGCGCGAAAACGACCACGCCGATCATCAGCGAGAACAGCATCATCATCGATTTGCCGATGCCCGCGTACCTGCCCACCGACTACATCCCCGAGCTGTCGCTGCGCTTGCAGATGTACCGCCGCATCGGCGGGTTGTCGAAGGTCGACGATGTCGAGTCGATGCGCGGTGAACTGCGTGACCGCTTCGGCGAACTGCCCGCAGCGGTCGAGGGGCTGCTGTTCCAGATTGAGGTCAAGATTCTGGCGCAGGCTGCGAATGCAACCCATGTGCTGAACCGCGACGGGAAGATCGAGATCCGCTTGCCGTATCTGGTTGAGGTCAATCGTGATCAACTGGCGCGGGAATTGGGCGACGACGCGGCGGTCACGCGCACGGCGGTTGAGCTCGCGGTTGATCCGGCCCAGGAAGGTACCGCGTGGCGGGATCGGCTGATCGAGGTGTTGAGCTACCTCGCGCAGCACGTCCGCGCGGCGGTGGGAGCGTAGTGGATCACCACGGATACACTCCGGTGATAGTCTGGTTGATCATCATCGCGCCTGAAATGAGATGAAGACTGAGTACAGCGACGCTGAGCAGCGACCGCCAGTTGCGTCGTGCCTGCGTGAGCCACAGACGAATCGCGGCGACGAATAAGACGAACAGCCCGATCTGCGCGCTCCACCAGAAGTTGCCATCGCTGAAACGGTCGCCCGACTCCGCGAAGAAGTACATCTGTGCTGCGCCTGCCAGAAACACCAGCCATCCCAGCAGCATGGCCTTGTCGGCAAACATGGGCCGAGGGTACAGCAGCGTGATGACCACCGGGAAAGCAATCGACAGCGCGAATTTTAGCGCCAGCCATTCCAAACGGGGCTCATGCTCCAGCACCGTGCCCAATGGCGCGAAGATGACGCCCCCCGGCGCGGCCAACGGGATCAGCGTGTACTGCGCCACATATTGCAGCGGCAGCAAAATCAGCATCGGCACGAGGATCCCGAAGACGATCAGCCACAGACCCGTGCGCTCGCGGGTGCGCCAGAACCGGACGACGAGGAAGACGACCAGCGCGGGCAGCAGATCGAGCGCGAAGTTCGGTTTAGCGAACATGGTCAGGACGACCAGCAGGATAACCCCAATCAGCGTTGGCACGCTGAATCTCAAGCGCCCCTCGAGCGCGCGCAGCGCGACGATGAAGGTGACCAACCCAAACAGCCGCAGCACGATCATTGTTGGGTTGTGGAACACGTTAATGCCCACGTAGCCCAGATAGTGATTGTTGGTCGCCCACGTGAACACCGTGATCGGCGTGATGACGAGCACAGCGAATGCGCCGACCAGTGCCAGCACGGGATGCAGTGCGGCGGGGTGCAGCCAGCGGTAGCTGATAAGCGCCATGCCGACATAGCAGATCAGCATGACGACGACGGCGGCTGTGTCCCAATCAAACAGGCCGAGTGCATGCACGCCCATGAGCATGCCGTGAAACACAACATGGATGATGTTGACGTTCCCGACCAGCAGTTCGCGCGTCCACACGATGTGCGCGATGTGATCAGACATTTCGCGTACTACCCGGTCAAACAGCGGCGTGAAGACCGCCAGCGCCGCGAGGGTGAGGATCAGCAGGGGAAGGTACGGTTGCAGGCGCGCGAATCGCTGCACAGGGTTTCGCCTTGGGAGAGAACGCTGGTTAGGTCAAGACGATGGCCAGCAGTGTGATCAGCGCGGGCAGCGCTTGCACGTAGAGAATGCGGCGGCCAGCGGTCAGCCCGCCATATATGCCTGCCACGAGCACACAGGCCACAAAGAAGATCTGTATCTGTTCGCCGACCGCAGCGTCAGGATGGAGCAGCCCCCAGATCAGCCCGGCGGCGAGAAAGCCATTGTACAACCCCTGATTCGCAGCGAGCGTTTTGGTCTCCTGCGCGAACGCTTCGGTCGTGCCAAAGCTCTTGCGGACGCGCGGCGTCGTCCATGTGAACATTTCCATGTACAGGATGTAGATGTGTTCGAGCGCGACCAGACCCACCAGTATTTTCGCAATAACGTCCATGTAAACTCCTATCAGTCGGCCAGGGATTTAAGCGGAAGGTACGTTGGCATCCTTAATCACATCGCTGATCGTGCCGTTGGTGACGGCGACAAGCTGCGCCAGCGTGACCGGGAAGATGGCGTTATGCGCGCCGCCCGCAGCATACAGCATGGGGTAGTTTTGCAGCGTCTGATCGATATAGACGATGATCCCCGGCGTGCGGTGGGGGAAGGGGGGCACGCTGCCGGGCGCGTAGCCAAACACGTCGACGCATTCCTCGGGTTTAGCTGCGCGAACCTGCTTGCGCCCAATGCCGAACAGCGCCGCGATCTTGCGGTCGTCAACGCGCTGCGCGCCGCTCGTCAGCACGATGACGGGCTGTTCACCCGCAATGAAGCAGATCGATTTGACGATTTGCGCGACATCGCAGCCGATGTTGTCGGCGGCCTGCTGCGAAGTGGCCGTGGTGGTGTCAAAAAAGGTAATTTGTACATTGAACTGGTGGCGATCGAGGACGGCTTGCACGTCTTCGGGCGTCATAGGCTGCATGAGTTATCTCCGAGAATCAAAACGCGGCACATTATCCCGCGCTGTGGTGCAATTTACAACGGGGTTGTGCCGCGCTTGATGTGACTCAAGCGATAGGATTAGCCGCGGCGGTCAGCGTGACCGTTCTTGTAGTCGGCGCTGTTGTCCGAATAGTCTGGCTCCAGCGTCTGCAAGTAGGCGACAATGCTCTGGAAGGTTTCGAATTCCTCGTCGCTGAACATCTTGCGAATCTGCTGGTCGACGAGGCGCGCGCTGTTGAGCACTTCTTCGCGGTGTTGTTCGGCGAGCGACGTCAGGTAGATGTGCACAGCACGACGGTCGGTGGGATCGGGACGGCGTTCAATGAAGCCCTTTTGCTGCAGCTTGTCGAGGTTCGGCGTGAAGGAAGTAGCCGCTCTGCCGACCGCGCGCGCGAGTTCCGACGCATGTTGACCGTCACGTTCATATAACGCGCGGAGAATATACCATTCGATAATTGTGAGGCCGAGCGGTTGAATTGCCCGTCCAAACAATTGGTCAAGGTTCCGCAGGGCAATATCGAGATTGCACCACACAGAGCCATTAAATCTCAGTGAACTTTGCACCATGTTACTCATTCTGGCTTTACTTTCTGCCAACCGTACGGACAATGATAGCGGATCTTACGAAATTCGTAAAGTCCGGGATCTTCATGAATTAGAAATAGTCAAGGTAAGCGTTCCAAGCGTGAGATTACAGGATCGCCCGATGGGGTGCGGGGTATCAGGAGCAAGGCGTTTACCATCAACGAATGTGCCGTTTACGCTATTCAGGTCAACCACACAAGTTGCCCCCTGAAAGCGGACGAGCGCCGAATGACGTCGCGAAACCCCTTTTTCACGGGCATCATATTGAACTAGGTCGATGTCGGGTACATAGCTGCTGGCCTCGTCAGAACGTCCGATAACGTATCCTTCCGTTGCTGGGGGATCGATGCTGATGACAGCGTTTTCGCTGTTTGCTACGCGCACTACGAGTTGTGACACGGTCTCACTCTGTATGATTTAACCACACATTTAGTAAACACTTGCAACTGAAGTTATTCATTTTAATAAATAACTCATAAATCAGTCAATGGGGAACTCGAAATAATCAAGTGATCCGTTAACGTCCATTGATAAACGTTGTCCGGTGTCCGGGTCATACACACCAAGCCGAATGGTGCGCGACTCCGGTGTGAGTGTCAATTGATACCGTTCAGTGACCACCTCTCCCTTAGCCCATAAGTTCGTTGGGTAGGTATTTTCAAGTGGAATTGTATCAATTTGTGATTGTATCATACCAGAATTATTGAGAACGTGAATAAAGAATTTATAGCTATCTTGAATAACGTCAACGGAATACCAATTTATTTCTATAAATAGTATGTCTCCATCACGATGTGAGGTATAGCCAATCAACTCCAGCTGATCGCCGAAAACAACATTAACAGGAGTCGCAACGGTTGGGATGTCGAAGACGCGGGGAATACCAGCAATCGTGAGGGTCGCTATTGGCTCCCCATTGAGCGTTAAGGAATACTCACCGGCTGGGGTGTCCTGCGGGATCACAAAGCGCCGCCGTTCTGCGAGGATTTCGCCTGCTGCCCATTGGTAGTCGGCGAACGGCATCCATTCATCGAGCCGTCTGTTGTCGAGATTTGCTGTGACGTTCACAGCATGTAACCCCTGTGTGCTAGAAGCCCAGTACAGCGTTACAGGAATCGACTCCCCGGGTCGATAGATGTAATTAATAAGATTATAACCAAGGATTGAAAGATCGCTAGATATAGTAAATGAGTGATTTATGAGAATATCATTTATTTCATCAAATACACTTGTTCGTAATACTGATATTACACCAACTTCTGTCCACAGCCCAGTGCCAGTATAGGTAGAATACGCATCGCTGCTGCGCCCGACCCAGGCAACACGAATCGGGTATTCGCCTGGCGGAGTGGCGGCGGGCACGCTGATGGGCACCCGCTGAATCAGCGTTTCGCCGGGGCGCCACTCATCAGTAAGTGTCATGTACGGCTCGGAGCGTGACAGCAGGTTGCCCTGCGCATCTTCTAACTGCACGAGCGGTGTATAGTCGCCGAACGGCGGCGGCGAGATGACTTCCCATTGCATCTGAATCTCCCCGCTGGTGCCCGACTCGATGCTCGGCGCATCCATGCCGATCAACCGCAAGTACGGGTTTTGCGCTTCTGCGGGAATCACGGCGGGCAGTGGTGTGTCCCCACTGAGGCGAAACGCCTCAAAGGCGGTGCGTCCATCCGGGCCGAGGGGCAAATCGGTGATCGCACCCGGTTCCAGCCACGCGCGCCAGCTCTCTGATGGTGGCGCAGAGCGTGGGAAGATATAGAGTCCGGTTTGCCCCTGCGGCGGACGGAACAGCAGATCCGTGCCCAGCCACGTAACGGGTGGCAGCGGCTCGATCATGGCTGTCGGATGCCCTTTATCCTGCGCGGCGATGTAAACGATCTCATCGGTGTGGTGCGTGACCAACCATTGTGCCGCCGCGGAGAGATCCGCATCAGTGGCGTAGTACACATCGGCGCGGCTCGCCCACGCGAAATAGGTCTGCCCAACGAGCAGCCCACCGATCAGCAGGGTGGCGAGGAGTAGGCTTGTGAAGCCTAAGCCATTGTAGGGACGCCATGAATGGCGTTCATCTGTTTGTGTGCCGCGATTGGCGGACGCGATAAATCGCGTCCCTACGAAAGAACTGATGTGTGCGTACACCCACTCAAAGCCCACGGCGACCAGCACGAAGATCAACGGGATCATGCCGAGTGAGCGCATGTGACTCGGCGGCAGCCCGCCGACGGAGATCACCGAGGGGATAATCATCAACGGGGAGAGCAGCGCGAGCGCGTAAGCGGTGCGTTCCAGCGGATCGCCGCGGCGCAGCAAGCGCACAAAAGCGACTCCGATGCCGAGGAGCAGCAGCAGTCCTTCGGGCAAGGTGAAGTACGGGCGGTGGGGAATGTTGTATCTGAGGTACGGGTCGCCATCGATGAAGAACATTCTGGCGTGGAGCAGCACACTTTCGCCCAGTGACACCGATTGATCGGCCCGCGTGACTTCCGCCAGCCGCCCGAAGAACACGTCGGGGCGCTGCACAGCGTAGAGCGCCATGGGCGCGGCAACCACGATCAGCACGCCGAAGAAGATCAGCCCCTGCCGCAGCCGCAGCCGCCAGTGTGCCCGGTCGAAGATGAGCAGGGCGATCCCGGCGAGGCCGAGCCACAGCGGAAACAGCCGCGACGAGTTGTAGGTGTAGACGGTTGCGCCAGCGAGGAAGCCGCCGATCAGCAGCCACAGCCAGTCGCGCCGCCTGGCGTTCAGCCCGCGCCACAGAAACACCAACGCGATCGCCTGCATGAACGGCAGCGTCACCGCGCGGAAGGCCTGCCGTGCCAGCCAGATTTGCGGGAAGTTGAGGGCGATCAGCGCGCCCATTGCTAATCCAATGATCCAGCCGCGCCGCCCGCGAAACATCAGCCGACCGAGCGCGATCGTCGCCGCGACCGTGATCAGGTTGCAGAATGCGCTGACCATGTGCAGCGTGAAGATGTCGTCGTGAATGAGCTGCAAAAACGGCGCATTGAGGTACATATACAGGACTTCGCGACCCTGATACGCTTCCACCATCGGGAAGAAGCGTGCACCCGCGAACGCGATATTGCGAGACACGATGAAATACACCGCTTCGTCATAATGCGGACCCGGCGGGTAATTATCTAAATCGGAGAGGCGCAGTCCAGCGGCGGTCAATAAGATCACCGTCGCCAACAGCACAAAGGATCGTCTGTGAAACATAGCGCAATAAAGGTAACGCACGTCGCCGCGCGCTGCAACCGTCCGGAGCGAATTTACAAACGTTTTACTTATGCTTTCCCTGGAGCGAACTTTCGTTGTTTTGCGAAAGATTTCACGACGGGTCATAATCATGACCACTCTCTTTTCACGTTAGCGCGACGGGCTGTGGGCTGTGCCAGCATTGCTAAGCACGAAAGGCTAATCGCAAACCGCTTATAGGAGGCGTCCATTGGACTTGTTCGAATATCAGGGCAAACAGTACTTTGCCCGCTTTGGCATTCCTGTTCCTTCCGGGGAACCTGCCGATACCGTCGATGCGGCGGTCGCAGTGGCTGATCGTACTGGTTATCCGGTTGTCATTAAGGCTCAGGTGCAGGTCGGTGGACGTGGTAAGGCTGGCGGCATCAAGATCGCCAACAATGCCGATGAAGCGCGCTTCCATGCGGGCAACATTCTAGGCATGGATATCAAGGGGCACGTGGTGCGCCGCGTGTGGGTCGAAAGCGCGTCGGACATCGCCAAGGAATACTACGCCTCGTTCACGCTGGATCGCAGCGCCAAGAAGTATCTGGGCATGCTTTCCGCGAAGGGCGGCATCGACATCGAAGCGGTGGCGGCGGAAAATCCGGCGGATATTGCGCTGTTGCACATTAATCCGGTGGAAGGCTTGAGCGAAGCCGTCGTGCGCGACTGGGTCAAGCGCGCCAACCTCGACGCGGAAGCGGTCGAAGGCGCGGTGAGTATTCTGCAAAAGCTCTACGTCGCCTTTGTCGATGGGGATGCGGATCTGGTTGAAATCAATCCGCTGATCCTGTCGAAGGATGGCCGGGTGTACGCGCTCGACGCCAAGGTCTCGCTGGATGACAGCGCCGCCTACAAGCATCCGGAATGGGATGAATTCCGCGGTCTGGAAGTCTTGGACGAACGCGAAAAGCTCGCCAAAGAGAAGGGCTTGCAGTATATCGGCTTGAGCGGCACGGTCGGCATCATCGCGAACGGCGCGGGGCTGGCCATGAGCACGCTCGATACCGTGACGCAGGTCGGCGGGACGGCGGCCAACTTCCTCGACATTGGCGGCGGCGCGAATGCCGAAGTCGTGGCGAACGCGCTCACCGTCATCAACACCGATCACAACGTCAAGGCGATCTTCATCAACATTTTCGGCGGCGTCACGCGCGGCGAAGAAGTGGCCAAGGGCATCATCGAAGCTCTTAACCGCGTCGAACTGAAAGCGCCGCTGGTGGTGCGTCTGGACGGCACCAACGCCGATCAGGGACATCAGATTCTGGCGGAACAGGGCGCGGGGCGGTTGACCATCGCCAAGACCATGCTCGATGGCGCGCGTAAAGCGGTTGCACTGGCGGGGGGAAACTAAACCATGGCGATTTTCGTTGACGAAAACACTAAAGTTGTCGTCGTCGGTTTGACCGGCAATCAGGGCAGCTATTACGGCTTGCTCAACCGCTCGTATGGCACGCAGGTCGTCGCGGGCGTCAACCCGAAGAAGGTCGGCACAGACGTGCAAGGCATCCCCATCCGCGCCAGCGTCGCCGATGCGGTCGCGCAGGATGGCGCGAATGCTGCGTTCATCATCGTCCCGGCGTCGGTCGCGGGCGATGCCATCCTCGAAGCAGCGGCGGGTGGCGTGCCGTTCATCGTGTGCGTGACCGAACACATCACCATGCACCTGCAGGCGGAAGTCTTTAACACGCTCAAACGTGATTATCCGAACACGCGCCTGTTGGGGCCGAACTGCTCCGGGATTCTGAGCGCGGGCAAGTGCAACATCGGCTTCACGCCGACCAACGTCGCCATGCCCGGATCGGTCGGCATCGTGAGCCGCTCGGGGACGCTGGCCTACCAGTCGATCTTCGAACTGACGCAGAAGGGCATTGGCCAGACGACGTGCGTCGGCATCGGCGGCGATCCTGTGCCCGGCACGAGCTTCATCGACTGCTTGACGGCCTTCCAGGCTGATCCCGAAACCAAGGGCATCATCATGATCGGCGAGATCGGCGGATCACAGGAAGAAGAAGCCGCGGAGTTCATCAAGAGTAATGTGACCAAGCCGGTCGTCGCCTACATCGCGGGTGTGACCGCGCCGCCCGGCCGCAAGATGGGGCACGCGGGCGCGATTATCAGCGGGTCGAAGGGCACGGCGAAGGCCAAGATGGAAGCCCTGAGCGCGGTCGGCGTACGCGTGGCGCAGAACCCGACGCAGCTCGGCGATCTCATGGCGGAAGCGCTGGCGAGCGTTTAGTTTTCAGTCATCAGTTTATAGTTCACAGTCAGGGCGTGAATTACCGCGCCCTGTTTGTTTTCTCGCGTTCAAACTATTGAAAAACACCAAGTTGACACTTGTGTAGGGGCAAGGCATGCCTTGCCCCTACGAAACCGAGACGTTCTTACTGCCAAACGAAAAAGGACGAACTTCGGTTCGTCCTTTGCTTTTACTGTAAACTGTCGACTGTGAACTGTGAACTACCTACTCCGGCAGTTCGGGCGTTTCCACGGCGTACAGCCACGCATCGAACAGTTCGCCCAGGGTCTGCCCGCTGATTTCTTCCGCTACTGCCACAAAATCCTGTGTTGTCGCATTGCCGTAGGCAAAGCGATCATAGTACGTCCGCAAAATCTCGAAGAACGCTTCATCCCCGACCGTTAAGCGGAGCGCGTGCAGCGTCAGTGCGCCGCGCACATACACGCCGCCGTTGAAGAGATCATTTTCGCTCGGCTTGCCCGGCGCAGCGATGCGCGCCAGTTCGTTCGCGATAGCGGTTTCGGTCATGCCTTGCTGGCGGAAGTAGTCGCCGCTCAGGTAGCCCATGATGTTGCTCGTGATGTCATTCATGGCGTCTGCGCCTTCGGTGTGTTCAAACCACAGCCATGAGGCGTAGGTGGCGAAGCCTTCATTCAGCCAGATGTCTTTCCAGCTCGCCGGGGAGACTGAGTTGCCGAACCACTGATGCGCCAGTTCATGCGCTACGACCTCTTCCGCCTCCTGGGGGCTGCCATCCGCAACGTACACGCCGAACAGGGACATGGTCTGCGTTTCCAGCGCGAAGCCAATCCCGGCGCGGGTGAGGACGGCGCCATATTGATCAAACGGGTAGTCGCCGAAAATCTCGCTGAAGTAGGTGACCATTTCATCCTGTGCCGCGAACACACGCGTCGCGGCGTCGGCGACACTGGCGGGGAAGTAGTTGCGAATGCTCACGCCGTTATCTTCATAGGCATCGACCACATAGTGATCAATGTTGACCGTCGCCAGATAGCTGGCCATGGGCTGCGCCATCTCCCATGTGTAGGTGATCTGATCGCCTTCCGTAACCGTGTCTTGCAGCACGCCATTCGCCGCGACGACGTAGGGCGCGGGCACAGTGATGATGTAGGTATAGGTCGCCTTGTCGGCGGGGTGATCGTTGACCGGATACCACGTCGCCGAGCCGTTGGTCTCGCTGGCGGTATAGACGAAGTCGCGCTCAAAGTTCCAGCCAATGCCCACGCCGCCGAGTGACAGCTCACGGATCGGGGTCGGCTCGCCACCGTACTCGATCACGGCGGTGAAGCTTTCCCCTTCGGCAATGGGGGTGGGTAGAGTGATATTCAACTCGCGCGCGTCGCGCTCGAAGGTCGCGGCTGCCCCGTTGATAGTGATGCTGCTGACGTCCAGCCGATAGAGATCCAGGTTGAAGGCGCTCAAGTCTTGCAGCGCGGTGATGTTGAGCGTCGACGTTGCGGCGATCTGTTCTGCTTCCATGTCGACATCGACGTCCAGCGTATAGTGCTGCACGTCATAGCCGCCGCCGCCGAGCAGGGGATAGAACGGGTCGCCGATGCCTTCCGCGCCCGGCGTACCAACCACATCCTGTGCTGCCGCTGCTCCGAGATTGAGCATCAGCACGACGATCAGAATCCACCACAGTTTTCGCATATCGTCCTCTTCGGTAAAGTTGGCTTTCATGAATGCTTTACGATTGAGCTGCCGTTTCGTTGCAGACAACACCTATTTGACCAGCGTCAGCACGATAAAGGCGGCGTAAGCGATCAGGAATATGGGCGCGGTTCGGCGGCTTAAGGTGCGTCCGCGCACGAACAGCAGCAGCAGACCGGCAAACACGACCATCACTGGCAGATCAAAGGTCTGCACTATCCGCGGCACGCTGATCGGTTGAATGAGCGCAACCACGCCGACAATCACCAGCAGATTCGAGAGGTTGGAGCCCAGGACATTGCCCAGGACAATCTCATCTTCCCGACGGCGTGACGCCAGCACACAGACGGTAAGTTCTGGGAGCGAGGTGCCGACGGCGACCATCGTGATGCCGATCACTAAATCACTTACTCCGAAGGCGCGCGCAATGTTCACCGAACTGTCGACCAGCAGCTGCGCTCCAACGACGAGTACAAGCAGCCCGCCGACCACCCGTACCGCTTCCCAAACGGGATTAGTGCGCTTGGTGAGGCGCTCTTCCTGCTCGTAGGCGGTCAGCTCCGGTTCGATCTCAGCGCGTTCGCGCATCGCTTGCCGGTAAATCAACGTCGTGAAGGCGACGAAGCTGAGCACGAGGATTACGCCGTCCATGCGCCCCAACTCACCGTCGAGCGCCATGACCAGCACGAGCACGGAGAAGCCGATGACGAACGGAATCTCACGCCGGAAAATGCTCCAATCGAGCTTGATCGGGGCGATCAGGGCGCTGACGGCGAGGATCAAGCCAATATTCGCGATGTTCGAGCCGATCACATTGCCGAGCGCGATATCACTGGAGGCGGTGGTCGCCGCGCGCAGCGAGACGAGGAGTTCCGGCGCGGACGTGCCCAACGCGACGACGGTCAGCCCGATAATCAGCGTGGAAACGCCGAGCGCGGTCGCCACCCGCGCCGCCCCTTTGATGAACTGATTGCCACCGACGACGAGGGCGGCCAGACCTAGAATGAACATGACAACATCACTCATCGTTATTTCCCATAGGTAACAGTAATCCGGAATAGCTCATTATAGGAAAATTACAATCCGCGTTGAGTGTCATTTGGCGAGCTGGGTGTGAATTTACGATTTTCAGATTTCACACTTGGGGGTGCATTTGTCATTTTGATTTATCACAACCTTGTATATAATTTGAATGATACTTTTACGGCTCATGAAAGTTCATGAAAGGCTCAAATACAATTGAGTACTTCACTGGCGATTGAAACGAACGATGTACGACGCATCTACAAGATTCGCGGGCCTAAGAAAAAAGGCGATCAGACTACGCGCGTCGCGCTGGACGGCGTCGATTTGCAGGTTGAACGCGGCGAACTGTTCGGTTTGCTCGGCCCGAACGGCGCGGGCAAGACCACGCTGATCAAGATTCTGGCGACGCTCCTGCTGCCAAGCAGCGGCACGGCGCGCATCGAAGGCTATGACGTCGTGCGCGACACCGACGAGGTCAAGCGGCGCATCAGCATGGTGAGCGGCGGTGAGACCAGCGGCTACGGTCTGCTGACGGTCGAAGAAAGCCTGTGGATGTTCGCACGCTTCTACGGCTTGGAGAACAAGGTCGCCCGTGACCGGATCGCGGCGATGGCGCAGATCATGGGTCTGGAAGATCGGATGCGCGCCAAAGTTTCCGACCTATCAACCGGGCTGCGCCAGAAGATGAACTTCATCCGCGGCTTCGTGACCGATCCGAATGTGGTGTTCCTCGACGAGCCGACGCTCGGCCTCGACGTGCAGGCGGCGCGTGACGTGCGCGGCTTCGTCAGCCAGTGGATGGAGGATCACCCGGATCGCACGCTGCTGCTGACCACGCACTACATGGCGGAAGCTGATGAGATGTGCGACCGCCTGGCGATCATTGATGGGGGCAAGCTGCTGGTGTGTGATACGCCCGCCAACCTCAAGAAGTCGCTGCAGACGGAGGCCGTGTTCAATCTTAAAGTTGCACCGCTTGGCGCAAAGCCGAAAGACGGCGATCTTTTGGAGGCGGTACCGGGCGTGAGCCGCGTCAACGTCGCCGATGTGAACGGCCATACCGAACTGGCGCTCACACTGCGCGGGGAAGACGCGCTGCCGCAGGTGCTCGCTTACCTCACGCGGCGCGGCTCCAGCCTCATTGCGCTGGAGAAACGTGAGCCGACGCTCGAAGACGTGTTCATCAAGGTGACCGGGCGGCGGCTGGATCAAGCTGCTGACGAGAAAGAGGCAGAATGATGGCGGCGGTCGAGAACAACGTCATTCGCAGTCAGGAGCGCGTCAAGAAATTGCAGGGCGTTGCTCTCTTCTGGGCGGTGGTCTGGGCGCGCGCCTACCCGCGCATCATCGGCGCGCTGCGCCAGAAGAGCTGGTTGTTTTTCGAAACCGTCTTCCCGCTGCTGGGCGTCGTCGGTTACATCTATGTTTATCGCGCGGTCGATGCCCCGCAGGAGTATATCGGCTTTGTGGTGCTCGGCGGCGCGATGACCGCGTTCTGGCTCAACGTCCTGTGGGCGATGGCGAGCCAGCTTTACTGGGATAAAGAGGACGGCAACCTCGAAATCTACGTGTTGTGTCCCGCGCCGATGATGGCGATTCTCGTCGGCATGGCAATTGGCGGTATGATCATGTCGGCGACCCGCGCGGTGGTGATCATCGTCGTGTGTTCGCTGGCCTTTGGCGTGGTGTATAGTGTCGGGAGCATCCCCATGCTGATCGCCGTGTTTCTACTCACGATGGTCGCGCTCTATGGCATGGGCATGATGTTCGCTTCGGTCTTTCTGGCGTCGGGGCGTGAAGCGTGGCACATCGCCAATTTGCTGCAAGAGCCGATCTATCTGGTCTCCGGGTTTTACTTTCCCGTGCGGGCGTTGGGGACATTCGTCGCCGCCGCCGCGTCGCTGGTTCCGCTGACAATGGGGATGGACGGGATGCGTCAGCTCCTGTTCCCGTCCAATCAAGCCACCGGGCTGCTGCCCGTCGAACTGGAAGTCGTGCTGCTCATCCTGCTGAGCGTGTTATTCATCGGCGGGGCGTATTTCGCACTGCGCAAACTGGAACAGATCGGGCGGCGGGAAGGCCGCTTGATTGAGCGGAGGCGGTAAAAGAAGTTGAAAGTGAAAGTTAAGAGTAGCAAGTGTGAATAGCTGAAGCTTGGGACACTGCGACTCTTCACTTCACCCGGTCAACTTTTAACTGGGGGATTTATGACACTTGTACGACGTTTATCTAGCCTTCCGGCGGTAACGCAGAGCCCGACGCTGCGCGCGTTCGTGACGGCGGCGTGGCTCGGTTGGCAGATCGAATCAAATTGGGCGCGACCGTTCCTGTTCGCGGTCTACGCGATTGCGCGACCGATTTCCAGCGTGTTGATTCTCGTGGTCATGTACAGTGTGATCACCAACGGCGCCACGGGCGAACCGATTTTCGCGTTCATCTACTTTGGCAACGCGCTGTATATCCTCGTCAACAGCGTGGTGACGGGGGTCAGTTGGGCGGTGATCGAAGACCGCGAGCATTACCGGGTCGCCAAGCAGATTTATACTGCGCCGATGAACACCTATGCTTATCTGCTCGGGCGCGGGGTGGCGCGGCTGATCATCGGGACGGTGTCGGTCTTGATCACGCTGGTGTTCGGGGTGATCGCCTTCCGCATTCCGCTGGATATCAACGTCCTGCTGCTGGTCACGGCGACGATCCTTGGCTTAGCGTCGCTCTCGGCGCTCGGCGTGATCCTCGGCGCGGTCACGATGCAGACCGCCCGCATGCAGACCGATCTTGGCTCGTTGGTGTCGGGCGGCTTGTACCTGTTCACGGGCGCGATCTTTCCGCTCGACGTGCTGCCTTCGTGGCTGCAGCCCGTCGGCTATTTGTTCCCGGTGACTTACTGGCTGGAGGTCACGCGGCGCGCGCTGCTCGGCGTGAATTCGGCGCGTTTCCCGACCTTCGCCAGCTTCAGCGACTGGGGGTTGATCGGCGTACTGGCGCTGATGACCGCCGTTCTGTGGCTGATTTCCGGGTGGGTGTACCGCACATCGCTGCGCCGCTCAAAAGAAGAGGGCTTGCTCGATATCGAGACGAATTTCTGAGAACACCAACCTCACCCCGTTTCGCTGCGCTCAACCGCCCCGCTCCCGAGGGCGAGGGGCATAGGCACGGCGACTCATGTACCTCTCCACCCGGAGAGGGACGGCTTGCGCAGCAAGCAGGGTGAGGTTGAGTGTTTTCGCCAAAATGTGAACTAGCCTTATGCCTCGTTCCTCCACAAAGACTCTGATCGGTCTCCCCTCCCTGAATTCGGGGAGGGGATGGGGTAGGGTCGGAAACGGCGGCCATTGAATGAGGCTCACGCCGCGCGGCGCACGGCGACCAGATTAACTTCCGGCTCAAACCCCGGCACCGAGATCAACTTGTACCCGTGATCCTGCACAAATTCCGTCGTGAAGCGCCGGGCGTGCTCGCCATGCACCCCGATTAGCAGATGCTCCGGTTTGTGACTACCGCTGAGCAGGCGCTCGCCGCCCGGCAGCGCGAAAATCTCCGCGCCTTCGATATCCATTTTGAGAATATGCGGTGCTGGATACTGCTCGCTCAGCGTATCGATGGTCGTTGTCGGGACTTCCAGCGGGGCGGCGGTGCCTTTTTCGCCGCCGATGCCCGCAATGGCACTCGTGCGCGAGTCGAGATCGCTGCGCATGAACGTCGCCGCGCCGACGGTATCGGCGACCGCTTCGGGCAGCACAACGATATTCGGCAGCTCGTTTAACTCGATCTGCTCATGCATGATGGCGGCGATTTCAGGATCGGGCTCGACGGCGACGACGCTGCCCTGCGGCCCGACGATGCGCGCTGCGGTGATCGCGTGGTAACCCGCATGTGCGCCCAGATCCCAGTACGTATCGCTGGGGCGCAGATGCTGCTGAAGATAGTGGGTGAGTTGGGGTTCATAGAGGCCGATGTGATACCAATAGGGGAGGCGGTTGTAACGTTTCCAGCGCAGCCCGCTCAGCGGACCCTTGCTCACCGTGTAGATTGTTCCTTCGCCGGTGCGGGAGGTGATGAATTTGTAGAGGCGAAACGCGCCTGGGACTTTTTCGATGGTGGACTTGAGCTTCCAGAAGGCTTGACCATAACCTGCTTGGTACTGTTCCGACATCGGTACTCCTTAAACTCATTGACAAGCTGTCCGTTAGGGTGCGGGCATCACCTTGCACTGACCTTACACGCTGGGTCGCAGGTGCCGGTAAGCACCGTCGATCGTGGGTGTCTGGGCGACACTATGACCGAAGACCCCCCAATTTGTTGGGTATCGACCGCAAACGTTAGCGAGTTGAATGCTTGCTCTGGCAAAAGTGGTGATAATTACGCTGATGAACTTGTGATTTATTGCTAGCTAAGCCGCGGTGAATTTGGTAGAGTAAGCGCTCTTCAACCTTCGGAGATGTAGAACTATGCACGACACACCCAACGACCTGAGTAACCGTCTGAGTGCCGATATTCGCTGGCTGGGTAATCTGCTCGGGCAGGTGATTCGTGATCAGCATGATGAAGCGGCGCTCGATCTGGTCGAAAAGGTGCGCAAAGCGGCCAAAGCCCGACGCAGCGGTGATGAAGTCGCGGCAGCGGAACTGCGCACGACGATTGATGGTCTCAGCCTCGACTCAGTGCGCATTCTCTCGAAGGCCTTCACCAACTACTTCCAATTGATCAATATCGCAGAAGATCAGCAGCGTATTCGCGTGCTGCGGCAGCGCGAAGCGAAAGGCCCGCTCAGCGACTCGATTGAGTCGGCGGTCGCTGGCCTCAAAAACGCCGGGATCGATGCGGCAAACATGCGGGGCATTCTCAACCGCTTGGGCGTGCGCCTGGTCGTGACTGCCCACCCAAGCGAGGCCAAGCGCAAAGAGGTGCTCATCAAACTGCGCCGCATCGCGCAAATGCTGAGCGAGGTTGAAGGCAAAACGCTGCTCGCCCGGGAAACGCGCCAGCTTGAACTGGCGTTCAGCGAAGAAATTGAGGAGATGTGGCAGACGCGCCCTAACCGCGCTGCGCGTCCGACCGTCGCGGACGAGGTCGATTTCGGGCTGTACTTCATTACTTCAGTGGTCATGGACGTATCGCTCGACATTTACGACGATCTGCGCGCGGTGCTGGAGACCTACTATCCTGACGAGGATTGGGCGAGCCTGCCGCCGATTTTGCAGTTCGCCTCGTGGATTGGCGGCGATCGCGACGGCAACCCTAACGTAACCGCCGATGTCACGCTGGAGACGATTGCCACGCAGCGGGCGGCGGCGCGCACCGTCTACCTGGAAGAAGTGGCGTATCTGCGCGAACACCTCACGCAGTCGCTGGACGAAGTCGGCGTGTCGCCGGAACTGCTCGAATGGGTGCAGGAGGGCGGTTTCCCCACGCGCGCCCATGACGAGGTGTACCGGCAGGCGATGAGCATCATCTGGGAGCGGCTGAACGCCGACTCCTATCGCACGCACGCCGATCTGCTGGTGGATTTGCGCCTCGTCTCCGACAGCCTGATCGAAAATCGCGGGCAGTATGTCGCGCATGGCATGTTGTACCGGCTGATGGAGAAGGTGCGCCTATTCGGTCTGCATCTCGTGCCGCTCGATGTGCGCGAAGACGCGCGCCTGCACCGCGCCGCGCTCGACGAACTGCTGCGCGCCTACAGCCAGCATGACGGCTATGCCGCGCTCGCCGAAGTCGATAAGCAGGAACTGCTCAACCGTGAACTCGTCACGAAGCGCCCGCTGTTCCCGATGGAGCCCGCCTTCTCCGAGACGACCAACCGCATCATCGCCACATGGCGCATGATCGCCAAAGCGCACCGCCAGTATGGCACGAACGTGATCGACAGCGTGATCACCAGCATGACGACCGCGCCGAGCGATGTGCTGACCATGCTGCTGTTCGCGCGCGAAGTCGGTGTCAACCTCGCCGTCGATCTGGTGCCGCTGTTTGAGACGATCGATGACCTCGAACGCGCGCCGGAAATCATGGAAGTGTTGTTCAATAACGCGCTGTATATGGAACATCTCAAGACGCGCGGCCTGCGCCAGCAGATCATGCTCGGCTATTCCGACAGCAACAAAGATGGCGGTTATCTATCGTCCAACTGGAACCTGTACGTCGCGCAGCAGGCGCTCTCGGAGATGTGTGCAAAGCACAACATCGATCTTGAACTCTTCCACGGGCGTGGCGGCAGCATTGGCCGCGGCGGTGGCCCCACCAACCGCGCGATTCTGTCGCAGCCGCCCGGTGTGATGCGCGGCCGCATCAAGATCACCGAGCAGGGTGAAGTGATCGCCTACCGCTACAGCAACGCCAACATCGCGTACCGCCACCTGCAGCAGGTGATGCACGCCGTGCTGACGGCAGTCGGGTCGCCGACACATCCGGAAATCAAGCTGGAATGGCGGCAGGCGATGCACAAGCTGTCCGAAGTCGGCGAACGCACGTACCGCAAGTTCGTCTACGAAACACCCGGTTTTCTCGATTATTGGTATCAGGCCACGCCGATCAACGAGCTGGCACGGCTGCCCATCGGCAGTCGTCCCGCCAAGCGTGCCAAGGGGGGCTTCGAAACCGTACGCGCGATTCCGTGGATGTTCTCATGGATGCAGAGCCGCGCCATCATCCCGAGCTGGTACGGCGTCGGGACAGCGCTCGAAGCGTTCACCGCGGGCGGGCATGGCGGCATCGATCTGCTGCAAACCATGTACAAAGAGTGGTCCTTCTTTCAGGCGTTGATTGAGAATGTCGAACTGGATGTGGCCAAGGCCGATATGGGCATCGCCGGACTGTACGCCGAACTGGTCACGGATGAACGCCTGCGCGATGAGATCTACCAGTCGATGCGGGCGGAACATGCGCGTGCCTATCAGCAGATTTGCGCCATCATGGGGCAGCACGAACTCCTCGAACATTCCCCCGTGATGCAGCGGTCGATTGAGCGGCGCAACCCCTACGTCGACCCGCTTAATTACATCCAGATCGCAGTGCTGCGTGAACTGCGCAGCGTGCCGCCCGGCACGGAACGCCACGAGGCGCTGTTGAATGCGGTACTCGCCACCGTTAATGGGATTGCTGCGGGGATGAAGACTACGGGTTAAGAGATAAATTAATACTCACGGGGGACTTCATTGAACATCAATGTTATCCCCCCTTGCGTGACTATTAATTTCTCTATATAGTCAGATACAAATCCTAGCACGTACCGAAGGATACGTATTTGTGAACCCGATGCGGCGAAAGCCTCAGCAAGCTCGGGGTCAGCGCCGTGTAAACACGATTCTAGATGCAGCCTCACAAGTCTTCTCCGGATTAGGTTATGAAGCAGCAACCACCAACCTCATCGCAACACGAGCAAATACTTCTATTGGCTCTCTGTACCAGTTCTTTCCGAACAAAGAAGCAATTCTCAGCGCGATAGCCACTCGTTACTCCGCTCAACTTGGCGGATTGCTGGACAAGGTGTTTGATAGCTACTCCGCCCCTCTCAGCGTGCAGATCAATGACCTGATCGACGCGCTGGCTGACTACTATATTGCCACCCCCGCCTTTCAACCGCTGTTCCACGCCGTACCCGCGTCTAGCGTCATGCGTCACGTCGCTGACTCTCTGTGCAGTCCCATTGAACACCGGCTCGAACGTGCTCTGCGCGTCAACAATACCGCGCTGGAAGTGACGGTCAGCCAATTCTATGCAGCCATCTGCGTGTATATCTTGCGGGCCCTGATTCCGATGATCCGCCAGCCGGAAGATGAAGAGCGGATTGTGGAAGCAGTCAAACATGCCTTGGTCGCCTACCTCAATTCCACCGGAGACTTCGATCTACGGTAGTGCTGGCGCGGGAGTACGTGTGCTGGGAAGTGGTGGAAATCGACGGGCTGACCCAGCAGCCACAACAACGGGGCGCAGCTTACTGCGCCCCAGACGTCTAGCCATTGGGCTTAGGCGGGTGCTGCGGCGCGGCTACACGAACGCCGCTTTGACGTTCCCGGTCTCGGGCTGGCGGCGCGGGTTGAAGTCGCCCAGTGACCGTTTGAGGAATTCTTTGACTGCATCCACGCCGACCGCAATGCCGACGTTCGGACTCGTGATCATGGTGTTAACGCCGATCAGGCGTCCGTGCACATCGAACAATGGCCCGCCGGAATTGCCGGGGCGCAAATGCAGATCGCACACGACCCAATCAGCATGGGTGGTGGGTACTTCGGCCACGCCGTGCCCGGCGCCAATCACGACTCCGCCCGAGGCAGCATTCGCGACGCCCCACGGATGACCGAGCGACATCACCCACTGCCCGGCAGTCAGCGTACGCGAACTGCCCACCTGAATGGTCGGCAAACCCTGCGCTTCGATGGCAAGTGCGGCGAGATCGTGGGTTTCGTCGCGGGCGATCAATTGCGCGGGGAGTTCGCGTCCATCCCACAGCGCAACTTTGAGCGGTCGCCCGCCGCGGGCGACGTGCGCGTTCGTGATGATCAGCCCGTCCGCGTGCCAGATCGTGCCCGCGCCACCCCCGCGCCCTTCATCGCGCACCTGTACGACACTTTTGCCGACTTCAGTGACGACGCCTGAGAGTTCGGCATTCAACTGCTCCAATAGATTTGACACGTCTTTCCCTGTTCAGTTGACTTTGAAAGAGGGGTGATGGTGGGCGCACCCGCAGGTGCGCCCGACCGCTATGCCGTGCTGCGGGGATTACTGCCGTTCGCCGATAGTGACCGACGCTTCGTGCACCTGACCGCCGCGCACGATCTTCGCCGTGACGGCCTTGCCGACGCGGTCGCCGCTGAGGATAGCCATCAGGTCATCCATATGGCGCACGGCCTGCCCGTCAAGCGCGACCAGCGTGTCGCCGAGGTACAGCCCACCCTGATCGGCGGGACTCCCTTGTTCGACCGCCGCCAGCAGCAGCCCGGTCTCCTGCTGCACCTGCGCCGCGACGGGCGCGGGCAGGCGCACCGGCTGCGCGCTCACGCCCAGGAAACCACGGCGCACGCGGCCATGCGCTTGCAGAGCCTGCGCCACGCGCTGGAGCGTGACCGCCGGAATCGTCAGGCTGACGCCGTTGGCGAGACCAGACGTGTTCATGCCGAGCATCTGCCCGCCCGCTGTGACCAGCGCGCCACCGGAGAACCCGGGGTACATGACCACATCGGTCTGCAAATACTGGTCGATCATGCCGCCCGCGCCTGTGCGCCAGCTTTCGCCGACCGCGCTCACCACGCCGAGCGTGGCCTGCACGCCCGCATCCGGTCGACCGACCGCCAGAACGAGATGCCCGACCTTCGCGTCCGTCGCCCAGGCGGCCGGGGTGAGTTCGTTGGCCTGCACCTTGAGAATGGCGATATCCGTCGTGTGGTCGCGCCCAACCACTGAGGCATTCACCACCGCGCCATTCGGCAAACCCACGCCGATATTTTCGTCACGTTCGACAACATGGTTCGCCGTGACGATCAAGCCGTTATCCGACCAGATGATGCCGCTGGCCGCCATGCGCCGCCGCCCTTCGACGCGGACGAGGCTGCGGCTGGCTGCTTCGACGGTCGCCGCCAGATCATTTGAGAGGTTTTGCAGGACATCAGTCATCATGTGCTCCTACTACTGGTTCAACTCCACACTCTCATTAAAGCAAAAGTCTGCTTTTAGCACACCGCACCTTGGAGGGGGCCGCCGCCTAATCGAATGGCTAGTACTAATTGGATTTCGGAGTATAATAACGGTTAAAATTTCGTGAGAATATTCGTAATCTGGAGTTGCCAATGCCGCCCTCGGCCGTCTTAGAGCGTTTTCGGTCGCTGTTAGAACGCTCATGGGTTGTACGTTACGCTGTCGCCACCGCGGCTGTGCTGCTGGCTCTGGTCTTCCGCATTCTGACGCATCTCGCCGCGGGCGATACGCTGGCCATCTATCAAACATTCTATCTGGCGACGATCTTCGTCGCGTGGCAGATCAGCACGCGCTCCGCGGTCTATACGGTCGCGCTCGGCGCGCTCTGTACGCTGGTTTTTGTGGCGAGTTGGTACGGGACGACGAGCATTGTGCAGCCGATCTACTTGCTGGAACTCCTGCTCTACATCGCCATCAGTTTTCTCTTAATCTGGATCATCAACCAGCAAAAAGCAGCGCGGCTGCGCGCGGAGTACCGCCGCGGGGCTGTCGAGCACATGGTGGATCAGCTCTCGCGGCTGCGGCGCGAATACGAGCAGACGATTGTGCAGGTCGACCGGCAGAGCGCGTATCTGGAAGCGGTGCTGCGGCAGCTCCCGGTCGGCGTAGTGATCGTCTCGGCAGATGGCAGCTCCACTTCGCAAAATCGGCGTGCGGAAGAGCTGTTTGGTCGCCCGCCGACTGAAGCCGATCAACGCGCGGGTAAGATGCACCGTCTGATCGATGTGACGTCGGGGCAGCCGCTCGCTTTGGTCGACTATCCGCTGCTGCGGGCGATGCGCGGCGAAACCACGCACGACGTGCAGGTTGAAGCGATCACAGTCGACAATGTGCACCGCTTTCTGCGCGTGAATGCCGCGCCGATCTACGACATGAAAGGCACGCCGATCGCCGCGGTCAGCGTGTTCGCGGATATGACGGAAGAATATCGACTGCGGGCAGAAGTGGAAGCGGCGCTTGCCCAGGCTGATCAGGAACGGCGGCGGCTGCAGGCGGTGCTCGATATCCTGCCGATTGGCGTGACGATTGCCGCCGCGAACGGCAAGCTCATCTACATGAATCGCGGAGCGTATCGCGTGTGGGGGGAAGACATGCCCCGTGTAGAGAACGCCGCCGGGTATGCCGAATACAAAGCGTGGAAGACGGACACGGGTGAGCAGATGACTGCCGACACGTGGGCGATGGCGCGCGCGCTCCACAACGGCGAGATCACCCAGCATGAAGTGCTGCGCATCGAACGCTTTGACCGAACTTTCGGCACGATGATCAACGCTGCCGCGCCGATCCGTGATGCCAGCGGCGCAATCATCGGCGGGGTGGCGGCGAATATCGACATCACCGATCTGTATGAGGCGCAAGCGGCGCTGCAGGACAGCGAAACGCGCTATCGCATGCTCTGGAACGCGGGGTTCGACGCCCGCGTTGCGCACCAGAATCGCGTGGTGCTGGATGTCAATGAAGCCTTCATACGGCTGCTAGGGTATTCCCGCGAAGAGATCGTCGGCTCGGATGGCGCTATGGCGGTAATGATTGCCGACGTCGCCCAACAGGCGCGCACGGCGATTCAACAACTGAGTGAAGAACCATATGAGCTGACGATGCGGCGCAAAGACGGGTCGACGTTTCAGGGTTGGCTTCGTTCGGTCAATATCTCGCACCCGGAGGGCACCCTGCGCGTGACGACTATCCGCGACATCTCGCAGCTCAAAGTGGCTGAAGCCGACCGGATTGCGCTGGTCGAGCAGGAGACGCGGCGCCGGGCCTTGCAGCATTTCATTCGTGCCTTCTCGCATGACTTCAAGACGCCGCTGGCTGTCATCAATACGACGAGCTATCTGCTGGAACGTACGCTCGCCGATGAGGCGGCGCGCGCCCGGGTGAGTACGATTGAAGAGCAGATCGGGCGAATGGCGCGGATGGTCGACAACCTGATCACGCTGGTACGGCTGGATCAGCAGGCCGCGCTGGAGCTCGCACCGCTAAATCTGGTCGACGTCCTCACTGCCGTCACGAACGCGAAGCAGGAACAGGCGCGCAAAAAAGGTCTGCACCTGGAACTAGCGCTGCCCGCTGGCCCGCTAATCGTGCTCGGCGAACAAGAACGGGTCGCGCAGGCGCTTAGCGAACTGCTCGACAATGCGATTCGCTTCACCGAGGCCAGCGGCACTATCTCGCTGACCGCCTATGCCGATGACGACGCGGCGGTCATCGAAATTGAGGACAGCGGCACGGGCATGCCCGCCGAATCCCTTCAGCGCATCTTTCAGCCGCTGTACCGCGTCGACGATGCGCGCAGTTTGGACACGGGTGGCGGCGGGCTGGGCTTAAGCATTGTCCAGCAGGTCATCGCGCTGCATCATGGGCATATCGATGTGCGCAGCGAAATGGGGCGCGGGACGGTGTTTCGTGTCAGCCTGCCCAGTGCCGTCCCGCAGGCGTAACCGCGCGGCTACAGCGTGATATACCCCAGGCGCGTGGCGCGGACGACCGCTTCGGTGCGGCTTTGCGCGCCCAGCTTGGTCAGGATGGCGTTGACGTGAAACTTGACAGTATGCTCACTGATGTTGAGCTGGTTGGCAATGATTTTGTTGGGCAGCCCCTCAGCGATCAGGTTGATGACTTCGAGTTCGCGCGGCGTAAGCGCATCCGGCGCGGCGCTGTTGCTCCCGGCGCTCAGGCGGAGGGTGTCGACGAGCGCGGAATCAGCTATGGCGGAGGCGATCACGGTCATGCCGCGCGTCACGGCGTTGAGCGCCGCCGCGAGCACGTCACCATTGGAGTTTTGCAGCAGCAGACCGCGCACGCCCGCGCTCAGGAGCGCCGCCGTCGATTCGATGGCATTGGTGACGTTTGCCAGCAGCGCCACAATCGGTTGGCGCGCGTCGCGCAAGTCGCGCAGACGGTCGAGATAGGTCAGCGGTTCCCAGCCCATATCCCACAGCGTGACATCCGGGCGGTAAATGTCGAGCGTATCCAGCACATCGTGCTCCGCCTGGCCGACGATGTTCAACCCTGGTTGATCGGCGAGCAGGGCAGATAAGCCCGCGCGGGCGAGCGGATTGCTGGCGATGACCAACACACGCAGATCCGGCATGTAAGCACCTTCGATTCTCTACGATGCGCCCATTATGCGCGTGCCTCTGTTAGAAGCGCGTCAGCGGGGCTGCAGTTGGTCTGTTGAGACAAATGTTCTATAATGGGCGTGCCGGAGCCCAAAGGATCGAAATCATGCGCAAACTAATTGTGAGTTGTTTGGTCACGCTGGATGGTTACTATGAAGGCAAAGGCCGCAGCCTCGCCCCGTTATTCGACTATTTTCACCCGGACTATCACGGCGACCAGAATTTTGACGCCTACAACCTCGAACGACTGCGCGCGGCGGATACGCTGCTGCTCGGCGGGCGCGAAGGCTTTCTGGGCAACCGCGAGTATTGGCTGAGCGTCCCTAACGACCCTAACGCCACCCCGATTCGGCGCGAGTTTGCGCGCCTGATCCATGACATTGATAAAGCAATCGTCTCCGACAAGCTGACCGAAGCTGAGCTCGCACCGTGGACCAACACGCGCATCATTCGGTTAGCAGATGCCCACGCTGAGATCGCTAAGTTAAAGCAGGGAGGCGGTAAGGAGATATTCGTCTTCGGCAGCCGTACGCTGTGGAATGATCTGCTCGCGCAGAGTCTGGTTGATGAGCTGCATCTGACCATCTTCCCGCTGATCGCCGGGGAGGGCACGCCGCTGTTCGTCGGTCGGCCGCCCGTGAGCCTCAAGCTGATCGAGTCGCGCACCTGGCCGGGTTCCGGCAACCTCCTCGCCTGTTATGCCGTAAGTCGTCCGCAAGGGTGATTGGATTGGCAGGCCGCGCGGATTACAGCGAACAGGTCATTTCGATGCGCGCGAAGGCCTCAAAGTAGCCGGCTGCCTGATACGCGGGCCAGCGGCTGAGGTCGACGTTCTCGATTTTGGTGTCGAGCAGGGGATAGCGGTGATGCACGCAGCGAATCAACGCGGTTGGGTCACTCGACTCGCTGAATACGAACGCGGAGAGCTGCACAGCGGTCTTGCGGTAGATGATCCAGTCAGCGCCCACGCGCAGCCCTTCAAGCTGACCCGCGTGCAGCAGCGACGGTGTTTCGTCCAGCCATGAGGCTTGATCGGGTCGCTGCGCGAGGCAGAGGGGGATGTCTTCGGGGGTGAGCGGTGTATAGTCGGGCACGCTGTCTTTGACCGCGCCCGGGGGGCGGCGAATGATCAGCAGATCCCGCCGGGGTTCAAAGCCCAGTTTGCGAAACAGGCGATGCGCGGGTTCGTTGCCCGTGATGACTTCAAGCTGCGCGAGGGTCGCGCCGCGGTCTTTGCCCCGTGTCAGCAGCGTCTCCATGATGAACTGCCCGACCTTGTGGCCGCGCCCTTCGGGGATGACGCCGAGCCGCGTGACCCAACAGCGCGTGTCACGCAGACCGAGCATGCCGATACCCGTCTCCTCGGCGTCGCCATTCACCGTGACGACCGAAGCGTCGAGCGCGACATCGTAGAAGCGCACGTATTCTTCCATGCGGCGCGCATTCATCGGCATGGGGACGATGTAATCGACGCGCCCCTGATTATAGATTTGGGCGAGGGCTTCAAATGTGTACTGGCTGGCGGGGAGAACCGACCGATCAGCAGATCCCATGTTCGCAAGCTGCGTCTGCGGGGTAGTCAACTACATTCTCCTGAAGTCCGGTTCCAGGAATGCCTTGATCTGGTCGCCGAAGCGCCGGGTGTCGATGGGTTTGTTGATGATGCCGTCACAGCCATAGGCGAGCGCCATTTCTTCGGCGGTTTCCTCCGGCCACGCCGTGAAGGCGATGACGGGAACATGGTTGAGGGCGGGATTTTGGCGGAGCATGGCGACGACCGTCTGCCCGTCGAGGTCGGGCAGGCCAAGATCAACGAGGATCAACGCGGGCTGGCTCTCCACGGCGATTTGCAGACCCAACTCGCCTTCATCGGCGACCGTGACTTCAAATCCTTCGCGCTGCAAAATGCGCGACGCGAGACGAGCGTTATCCGGGTTGTCCTCGATGATCACGATGAGACTCATATAGTGCGCCGTTCCGCCTGTTCAAGATAATAGGCCACACTCGACAACAGTTCGTTCTTGGTGACGGGCTTGGGCACGTAGCCATTGCAGCCTGCTTCGAGACAGCGTTCACGGTCGCCGTGCATGGCGTTCGCCGTCAGCGCGATGATCGGAATGTGGGCGTAATCCGGCAGCGCTTTGATCGCCGACGTCACTTGCAAACCGTCGATGTCGGGCAGGTTGACATCCATCAACACGAGGTCGGGGTGCTGTTCGAGAATTGTCGTGTAACCGGATTCACCATCCTGTGCTTCGATCACCTGATAGCCTGCGCTGTTGAGCATCTTCCGAACAAGACGCATATTCTGTGGATTATCTTCGACACAAAGAACGGTGGCGACCATTACCTTACTCCGACTGCTCGTGTACTGCGAAACTACTTATATGGTTACTATACCAAGAGTTCACGGATAGATTCCATAAAGATTTCTCGGTTAACGGTTGACTTCTCAATTAATTTATCGACCGTCACGCCGAATTGTTGGCACTCCTCCTCTCGTAACATGCGGCTTGAATATATAATCACCGGAATATGCTTAAGGCTTTCTTCACGCTGCATGGTTTGCAGGAGCGATAATCCATCCATATCCGGCAGCGTGAGGTCGAGCACGACAAGATCGGGCTTCTGCTCGTAGATCAGCTTGAGCCCGTCGCGCCCGCAGTTGGCTTCGCTTACGCTGAATTCGCCGGAGGAGACCAGATAGCGCCGCACGAGCCGCCGATCCGCTTCCACATCGTCGATGATGACGGCGGTACGTGGCGCGATCTTCGTGTCGACGGTGATCTCATTCGGGCGGCGCCGCGTGATTTCCAGCGGTGTATCGCCGAGCGCGGTCACGATGTGATCGACCAGTTCGCGCGTCTCGTAATTGCCCTTCGTCCACACGGATTCACTGAATTGATTGAGGATATCACGATCTTCGGAATTGATCGATTTTGCGGAGACGACTACCACGGGGATGCTGGCAGTCACCGGGTTCGCTTTGAGGTGTTCCAGCAGCGAGAAACCATCCATTTCTGGCATGGTCAGGTCGGTGACGATGAGGTCTGGTTTCTGCTCGTGGATCAGGCGCAGCGCGTCCGCCCCATCTTTCGCTTCGAACACGCGGTAGTTCTTGTAGGCACGCAGCAGACGGCGAATCAAGCGGCGATCATTGGGGTTGTCGTCGACCACGACAATGGTAGTCACCTGTTCGTCAAGCTGACCGAGCGCCGCGCTCAATCCCTCGATCTTGCCCGTGGTGTCGTCCGCCACGTCGAGGTTGAGCAGGTACTGGTCGCCGAGCACGTGACTTTCCGCCGGAAAAGTATGCCCGGAACAGTTGACGACCACCGTCTCACCCGGTTGGATCGTGCCGTTGATGAGCATTTTCTCCAAGCCGGCAAAGGCGACCGCCGTCGCGGGTTCGACCGACAGCCCCGCTTTGCTGGCGATGTGCCGCATGGCGGCGAACGTGTCACCATCGTCGACCGCGAGCATGGTGCCGCCGGTCTGCTGGACTGCCGCGTAGAGCAAATCATAGCTGAAGCCGGGATCACCCGTCGCCAGCACCGTGATCAGCGTTTTGGGGACGACGGGCGTCGCTTTCGCTTGCTGGGCCTGGAAAGCTGTGACCATCGGCGCGCAGCCGGAGGCCTGCACCACGCCGAGCTTGGGCAGGTGATCGATTAAGCCCATCGCGTACAGTTCCTGGAAGGCTTTCCACACCCCGAGCGGACCAATGCCGCCGCTCACCGCCTGAATATACCAATCCGGGGCGTGCCAGCCCCGTCCATCAAAGGCGAGGCCGAGTTGTTCGGCGATTTCAAAGCCGAGCGTTTTCATGCTCTCTTTGCCGGGGATGGCTTTCGCGCCGCGATCCAGATGAATGCCGCGCCGCTTGGCGAATTCCGCCGCGACGTGCTTGGTTTCGTCATAAGTGCCGGAGACGCGCACGACTTCCGCGCCGTAGAGCGCCGCCTCGCGCATCTTCTCCTGCGGGACGAGGCTGGTCAGGAACAGCCACAATTTGATGCCCGCGCGCGCGCAGTAGGCGGCATAGGCGGCCGCCGCGTTGCCCGTCGAGGCGAGCACGCACTCAGTGATCCCGGCCTGTTTCATTGCCGTGACTGCCATCGCCGCCTGCCGATCTTTGAACGAGCTGGTCGGCCCCTGCCGTTCATCTTTGATGTAGAGATGCGGGTGGTTGTATATTCGCTCGTACTGATACAAACGGATCAGCGGCGTGTAGCCCTCGTGGAGCGAGATTTCCGGGTCGGGTGTGCGGATGGGCAGCAGTTCGTTATAACGCCACAGCGATCCGTCGCGCGCACGCAGTCCGTTACGCCATACATCCGCGACCGCGGCGTAATCGTAGCGCGCATCGAGCCAACCGGAATGGCAGCGGGGGCAGGCCGCCGCCATCAGATCCGCTGCGAATTCGTGACCACATTCGAGGCAAACCACGTGGGTGAAGTACGCGATCATGAGTGGGCTTCCTTGGTCATGAAAGGGCCGGGCGCAGCATGCTGCGCCCGGCCCAAGCTCGTGTTGAGGAAAACTTAGGCCGGCTGCTTTTCGGCCAGCGGCAGGGTGAAGCGGAAGGTCGAACCTTTGCCGTAGTCGCTGGTCACGGTGATTTCGCTGCCGTGCATACGGATGAAGTGCTGCGAAATCGTCAGGCCAAGGCCGGTGCCGCCCGCGCGGCGCGTGGAGGAGCCATCCACCTGACTGAACTGCTCAAAGATCTGGCCGAGATGTTCCGGCTTCAACCCGATACCCGTATCAGCCACTTCGACGAACGCGTCATGCTGCTCGTCCAGCCCGTAGCGCACGGTCACGCTGCCGTTTTCGGTGAACTTCACCGCGTTCGAGACGAGGTTGGTGATCACCTGCTTGATGCGCAGGCGGTCAGCCTTGACCAGCGGCACATCGGTTTCCCGAATGCACTTGAGGGCCACGGTCTTATCCTTCACCAGCACCTGCGATGTGGTGACGACCTCGTCCACCAGCGACTGGAGGTCCATGGGGGTGGGGGTGATCGTCATCTGGCCGGATTCAATCTTGGCGCGGTCGAGGATGTCATTGATGATGGCCAGCAGATGCTTGCCGCTGTTGTAAATCGTCTCGACATCTTCGGCGGCTTCTTCGCTCAGTTCGCCGTCGTCGCCGTCGAGCAGAATTTCCGAGTAGCCGATGATCGAGTTGAGCGGTGTGCGCAGCTCATGGCTCATGTTGGCGAGGAACTGCGACTTCAGACGGTCGAGTTCACGCAAGCGTTCCGCGGTCAGCTTTTCGCGTTGGGCTTGCTCTTCCGCTTGGCGGAGCAACCGTTCCATTTCGAAGGCGGTCGCCTTTTGGTCGGTGACATCGCGCACGACGAAGTAGATCATGCCGGTTTCGGTGTCGGGCACAGAGTTCCACGACAGCCACACATAGCTGTCATCGACGCAGCGATACCGGTTCTCAAACGAGATGGCTTTCGCGCCTTGCGCCAGTTTTCCAGCTTCGGCGAGCGTCGGCTCGACATCGTCGGGATGGACGAATGAGATGAATGGCGCGGCTTTCAACTGCTCGATCGTGAAGCCGAGCGTGCGTTCCCACGCGGGGTTCAGCGTCACGAAGTAGCCCTGGAACGTCGCGGTACCGATCAAGTCCTGCGACATGTCGTAGACGCGCTGGGTTTCTTTCTGGGCGGCTTGCACGTTCTGGAAGGCGCGCGCGTTCTGCACGGCGATGGCGACCTGTGAGGCAAGCGCGGTCTTGATTTGCACGTCGTCCGCCGTGAAGCGGTTGAGCTGTTCCGACTGCACGTCGAGCACACCGATCACGGTGTCGCCGACGACCATCGGCACCGCCATTTCGGACGCTGTCTCCGGAAGCAGCGGGTTCGGCAGGAAGTTCGGCGCGCTGGCAACGTTGTTAGCGATGACGGCTTCGCGACTGCGGGCGGCGGTCGCCACGATACTGTTGGTTCGATCCAGCGGGATTTTGTGGCCGCGTTCCTTCATGATGCGCCCCGGCTCGCCCGCGCCCGCCGCCAGCATGAGGTTGACGCCCGCGTCATCCAACAGATAGATGTGCGCGTGGTACAGGCCGAAGTCGTCGCGGGTTTTCTGCGCCACTTGTGTTAGCAGTTGTTCGGTGTCGAGCAGGGTGCTGACGGCGGCGCTCACGTCCGTCACCGTTCTCAGTTCGGCGGCGTGCTTTTCGCTTTCTTGCCGGGCGGTTTGCGCTTCGTTCAGCAGGCGTTCCAGTTCGAGCGCAGTTGCCTTTTGCTCGGTGATGTTACGCACGACGAAGTAGATCGTGGCCGTTTCGGTGTCGGGCACGGAGTTCCACGACAGCCACACATACGAACCGTCGGCGCGGCGGTAGCGGTTTTCAAATGAGATCGCTCGCGCGCCTTGCGCCAGCTTCCCGGCTTCGGCGAGCGTCGGTTCGACATCATCGGGATGCACGAACGAGAGGAACGGCGCGGCGCGCAGTTCGGCGATAGTGAAGCCGAGCGTGCGTTCCCACGCGGGGTTGAGCGTGAGGAAATACCCGTCAAAGTTCGCCGTACCGATCAAGTCTTGCGACATGTCGTAGATGCGCTGGGTTTCCTGCTGCGCGGCGAGGACGAACTGGAAGGTCCGGGCATTCTGCACGGCGACGCTGATTTGCGAGGCGAGCGCGGACTTGATTTGCAGGTCGTCCTGCGTGAAGCGGTCGATCTGGCGGGACTGCACGTCCAGCACGCCGATGAGCGTGGAACCGATGACCATGGGGATGGCCATTTCCGATTTCGTCTCCGGCAGCAGCGGGTTGGGTAGGAAGTTCGCCGCCTTGGTCACATCGTTAGAGATCACGCCGGTTTGCGTGCGCGCGGCAGTGGCGACGATGCTGTCCTCGCGGTTGACCGGGATGCTGTGGCCGCGTTCTTTCATCATGCGCCCGGCTTCACCCGCGCCAGCGGCCAGCACGAGGTTGGCGCCCATGTCATCGAGGAGGTAGATGTGCGCGTGGTACAAGCCGAAGTCGTCGCGCGTCTTTTGCACGACCTCGGCCAGCAGTTGTTCGGTATCGAGCAGGGTGCTGACGGCGGCGCTCACGGCGGTCACGGTGCGCAGCTCGGCGGCGCGTTTCTCGCTTTCCTGACGAGCGGCTTGCGTTTCCCGCAGCAGGTTTTGCAGTTCCAGCGCCGTCGCTTTTTGCTCAGTGATGTTACGCACGACAAAGTAGATTGTGCCGGTTTCAGTGTCGGGCACGGAGTTCCACGACAGCCACACATACGTGTCGTCGCTGCAGCGGTAGCGGTTTTCAAAGGAGATGGCTTTCGCGCCCTGTGCCAGTTTTCCGGCTTCGGCGAGCGTCGGCTCAACATCGTCGGGATGGACGAACGAGAGGAACGGCGCCGCTTTCAGCTCATCCAGCGTATAGCCGAGCGTGCGTTCCCACGCGGGGTTGAGCGTGAGGAAGTAACCGGCAAAGCTCGCCGTACCGATCATGTCCTGCGACATGTCGTAGACGCGCTGTGTTTCCTGCTGCGCGGCCTGCACGCTTTTGAAGGAACGGGCATTCTGCACGGCGATGGCGATCTGCGCCGCCAGCGAAGACTTGATCTGCACGTCACGCTGTGTGAAGCGGTTGGCTTGGTCGGATTGTACGTCCAGTACGCCGATGAGCGTCGCACCGACGACCATCGGGATCGACATCTCGGAGCGGGTTTCCGGGAGCAGCGGATTGGGCAGGAAGTTCGGCGCCTGCGTCACATCGTTGGTGACGATGGTTTCGCGAGTGCGCGCGGCGGTCGCGACGAGGCTGTTCGGGCGGCTGAGCGGGATCTTGTGACCACGCTCCAACATCAGGCGTCCGGCTTCGCCCGCGCCCGCGGCCAGCACGAGGTTGACGCCCGCATCATCCAGCAGATAGATGTGAACGTGATATAGGTTGAAGCGTTCTTTGGTGAGATTGACGACCTGCGGCAGCAGTTGATTGGGGTCGAGTTCGGCGCTGATCGCCGCGCTCAACTCATTGACCGTGCGCATTTCAGCGACATAGCGTTCGCTTTCACGCTGCAGGCGGAGACGTTCAACTGCGGTGCTGATCTGTTCCGCGAGGCTGCGCAGCACGCGGATTTCGGACTCGCTGTGCTGCCGTGCTTCGTGGGCGGACAAGCTGATCACCCCGACCCACTGACTGCCGCTGGTCAGCGGTGCGGAGAGCACTGCTTTGATGCCGTACTGGAGGATGCTCGCTTTGGTTTGCTCGTCTAGTTTGGGTTCCTGCGCCACATCGTCAAAGAACAGCACGTCGGTGCGGCTGAACATCGGCAGCGAGGGGAAATGCGCCAGCGGCACTTTCGCCCCCCGCATCTTGTCTTCGAGGCCGGGACGCCAGTCGCCGAGGATGTTGATGTTCGCGGCGGTGTCGTAATTGTACGTATCCCACGCAGTGAGGCTGATGCTCAGCGGGGTATTGGTCGGCCAGTGGTCGACCAGCGCCATGACAATTTGCTGTTCGTCCTGCGCCGAGTTGATCACAGCGCTCAGTTTATAGAGGAGCTCCGTCTCCTGACGCGCTAACTGGGTTGCTTCGAAGGAGTGCGCGTTCTGCACGGCAATCGCAATCTGCCCTGCAAGCGAGGACTGGATCTGCACGTCATCGGTGTCGAAGCGATCGAGCTGGTCGGACTGCACGTCCAGCACGCCGATCAGCGTGAGACCGGCGACCATGGGGATTGCCATTTCGGAGCGGGTGTCGGGCAGGTGGGGGTTGGGCAGGAAGTCCGGCGCGCTGGCTACGTTGTTGACCACGACCGCCTCTTGCAGACGGGCGGCGCGTGCTACCAGGCTGTGCTGATGATCGAGGCGAATGCTGTGACCCCGTTCCTTCATCGCGGCGCCAGCAGCGCCCGCGCCCGCGGCCAGTCGGAGTGTTTCGCCGTTGTCGTCCAGCAAGTAGACGTGCGCATGATACAGTTTGAACTGCGCTTTTGTCAGTTCAACCACAGCATCCAGCAGGGATTGCAGGTCGAGGATGGTGGTGACCTGCTTGGAGATTTCAGCCACGGTCTGCAAGTCATGGGTACGCGTGAACACGCGCTCTTCCAGACTGCTCAACCGCGAACGCAGGACGTCCGTCAGTTGATCAAATTCCGCGAGCACGCTGGACTGCGTTTGCTGTTCGTCAAATTGGACTGCCATGCTGCCCCCTTGCAGTTCCTTGTTTTAGAATTGAGAAGACGTTAAATGCAACGTCGTAATTTACGACTTATCATATGGTTTTATTGTAAAGAGGTAGGTATGCGGAGAGCGTTAACGTTTTATCGTTAGTGTTTAATAATTTTGCTGTGGCTTAAGGAAGACTATTCGGGATGGGTTTTCAGAGGTCTGGGTTGGATGGTTTGGCACATGCCCGGTATACCGTGAAGTTGGTTTAGAAGCGGCGGCAGTGAATAGTGTCCGCGAAATCGCAAAACCGCCCCCTAATCCGTCTTCACGGTATTCCAGATGCTTAGGCCTGCCTCATCCCGAGGCAGGCACTGTCGACAACCACTACCTAACGGCAGCGACTACAGCGTCGGCGGGCGATCCGTCAACAGGATTTTGATGTGCGATGGATCGTACACAACGAACCCCGCTTCGGTCGGCTCAGCGGTGAGCCCCGCGGCCCTCACCCGGTCGACGGCCCGCTGCAATTCGACGGCGTTGGGCAGCACGATGGTGTAGTACTGCATGCCAAGCGCGTTAGCTGGAGCGGGCGGCACGCCGGGACCTTTCCACGTGTTGAAGGCGATCACATGATTCTGCTGTGCGTCGAGGCCGACATCGACCATGCGGAAGGCTGGTGCGATCAAGCCCGCCTCGAAGCCGAGGATCTGCGCGTAAAAGTGCAGTGAGTCCTCCAGGCTGGCGGCGTACAGATGCACATGCCCGATCTGCGCGCCGACAGGCAGCGGGAGATCGAGGCGATCATCGTCGTCGAGTTCGGCGAATAGGGCCTCCACATCGAGCGGATCGCGGCCATCAGTGACGCGACCATCGGCGTAATGCACCACATACTGCCCGTTGACGAGCTCGATGGTCGCATCTTCCAGCGACCGCACATACAGCTCAATCGTATTGCCTTCGAGGTCTTCGAGATAGGTCGTTTTCGAGAACCCATGATCGGTCGGCGAGTTGGGGTAGCGCAGCGCAAATAACTTCGCGACGATGCGCGCCAGTTCTTTGCGGCTGGGGTAGAGGATGGCGAAGTGATACATCCCCGTGGCGTGCTGCACCCGGCGCGCCGCCTTGTTTTCGGTCAGGCGCAGCAGGATCTCATTGGAGGAGCCGAGCGCAGCCTCTGCGTCCTCCCGCCAATGGACGGTGAGGCCGAGCACTTGCGTGTAAAACGCGATCTGCCGGTCGAGGCTGGCGACGGTCAAATGCACGCGCCCCAGACGCGTAGTCGGCGGAATGACGAGGGTCGATGTGGGCATGGGCGTTGGATTGGTCATGGGGTATTACTCCTCTCGCGGTCTGCGAATCGTTTGTATTCATACCATTAGCGTGCTAACGAAAGTGACAAACAAAGGCTCAACCGTTTCCGGTGATATTGGCGCTGATGCGCTGCAGCAAGCGGCGCAAAATCACGCGCTCGTCTTCACTCAGCCCCTTGAAGATCAGCTCTTGCAGCGCGCCGAACTGCGCGTTGATCGACTTCTCTTTTTCGAGCCCGGTCTCCGTGATGTACACGCGCACCAAGCGGTTATCGTCGGCATCGCGGCGACGAACGACTAATCCTGCTTCTTCCAGCCGCTGGAGCATGTGCGTCACAGTCGCGCCCTGTACCGAGAGCTCATCGGCAATTTCCGATTGGGTCAGGCCGTCGCGCTTCGCCACCGTGCACAGCACATTCGCCTGACCCCGCGGGATGTCCACTTGATCGGTGAACGTGTCGGAGATGGTGCGGAATACCTGACTCACATGGGCCAGCAGCTGCCAATCGTCGAGATTATGCCGTTCAGTCATCAGTCGTTGACTTGCTAATCGTTAGTGTTCTAACTAATTTAATGGCTCGGCTGAGGTTTGTCAAGGCTGTGTTGGACTGAGGGAGCTCTGCATAGAATTCGTTCAACGTATGAAACTCCATACAAAGTCGGATGCTTGATTCACCAAGAACCCATAAAGTAAGACAATGAGTATGGATCGACTGTTTGACCATACCTATTTTTTATGCTGTGTTAGGAGCGACTATGTTGAAAAGAAGCCTGTTCGTTCTCTTCGCATTGCTGCTGTTGACTCTGCCAGTCAGCGCGCAGGACGGTTTTTCCGTAGACTGTGGGGGCGGCACCACCTTCGACAATGGCGTCGAAGTGCAGCTTGTCCAAACCTCCAACCGCGTGACGTATCGTGCGACCGCTATCGGCGTCGGTGACTTTGACCCGGTGCTCGCAGTATTCGATACGGACGGCAATGGGTCATGCAACGACGATGGCGAAGCGCTGGACGGCTACGGCGTCGATTTGCCGACCACGGGTGAGGTCGGTGCGAGCAATCTGGCCTCGCAGCTCGATTTCCAAGGTACGGGTGAGCTGATGTCCGTCGTGGTGGGCGGCTACGGCAACGCGACCGGCGAATTCATTCTCGTCATCGAAGGGCTCACGATTGAGGGCAACGAATCGTTTGGCGGCGTTCCGGTTTCGCTCAATGTGACCGCGCCGATGATTAATTCGGGCGTGCCGCTCACGCTCTACATGGTGTCGCTGGAAAATTCACTCGACACCAAGATTTCTAAAGTTGATGGCGATGGCGCAACGCTGTTTGATGGCGATACGCCCGTCGAATGCGACGACGCGGGCGCGGACTCGTGCTACGGCGATTCGCAGAGCCTGGACGGCTCGGCGATCGGCATGGAACGCGGTTCGCTCGGCTCGAATCAGTTCGATTCGATGCTCACACTTGAACTTGGCAACGTGAACCTGAGCAGCGATGCCACCCAGAACTACTTCAACTTCTTGCTGAGCAGCTTCAACGGCGAGCAGACGGGTGAATTCGTCGTAGCCTTCCATGCGGCGATCGGTGAACCGAGCGGGAACGGTGGCGGCAGCGGCGGCAATCCGCCCCCGCGTCAGGGGCAAGGTGGCGGTGGTGCGGATGCGACCCCGACGCCGGGTTCCGGTGGCGGCAATCCGCCTCCGCGCCAGGGACAGGGTGGCGGCGGCACGACCAGCGGCGATCTGCCAAACGGTATGACCGTCAACTGCGACACGGGCGTGAGCTTCAGCAACGGTGTCGAAGTGATCATCAGCCAGATGCGCTCCGGTTTCACCTATACGGCGACCGCGGTCGGCCTCAACGGGTTTGATCCGGTGTTGGCGGTGCTCGATTCGAACGGCAACGGGCTGTGCAATGACGACGATGCCAACGCGGCCAGCTATGCAGCCAACCTGCCGACGACCGGGCGCGTGAACGCGTCGAACTTCAGCTCGCAGGTGCGCTTCGACCAGAACAGCTCGGAAACGTTTGCCGATGTCTCGCTCGTGGTGGGCGGCTTTGGCGATCAGACAGGCGAGTTCCTGCTCATCCTCGAAGGCATGGCGGTGACGTCTGGCGACAACGCGGGCGATCCGTTCCTCGTTGGCGTGACGCAGCAGATGCTCAATTCGGGCGTGCCGCTCACGGTCTACATGCTGACTCGTGGCACAAGCGGTGTGGACCCGTACATCTACATGATCGATGGCGATGGTAACCCGCTGCAGGATGGGAGCGGAAACGACGTTTACTGCGATGATGCGGGGAACAGCGGCACCTGCTTCGGCGATTCGGTGCAGTTGGATAACTACAACGTCACCATCAACACGGGGACGCTGCCCGGTTGGCAGTATGACGCCATGCTCAGCGTGCCGTTGAGCGCGTTCACCTTCGCGCCGGACGCCAACTATCTCAACTACATGATGACCAGCTTTGGTCAGAGTGAAGGGCAGTACCTGCTCGTCTTCCATATGGGCACGAGCAACTAACTCAATAGCTCAGGCTTTTGTAGAAGGACGAGACATGTCTCGTCCCTACACAAACGCTCAGATCTGTCTCCCCTCCCTGAATTCGGGGAGGGGCTGGGGGTGGGGTCGGGCGCAGCGGACGCAATGAATTGCGTCCCTACGAGAAGAATGTGTTGTGTAGGGACACCCAACGGGGTGTCCGCTGCTTCCAAAGTTTGCAGCATGAATCGGGGCGGCCTCTTAGGTCGCCCCACTCTATTATTCCCCTAAACGCACCGCATCCGATCCATCGGCTAACCGCACCCGCGTGTTCGTGCGCGCATCATACAAGCCGACATAGAGCGCCCCTGCCTGCGGTTCGACGTTGTAGGTCAACGTATGCACATCGATTACGAACTCGCCCGCCACCCAACCGGATGTTGGGCGCTCGCCGGGATAGTGATCACTCTGCGCGACCACAATGCCCTCGCCGCTGATCAACTGGGCGAACACCGTGTAATCCGTACTGATTTCGTCTGCGCCCGCCTGCCAGATCAGCGTCAACTGTGGTGGAGTGTCGCGGGTGTACGGCGGCGCGCTGAGCTTGTAGCCGATGAGCGCGCCGACGCCGGGAAACTCGACGTGCAGCGGCACCGTGTAATCCGGTGGTTCGGTGACTCGCGCCTCGGCTTCAAGCGTAAAACTGAGTAAGCGTTCTCCGCGGAAGTTCGTGAGTTCCCCAGGGCCGCTGTTGGCATCGATGGGAATGCGGACGAGGTGCCAGGCCAAGGTCGGATAGCGGGCGGCGGGCGGCGGTAGCTGGATTGACCAGTTCTCTCCGCGTAATATCAGTGTTTGTGGGGGCATATTCCACTGCACGCTGAACCTAATCAGATCGCCGTTCGTCACCGTCGCGTTATTGTGCAGGTCGCCCTCGACGACAATATCAGGCTGCGAGTGGTTGTACGTCCATGTGGCCGTTGGTGCGTTCCACACGCCGAGCAAGAGATCGCGTCCTGACGACGGTTGATTGGCGGGCGGCGTCAGACCGGAGAGGTTATTCGCTTCATCGTACACGCGCAGGTACAGCCGATACATTCCGGCAGGTGCGCCATAGGGCAGACGGATCACAGGGTAGGCGGCGAGCGCGTCGCCGGGCGTAAGGCTTTCGCTGGTGCGCTGATTCGCGGTGGCGAACGGGGCATCGGCGCGCGCGATCTCCATGCCGAAATCGTTCTGCACGATGAGCTTGGCTTTAAGTTCGGCGGCGGTTGGCGCCAGCAACGTGATTTGCACGGGGAGGCACAAGGCCGCCCCGGCATCGAGCGCCGGGACAACGCCGACCGCATCCACCCGGACAATGGGTGTCGCGGCATTGTCCGTGAACACCGCGCTCAGGGGGACGAAGTCCGGCGACAGCGGCACGGACGAATGATAGAGCCTGTTCGTCATGCCGTAGGTCGTGAAGTGTTCAGGCGGCGTCAGCGTGCCCTGCTGCAAGACGCAGTCCAGCATGCCGCGATAGTCGGCGCGCTGCGTGTACCAGATGTTAAGCGCGACATCGCCGCTGGTGGGCAGCAGCGGCAGCACTTGATCGAGGTCGGCGCCTTCGGGCAGGGTGACGCGCCGCGCCTGCACGCCAAGGCGATCCCAGTAGTAGGCGAGCTCGTAGCGATCCGCATATGACCACGCCAGCACGGTATCGTCGGCAGTGAGGTGATCGGCGTAATACTGCACCATGCCGCGCGCGTCGTCGTGCCAATAATCGCGCGATCCCCCTAGGGCATAGACCCAACAGAAAAAGACGCTGAACAGTGCCACGATCAGCAGCCGTTCGACGTGAGAACAACGAGCGACGCCAATCCCCAGCGCTGTAAAGACCAGCGGCACGATCATCACGAGATAGCGCCCGTGAAAATCGTTGCCCAGAATCATCAGCGCGGCGATGAGCGCGACCGTAAGCACCAGGACATGCAGCCAGAGCCACACTGCTTGCCGCCGAATTAGCAACAACAGCGTAACCATGTTCACCAGAATGAACATTAGCAGAAACGGGATGTAGTCTTCAGTGAGCATTGACAGCCCGGTGACCACGCTGTACGGCGCAATCAGGAAACTGCGCCAGACGTTCCAGATAAACTCTATATTCAACTCGGGTGCGCTGGTGACGGCGCTGTTCGCTTCGGACAAGTTCAGGAAGCGCAGGACGAAGTAGGGCAGCCAGATCAGCCCGATGAGCACCTGACTGCTGATCCAACCGCGCCAGTGAGGGCGATCCGCCTTGTGCCGCACCAGCCACGCGATCAGCGTGACGATGTTCAGCCAGAGCGCCGCAACGACGCCCGTGTTGTGCGCGTATAAGAGTAAGAGCTCGGCGACGATCAACGCGAGCCATGCCGTGCGGGTTGGGCGCGTGAGCAGTTTCTGCCACGCCAGCGCCGCGATGAGGATCAGCACAGCCAGCAGGGTATACATGCGCGCTTCCTGTGCCGCCCACCACATCTGCGCGGAGAGTGTCACGAGGAGCGCCGCATACCAGCCCGCCGATTCACCGGCGATGCGCTTGCCTAGCTGGTATGATAGAGGTATCGTAAGAAGAGAATTGAGCAGTGAGAATAGCCGTAAGGAAAACTCGCTGTCGCCGAGTACGTGCGCATGCAGGTTGAGCAGCACGTAGTACAACGGCGGGTTGGTGAGATCGGCGTTGAAAGCGGCGATCAGGTTAGGCTGCACGGCCGCAAACGCCGACCAGCCTTCATCGAACCACAGGCTCTGGGTTTGCAGACCGAGGAGGCGGATGGCCGCCGCGAGCAGGATCAGTATGACGAGTCGAGTACGCATAGGCAGACTTTAGTCGTTCGGCGGCGGATCGTCAACTGAATATCGGAAGAAACGGTTATAATCTCTTGCCTGTGAGCCTAGAACGGTTACAATCAAGCTGATTTAGTTGAGACGACTTATTGAGTTTCCTATGCCTGACGAGCAAGATTCGAAATTACCACCTGTACCTGCGGCATCGGGTTCGACTCCGCCGAAACCTACCACTCCCCCTGGGGATGCGTCGTCTCAACCTGCGGCTGAACCCGTAAGCGAGCAGCCGCCCAAGCCGGAGTCAGCGCCGAAACCGGAAGCGAAACCCGAGGCTGCGCCCAAACCAGCGACTCCGCCTGTGGTGAGTAAGCCGTTGTCGGCTGTGCCGCCCAAGCCGGAACCGGGTGCACCTGTCCCACCGCCCAAACCTGCACCAAGTCAACCGGTCAAGCCGACGCCCGCCTCGACCGAGCCGCCGAAACCGACGACTCCGCCCACGGTGAGCAAGCCGCTGTCGGCTGCGCCTGCACCCACACCCAAGCCAACGACCCCGCCGACGGTCAGTAAACCGCTGTCCGCGGCTCAACCGCCCGCGCAGCCCGTCAAACCGGAGAGCGCCCCCAAGCCAACGTCCGCCTCGACCGAGCCGCCGAAGCCAACGACCCCGCCGACGGTCAGCAAACCGCTGTCCGCGGCTCAACCGCCCGCGCAGCCCGTCAAACCGGAGAGTGCCCCCAAGCCAACGGCCGCTTCGACCGAGCCGCCGTCCGCGGTCAAACCCGCACCGGCGAATGCTGCTCCGGCACAGCCCGTGAAACCAGAAGCGGCCGTTAAACCTGCGGTCGCCGCGCCGCCGCCGACCGTGCCGAAGCCGAGCGCCGCCGTCCCGTCAACGCCGCCGGCTGCGCCTGCGCCCAAAGAGACTGATAATCTGGCGCTGCCCGCCTCTGCAGCAGACAAAGTCCCGTCGACCGGCTCATTGGCTTCTCAACCGAAGCAGGATGCTCCCATGCCAGCGAATCCGACCAGTGAACCTGCCAGCCCATCCTCGACCGGTGTGCCGAATACCAAAACCGGGCAGATGCCCAAACCGGGCACTCCGGCCAACACGCAGAAGTGCGCCGTGTGCGGCCACACCAACCGCGTCGGCGTGCTGGTGTGCGAAAACTGCGGCACGAATCTGGTCACTGGGCGTGAAACGTCGGTGGGCACGAAGGACTTCGGCAAAGAGACGGGCGAGGACACCGAGAGCCATGAAGTCATGGTCAACACGGCGGGGTCCAGCCGCTTTGAAGACAATATGATGCTGCGTCTGGAAATCGATGGCGCGCCCACGCCCATTGTGATTTACCCGAAGACGGAAACGTCGCTGGGGCGGCGCGATCCCGGTACGGGGTCGTCACCGGATATTGACTTGACAGCCTATGCGGGGTATCGGCAGGGTGTGAGCCGCAATCACGCGATGCTGCGTCTGCGCGATAAAGTCCTCGAAATTTACGATTTAGGCAGCAGTAACGGGACGCTGGTGAACGGCGTGCGTCTGAATGCCCATCAACCGCATCCGCTGCGGGATGGTGATGAGGTGACGCTCGGTAAAATGGTCATTCGCGTGCTGTTTCAGGCGCGCAACACGCGTCCGCGCAGTTAGTAACCTAGGATTTTCTGAATTTCCGCCGCCGCCTTCTTGGTGGCGAACAGCACATGACTCAGGCGTGCCTTCTTGTCGACCAACACGGCGACGGAGGCACGTCCGGCGGGATAGACGACCATCACGCCTTCCTCGCCTTCCATCAGCAGTCGTTCCAGTTCCCCTTGCGCCAACCGTCCGAGCGTGCGTTCAGCCAAGCCGATCAGCGTCGCGGACATCGCCGCTACCTGCGGACTGCTCGTGGGGTTTTCGTGCGGGTTTTCCTCATCGCCGGGAGGGTAGGCAGCAACCAGCAGACCATCAATATTCACGATCACCGACGCTTTGACTCCGTCAACGGCGATATGCAGCGTCTTTAGTGTTCGCTCTAGGATTTCGCTCCGGTATTCCTGAGCCATTACCCCAACCTTCTTCCAGCCATTACGCGGTACATCTCTCTGTTTGTCAGTATATCCGAAAACCCCGAAACTGCTCAATAAGGGTTCAACCGCGGCGCGCGTCTTCCTCCGCAAACTTCGCCAGCAGGTACTTTTCCGCGTCTGTGAGCTGCGCCTTCTTCAGCAAATCGGGACGATGCCGCCATGTACGGCGCAAGCCTTCCTCCCGCCGCCAGCGTTCAATGTCACCATGATGACCGTCCAGTAGGACTTTAGGCACACTCAAACCCCGGAATTCCGCCGGGCGCGTGTACTGCGGCCCTTCGAGGATGCCATCGGCATGACTTTCGCGATCCGCGCCGCCTTCCGCGCCGAGCACGCCGGGGATGTGCCGGATGACCGCGTCGACGATCACCATTGCGGGCAGCTCGCCGCCTGTGAGCACGTAATCGCCAATGCTCACCTCATGCGTGATGACCAGTTCACGCACGCGGTCGTCGATGCCTTCGTAGTGGCCGCACACAATGCCAAACCGCGGCTGCTTCGCCAGCCAGGTCGCCATGCTGTGCGAGAATAACTGTCCCTGCGGTGACATGAGCAGTACGGGCGTTTTCGGTTCCGGCGGCGCATCTGCCAGCACCGACTCGACCGCGTCCACGACCACGGTCGGCTTGAGCACCATGCCGCCGCCGCCGCCGTAGGGCGTGTCGTCCACCGTGTGATGGCGATCCGTCGCCCAGTCGCGGATCTGATGCAGACGCAGGTCGAGCAGTTGGCGATCTTTCGCCTTCCAGAGCATGCTTTCGGTCATAGGGCCCTCAAACATCGAGGGGAACAGGGTGAAAATGTCAATTCGCAGCATGGGGTATTGCCTCCGAGTCCTGCAATTCTAGCTTGCGTCTGGGGATTGCGCATCGCATAATTTGACGCGGGAGGCTTCATGAAACAATTGCTGCTGATCGCGCTGCTGCTGTTGTCGGCGTGCAGCTTGAACACCCCCGCGCCGCCGCCCGATGTGCCGCACGTCGAGTTTTTGTTCCCGATGGAAGGCGTGTCGGTCAGCGCGGGGACCGATTTGCAGATCGGTCTGGTGGCGACCGACTCGACCGGGATCGCCCGGGTCGAACTGCTGATCGACGATTTGCCGCATCAAGAGGCACGTCCGGTCGAAGCGGCGACCGTGCCCGTCTTCACCGTGGATATGAATTGGCTGGCGCAAGGCGCGGGCGTCCATGTGCTGACTGCCACCGCTTACCGCGCGAACGGCACGGCGAGCGAACCCGCGATCATCCGGGTGAATGTAGTCGAGGGGAGCTGAGATGGCTTATCTGAAACGCGTGGAGGTCAAACCGAACCCGCCCGCCGAAAATATCGGCAAACGGTTTGACGCCAACGAATACGAACTGAATATTCAAGGCGGACGCGTCGAATGGGACGTGATTGACGAAGTTGAGGTGGCCAAAGCCGCCCGGGTCAGCTCCCCAGCGGGCTGGTTCGTCAAGAAGATTATGTACAGCGGCGGCGAACGCTATCATGTGGGCGTGTTCTTCGGGCGGGGCGGCGAACTGGTGCTCACCAATATCACCGAAGAGCAGGCGCGCTACGTCGTGGAGACGGTTGCCTATTATGCCAAGCAGCCTATCCGCTATACGGGAGTTGAGGGGTTCGTCGAAACCGTCGAATCGTGATTCCAATCCCACCCCCCGGCCCCTCCCCGAATTCAGGGAGGGGAGCCAACAATGCTCGCCCAACCGACTTCGTTTTTGTAGGGACGCGATTTGTCGCGTCCGTTCCTTACGCTCCAACAGCCGGGAAGAGCTTGCGCTTCCCCGACACTTTCCCATATCTGGTATTGATGTTCGGCTTGTTTCTCACCGCCTGCCAAGCCGTGCCGACCCGCTGGATTACGGTCGCCGAGGCTGCGCAGGGACGTGCGCCCGCGCTCTACGCTTTCGAAGATCGGCTGACGGTTGTGTGGGTTGGCTCTGACGCTGGGGGCGTACATCACGACGCACGGCAGCTCAGTGGCGGCGAACTCACGGATGTGACCGTCCTCCCCCTGCCGCCCACCCATCCCTATGATCAGCGGCTGTATCCGGCGGGCGACGATGGTGCGTTCTATCTCCTGTGGCTGGATCGCGCTGGCGATGTGACGGCGCTCTACAGCGCGTGGATTACGCCCGATCTCATCATTCAACGCACCGCGCCCGTCTCCGATGGACTCGCGCTGCGCTACAGTGCAGTCCCCGATGGCGCGGGTGGGCTGTGGGTCGCGTGGAGCGGCGGACTGCTCTCTGAGTTGACGCTCTATACGCGGCACATTGACGCGGAAGGCCGTCCACTTGATCAGTTTCGCGTCGCCACGAACGCCGAATACCCGGCGCTGGTCCGCACGAATGACGGTCGTATCTACCTCTTCTGGGTGCAAGCGGGGCAGGTCATGCGCGCCGAACTGGTGGATGGTGTGCCGGTGGCGGTCGACAGCATCACCAGCGCGATCAGCCTCGCGCCGGGGGAGCGCCTCTACGACTTCAGCGCCGCGCTCGACGCCACGCACGCTTACATTTTCTGGAATGTGACTCGGGCCAGCGGGGAGATCGAAACGTGGTCTACGGCGGGTGGACTCGATGCGCCGTTCTGGAACGCGCCGACGCGTTTAGCTTGGAATGGTGCCGACGGGGACGTCGCTTTACGTTGGGTATCTCCAACGGTGGGGCAATTCGAGAGGCTGACGGTTGCAGCAGAATCGGCGGCGGGTTTGGGGATTGCAGAACTGCGCGGCGGCGAGGTGGTCGGCTATGAGGTTGTTGTGCCGGATGTCTACCTGATCGGCACGCCCGCGCTGCTCAGCCGCGCTGATGGGTCGCAGGTGCTGGCGTGGTCGAGTCCGGACGATCCCCGCGCGCATTTGCAGGTGCTGGAGCTTGAGAATCAAAGCGCAGAGAACTGAAATGTTGCTCTGCGCTCTTGGTGTCCTCTGCGGTTGAGAGCTTCTAGCAGGCGTTCATGCGGTCGAAGATCTCGAGCAGCTCGCCCGCCGCCTCATAGACCTCGGTGTAGTCGTTTTGCGCGGCGCGCTGCCGAGCAGCGACTAAGCCGCTGTGATGCACCTTGCGGAAATCGCCAAACGGGAACTTGTAACGCGCCTTCGACTCTTCTTTCTCGTGCGTGTCGATGGCGAGATACCACTTGGCATAGTCTGCCGCGCCGTGCTGATCGAGATACTCGCTTTCCGCCTGTTCGGTCGGCTGCGCCGTTTTCCACTGGGTGTTGATAATGTATTTGCCCTCATCGAGCAGTTGGTGTGCGTGGGCCAGCGCCTCACGGTTGACTTTTACCGCCATGCTACCTCTCCTCCGGCGCGTTTGACAGCGTCCGTATTTACCGGACGCTGGTCGAAACCGCACTGCTCTTCACATCGTTCATACAGTTTGTTATTCTGACGGTGCTGCCCGCCGTGCTCTTACGAGACCGAGCGGAAAATCACCGTATAAGAGGTGAGCGCGCGCGCGCCACCTTCCATCGTGCAGGGCACTGCCGACAGCGGCCGTGACACCGGATCCGAGCGTCCCGGCATGTCGATCAGATAGTCGATGCCGGATTCCATCTGGAAATCAGCATAGCCCGCACCGCGTTCCGGCTTCAATCCGGTGAAGAAGCGGCTCTCACCGCCGTCCCACCGCGCGCGGATCTCCATGCCAGGAATACCCGTGCTGCCGTTCAACTCGACGACGAACACCTGAATCACACCTGTGTCGCACGACGTGTTGACCGAGACGAGCTCGAAATCGTTCTGCGGGATGCTCGTCGGTACAGCGACGAACAGCGGCGTCGGCGTTGCCTGATTCGCGGCGGGCGTCGGTGTTTTGGTCGCGGGCGGCGTCAGCGTGACAGTCGGCGTCGGCACATCAATCGACACGACGTTGTCAGGCGCGTCACCCGCCGGGATGATCTGGTCGGCGCAGCCTGTGCGCCCTTGCAGTTGATAGAAGCGCATCATCGCGCGGATGGCGTTGAGGCCGCTCGTGCTGTTGGCGTAACCCGTCGTGGCTAGCGAGCAGGCTGTATCTGCGACCGCCTGAATCGGGTCACCGCCCAAGCGCAGGCCGACGAGCCGATTGATCGCCGCGCTCAGGTCGCTGTCGTAGGCGTAGCTCATGGCGATCGCCACCATGTACTGCGTTTTGTCCGCATTGGCGAGCTGCCACGGCTCGGTATCGGTGACTTCGACGGGACTCAGGACCCACGTGTAGAGCAGCGCCCCGCCGACGCCCAATACGAGACCGATCAACAGGCCGAGAATCGAGAACGGTCGGCGTGACCGCTGGTATTTGCGGGGAATAGCTTGCGGTTCGCTCATGGGGTTTGTCCTAGCGGGCGGTACGGCTGCATGACGGGAGTGAGCCGCCCGACGCCTTCGGCGAGCAGCACCAGCGCGCGAATATCTTCCAAATCACGCGAGTTGCTGATGAAACGCTCTGCCGTTTCCTGCACATAGGCGGGGATGTTTTCCACGCTCAAAAAGCGCAGTCGCTCCAGCGCACCATTGAGATCGCCGTCCGCGCGATAGCCTTCAGCTACCATGACCGTGTATTCGTCTTTATAGCGCTGGGCGAGGGCGCTGGTGGGACTGTCGATGGTTTGCGCCGGGAACTGCACCCAGCCAATGTACAGCCCGATCAGCGCGCCAAGGATTAGCGCGACCAGCAGCGAAAGGATAAATCGACCCATGTGTCCTCAATGCGTGCTTGCGTGCATTTCTGTATCAGGCTGTTATTAAAGCACGGGCGGGCACTGGACGCCAGATCAACGCGCCTACGACTTCGCGCCGATCACGTTGTCGAGGTAGGCGACATCGGGACGTTTGGAGATGTAGATGTCGATATTGTCGACATGCTGGGCTGATCGTGCTCGGCGCAGCTTGCGCGTCCACGCCACGCCAATTCGGTCACAAGTGGCACAGAATAAGCGGATTATGTCTTCCGATGCGTTAGTAAATTGGTAACGCGGATACTCGTAGTCTTTGCCCGCGACGCTGACCCGGTTTATGAAGCGGGAGCCGTCACTGTGATACAGCCCGCGAAAGAATTCGAGCGGATATTGCTTAACGATAGCGTGCTGCCAAGCTTCGAGGACAATAGGACGATTATGTTTTTCGCCTGTACCGTGCTGCGGGAGCAAGAGATCCCACTGCTTATAGAAGGCGCTCACATCGATGCAGCTTGGTTGACCATTGTGCAGCCGATGAACCAAACCGATCCGATTATCTGGAAGTATTGTTTGGAGATCACTGACGCACTTTTGGATGATATTCGGATATTTAGCATCGAGGGTGATGCGTAATCGCAGGGTTTTGCGCACAAGAGAGAGATTGCCATCGCCGAGGTAAAGCCCGAAGATGTAGGCATAGGCGTGACGAAGATCAGCGTAATTGCCCGCCAGATCGCCGCGCAGTTTCTGGATGAGCATGGGCTGGGTTTCGGTCGCGATCCAAGCGTCAAGTGCTTTCAGACTTCCAAAACGCTTGATACAATCACGAATGGTTGAACGAGGAATACCCGTGTATTGCTCAATTTCGCTTTTATTCCGGCCTTCTTCCCACAAGTTGAGGATCTTGCGGTACTCACTGTATTCGCGCATGCGGTGTACCTTGTCGATGAAGACGACCCACGAGGCTTAATGAATTGTATAGCAGTAAGTCGGTCTCCAGGCAACAAAAAACCGAGTGTTTGTACTCGGTTTTCTGTGGTAAGTGCCGGAGGTGGGAGTCGAACCCACAAGCCCGCAAGGGCGGCGCATTTTGAGTGCGCTATGGTTGCCATTTCATCACTCCGGCAACATATATTTGTGTAAATTATTGGTCGATTTGACTGTCTTTACACGGAAATAATTCTAAGATTCACGCTAACGATTGTCAATGGTGAGCATGGTAGACGACGAGCAGTTTCTGATTACGGCAGCGCAGCGCGGCGACCTCGACTCGTTCAACGCGCTCGTGCTGAAATACCAAAATGCTGCCTTTACACTGGCATATCGCATTATGGGCGAGACCTCCAGTGCCAATGACGCGGCGCAGGAGGCGATGATCACTGCCTACCGCCGCTTGAGCACGTTCCGCGGCGGCAGCTTTAAAGCGTGGCTTATGCGCATCGTGACCAATCGCTGCTATGATGAACTGCGCAAGCGGAAGCGCCAGCGCCAAACCACTTTCACCGACCTGACGCCCGACGATGCGGATGAGCCGCCCCTCGCCGATGAAACCGATACACCCGAAGACATTGTGCAGGCGCGCGAACTCCAGCGCGCGGTGCAGCGCTGCATTGATCGCCTGAACCCTGACCAGAAGCTCGTGCTCGTACTGTGCGACATTGATGGCCTGGACTACGATGAAATCAGCGGGCAAGTGGGGGCGGCATTGGGCACAGTCAAGTCTCGCCTTAGCCGCGCTCGCGCCTCCGTCCGCGATTGTCTGACCTCGGTCAGGGAACTTTTACCCGCCGCCTATCGTCTAATCAGTGAACAGACGGAACCGTAAGCCCATGCCGCTCGATGACCGTGATCTAGAACTCCTATCTGCCTACATTGACAACGCCCTCACAGCCGAGGAGCGCGCCGGGATCGAGTCACGCCTTGCCGCCGATGCCGCTTTACGTCAGGAACTCGAACGCCTGCGCTTGACCAAGAACCTGATCGGCACACTGCCGACGCTGCGCCCGCCGCGCCCGCTGACGGTGACGCGCGCCATGGTGACACCCCATGTCCTGCGTTTCCCGGCGACGGTCGCCTTTAGCGCGCTGAGCGCGGCTGCCGCGGTGATCGTGCTGCTGGCCGGGGTAATACTGTTGTCGACGACGCAGGACGCGCCACCGGACGCGCTATCCGTGGCGCAGTTCCCAACCGTCGCTGCAACGGTCATCGAACTGACGCCGACGGACAATGTGGAGATGTTTGCTCAACAACAAGAAGAGGAACAGGCGGTGGACCAGTCCGCGCAGCCAACCGGGGATGCCTTCAACGCCGTGCCCGCCGCCCTGCCAACCATGACACTGGCCGATGCGATGGGCGGTGAACTGGCGGGTGCGGCCGCTGCTGCCGAACTCCCCGCGCCGATCCCGCAAGGGACGCTCGTTCCAGAGACGGTATTACCGTATGGCGGGGTTGTGGTGACGACTGAAGCGCAGGCTGCGGCGGCTGATATCATCGCACCGTCGCTGCGACAGGCTGAATCGGCAACTATGGAAGGAGACGCCGCGCTCGAACTCGCGCCCATGGGGGCAATGGTAGTGACGGAGACGTTCACGCCTGCGCCAACGCTCGCGCCACCGACGCCGACGCTCGCGCCGAGCGCGACTCTGCTGCCCACCCGCACGCCCATACCCACCCTTGCACCGACCGCCACGCCGATCCCAGAACCAACAGCAGCACGCGGCGACGGATCAAGTGTGGGTATTGCCCTGATCATCATCGCCGCGCTGTTGTTTGTGCTCTCCGCAACGGCTTTCGTGCGGAGGAATGGGTAGGAGTTAACTATGTTGGGGCAGCTTGCTGAGTGCCCGCGGTTACAGACGCACAGAAGCGCGTCCCGACATTGATGACTGTTAACTCAGAATCACCTGTTCCTGCCCGTTCAGGTCGTAGACCAAAAACGACATGTCGGGCACGGACAGCACCCCGTAACTGTGCGACGTAGGCCGCACATTGTTGAACGTGTACAGCGAACCAGGGTTGATCACGCAGCCGTTTTGCACGCGCACATACAGCGGCACATGCGTATGCCCGGTGATCAATACGTCCACTTTCAGAGAGACGAGCATCATATTCAACAGCGTGTTCGACACATGATCCCGGTACAAGCCCCACAAGTTGTTCCCCGGCTTGCCGTGCGTCATGTACAAGCTCGCCCCGTCGAAATCACCGCGCCATTCCAGCGGTAGCGCCTTCAAATACGCTCGATTGTCCGCAGACAGACCGTAGCTCCACTCGTCGTGATTGCCGCGCACGGTCGCGATATTGCGGTCACGAATGGTCTGGACGACACGATCTGGATCTGGGCCGCGCCCGACGAGATCGCCCGCGCATAACACCGTCGTGACTTGATGCAGGCTTTCTAACTGGCGGAGTGCATTGTCGAGTGCTTCATAATCGCCATGAATGTCAGAAATGACGCCAATTTTCATCCTGAGAATCCTAAACGGGTCAAAAGTGAGTCTATTATAGCACTTTCCCGCTCATCCTTGAATCGCCGGGCTATAGAAGCGTTTTATGAAAGACTACTGGGAATCCATGCGCTTTGTCCTCGAATGTGCTATCATCCACACTAGTGATCGAACTCATATGCAGTGACCCATGACCCAAATTTTGCTCATTCGACATGCCGTCAACGATTTCGTGAAGACGGGGAAACTGGCGGGATGGACGCCTGAAGTTCACCTCAATGATGAGGGGAAGGCCCAGGCCGAAGCGTTGGGGAAGCGGTTGGCAGAGGTGCCGATCACGCAGATTTACGCTAGTCCGCTCGAGCGGACGATGGAAACCGCCGCCGCCGTCCAGCAGCATCACCCGCACCTCACCATCCAGCAGAATGAGGCGATTGGGGAAGTGCGGTACGGTGATTGGGAAGGCAAAGAAATTAGCGTGCTGCAAAAGCGCAAGATGTGGCATGTCGTGCAGGAATACCCGTCACGCGCCTACTTCCCGAACGGCGAAACAATGCGCGGCGTGCAGATCCGTGCGGTCAATGAAATCGAACGTTTGGCAGCGCAGCACCCGCGTGAACTGGTCGCGGTTGTGTCCCACGCTGACTTGATTAAGATGATTCTCGCGCACTTTTTAGGGATGCACCTCGACGCTTTCCAGCGCATTGTCGTGTCACCAGCGTCGATCAGCACGCTGATGCTCGGCTACGGGCGTCCATATATCGGCACGATGAATGATGTCGCTCATATCGCGCAAATGGAGCGCGAGAAGAAACAACCAACCGCGTCCGATGGCGCACACGCACGGTGAGAATACATGCCGAATATCGAAATTGAACTGAACCCGGTTGACTTTATCACGGTGGGAACGATTGGCCCCAAAGGCCAGCGCGTATTTCACCTGCAAGCGGCCAAAGGGACTGAAATGGTCTCACTGGTCATCGAGAAAGAACAGGCGTGGGCGCTCAGCGAGGCGATCCGTGAACTGCTGCAGGACCTCGATAAGCGTTACCCCGGCAGCTCCACGGGCGAAAGTGTCCGCTACGGGCTGGATCTCCGTGACCCGGTCGAACCGCTGTTCCGGGTAGCGCAGATGGGCTTGGGCTACGATGAAGATCGCAATATGGTCGTGTTGGTCGCGCAGGAACTGGTCGTGATTCAGGATGATGCGGATCCCGATGCAGTTCAGCCCGGGATTGTCCGGATGTGGTGTTCGCGTAATCAGATGCGCGTCCTCAGCGACCATGCGACGAGCACCGTGCAATCAGGTAGACCTGATCCCCGGCAAAACGGACGGTTAGTGTATTACTGGACATAACCAATGAGCGAACAGGGTAACCCCCAGAAGCTTCCGCCGGACCGCATTCTCGAAGTAATGGAACAGGGCGAGGTCGACACGGAGCATGGAATCCTGCGCTGGAGTTCGAATTACGCGTTTCTCGTCACGATCCGACTCGGTGACGACGCGGTAAACGCAGTCTACAAGCCGCAGCGAGGTGAACGTCCGCTCTGGGACTTCCCCGATGGTACGTTGTGCTACCGGGAAACCGCGGCGTTTGTCACCTCCAAAGAGATCTGCTGGGAAGTCGTGCCGCCGACGGTGCTGCGCGAAGGGCCGCGGGGAATCGGCTCATTCCAGTTCTTCATCGATCACGACCCGCAGGTGAACTACTTCTCGTTTGACGAGACCATGATGCCGCAGTTGAAGCGCATGGCGCTGTTCGACTACATCGTGAACAACGCGGATCGCAAAGGCGGTCACTGCCTCGTGGACAGCGAAGGCCATCTGTGGGGCATTGATCACGGCATCACGTTCAATTCGGTGCACAAGCTGCGCACAGTGATCTGGGATTTCGCCGGACAGCCCATCGGCGATGCGCTGCTCAGCGATATCAACCGCTTGTGCTCCGTCCTCGACGATGCGACCACGCCCTATGCCCAGACAATGCACAAACTCCTCTCCGGTTCGGAGATCCGCGCGTTTCAGAACCGCCTCCGACATGTGCTCAAACATCGGCGTTATCCGCAGCCCGGACCCGGCCCGAATTATCCGTGGCCGCCAGTCTAATTCAGCGAACATGCAAAGGACGAGGGGAACCTCGTCCTTTTGATTTGTCGCAATAAACATATTTTGTGCAACTATGACAACAATTCTTCTTAACAATCCTTTGCACCTGCATTACGCGAATGATAAACTCCCCCTGTAGAATAGTGACTTGATCGGTGTTTCTCAGGAGGCTGTTTGATGCGTAAGCTGATTTTGTTGGTCTGCATGCTGCTGCTGGTCGCTTTGCCGGCAGCGGCCCAAGATGATACGTTTTCCATCACCATTTTGCATACAAATGATACTCATTCCTGGCATGAGCCGGGCAGCAACGGTGACGGCGGCGCAGCGCGCCTGGCCTCGGTCGTAAATCAGATTCGTGCTTCGCGTGACAACGTCCTGCTGCTGGATGGCGGCGATCGCTTCACGGGCACGCTGTTCCATGTGCAGTGGCGTGGTCAGGATCAGGTTCAGGTTATGAACGCCATCGGCTACGACGCGATGACGCTCGGCAACCACGAATTCGACGATGGTGAAGAAGTTCTCTACAACTTCGTCAGCCAGCTCGACTTCCCGGCGGTCAGCGCCAATATCGTCGATTGGGGTTCGTTCACCGAACTGGACGAGCTGATCAACGCGTTTGCCGTGCTCGATGTCAACGGTCAGCAGATCGGCGTGATCGGCTTGACGACGCCAGAAACCCCCGAGCTGACGAAGGCCAGCGACGAAATCCAGTTCAGCGCGGATCTGGTCGCGGTGACGCAGGCGGCGGTCGATGAACTGACCGCGCAGGGCGTCAACAAGATCGTCCTCATTACGCACATTGGTTTGGATATGGATCGCGAAGTCGCGGCGGGCGTGACGGGCGTCGATGTGATCGTCGGCGGTCACAGCCATACGCTGCTCGGCAACGTCTATCAGGCGGCGGTCGAAGGTTACCCGGTCGTCGTGGAAAACCCGGAAGGTGCGCCCGTTTATATCGTGCAGGCGGGCAGCAACAGCACGTATCTCGGTCGTCTGGATGTCACGTTTGATGCCGAAGGTGTCGTGACCGCGGCGACGGGCGATACCATCCTGCTCTCGCGCTACATCACGCCCGACCCCGCGCTTGAAGAAATCGTTACCGAACTGGCCGGCCCAGTTGAAGAACTGCGCGCCACGCCCACGGGCGCCGAAGCGACGGTTGCGCTCAACGGTGATCGTCGTGTCTGCCGCGTGGAAGAATGCAACCTCGGCAACTTGATCACCGACGCGATGCGCGCGGAAACCGGCGCGCAGATCGCCATCACCAACGGCGGCGGCATCCGTGCCAGCATCGACGAAGGCGAAGTGACGGTGGGCGAAGTCGTGACTGTGCTGCCGTTCGGCAACCTCGTCTCGACTTTTGAACTGACGGGCGCGGATGTGATCGCGGCGCTCGAAAATGGTGTTTCGCGCGTGGTCGTCGACGGCGGCAACGTCGTGCGTGACGGCGCTGCGGGACGCTTCCCGCAGGTCTCCGGCCTCCACTTCACGTGGGATCCGACCCTCGAAGCGGGCAGCCGCATCGTCAGCGTAGAAGTGCAGAACGAAGCGGGTGAATGGGTGGCGATTGACCCTGCCGCGACCTACACCGTCGCCAGCAACGATTTCATGCGCGGTGGCGGCGATGGCTACACGGTCTTCACCGAAAATGCGGTCAACGCCTACGATTACGGCAAGCCGCTGGATCAGGTGCTGCGTGAATACATGGCGGTGAACACGCCGGTCGCGTATGAGACGGAAGGTCGTATCACCATCGTCAATGCGACCCTGCCGCCGGCGTAAGCTTGACAGTCTGGTCGGGGTAAGGTTCGCCTTATCCCGACAAAACATCGATGGACTTAACAGGTGATTCCCTAGGGAATCACCTGTTTTATTTCCGGCGAGCTGCAATCCATAAATCTTCTTTGTGTAAACTTTTCCTGTTCTCGCTAAAATGAATATAGCGACTACACCGGGGAGAACAGAGTGTCCAGCGATTTTGCGCGCGAACTACGTCAACAGGGGATTACGGCGGCGAAGGCGGGGAACAAGGACGAAGCGCGCCGCTTATTGCAGCAGTCGATTCGCCTCGAACCCGACAATGAATCGGGGTGGCTGTGGTTGGCCAGCGTGGCGCGCGATGCGCAAGAACGTGTGTTTTGCCTCAACCGCATTCTGGAAATCAACCCGAACAACGAAACGGCGCTGAAAGCGCTGGAAGGCCTGCAGGCGGCCTCTACCCCGACGCCGCAAGCGCCGGCGCAGCCCTCCATGGTCAAACGACTGCCCAATGCGCCCGATACCAAGAAAGCTGCTGCTGAAGAAACGGCGCGCACGCAAACCCCCGGCGTACCGCTGCCATCGGCTGAGCGGCTCACCGAGGCGCAGCAAGCGCTCGACGCCATTATCCGTCGTTCGCTCGAACCTGTGCCCAACACCATCAAATGGACGCACAAGACGCGCAACCGTGCAGGCGAGCGCGACATCATCATCTACCGCATGTATGTGGGGGCGGCGGCCTTTGCCGTGTTCGTCGTCTTCGCCATCATCGCGATTTACGCCGTGAACACCAACGACACCCTGCGCGGGGTGGTCTACGGGCCGAGCGCCACGCCGACCTTCACGCCGACCGCGTCGCTCACGCCGACCTATGGGCTGACACCCACGCCCTCGCCGACACCGCGCCTGACATGGACGCCGACGGATCGCCCGCCGAACGTCCTGCCGACCTCGAATCCGTACAGTTTCCCGCGCGCCACACAGGTCTACCCGCAAATCTTTGAAGCGCCACTCGCGCAGGCCTACCAGTTGATGCTCGCGGGTGATGTTCCGCGCGCGCTGCCGACGCTCGAAGCCGAACGCCGCGCCAGCGTGGATGGTCGCTTTGATGCGAATCCCTACTACTATCAAGCGCTTGCCCGCATCATGCAGGGGCGCTACAGCGAGGCGATCAATATCCTCGAAGACGCGGAAGACCGTCTCGAAGAACGCCCTGACGAACCGAGTTTCCGCGCGCTGGTCGAAAGCGGCTACGCGCAAGCGTACTGGGGACAGGCGAAAGAAGCGCTCGACGCGGGCAATCCCGACGCCGCTGCGCCGCTCCTCGAAGAGATGCAGACGCACGCCGAAGCCGCCATTGAACGCGATTTCCGCATGGTCGCGCCGTATCTTGTGCTGATCGAAGCGAACACCCGTCAGCGGCGCTTGAGCGCAGCGCTCGAAGTCGTCAATACAGCATTGGCACATGAGGAACTGGCGGCGAACACCGTTCTGATCATGCAAAAGGCGCAGATCCTGTACGCGCAAGGCGCTGACGAAGAGGCGCTGTATCAGGCGTTCCTCGCTCGTTACGTCGATCCGTCCACCGAAGACGCTTACCGTTTACAGGTGGAGATTTCGATGGATCGCCGCCAGTATGGTCAGGCGGTGCTGTACGCGCAGGATTACCTGTTCTACTTCCCGGGCAAGACGGAAGCGCATCGCTTGCTGGCGGAAGCGCATATCGCCGAAGGCAGTGACGACCTCGCGCTGCAAATCATCGAGCGTGGTTTGCAAGCGAACACCGACGATCCCGATACGTTGGAAATGCTGCGCGCTCGTGCCGCCATCTACCTGAATCGCCGCCAGTACGATCTCGCGCTCGCCGACTATCAGCGCATACTCGACGCCGATCCGGTGACGCAAGACCGCGTCAATTATGTGCGCGCCGCCTACTTCGCCGGGCAGACGAGCGACGCCCGCAGCGCCGCCGAGTCGCTGCTGACGCGTGGTCAGAGCACCAACGGCACGATCAACCTGTTCTTGGGGCGCATTCTGGCTGAGAACACCGAAGCCAGCGACAACGAAACGCTGCAGCAGGCGCTGACCTATCTCACGCAGGCCTCGGCCTCATTGACCTCGCGGGATGACCGCGCGACCGCGCAGGAATATCTCGCCCGCGTGCAGTTGAGCCTCGGCGATACCGAAGCGGCGCTCGAAGCGATCAACAGCGCGTTGAACGTAGCGGATACGGCGCGGCGGCGTTACGTCCGCGCGCAGATTCTGCTCGAAACGGGCGATGAAGTAGGCGCGCTGGCCGACTACGAATGGGTACTGGCGTGGAGCGAAGTCTTCCCGTTCAACTTCCGCGATGCTGCGCTGGAGACCCGCTTTACCGATCTGCGGAGTGCTCAGGACGAGTCATAAGCGCGGGGCGGATACTCATCCACCCCGGCAGACATGCTAATCAAAAGGACGAGCCTAGTGCTCGTCCTTTTCGTTGTCTGTTTATTCGAGTTCGGGCAGTACGAACAAATCGCTGGTCTTGAGCGTCAAACCGGGGAACAACGCAGAGGTGTCGATCAGATCGTCACCTGTGTAGACGCGGATGGTCTTCGGGTCGGTGCTGCGGTACTGGTAGACCTCTTGGGCGTCGGGGAACATGACCCACACTTCGTCCGAACCATAGCGCAGATAATCGCGGACTTTCGCCAGCGTCACGGTTTGTGTTTCGCTCGGGGAGATCACTTCGACGGCCAGATTTGGCGCGCCGGGGAACGGACGCTTACGGTCGAAGTCTTTCGGGAAGCGTCCGCGGCGGATGAATGATACATCCGGGATGCGTGCCACTTCTAACCCGTCAGCTTCGTTTCGCGCCAGCACATAGATCAGGTTATCAGGGAGCACATAGCCGAGCTTGCGATCTCGAACGATGGAGTCGAGCAGTTTGGCAACATGAAAGGTGAGTTCTGAATGTTCATACCCCACTGGACTCATCGGTACTAGCTCCCCATTGGCGACTTCATAGAATTTACCTTCACTGTCCAACCGGATCAGTTCGTCTTCCGTAATTACGGACAGGCGCGTTTGTGGATTTGCGGTCATGTACCCATGCTCCTCACTCTCCGCACCATTATACCGTTGAATTAGTTAGGGGATTGAACTCCACACGATTGTAGGGGCGGGACTTATCCCGCCCGAAAACCGGGCGAGGCTCGCCTCGCCCCTACGTATCTTGTGTGCCAAAAAACTAGCTAGCGTCGGTTTGCGCGGCTTACCCCTCGTCGAAGCGGGTGCCGAGCGCCGCCGGAGGATCGCTGCGTAAGACGCCGCGCATGGCTTTTTGCAGCGGTCGCGGCATGATTTGCAGCAGGCGTTCAATTGCGCCGCTGCTCACCAACACCAGCGTGATAATCATGAGCAGCCACGGTAGGCCGTTGAGCAGCACGAGCGGGATTTGAATGTCGGGCGACCGTTGAATCGCTGAGGAGAGCGAGCGCAGCCCGGCGAACAGGTATGCGCCGAGCACCACGCGGAACGGATGCCAACCGCCGAAGATGACAATCGCCAGCGCGATCCAACCGTCGCCGCGCATGACAGGCGGCGTCGACCAGCCCGGCTTGACCGCCAGCGAATAGGCCGCGCCCGCCAACCCGACCAGCGCGCCGCCGATGATGGTGTACAGGTAGCGCTGGCGGTTGACGTTCGTGCCACGGGCAAATGCCGCCGCGGGCCGTTCGCCAATGGCGCGCAGCGACAAGCCCGTGCGCGTGTGGAACATCACATACCACGTCACGAAAATCAGGATATAGCTGAAGTAGACCAGCGGCTCGTGATTGAAGAAGATTTCCCCGACGACGGGAATATCCTTCAGCACAGGGATGGGAACATAAGGCAGCGTCGGGCCGGGGATACGGGTATAGTCTTGACCGAGGAACTGCGCGAGGTCGGCGGTGAGCAGCGTCAGCACGAAACCGACCGCCACCTGATCCTGCCTCAGTTCAATGCCCGCCAGCGCGACGATCAACGCGACCAGCGCCCCCGCGATCATCGCGGCGATGAGGCCAAGCGCCAGACTTTGCGTGGTCAGCGCAGTCACAAAACCGATCATCGCCGCCAGCGCCAGCGATCCATCGAGCGAGAGGTTGGTCACGCCCGCGCGTTCCGTGATCGTTTCGCCGATCCCGGCGATCACCAGCGGCGTCGCGTTGGCAACTACGCTGTTCAGAATATTGATTAAGCTTTCATCCATGCTCTTGCGTCCTCTGGATTTCGACGGTGGCGGTCGGTTTCGGCGTTTCCACGCTTGTAGGTTCAGGGGTAAAGCGCTGACGCAGGCCGTTCGAGAGCAGCACGAGCAGGACGATGAAACCCTGCAGCACGCCCGCCAGCGATTGATCGAGCTGGAGCGCGACTTTCAAGCGGGTGCTGCCTGCGAGGATCACCGCAAACGCCAGCCCGACGAGCGTGGCGAACAGTGGACGCAGACCAACCAGCAGCACGACGAGCAGCGCGAGAAAGCCGATGCCGCCGGACGCCAGTGGACGCAGGCTTTCGTAGGTGAACAGCACGCGGTACGACCCGGCGATGCCCGCCAGCGCGCCGCACACGACGAGCGCGGAAATCGCGCTGCGGTTCGTCGGCACGCCGAGCAGCAGCGCGGAGCGGCTGTTCTTGCCCGTTGCTTTGAGCTGCAACCCCCAGCGCGTCCCGCTCAGGGCGAAGGTGACGAGGACCAAGGCGGCGGTGACGAGCAGCAGCGCGATCAAGCTGACGGGGAACTCGGGAGAGATTGGCGGCAGCACGGCGCTGTCCTTGAACGGTGCGGTCGCCTGCGCGGTGCCGCCCGATGGCGGCGCCCACGGGCCGGAGATCAGATAGATCGCCCACACGTTGGCGAGCGCGTTGAGTGCCACGCCGCCGAAAATTTCGTGCACCGCCAAGCGCGTCTTGAGGAAGCCGACCAGCCCCGCCCACAGCGCGCCGCCGAGCATGGCGAGCAGAATTTCCACGACGATCAGCACTGGGCCGGGCAGGTCAATGAAGAGGGCGGCATACGACGCGAACACTGCGCCGACCATCATTTGCCCCTCCACGCCGATATTCCACAGCCCCGCCGTGAACGTGACGATCAAACCGAGGCTGCACAGCGCCAGCGGAATCCAGAAATTGACGACGCCGGCAAAGGCGCGCGAGTCGCGGAATGCGCCTTCGGTGACGGCGACGAAGACGTCGGTCGGACTGCTGCCTACGGCGATGATCAACACGGCGGTGATCACCAGCGAGGCGATGATCGGCAGCAGCGCGAAGCCGACGGATAACCACGTGCGATTTTTCATGATACGGCTGCCTTCTCAAAGTGGCCGCCGATCAAACGGCCGAGTTCATCAATGTTCGTTTGGCGGGCATCTGGAATTTCGACGATGTGCCCCGCGTAGGCGACGAAGATGCGGTCGCTGTAGGTGACGAGTTCATCGAGGTCCGGCGATGAGAACAGGATCGCCGTGCCTTTTTCGCGGCGTTCGAGCAGTTGCTGCCAGATCCACTGCGCCGAGTCGACGTCGAGGCCGCGCGTCGGCTGTTCGAGCGCCATGAGCACGGGCTGTTCCGGCATCAACGCCATGAGCAGACGCTGCTGATTGCCGCCGGAAAGCTGTTCGATCAGGCTGTCTGGACGACCGCGCACGTTGTACTGCTTGAGCTTCTGGTCGGTGAGCGACTTGGCGCGCGCCCAATCCACCAGATTGCGGGTTTCGGTGGTCAACGCGATGTGTTCGGTGAGCGTCAGCCCCGCGATCAAGCCTTCTTCGAGACGACCCGCTGCACCGAACGCGACGCCCGCCGCGAGAAAATCGCGATAGCTCTTGCCGGTGATGTCCGTTTCACCTAAGTGAATGTGACCGTGCGCGGGTTTGACCAGCCCGGTACACGCCCGCAGGATCAATTCCTGACCGCTTTCTTCCAGCCCAGCTAGCCCAATCACTTCACAGGCGCGGATTTTCATGCTGAAGCTGCTCACGGTGACGCGTTTGCCGCGCAGCGTGACATTGTCGAGCGCGATCGCCGTCTTCGGGTTGACGAGGCATTCGTGCGCGGGCGGCGCGAGTTCCTGCCCGAACATCAGCCGCACGAGCTGTTCCATCGTCGCCGGGAGCTGCAGCGTCCCGACGAGACGCCCGCCGCGCAGCACGACCACGCTGTCGCACAGGGCGATGACATCTTCCAGTTTGTGGGACACGAGCAGCACGCTCATGCCGTCGTTGCGCGCCAGTTCCCGCAGCGCCTGGAACAAAATCGTTTTTTGTTCGGCGGAAATCCCGGTTGTCGGCTCGTCGAGGATCAGCGTGCGCACACCCATCGAGAGCAGGCGCACGATCTCAAGCTGCTGCCGCTGACCGATGCTCAACGCGGCAATTGGCTGATCGGGGTCAAGTTCAAAGCCCAGCCGCGCCGAGATCGATTTCAACCGTTCCCGCCATTTACGCGGGGAATAAAAGAAGCCAACATTTTGACCATAAACGAAATTTTCTAAAACCGTGAACGCAGGGATATCCAGCGGGTCTTGCTGCAGCATGCCGATCCCGGCGGCAATCGCACCCTGCGGCGTATGGTAACTGGCGGGTTTGGCGTCGAGGATGATGTCACCGCTGTCGGCAGGCTGATAGCCGGAAAGAATCTTCATCAAGGTCGATTTACCCGCGCCATTTTCACCCAGCACCGCGACAATCTTCCCGGCGTCGACCGTCATGCTGATGTCATTGTTGGCGTGAACCGGGCCAAACCGTTTGTGAATATGCCTGAGTTCGATCTTCATTGGGGAGCTTTCTCACAGCTAGGTTGCGTACTGAATGCGTAGGGGCAAGGCGACGCCTTGCCCCTACCTATTGACCACAGAAGCGTGGATTAAGCACCCGACTTATTCGCTGGCGCCGACCATGCCTTCGAGGATTTGCGGCAGATACCACACATCCAGCGGGTCAACCAACTGACCCGCAGCGGCGAGTTCCGTGCCGTCCTGCAGGTTGATCGGGCCGCTCCACAGCGCGAAGCTGTTCGGCACGAACGGGTTGGTCGCATACGCCGCGAGATCGGCGATGAACGAGTCCAACTGCGCGCTCTGTTCTTCGGTCAGGCCGGGGCCTTTGACGAAGCCGACCGCCGACGTTTCGGGGTTATTGATGTCCGACCAATCCGGTCCGACCCAATCCCAGCTCGGCGACCATGTGCCGTCCTGAACGGACTGAATCACGGCCGTGTAGCTCGGACCCCAGTTGAAGTACGGCACGCCGAGGCAGACATCCGGCGCAATGTCGCACGCGCCGATGAAATCGTAGGGGACTGCCCACACGGTCTCGCCCTGCGCCGCGCGCTGACCGGCGATGGTGATCGCTTCGGTCGTGTCGATGCCGCTCAGCACGACGTCCGCGCCGCTGTCGAAGAAAGTGTTGGTTTCTTCGGTCGGGTCGAGCGTCACGCCGGGGATATTGAACCAGAAGCCGATCCACGTCACGGTGAACGTGAGATCATCCGGGTTGCCACCCTTGTAGTGTTCGTAGCAGTAGCGCGCGCCGAGGTAGGCCGACGACGCGAAGCGACGGGTTTCACCGTTGATCAGCGGCCCAAGATAGCCGATGCTGCCCGTTTCGGTCGCGAGACCAGCGGCGCACCCAGCGATGATCTTGCTCCATTCGGCCTGACCCATCAGGTTGCCGACATTGGCGGGCGCTTCACCCGTCAGGTAGTTGTCGCCGGAAATATTGATGAACGGGACATCGGGGAAGGCGGCGGCGACGGCGTCCGTATCTTCTTCAAACGCATCGGAAGTTGTAAAAATGACCTGCGCCCCTTGATCAACCAGCTCGGTGGCGACATCGAGCAGGGTGGTTTCAGGCGCATCAGCCGGGTTGAGGCTGGGGAAGAAGATCATGCGCGAACCGGGCACGTGCTCCTGTACGTAGAGACCGGCTTCATAGTGCGCTTGACTCCAGCCACGATCGTTTTCCGGCCCGACGAGCACGAGACCAAAAACGAACTCATCTTGCGCGAATGCGGGAGCGACGGCCAGCGCAACGAATGCGAGGGCGGCGATGACAAAAAGTAAACCTTTTCGGTGCATCTGATTGCCTCCGTGTATTAAGAAAACTGCCTATGAGTTTACCGGGCGTTGCAATGTCGGCAAGGGGTACATCCACCAATTTCTCGATTTGATTTTCACTACGAATTGCCTAAATCAAGTATGTTTTTATTGAATCGTGTTATGCTTTAGACAGCAGGTTTACCCGCGTATGGGATAGAGCATGTCTGAAATTAGCCTAAGAGACTATCTAGCCAAGCTGGACAACCTCTTAAACGCCAATTCTGCGGACGAAGTGATTCAACACTGTCGTCACATCCTGCAATACTTCCCCAAAAATGTGTCCGCTTACCGGTATCTGGGGCGGGCGTTGGTGGAGAACGGGCGTTGGGAAGAGGCGACTTCGGCGCTGCAGCGCGTGTTGAGCGTGGTTCCCGATGATTTCGTCGCGCATGTTGGTTTAAGCGAGGCGATGGAACGCACGAATCATCCCGAAGATGCCATCTGGCATCTCGAACGCGCGTTTGAGCAGCATCCGGCGGATAAGAATATTCTTGAACAACTGCGCCTGTTGTACAGCCAGCACCACGGCGTTGAAAACGCGAAAATTCCGCTGACGGCGGTCGCAGTGGCGCGGCAGGCCTTGAAAACTCAGAGTTATGTGCAGGCGGCAGACACCTTGCGCGGCGCGCTTTTGCGCTCAGCGCAGCGTGTCGATTTGCGCTTGCTGCTGGCCGAAGTGCTGTGGGAAGCGGAGTTTCGGCTGGAAGCGGCGGAACTCGCGATGGATGTGCTCGAAAAGCTCCCCGACTGTCTGATCGCGAATCGCATCATGGCCGGTTTGTGGCTGACTGAAGGTCGCCCGACCGACGCGCAGCGCTACATTAATCATCTGGAAGCCGTTGACCCCTATCTGGCGGTCGAACTGGTGACGGGCGAACTGGTCGAAGATAACGCGTTCCGCCTCGAAGAGCTGGATTTCCGCAGCGCCGCCAAAAGCGCTGTGGTCTCGGAAGATAACCCCGATTGGTTGGCGGGCATTACCACGCCGACCTCCGGCGCGACGACCCGCACGGCGGAATTTGAGGCGCTGGCGCATGAACCGCCTGCCGATGATCAGTGGGATCAATGGGTGAGCGCGATGCTGCAAGGCACGCCCAAACCAGTCGAAAAACCCGCTCCACCCGCCAAGCGCGAATGGCCGGAAGCCGAGAAACCTACGCTGGACTCCGGGGAACTGAACCCCTTTCATGTGAATTCGACAGGCGAACTCGACGAGATCGACACCATCTTCCAGACGGGAACGTTTGGCGAGGAATCCGGGTATGAGACGGAAGACCCGATGGCGTGGCTGCGTGAGCGCGGGCTCGAAATTGAAGAAGACGCCGAAGTGATCTCCCCCGCCGCGGCGCTGCTCAGCGACACCGACGACGAATTTGTCATGCCTGAACCCGAAGACCCGACGGCGTGGATGGGACGCTACAACCTCGAAATGAGCGATGAGCCGGACACTTTGTTCGGCGATGACGAACCGCTGACATCCATCGGTTCGCCGGATTTGTCCGGCGCGGACGACAGTCTCGATTGGCTGACTGCCGCGGCGCCCACCGGACAGCCCGCGGAAGAAGATGACAGCAGCATGCTTCTCGATTGGAATGAGGAAGCGCCTGCCGAGCAGCCGCCCGTCACAAATATGCTGGATGCGACCACAGACGCACCGCGACCGCGCCGTGGCCTGACGGCGATGTTCAACGATGCGAGTTTCGACTGGAATCTCCCGGCCACGACGGAAGACGAGGCGGATGATGAGTGGAGCGCCCAGTTTGACGACAAGAAGAAGGCGTCTGCCGTCACGACGACCAATCCCGATTGGTTGAGCGGCCTCGACGATGCCGGATTTGGTCTCGATATGCCCGATACGGGGACACTCACATGGGGGAACGAAGTGCCACAGAGCGGCGGTGATGAAATGCCCGACAATACATCTGGGTTCAACGCAGACGCAAACGACAATGACGATGCTTTCTCGTGGATGGATGATATGGACGCGGCGTCCTCGTCCGACGATCAACCTGTGAGCGCCGAAGTCCCCGATTGGCTGTCCGAATTGAAGCCCGCTGACGAGGCCGGTTCCTCGTCGGATGACTCAGACGAGAATGATCTCGGCTGGATGAGTTCGATCAGCGGCAGCGATGATGAAGAAGAAGCGAGCGGCGGCATTGACGAAGAGTTCGCGTGGATGGATGAGACGTCCGAAGAGCCCGCCGCCACGCCGACCGATTCGCTTGATTGGCTGGCCGCAGCGGCGCCTGCTGCCCCGGCGACCAGCACCGATGACGACGCGTTCGACTGGATGAACGGCATCGACTTCGGCGATGAATCTGCGAAGAGTTCTGAACCCGTGCCCGATTGGTTGAATGAAACCGAGGCGAGCATCGATTTTGAAACGCCCGCTGATGTCCATGCGACGGCGCTGTTTGACAACGAGCCCGCCGCGACTGCCGCGGACGATCCAAGCTGGATGAGCGAATTTGGCGATTTCGCCGCGCCCGCCAATCCCGATGCGGATTTCCCCAGCACCGACGCGCCGGAAGCCGCGCCCGACTGGCTGAGCGATTTGGAAGCCGCTGCCCCGCCAACCGCGACTCCCGCGGCTGCGGATGTCAGCGGACTGGACGATGATACAAGCTGGATGAGCGACTTCGGCGATCTGCGTCAGGAAGTTGAAGCGGAGTTCACACCGCCTGTGCCCGTCGCCGAGACCTCGCCGAACTGGTTGAGCGAATTCGAAGCGGAAACGGACGCCGAGCCGACCGATGAAGCGGCGGATGACTTTGGTCTCGATTTTGAAGACGCTGTGGTCACGGAAGAGACGCCGGATTGGCTGAGCGAGATCAAGCCGAAGACCGCGCCCGTCGCTGATGACCTGAGCTGGATGGACGCGATGGCCGAAGCGAACGCGAGCCCCACTGAATCCGCGCCTGCTGCCGAGTCTACCCCTGACTGGTTGAGCGAACTGGAACCGGAAGCGACAGCGGATGACGAAGATGAATTCCCGGTGGCGGATGCTGTTTTGACCGACACGCCGGATTGGTTGAGCGCGCTGGAACCGCAAGCGGAAGCCGAGCCGGAAGCTGACGAAGAATTCGCATTGAATCCGGAAGCCGAAGCCGTCGCGGATACGCCGGACTGGCTGAGCGCGCTGGAACCGCAAGCGGAAGTCGAGCCGGAAGCTGACGAAGAATTCGCATTGGATCCAGAAGCCGAGGCCGTCGCCGACACGCCGGACTGGCTGAGCGCACTGGAACCGCAAGCGGAGCCAGAAGCCGACGAAGAATTCGCGCTCGACGCGGAAGCTGAGGCGGAGACTCCCGATTGGCTGAGCGAATTTGCGCCTGTCGCGGAAACCCCCGCGGAGCCAGTCAGCGTGCCCGCCAGCGCCGCCGACGATCTCAGTTGGATGGATGCTTTCAGCGATGACCCCGTCGAAGAGGAAGCGCAAGCTGAACCTGCCGCTGAAACCTCGCCCGACTGGTTGAGTGAATTGGAACCTGAAGCCCCGGCGGCCACCGACGTCACGGTCACCGAGACGCCCGATTGGCTGAGCGAACTTGCCCCCGAGAGCGAACCCGCCGTCGAGCCGGCGGTTGCTGCCGAAGATGCCGATTGGCTGAGTGAATTGGGTCTCGACGCTGAGGTGCCCGCTGAACCTGCCGCTGAAGCGGCTCCCGACTGGTTGAGCGAACTGGAACCGGAAACTGAAGCCGCCCCAGCGGAAGCTGAAGTCGAGACGCCGGACTGGCTGACAGAGACTGAACCGGAAACGTGGCCGACACCCCAAGCCGAACCCGTGGCTGAAGCCGAGACCGAGGCTGACTGGCTGACTGACTTGGGTCTGGAACCTGCGGCAGAAGCTGAAGTCGAACTTGAGGCCGAGGCCGAAGCGGTTGCCGAGGCTGCGCCCGATTGGTTGAGCGCGCTGGATCCGGGTGCGGACAGCGAACTCGAAGCTGAACTCGACGCACAGCCCGCGGACGAGGGCGATGTCGACTGGCTGCCGGAGTTGAATACGCCCGCGACCACCGAATTCGACGCCTTCAACATGCCGTTGAGCGAAGTCGACGCCATGTCCGCGCCGACCTCCACGCCGAACGCCGAAATCGACTGGATCAGCGAGCTGGAACCGGAACTCGGCACGGAAGACGAAGACGCCGCTGTGCCCGTCCCTGCCGAAGAACTCGCGTCGCTGTTTGACGCCGAACCGGAAGCTGACGCGCTGCCGGATGCGCCCGAGACCGCCTTTATGGCCGACGAGAGCGCCTTTGATGCGGATATTCTGCCGTACACGGCGGATGACGCCGTGATCGCGGCGACGCCGGAAGAAGAATTCGCCGCCGCTGCCGTGCCCGCCGAAGACGTGATCCCCGTGTTGGATGCGGAGGCTGTCCCTAGCGCGGTCGCGGAACCCGATGTTATAACTGAACACAGTGTCAGTGACGCCGAGACGGATAACACGCCGGATTGGTTGAACGCGATGGTCCCCGGCCTCGATGTCGACTATGCGCCGACCGAGACCGTCCAGGAAGAGACGCACGAGGTGGAAGAGGCGTCTCCGCGTGAATTTGCGTGGCTGAACAATATGGTTGATGAGGAATTGGCGGAAGCGGCATCGTCGTTCAACTTTAGCAAGACGCCCGCTTGGTTAGACCGACTGATTCCCCCGGCACAACCTGCCGCCCCCCAGCCTGACGAGGATTTCCCGGACTGGGTATCCGACGACGATGAAGCCGATTTGCCGGAATGGTTGCGTTAACGAGGTGGTTTGATGGACAACATGCCAGATTTTGACAAGATGTCGCCGGAAGAGATCAATAAATGGCTCGAAACACTGGCGAAACGTCAAGGCGCAACCGAGGGGCTCGTCTCTTCTGCTGACATGGACATTGCCGAAATTGACCCGAACAGCGTCGTCATCGACGAACCGGGGTATGTTCCCTATGGTCAAGAAGGCAAGATGGAACCGATCAAGCCGGGTGTGCCTAAGGCCGCCGCGCCACCGCCTCCCAAGCCGGCGCCGGAACCGGTCAAGCCCGTTGAGCCGCCCGTCGCTGAGCCGCAGCGTCCTGCCGCGCGCGTGATCACACCGCCGCCGACCGCTGCTCCGGTCCGTCCCGCGACGGCTGTGCCGCCGCCTGCGCCGCCTGCGCAGCCGCCGACTGTTCAACAACCCGCGCCCGCGCGTCCCGCCGCTGCGCAGCTTCCACCCGCGCCCGCGGCGACCCGGTCTGCGCCACCCGCCCAAGAGGGTGGTTTGGCGTGGCTCGAAAGCCTCGCTGGTGGCAACGGTGGCGAGGATGACAGCCTGTTCAATCTCGACCTGTCAAATCTCTCGACCGAAGACCCGACGCCTGTCGCCGCAGCAGCGCCCGAAGCGGGCAGCTCGCTGTCATGGCTCGAAGACCTTGCCCGCACGCAGGATGATCCCTTGGCGCAGCCCGCCCCAGCGCGCGATCCGTTTGGCGGATCGGACTCGGTCGAATGGCTCGAGTCGCTGGCTCGGCGTCAGGGCGCGGATACCGAAGAACTGCTCACCCCGGCGCAGCTCGATATTCCCATGCCGGAACTGAACGAAATTGAGGCGCCCGGGTATGTGGCATTCTCGTTTGATACGCCGCCCGTGACGAATAACCGGACGCCCGCGCCAACCTTGAGCGACCCGTCCGATTTCCTGAGCAGTTTGGCCGACGATGCGCCCCCTGCGCCGCCGGTAGCCGCGGCTGTGGAAGAAGAGTCTGGAGACGAGATGTCCATGGACTCGATTCAGCGGGCGCTGGCCGATGGCTCAGTCACACGGGAACAGATTCAGGTGTTGTTCGAGGCGAAGGTGGACGAAATCGTCAATGAGCCGGATATGGTCATGCCGGAACTGGACGAAGAACCCGCGCTCGTGCCCGCCGAACTGCCTGATTGGCTTCTGGAGCAGATGGGCGGAGCTCCTGCTGAACCGCCTGCCGCGCCGCAGCCAACCACCAGCCTTGACGTGTTGTTCCCGCCCACGCCCGTATCGGAAGATATGCCGGACTGGTTGAAAGAAGAAGCCGAGCCGGACGATCAGCAGATGGACTTCGGTTCCCTGTTCACGGAAACGCCGGAGCCCGTCGCGCAAGCGGCCAGCACGCCCGCAGCGAACATCGAAGTCGACCCGGATGACACGTGGGCCGAAGCCTTTGACCTCGAACATCAGGCGGGCACGATTGACGTCGCCGAAGTGCCGGACTGGTACGAACGCAATGTGAGCGACCCGGCGCGGATTGCCGCCGTCGAAAAGCTTGAACAACAGGACGATGAGCTGATCGACGAGCCGCTGCCTGCCGAAGATTTGCCCGTGGGCGAGGCCCAGGGCCTGCCGTCGTGGATGGCGGGTACTGAACTGCCAGCCGCCGAACCGGAAGTGGTCGAACTTGCGCCCGCAGAACCGGCGTTTGCTGACTGGCTCTCCGAACTGGAGAACCCGGAAGCGGTCGAAGTGCCGGATTGGCTCACCGAAACCGCCGCCGATCTCGAACCCGCCGCGTTCACGTTTGAGGCTGAACCCGAGCCGGAACCGGTCTATGTGCCGCCCGTGGCTCCGCGTCCCATCCCACCGCCGACCACCGCCGCGCCGCTCATCCCGCGGGCGCCGGTCAGTGCGGGAGCGCTCCAGAGCGCGCGCGACCTCGAACAGAGCGGCGATCTGGAAGGCAGCCTGAGCGAATACGAAGGCTTGATCCGCGCGAGCGTCGACCTCGACACCGTGGTGGCCGACTTGGAGCAGATGGTCAAATCGTACCGGACTGTCCCGGCGGTGTATCGCGTGCTCGGCGACGGCCTGATGCGGCAGGGCAAACTGCAGGACGCGCTCAACACTTATCGAGAAGCCCTGAATCAGCTATAATCAGCAGCAGACTTACCAGAACGGGTCACAATGACCCGTTTTTTGTGCCCAAAGCTCAGATCATCGAGGAGTTTTAGCAGTGGAACGTACACTCATCATTGTGAAGCCGGATGCCGTGCAGCGCGGCCTGACCGGGGAAGTCATCCGCCGCTTTGAAGCGCGCGGTCTGCGCATTGTCGGTATGAAGTTCATTCAGGTGTCGCGCGAACTGGCGGAGAAGCACTACGCCGTGCATCAGGGCAAGCCGTTCTTTAACGGTCTGGTCGACTATATTGTGTCATCGCCCGTCGTGGTGATCGCGCTGGAAGGCACGAATGCCATTGAAGCGGCGCGCGGCACGATCGGCGCGACCAACCCAGCAAAAGCGGGCGCGGGCACCATCCGTGGTGACTTCGGTCTGGAAATTGGCCGTAATCTCGTGCACGGTTCCGACAGCCCGGAAAACGGTCTGATCGAAATCGCCAACTTCTTCACGGAAGCGGAACTCATTTCGTGGGGTCGCGTCACCGACCCGTGGATTTTCGAAGGTCGGTAAGGCCGCGTGGATTTACAGGTAGGGGCGCACGGCCGTGCGCCCCTACAGAACTGCTAACTGCATTACTGAATACTCAGCAGCACATTTGCTTGGCGCCAGAAACTTTCCAGATTGTAAAACTCGCGCTGGCTTTCTCCGAAGATGTGGACGATCACATCGCCGTAGTCGAGCAGCATCCATCCGCTCGTATGCTCACCCTCTGTGGAGTGGGGGAGCTTGCCGAACTTGGTTTTGATGGTTTCGCGGACATTTTCGGCCAGAGCGCGGATTTGACGGTCGCTCGTCCCCGTGCAGATCACAAAAAAATCCGCAATTACGGTGTCCGGGCGTAAATCCAACAGGAGAATGTTTTCGGCTTTCTTATCCTCAACGGCGTGAACAATTTCGCGGGCTAAATCTAACGCTTCCAGAGAATCGACTCCTCACGATCACTCAAACAGGTTAGTATTCATTGTATCATAGTTCACCTTTCGGTCAACGTTACTGTATAAAAGGCTTGTAATGTCTCAACACATCGAATTCACGGTGAAAACGGCAGGCGAACGCCTCGACAAACTGATCGTCGCGCATGTCGGCGACCGCCTGACCCGCTCGCAGATTCAAACGCTCATCCGTGAAGGGAATGTGCGCGTCAACGGCGAGATCATCAAACCCGGCATCAAGCTCAAAGGGGGCGAGCGCATCATCGTGACCGTGCCGCCTGCGCCGCCGGATAAGACCGTCGAACCCGAGCCGATTCCGCTGGTGGTGCTGTACGAAGACGCAGATATTGCCGTGATCGACAAGCCCGCGGGCATGGTCGTGCATCCCGGTGCGGGCAACGAGACGGGCACGCTCGTCAACGCGATTCTTGCGCGCTACCCGGAGATCACCGAGATGGATTACGCGCCCAAGCGGCGCGGTATTGTGCATCGCCTCGACAAAGAGACGAGCGGCCTGATCCTCGTCGCGCGCCGCGCGCCCGCCTTGCAGCGCTTGATGCGCCAGTTCTCCGCGCGTTCGGTCGAGAAGGTGTATCTCGCGCTGACCGAGAAAGCGCCCAAGACCAACCTCGGGCGCATTGATGCGCCGATTGCCCGCGACCCAGCGCAGCGCAAGCGCATGAAAGTCATGCGCGATGGTCGCCCCGCTGTCAGCGAATTTCAGGTCGTGGAACGCTTCAAGGATGGCAAAACGCTCGTCTCAGTCAAGCTGCTGACCGGGCGCACACACCAGATTCGCGTGCATCTGGCCTTCATCGACTGCCCGCTGGTCGGCGATAAGGTGTACGGCTTCCGTAAGTCACGCTTTCACCGCCAGTTCCTGCACGCCGCCAAGCTGTGTTTCGATCATCCGCGCACCAAAGAACGCCTGTGTTTCGAGTCGCCGCTGCCGTCCGAACTCGAGGGCTACTTGGAGAATTTGCGCCGGGCATAGTACAATTTGAGTCGAATCGCTTAACGCTCATAAGGAAATTCCATGCGCGAAGTTTCTGTCGCTGTTGTTCAGATGAGTCCTAAGCTCGGTGAAACTGACGAAAACCTGATCAAGATGTCCGACATGATCAGCAAGGTGGCGACCGCCCAGCGCGTCGACCTGATCGTGTTCCCCGAACTGATCACCAGCGGGTATGAATTGGGCTTACGCTTTACTGAAAAGGCGCAGCGTGTTCCCGGTCCAACGGTCAACCTGATGGCCCAGCGCGCCAGCGAATACGGCGTGTATATCGCCTTCGGCATGGTGACGAAAGAGAAAGTCGAAAGCGTGCTCTACAACTCGGCGGTGCTGGTCGGGCCGGAAGGCGACGTCGTCGACGTCTACAACAAGATTCACCTGCGCGGTGAAGAACGCATGGCTTTCCGTGATGGCTACCAGATGCCCGTGATCGAGACGGAAATCGGCTCAATCGGTCTGATGATTGGCTACGATCTCGCGTTCCCGGAAGTGGCACGCGCGCTCACGCTGGATGGCGCGGAAATTCTGTGTGTGCTGGCGAACTGGGAAGCGTCCGATGTGGATGCGTGGAAGACCTTCATGCGCGCCCGCGCCTACGAAAACGCCGTCTTCATGGCCGGGTCGAACCGAGTTGGTGAAGACGTGACGATGAACTTCGGCGGCGACAGCATGATCGTCGGACCGCGCGGTGACATCTACGCGACGATGGCGGGCGACACCGACCCGGATACCGGCGCGCCGAATGAAGGTTTCGTCGTGGCGCGCATCGACGTCGACGAAATCCGCCGCAGCCGCGAAGAATGGCAGTTGATCCAGAACCGCCAGCCGACCGTCTATAAGTCCATCGTCCGCCGCTACTAAACTGATACTATGCCCACCGAGACCATCGAGACCGCTGCGCAAGTTGTCGCGCCTACGCTAACCGAACAGATCATTGGCTTTGTTCCGCAGCTCCTGCTGGCGCTGGTGATCTTCATCGCCTTCTGGATTGTGAGCATTCTGTTCCGCGCGACGGTGCGGCGCTTTGGGAGCAAAACGCGGCTCGATGACTCGGTGCTGGATTTGATGACCCAGGTGATCGGCCTGACGATCATCGTCTCCGGCCTGCTGACCGCGCTCGGCACGATCGGCGTGGATGTGTCCGCGCTGGTCGCCGGGCTGGGGATCACGACGTTTGCTGTCGCTTTCGCCCTGCAGGACATCATCGGCAATCTGCTCTCGGGCATCCTCATTCTGATGTATCGTCCGTTCCGGCGCGGGAATTACATCCGCGTGGGGTCGCATGAAGGCATTGTGACCGATATCGACTTGCGCTATACCACGCTCCAGACGGAGACGCAGCGCATTCTTGTGCCGAATCGCACGCTCTTTCAAGAGTCGATCATCGTGAGCAACAATACGCCGACCTTCGCATCGGTGCAGCCGCCGCCTCCGCCTCCGCGTCCCGCCCAACCCCCGCGCTGATGGTCTATGACCGACGGAGCAGGGTACTCTAAACGCTCACTGCTGGACAAGCTCGGCGTCAAACCGGGGATGCGCATCGCGTTCGTCGGTGCGCCGGAAACCTACGCGCCGGGAGCGCTGCCCGCAAGCGTGGACGTCACACTTGACCCGCCGCTTGACCTGATTCAGGTGTTCGTGCGCGACTTCGCGGCGCTGGACGCGGATTTTGACCGTCTCGCCGCGCTGCTCAAGCCGAACGGGATGCTGTGGGTGTCGTGGTACAAAAAGGCGGCGGGTATTCCCACCGATTTAGACGAAAACATCATCCGTGAATATGGTCTGGCGCACGGTCTGGTCGACGTCAAAGTGATCGCCGTCGACGCGCAGTGGTCGGGCCTCAAGTTTGTGTATCGCCGCAAAGACCGCCCATGACGACCTCACCTCGCCTTTCGATCCTCGCCTTCGCGCTCCTTATCGTCACGTTGATCGGGGGCGCGGTGCTGCTGCTCAGCACTCGGCCCCAGCCCGTGCAGATCATCATCGAACCGCCGGTTCCGACGCCGACCGCGACCACGCCCGGCGAGATACAGGTGTATGTGACAGGGGCGGTCAACCAGCCGAATCAGGTGATCCGCTTGCCCTACAACAGCCGCGTCAGCGACGCACTCGCACTTGCTGGCGGCACCTCGGCCAACGCCGATTTGATGCGTGTTAACCTCGCCGCCGTGCTGCACGATGGGGATCAGGTGCATGTCTATGAAGTTGGTGCAGTGGAAGCCTCCGCCGACACCAGTGTAATCCCGACGCCGCAGGGCGGGGCACGCGTCAATGTCAATACGGCGAATCTCGACGAGCTGATGACACTCCCCGGCGTGGGGGAAGTGCTCGCGCAGCGCATCATCGACCGCCGGGAGCAGGTCGGGCGCTTCGCGGGCATGGCCGATCTCGACGCTATCGAAGGCATCGGCGAAGCGCTCATGCAGCGGCTCGAACCGCTCGTGTCGTTCGATTAATGGGTAGGGGTGCACAACCGGGCGCTGTTACGGATGCGTATTTTGGGGCAAATAAACCGGGCAGACCAATCAGTCTGCCCGGTTTATTTGCCCCTTTCTACACAGAGAAGGGGAGGTTAGTCTTGTGCGTTAGCGACCGCGCACGCGATCCCATGCTTCGCGGATGCTGTCCTTGAAGCGTTCCCACGTGTTCGGGTTGCGTTCTTCCCAGTAACGGCGGGCTTCCGGTTCCAGCCGATCCCAGTCGTAATCGCCGTAGCGATCCGTGGTGGCCAGTGTGTAACCGTAGCGATACGCCGGGGTGTACTGGTCGAAGGTGTAGCCGCTCGACCCGTAGTTGGTGTCGTAGTGCGTACGGAAATCGGTCTCGTAGTCAGTGTACGGGCGATAGGTCATGCCGGACACGCTGCCCGTGCGTCCCATCGTCCCCGCGTTTTCGATTTCCACGTCGGTGCGGCGCACAGTATCGCGCACCGTTTCCGTGTGTTCTTCCACTTCCTTGCCGACCACGACTTCTTCGACCACGCGCGCCTGCTTCTGTACGACGGGCTCTTCGCGCCGTTCCGTGACTTCGACCGTCTGTTCGCGGAAGGCGTTGAGGTCATTCGGGTCCGCCGGGCGATCCACGGGGCGGCGTTCGACCGTCACGTGTTCGTCGCGCAGATGCACCTGTTCTTCGACCGGGGTTTCGCGCACGACGGAGCGCACGCGCGCCACGCCTTCTTCAACCGTGCGCTTGCCCACGTTCAGTTCTTCTTCGACTACGGGCAGGCTGACCTGATCACCCGCATCGATGTTGCGGTTGGTCGTGCCCAGGCTCGACTGCTTCTGGCCGGTGCTCAGGCCGCTCGTGCCCGTCGTCAGGCCGCTGGTGTCGCTCGACAGCGAGCTGCCACCGAAGCGGTCGTTCACGTCAATTGGGTTGTAGCGGTTCATGATGTCCTGCGCCCGCCCGACATACGTATCGTCGTCCATGCTGACAGTCACCAGCGTCCCGCCACTGCGCAGACCTTCGTTATAGTAACCGGCTTCGTCTTCCGACATGCCGAGGTCGATCAGGCTGGCAGCGATGCCACCCGTCGCCGCGCCCGCCGCTGCACCGATGCCCGCCATGAGCGCCGCCGCGAGCGGCCCGGCCGCCACAACCGGCCCCACGCCGGGGATGAGCGCTACGCCCAAGCCGATCAGCGTGCCGACAACCGCGCCAAAACCGGCGCCTTCACCTGCCGTCACATCGTCTTTGTCCGTTTTGAGCGTCGAGCCCATGTTGCCACTGGCATCATTGGCCACCAGGCTGATGTCGTCGCGGTCAAAGCCCGCGGACACCAATTCTTCCACCACGCGCCGCGCGGTATCAAAGTCATCATAGAGCGCTACTACTGTATGTGCCATCTTCGACTCCTCTTGCTTCTCTTACTCGACTGATTGATCGGTTTGGTCGCGCGTGACAGTGGCTTCTTCGCGCCGCAGCACATGCTCCTGCGGGTCGCGCACCACTGATTGCCGCCGGGTGATACGGATCTCCTCACGTAGGAGCAGGCGTTTTTCCACGACGAGCACTTCCTCCAGAATGGGGATGATCATCGTGTCGCCTTCATAGCGTGGTTCCAACGGTTGATCGACATAGCGATCCATTGGCACGCGCTCGATATCCACGCTGTCGCGGCGCAGAACTTCATCCACGACGACCGTTTCTTCACGGACGCGTTTTTGGACGCGCACAGTGTTTTCCACAGTGTGCTTTTCCACGGTGAGTTCTTCCGCGGCTAACGGGATGACCGTTTGCTCTTCGACGCGGGAGCCGAGGCGGGTGAGATCAAGCTGAACCCGGTACGCATTGGCCTCCGCATCCCAATTCAGCGCTTCGCGCGGGATAGCGACCGTGCGTCCCGTGTGTAAACGCAGCCGGGCGAATTTCCCGTCCAGCATCTCGATTACGCCTTCAGCCCCACTTTGATCGATGATGCGTCTAGCCTGACTCATACAACCACCTTCAGTTCCGTACAACCAACCCGATTGTATGACAAATCGCATTAATGCGGCTGATCTCGACGCACCCTCTCACAGAGTATTAAGATTAAGATTGCGAGATTGTGCTCATCCCGGGCGGGATTGTGACGGTCCGGTGGAGCGGACGTTACAAAGTGTGACGTTTAGCGACCAAAAAGTAGATGAGCGTAACGGGTCACACCGGGAGATCCCAGTTACAATGACCCTATCACGAGTTAAGGAGTTCATTACGATGGCCATTTACGAGCCCAAAGTCTACGCCGGACTCACCGAAGATCAGATCTGCGAACACGTCAGCCGCCACGGGCACAACGCGCACAAAGTGGTCGAACTGCCGCACGCTACCTACGAGAATCACCGGAATTCGCAGGATCTCGTCCTCGGGTTCGCCAGTGGCAGCGCGAAAATCACCATTGGCAGCGATGTGTTCAATGTAGCGGCCGGTGATCGGCTGAATATTCCCGGCAACCGTCCGCATTCGGGCGTGGTGGGCGGGGAAGGCATCGTCTACTTTGTGACGCAGTGCGAGAACTGCACCGACTAAACGGGCTTGACAGTGCGCAGTAAACTGGGAACAGTACAGGCGATCGGTTCGGTCGCCCTGCACTCTGAACTGTAAACTGTGACACTGGAGGCACTTTTTGCGGAACAATCCATCCGGTTATGTTCGACCCGTCCGGCGGCGGCAGACTTCGCTGGCGGCGGTGGGCTGTGGCTGCTTTCTGCTGCTCGGCGCATCTGCCCTCGTGATTCTGGCCGCCGTTTTGCTTTTCCGCCCCAACCTCTCCGGCATCGTCGCGCAGATCGCCGGGCTGCGCTCGGAAGGGGAAACGGCGCAGGTTTTTGACGAAGTCACCCCCGCGCCCACTATCGAACTGCTGAACCCTACGCAGCCCGCCGACATCAGCCTGAACTTGGGCGAGTACGGCGTGCGCGAGCTCGACCCCAACAGCAACCTCTATGACTTCACGCTGGGCGAGCTGCCGAGCGGCGGGCAAGCCGCCGTCGCCACTTTCAGCGAAGCGGGCTTGATGGAACTGTGCCGCGCGCAAAGCGCCCTGTGCAGCGACCAATCGCCCGATCCCCGCATTCGCAACCCACGCATCGATCTCCGCCCCGGCGGCGCGGTCGTGTACGTTGATGCGACGTTCCCCGAATACGGCGGCATCACGCAGACGGCGGGCATTGTGCTCACGCTCGATTCGACGCGCCGCCAGTTCACGTTTGCGGGCATCGACCTCAACGGCGGTCTGTACGCGGTGCCGCCGGAGAGCTTCGGCACGACCATCACCGAATTTGAGACGCGCGGCAATGAATTGCTGCGTCAGCTCAGCGTGCAAGCGGGTGGGGGGTATTACGCACTCTCTGAGGTTATCATCGACGACCAGAATCTCACGATTGTGCTGCAGTAACCGTCGCAGCGTGAAACCTGAATGGGTCTGGCGGATGCGTTTTCTCGCGTCCGCCACCGCATGGGCTGGGTTGCGCTAACAGAACAAATGGTTTACTATCGGCGCGCAGTTGGCGGAGGCCATGATGGCGACAGAAGCGCATTCGGAACAACATGCGGACAACGTAGGCTTTGAGCGGATGGTGTTTTTCAGCGACGCGGTTATGGCGATTGCCATCACCCTGATGGCACTCGAAATTCGTGTGCCGGAAATCGAGGTGGCAGGCGCTGAGGAACAAGTTCCATTCCTGCTGCAAAGCATGTTTCCGCATATCCTGGTCTACGTGCTGGGTTTTCTGGTCGTTGGCATTTATTGGGTGTTCCATCACCGCCTGTTTCGGCTCGTGCGAAAGTACGATAACTCGCTGCTGTGGCTCAACCTGATTTTCCTGATGTTCATCGGCTTCCTGCCCGTCTCGACCAATGCGCTCGGTACGTACCCAGACTATGCACCTATTACGGCTCTGTATGCGGTATCGGTGGCGCTGATTGGCCTGGTGGAACTATTCTCGTGGTTGTATGCCACCGCCGGTAACCGCTTGCTCGACACGCCGCTGCCATCCCGCCTGAAGTTGTACGTCACGCTGCGCCTGCTAATTCCACCGCTCGTGTTTTTGGCCTCAATCCCTATTGCCTATGCCGATGTGACGCTCGGAAAATTCTTCTGGGCAATACAAATTCCGCTGTTTCTCGCGCTGCGGTACTTTTTCCCGAAGGAGCATGAACTGCGACGGGTGGCGGAATTCAGCGCATGACCAAACTGGGCGAAGCGGATCTGCGCGCCGTCAAAGCGGAGATGCGCGCTGTGCTGATCGAGGTGGCGCGGGCGCGGCAGACGATCACCTACTCAGAGCTTTGTTTGCGCTTGCAGACGGTCACGCTGCACTACCATTCGCATATCTTTCATCGCCTGCTGCGCGAGGTGTGTCGCGAGGCGGCGGACGACGGCGCTGGGCAGTTGTGTGCGCTGGTGGTCACCAAGCAGACGGGCATACCGGGTGGCGGCTACTTCGAGCGGATAGACGAACGCTCGACCGACGACCTCGAAGCAGAGTGGCGGCAGGATCTCGAAGCGGTGTTTGAGCACTGGAGTGAACGGTAGTGCAAACGGGCTTTGATATTGATTCGCTCCTGCGTTTTACGCCGCCGGGGTATCTGTGCGAACGGTGTTACGCGCTCTTGGTCGATGTGGGGCGGGTGGTTTGCCCGGTGTGCGGTGTGCAGTATATCGCCACGGATCGCTACCCGATGCCGGACGAATATCTGCGCGCCAAAGGGCTGGATCTGCACTACAAAGACTTGATCGAGCACAGTCAGGCGCTGGCGCGCATCGCCCGCAAGACCCGCGAATCGGTCATGTCGCCGTATGGGCAGTACACGCCGTATCCGCCGATTCGCGCGCTGTTTGAAGCGCTGCAAAATGCCGAAAAGTTCGTGCATTTCACGACCTACGGCATCAGCGTGCTGATTCTGGGCGCGCTCAAGCTGACGGCGCAGCGCGTCGATGTGCGCGGTATCGTCTCCGGCATCAAACATGACATGGTGCTGCGCGAGATCACCGAATATCACGATGAAGCGCCGCGCCTCAAATTGCAGGTCTTCCCGAACGACAGCCCGCACTTTCCGCACCAGAAAATCGTGGTGATCGATGGGCTGCTGGCGTTCAAAGGCTCGGCTAACCTGACCGACTTCGCGTGGCGCAAGGCGGCACAGGGGCGTGAGGTGATCGAACCCGTGACCGATGTCAACGAGGTGATTGACCTGCACAACCGCTATTTCAGCCCGGTATGGGCGCACACACGCAGTGAAGAACGGATCGTCATGATTTAGTTGAAAGTTCAAAGGTAAAAGTTAAAAGTGGATAGCCGCTGCCTTTACTTTGAACTTTCAACTTTTAACTTTTAACTCAGGGTGGTGCTATGCGGGTACTGGTAACCGGAGCGGCGGGGCGGTTAGGAGCGCGAGTAGTCGAGGTGTTGAGCACGCGCGGGCATACGCCGATCCCCGCCGATGTCGCCGAATTTGACATTGCCGACTACGCGGCGAGCTGCGCATGGATTGCGTCGGCGCAGCCCGACTTCGTGATGCACCCGGCAGCGTGGACAGACGTGGATGGCTGTGCGCGTGAGCCGGAGAAGGCCGTCACGATCAATGGGTTGGGCGCGGGGAATGTCGCCGCAGCGACCGCTGACCTCGGCGTGCCGATGCTGTACGTGAGCAGCAACGAGGTTTTCGACGGCAAGGCCAAACAGCCGTATCGCGAATACGACCGGACGCAGCCCGTCAATCCGTATGGCTACAGCAAATGGGTCGGCGAACAGGCGGTCGTCGGCGTCAACCCGCGCCACATGATTGCGCGCACCTCGTGGTTGTTCGCGCATGGCGGCAAAAACTTCATCCAGACGATGCTCGGCGCGGCGGCGGCGGGCAAACCACTGAAAGTAGTTATCAACGAGATCGCCTGCCCAACCTACAACGATGATCTCGCCGTGGCGCTCGTCAGCCTGATGGAGACGCAGCGCTGGGGCGTGTATCACATGGTCAACGAGGGCTACTGTTCACGCTACGACTTCGCGCGCTATGTACTGGATCATGCTGGTTACGCCGAGATGCCCATTGGCCGGATCACCAGCCATGCCTGGGCGCGCCCGTCATCGCCGCCGGAATTTACCCCACTGGCGAATTTGGCGGGTAAAATAGTCGGCGTGACGCTGCGACCGTGGCAGGCCGCGGTGGACGCATTTTTGACCAAAGAAGGTTTATTCCGCTAACCACGCACACGAACGGGCAGGACGATCTATCAGATTCGCCCCTGCTCACACCGCACAGCTTGATAGCACTCCTGCACTTCCCCGCTGTTGCTCGACACTGTGCGTGCCATTCAAGGGAGCATCATGACCGCCCAAACCCTCGCCTCATCGTCTATTCGCCAGCAAGCCCAAGCCATCCTGTCTGAGACCTTTCGTTCCCGCGCAGCTTTAGCGTTTGTCGCCCTATGGGTGATCGGCGCGGTGGTGCTGCTCGCCTACGGGCATACGCCGTGGGGTGGCCTCGCCAGCCTCACGGGGATCGCCGTGTTCATGCTCATCACCGCGCTGAACACGCAGCCCAACCCGCCAACCTTTGTTGACGATCCTCGCGAGCGGCGTAGGCTCTACCTGCAGCTCGCCGTGCTTTTCCTCCTCATTGTCTTGACGGGTATCCGCGGGATGCAGTTTCACGATCTCATCCCGTTTAATACCGTCATCCCGGGCTGGACGCCGCTGGTCGACACGCTCGAACGCTTCAGCGGGCGGACGTTTGGCAACGACAATTACCTAACCAATCCGGTGTTGTATTTCGTCATTCCGGTGATCTTCCTCCTGCTGCTCGGCGCGAAACTGCCCGATCTCGGCTTGGGGCGCGGGCATCGCGTGCTGCGCGTGACGTTCATCTGGGCGATTGTGCCCGTACTGGCGATCGCCTATTTGATCGTCAATGGAGCGCTGCTCAGTTGGGTCGGGCAGGTGATTCTGTCGAATGCGCTCAACAACGGCTTCTTTGAGGAATTTCTGTTCCGCGGGGCACTCCAAACGCGCTTGCGCCGCCTCATGTCGCCGGGCTGGGCGCTCGTGCTGCAAGCCGTGATCTTCGGCGTGTGGCATGTCGGCCTCGGGTACAGCAGCTTTGGTGAACCGGGGGGCGTGCTCACGGCGCTGGCCAGCACGCTCGCCTTCCAGATGGGGTTAGGGCTGGCGTTCGGCTACATCTTCGAACGGTCGCGCAATCTGATCGCGCCATCCGTATTCCATGTCCTGTACAACAGCATGTTCTCGATATAGACTCGGTAGCCAGCACGACCAAACCAAATAAAGGCGCTTATGATGACCACTTCTCAACTGGATAATGCCACTTTACAGGAACAGGATAAGCTGCAGCTCCACCCGCTCCAGCACCCCAAAACGCATGCTGATCCGCTGGTGATCGAGCGCGGTGAAGGGGTGTATCTCTACACCGCCGATGGGCGCAAAATCCTCGACGGGATGGCGGGGCTGTGGAATGTCGATGTCGGCTATGGGCGCGAAGAGCTGGCGCAGGCCGCCTACGATCAGATGAAGCGCATGGCCTTCACCTCGAATTTCGCGGGCATGACCAACATCCCCGCGACGCAGTTGGCGCACAAGCTCTCTGGTTATGCGTATGCCAACCTCAAAACGACCTTTTTCACGTCGGGCGGTTCTGAAGCGAACGACAGCGCCTTCAAGATTGCGCGCTACTACTTCAAGCGTCTCGGCAAGCCAGAAAAAGCGAAGATCATCGCGCGCAAGTTCGCCTATCACGGCATCACGCTCGCAGCGACCTTCGCGACGGGCATCGAACGCTATCACAAGATGTTCGGCCCGGCCGTGCTCGGTTTCGTGCATATCGGCGCGCCGTATCCTTACCGCTTTGACGGCGAAGTCAAACCCGGCGAGACGATTGGTACCGCCGCGGCGCGCCTCCTCGAAGAGGCGATTCTGCGGGAAGGGCAAGATACGGTCGCCGCGTTCATCGCCGAACCCGTGCAGGGCGTCGGCGGCGTGATCGTCCCGCCGGATGATTATTTTCCCCGCATCCGCGAAATCTGCGACCAGTACAACGTGCTGCTGATCGCCGACGAGGTGATCACAGGCTTTGGGCGCACGGGCGAACTGTTCGGCTTGAACCGCTACGGCGTCCAGCCCGATATTCTGTCATTCGCTAAGGCGATCACCAGCGGTTACCAACCGCTCGGCGGCAACCAGATCAGCGATGCGATCTATGACGCGATTCAGAGCGCGCCGGATACCGACAGTTGGATGCACGGCTACACCTATTCCGGTCATGCGACGGCGTGTGCGGTCGCGCTGCGTAACCTCGAACTGATCGAGCATGAAAAGCTGGTCGAACATGCCGCGCAGATGGGCGCGCGCCTGCAAGCGGGGCTGCAAGCGTTCAAAGAGTTCCGGTTTGTCGGCGATGTGCGCGGCCTCGGCTTGATCTGCGGGGTGGAACTGGTGAGCGACAAAGACTCCAAGACGGCTGACCCGGCGCTGGCGGCGAAGGTCATGCGCATGTGTCAGGATCGCGGGCTGCGCACGCGCAACGTCGGCAGCACGCTCGCGTTTGCGCCGCCGCTGGTCATCAGCGAGGCGGAAGTTGACGAAATCATCGCTATCCTCGGCAGCGTGCTGGATACGATTGTCTAATGCCGGTCACGCTGTCAATCGTCATCCCGCATTGGAACGGCATACGCTTCCTGCCGGTGTGCCTGGAGGCACTCCGGCAGCAAACGCACCCCGCGCTCGAGGTGCTCATCGTCGACAATGCGTCGAGCGATGGCTCGCAGGACTTGATCAAGCGGGAATACCCATGGGTCAAGCTGATCGAACTGCCGACGAACACGGGCTTTACTGGCGCGTGTAATGCCGGAATGCGCGCTGCGATTGGGGAGATCGTTGCACTGCTCAACAACGACACCGAAGTCGATCCGGGGTGGGCGGCGGCGGTGGTCGATGCGTTTGCGCGACATCCCGAAGTCGGCAGCGTGGCCAGCAAAATGCTGCTGTTCGACCAACGTGATTACATCCACACCACGGGCGACTTCTTCACGACGGACGGACGCGCGGGGAATCGCGGCGTGTGGCAGAAGGACGAGGGCCAGTTTGACCGCGAGGAATACGTGTTCAGCGCGTGTGGCGGTTCGTCCGCGTACCGCCGCGTCATGCTCGACCAGATCGGGCTGCTGGACGACGATTTCTTCTTCTCCGGTGAGGACGTGGATCTCGGTTGGCGCGTCAACTTGAGCGGTTGGCGCTGTCTTTACACACCCGCTGCAATCGTGTACCATCATCTGTCGGCAACTGGCGGCGGAGTGACCGCCAGTTACTATGACGGGCGCAATTTGATCTTCATCCTCGTCAAGAATTTGCCCGGCGCGCTGTGGCGCAAATATGGCGGGCGGATTCTACGGGCGCAGGCGCGGCAGGCATGGGCGGCAATCCGTGCGTGGCGCGGCCAGGCGGCGCGCGCGAAACTGCGCGGGATGATCGCCGGAATAATCGGGCTGCCGCGCATGCTCAATAAGCGGCGCTCGGTGCAGGCGCTGTGCCGCGTCTCGGCTGCGGAGATCGACGCGCTGCTGACTTCGGACGGCGTGGGTTGATTCCCAGCGATCAAGGTGAGGTAAACACATGCGCGTGGAACGCGCTTACGGAGAATCAGTTTTGACCCCTGAACAGCGCCCCCTGCTTTCAATCATTATGCCCGCGCACAACGAGGAACATCGGCTTCCCCCCAGCCTCGCGAAAATTGATGCGTTTCTGGCGACCCAATCGTTCAGCGCTGAAGTGATCGTGGTCGAGAATGGCAGCCACGACCGGACGGCTGAAGTGACGCAGGCGTTCGCTGTGGAGCATCCCTACGTCAAGTTGATGGTGGTGCAAACGCGCGGCAAAGGGCTGGCAGTCAAAGCGGGCATGCTGGCGGCGCAGGGCGACTACCGCTTCATCTGCGATGTGGATCTCTCGATGCCCATCGAAGAAATCGTCAAGTTTCTGCCCCCGCACGCCAATGGCTACGATGTGAGCATCGGCACGCGGGAAGGCGCCGGCGCGCAGCGCATCAATGAGCCGGAATATCGCCATTTTATGGGGCGCGTCAATAACTGGATCATCAAGCTGACCGCTGTGCGCGGCTTCGAAGATACGCAGTGCGGCTTCAAGATGTTCAACCGCCGCGCCGCCGAAGACCTGTTCAGCGTGCAGCAGATGACGGGCATCGGCTTCGACATCGAAATTCTGTTCCTCGCCAAGAAGCGCGGCTATAAAATCCGCGAAGTGCCGATCACCTGGTACTTTGACGCGGACAGCCGCATGCGTCTCGTTCAGGACTCGCTCAAACTGCTGCGTGAAATCTGGGATATTCAGCGCAACTGGCGGGCGGGTGTGTACGTCCCCGTCGGCAAATGACCGCGCCACACGCGCCCCGCACGGCTGGACTTCAGCACGAACACACGCTGGTGGCGCAGGGCTATCGCGTCATCGTCGGGATTGACGAGGCGGGACGCGGCGCGTGGGCCGGGCCAGTGGCGGCGGGCGCGGTCTGCCTCCCGCTCGACCGTGACGACGTCGCGCAGCTCTTGGCTGGCGTGTATGACAGCAAACAAGTCAGCGCGCGGACACGCGCTCAACTGGTCGACCGCATCAAAGCGACCGCGCGGGCGTGGGGCGTCGGTCGCGCTGAAGCCCACGAGATCGACGCGCTGGGTATCGTCCCGGCGACTTGTCTGGCGATGGAACGCGCGCTCGCCCTTGTGCAGGCGCAGGTCACCCCAGACTACCTGCTGATCGACTCCATTCGCTGGCCGAGCCGCCAGCTCCCCTATAGTGCACTCATCAAAGGCGACAGCCTGTCGCTCAGCATCGCCGCTGCCAGCATCCTCGCTAAAGTCGCGCGGGATGGCTGGATGGTCGAGTACGACGCGCAGTACCCCGGTTACGGTTTTGCCGTGCACAAAGGCTATGGCGTGGCGACTCATCACGCGGCGCTCCGCGAACATGGCCCGACGCCGCTGCACCGCATGACCTTCGCCCCACTGCGTCAATTGCGCCTATTTTGACATGAATTTCCACTCATTTATTCTGGCGTTCGGAATCTCGTATAGAATGATTAAGGTGATGTAACGTACTGCGGGATGCTATGGTATCGGTTTCTGCACTGAACTCATTTGAGACGATTGCCCGCCGGTATGAACTGCACGGCGTTTTGGGGCAGGGGGGCATGGGCGTTGTCTATGAAGCCTTTGATCGCCTCTCCGCAACGCGTGTGGCCTTGAAGATCGTGCGCGCAGGCAGCGCTGCGCCGGATCAAACCCCGAAAGCCAGCCGCATCTCGCTGGCGAATGAGTTCCGCACACTGGCGGCGCTGCGCCACCCCAATATCATCAGCGTGATGGATTACGGCTTCACCGATCACGATCAGCCGTACTTCACGATGGAAATCCTCGACCTGCCGCAGAATATCCTGCAGTTCAGCCAGATGCTGGGGCTGAACATGCACGCGAAAACCTGCCTGTTGATCGAACTGCTGCAAGGCTTAGCCTACCTGCACCGGCACGGGGTCGTACACCGCGACATCAAGCCGGATAACCTGTTGTACAGCGGGGGCAAGCTGCGCCTGCTCGATTTCGGGCTGGTCTCCGAAGCCAATCTCGTGAGCGATCTCTCGGGTACGCTGGCGTATATCGCGCCCGAAGTCTTCAGCGGCAGCACATGCAGCGCGCAAAGCGACCTGTACGCGGTCGGGCTGATCGCGTACGAGCTGTATACGGGGCACTTCCCGTATCAGACGCGCAACATCACCAAGCTGATGCACAGCATTCAGCATGAAACGCCCGATATGCACCCCGTCGCCGCAGTGACTAACCCGGATGTGACCGCCGTCATCGCGCGGCTGCTCACGCGTGACCGCAACACCCGCTACAGCGACGCCGCCAGCGCGATCGCCGATTTGCTCCAAGCGACAGATATGCCGCTGACGAGCGAAGACGCGGTCATCCGCGAAAGCTTTTTGCAGGCCGCGCCGTTTGTTGGCCGGCAAACCGAGCAAAAACTGCTGGAAGAAGCGCTGCGAGCGGCGACCTACGGGCGCGGCGGCGCATACCTGATCGGTGGAGAGTCGGGCGTGGGGAAGTCCCGCTTGCTCGACGAACTGCGCATTCGCGGCCTCGTGCACGGCATGAACGTCATCGTCGGGCAGGCGCTGGAAAACGACAGTCAGCCATTCCAATTGTGGTATGAACCGCTGCGCGCGCTCGCCCTCAAAGTGCCGATGAACGACAGCGAGTTGAGCATCCTCAAGGACATTGTGCCGGATATTGATGCGCTGCAAGGTCGGCGCGTCGACGTGGCCGCCCGTCTGGATGGCGAACAGTATCAGCAGCGTATGAGCGTGACGATCACGACGGTGTTCGCGCGGCTGCCCATGCCGACGATGCTGCTGGTAGAGGATATTCACTGGTTGACGGAAAGTCTGTACCCGCTGGTGCAGCTCGTCGAGCAGGTGAAAGAACTGCCGATGGTCATCATCGCGTCATACCGTCCGGATGAAGCGCTCCTGATGCCCGATCTCTTCCCAGCGGCGCAGGTGCTGACGCTGCTGCCGTTCACACACGACGAAATCCGCCTGCTCAGCCCCGCCATTCTGGGTGAGAGCGGGCGCGATCCCCAGATCGTCGATTTCCTCATGCATCACACCGAAGGTAATGCGTTCTTCCTCGTCGAAACGCTGCGGACACTGGCGCAGACGTCGGGGAGCCTGCGCGATATCGGACGCGAAACCCTGCCCGAGACTGTGCTCTCCCAGGGGATGCTCGATATCAGTGTGCGGCGTTTACGATTGCTCCCCGAATCAGAGCAGGCGCTCATGATTTTGGCCGCGCTCTTTGGTCGCGAAATTGACTTGGCTTATGTGCGCCAACTGGACTCGGAGGCAGATCTCAATGCGTGGATGGTGCGCAGCATCAACATCGCCCTGATCACCACGCGCGCCGGGTCACTGCGCTTCAGTCACGACAAGATGCGGGAGGGCCTGCTGCATCTCGCTCGTCCGGAAGATTATCGCCGCGCGGC
>JAYRZU010000105.1:0-14972 GCA_041916315.1 Anaerolineae bacterium
GAGAGCGAACCCTTGAACGAGTCGGGAGCGAGAACGATTTTCATGCGCACGAATTGTCGCGACTGTGGCTGTCGGTAGTGCCGTCGCAGGCTACAGATCGTCAGGCGACGAGCCGTGCGTTGCGCGTCGCAGCCGATCGTTCACTGCGTCCCATTCCGGCGTCTCCGGCGGAGTTTCGACGATCAGCGTGCCGTAACGCTCCTGATCAAGCTCGCGCAGCAGCGCGTAAAGCTCGAATTCCCAAGTCTCAGCGTCGGCGGCAAGGCGAATGGTACGCAGCCGCTCCATCGGCTCGGCATCGAACGAATGCGTGATCACGCAGCGCATCGGCTGCGCTGCCTTGGCGTTGCGGAACGCACGCAGTTGCATCCTGAGCCTGGGCTCTGCCAGCATCAGTGTCTGCGTGCGCGGCGCGTAGTGTGATGCCAGCGCGCCGGACACGCGCGGCGCGTCGTCAGTAGCCTCGCCAAGCGGCACGCCAAGCACACGCTCAATGTCGCCCGCACGAACGCGGCCCGGCCGCAGCACGCGCGGTGCAGTGCCGCTGACGTCAATGATGGTGGACTCGATACCGACCTCACTGGCACCGCCGTCAAGCACCAGCAGTAACTGATCGGGGAATTCCTCGGCCACATGCTGCGCGGTGGTCGGGCTCACCTGCCCGAACTGGTTGGCAGATGGTGCGGCCACGCCTGCGGGCACGGCGCCATCGCCGGCGAACTCACGCAGCACCGCCTGCGCCACCGGATGCGACGGCACGCGCAGTCCCACGGTGTCCTGCCCGCCGGTGACAGCATCGAGCACGTGCGAGGCGCGTTTGACGATAAGCGTCATTGGGCCGGGCCAGAACGCAGCAGCGAGTTTGTCGGCAGCAGCGGGCCACGAGGCGGCCCATGCCTTTGCCGCCTCGGCCGACGCCACATGCACGATCAGCGGGTGGTCCGCAGGTCGGCCTTTTGCCGCGAAAATCTTCGCGACCGCGTCAGCGTTGCCGGCATCAGCAGCGAGGCCGTACACGGTCTCGGTCGGCAACCCGATCAGCGACCCGGCCCGCAGCCACGCCACCGCGCGCGTCACGTTGTCGGCGGTAGCGGGTTCGATGAAGGGCGCGTTGGGTCGTTTCATCCGTGCTTCATCCGTAAAGGCTCGCTTCACCGGGCGGACGGGTCTTGAAGCGCTTGTGCGTCCACAGGTATTGCGGTGTGTTCTCGCGCACCCGATCCTCGATGAAGGCATTCACCCGCCGCGCGTCAGCCACATCGTCGCCCGAGGGAAAGTTATCGAACGCGGGGTAGAAGCGCACGTCGTAGCCCGCACCTTTCGGTCGTTGCGTGGCGATCACTGGCACCACCGCTGCACCGGTCAGTTTGGCCAGACGCGAGACGCCCGTGATCGTCGCTGCATTGACGCCGAAGAAGGGAACGAACACCGAATCGCGCAAACCGAAATCCATATCAGGCAGATAGTAGAACGGAAGCCCCTCGCGCATGGCGCGGACGATGGGCTTCACACCCTCGGTGCGGGCAATGATCGTCGACTGCCCAAAACGAGTGCGGCCCTCAAGAAACATGCGATCAATGTCCGGATTGCTCTGCGTGCTGTAGATCGAACACGCCGAAGTATCGACCGAAATTCGGATCGCGCAGGCGTCCAGGCCAATGAAGTGCGGGCACAACCAAATCACAGGCTTGTGATTGGTGGCTTCGACGGGCCGCTGCTGCTCGCCCTCCCGAAAGCGCCGCCACTGCTGCTCATCGTGCAGCGTCACATATTGCCGGATGCGCTCACCGCTGGCGTTCCACAGAAAACCATGCTCCAGCGCCGCCTGCACGTAGGCACGGAAGTGCCCGCGCGCGATGGCCTCGCGTTCGGCGTCGGATTTTTCCGGAAAGCACAAGCGCAGATTGGTCAGCGCCACGCGACGGCGCGATTTCGCCAGCCACCAGCCCAGCGTTGACAGCGGCCCGCTGACCGCCGCGATCAGCCGTAGCGGCACGAAGGCGAGCAGCTTGCTGCCAATGAGCGTGATTGCGCCGGCAAACGTCATGACGGTGCCCCTGCGCCAGCGTGCGCCTTGTAGCGGTTGTAACTCCACAGAAACTGCTCGGGTGCGATTGCAATCGCAGCCTCGACAGCCGCATTCAGCTCGCCAGCCGCCGTCACCACATCATCGCTGAACGGCGCCAGCGGCGTGAACACGATGCGGTAACCCGCGGCGTCGCGCAGGCGAACGCACCCCACCATCACCACCAGCGCACCGGTGGTTTTGGCGAGCTTCTGCACCAGCGTCATGGTGTACGCCGGCCGGCCAAAAAACGGTGCCCATACGCCCTCGCCGCCCTTGCCGGGATCGGGCACCTGATCGGGCAGCAAGCCAATCGCGTCACCGCGCCGCAGCGCCTTGAGCATGGCGCGAATGCCGCTCATCTCGGCCGGCTCCGACTTGATCTGCATGCGGTCGCGCCCGGCGCGCATCATCGGCTCGGCCCAGGCCACGCGCGGCGGGCGAAACATCACGGTCAGCGGCATCTGGGAGCCAATGAACAGTGAAGCAATCTCAAACGTCGCCATATGCGGCGTCAAAAAAATCACGCCGCGCTTCGCCTCGTGCGCCGCAAGCACGGCATCCCAGCCGTCAACCACCTTCAAGCGCGCAAGCACCACCGCATCCGGCGTGCGCCACAGGCCCGCTGTCTCTACCGCCATGCGGCCAATACCTGCGGCCGCCTGCGTGAGCGTGATGCGGCCGCCGTAGCCTGCCTGCGCAAGATAGGTGCGCAGCCGGTTGCGCATGCCACCCGAAAGCAGCATCAGTCGCCCGAGCGCGCCGCCGAGGCGCGACTGCGTCGCGAGCGGGCGCCGCGCCAGCCAGCCGGCCAGTGCAGAGGCGATGCGTGAGAGGAACGTGGACAAGGCGTTGTGGTCTTTGTTGTTGGCTCACTGAACGGCCCCGTCCGGTCGGCGCCCGCCTGCAAGCTGCAATACAATTCTAGGTGGCGTCCGCTGAGTTATTCGACTACTTGCGGGGTGGGCGCTGGTGGCCCTGGCGCCGCGCGACCGTTCCGCTAAAGCGTCGCCGCTCGTGAAACCTCAGGAATCACCGGCTCGCCACAGTCGAACCGGTGTGATTTTTCAGGCAAAGGTTTACTCATGAGCGACTACCTCTTCACCTCCGAATCGGTCTCCGAAGGTCACCCGGACAAGGTGGCAGACCAGATCTCGGACGCCATCCTCGACGCCATCTTCAAGCAGGACCCGCGCTCGCGCGTCGCTGCCGAAACGCTCACCAACACCGGTCTCGTGGTGCTCGCCGGCGAGATCACTACCAATGCGCATGTGGACTACATCCAGGTCGCGCGCGACACGATCAAGCGCATCGGCTACGACAACACCGAGTACGGCATCGATTACAAAGGTTGCGCCGTGCTGGTCGCCTACGACAAGCAGTCAAACGACATCGCGCAGGGCGTCGATCACGCGAGTGACGATCACCTCAACACCGGTGCAGGCGACCAGGGCCTGATGTTCGGCTACGCCTGCGACGAAACGCCGGTGTTCATGCCGGCGCCTATTTACTACGCGCACCGCCTGGTCGAACGGCAAGCAATGCTGCGCAAGGACGGGCGTCTGCCCTTCCTGCGGCCCGACGCGAAGTCGCAGGTCACCATGCGCTACGTGGACGGCAAGCCGCATTCGATCGACACCGTGGTGCTCTCCACCCAGCACAGCCCCGACCAGAGCGAATCACCGACCAAGCTCAAGGCGAGCTTCTACGAGGCCGTGATCGAGGAAATCATCAAGCCGGTGCTGCCGAAGGAATGGCTGCAGAACACGCGCTATCTGGTCAACCCGACCGGCCGCTTTGTCATCGGCGGTCCGCAAGGCGATTGCGGTCTCACCGGTCGCAAGATCATTGTCGATACGTATGGCGGTGCCTGCCCGCACGGTGGCGGCGCGTTCTCCGGCAAGGACCCGTCCAAGGTGGACCGCTCGGCCGCCTACGCCGCGCGCTACGTGGCGAAGAACGTGGTCGCCGCTGGCCTCGCCAAACAGTGCCAGGTGCAGGTTGCCTATGCCATCGGCGTCGCGAAGCCGATGAACGTGACGGTGTACACGGAAGGCACCGGCGTCATCTCCGACGAGAAGATCGCCGCGCTGGTCAACGAGCATTTCGATCTGCGGCCGAAGGGCATTATCCAGATGCTCAACCTGCTGCGCCCGATCTACGAAAAGACTGCCGCGTACGGCCACTTCGGCCGCGACGAACCGGAGTTCACCTGGGAAGCGACGGATAAGGCAGCAGCGCTTCGCTCAGCAGCTGGGCTGAGGTAACTCGCAATTCGTTCGGCAACAAAAAAGGACGCTCGCGCGTCCTTTTTTGTTCTTGCGGTCTTACCGCTACACGTTAAACAGGAAGTTCAACACGTCGCCATCCTGCACCACGTATTCCTTGCCCTCGGCGCGCATCTTGCCAGCCTCTTTGGCGCCGTGTTCGCCCTTGTACTGGATGAAATCGGCGAAGCTGATGGTCTGGGCGCGAATGAAGCCTTTCTCGAAATCGGTGTGGATCACGCCTGCGGCCTGCGGCGCCGTGTCGCCCTTGTGGATGGTCCAGGCGCGCACTTCCTTCACGCCCGCCGTGAAGTAAGTCTGTAGCCCGAGCAGGTCGTAACCGGCGCGGATCACGCGGTTCAGGCCCGGCTCTTCGAGGCCGAGGTCCTTCAAAAACTCCATCTTGTCGGCATCGTCCATGTCGCCGATCTCGGCTTCCATGTTGGCGCAGACGGCCACGACCGGCGCCTTTTCGGTTGCGGCGTAGGCAACCACGGCCTGATAGTGCTTGTTGTGTGCAAGGTCGTTGGCGTCCGCCACGTTGGCCACATACATCGTTGGCTTCGCGGTGATCAGCGTGAGCTGCTTGAGCACCGCTTTTTCTTCCGCGTAGAAGTCAATTGAACGCACCGCCTTGCCTTGGTCCAGCACCTTCTGGCACTTCTCAAGCACGCCCATCATGCGCTGCGCTTCCTTGTCGCCACCGGCGCGCGCGAGCTTGCTGTACTTGAGGATCGCCTTCTCAACGGTGGCCAGATCGGCCAGCGCCAGTTCGGTGTTGATCACCTCGATGTCATCAATCGGCGAGACCTTGCCCGCCACGTGCACTACGTTGTCGTCCTCGAAGCAGCGCACCACGTGGGCGGTGGCGTCGCAGGTGCGGATGTTGGCGAGGAACTGGTTGCCCAGGCCCTCACCCTTCGACGCGCCCTTCACCAGACCGGCGATGTCCACAAACTCCACCGTGGCCGGCACCACCTTCTGCGGTTTCACGATGTCCGCCAGCTGATTGAGCCGCTGGTCCGGCACCTCCACGATGCCGCTGTTCGGCTCGATGGTGCAGAAGGGATAGTTCTCCGCAGCGATGCCCGCCTTGGTCAGCGCGTTGAAAAGGGTGGACTTGCCGACGTTCGGAAGCCCGACGATGCCGCATTGGACAGCCATGATGGAAAGGCGCTTTGCTGAAGCGCTTGGTTGAGTTATTTCGATAATTGTAGGAGTTGGGCCGCGCTGCAAGGACGTATGACGACAACGCGTTACGCTCCCGGCCATCACTTTTTCGTCCTTCGTCATTGGTCATTCGTCCTGCACAGCAAATGAACATCCTCTACCTGCACGGCTTCCGCTCCAGCCCGCAATCGATGAAGGCGCGGCTGATGGCGGCACACTTTGCAGCCACGTCCCACCGCTTTGTGTGCCCACAGTTGCCCGCAAGCCCGGCAGCCGCGATGGCGCTGGCGTGCGAGTTCATCGAGGATCGGGGCGATGCCGCGCGCGACTGGGCGCTGATCGGCTCCTCACTCGGCGGCTACTACGCCACCTGGCTCGCCGAGCGCTACGGATGCCGCGCGGCGCTGTTGAACCCCGCCGTGTTACCCGCCGACGACCTTGCGGGCTACGTCGGCGAGCACACGATGTACCACTCCAGCGAACCCTTCGAATGGCGCGCGGAATATCTGCAGGAACTGCTCGACCTTCGCATCGAACGTATCACGCAACCAGAACGCTACTTTCTGTTAGCCGCCACCGGCGACGAAGTGCTTGACTGGCGCCAAATGCGCGACCACTACGCCGGTGCACGACAGCACATCATCGAGGGTAGCGATCATGCGATTAGTGAGTTTGCGCGATATGCGAACGAGTTGGTGTTGTTCTGCGTCGATGGGTAGCAGCAGACTTGCTTGCAAACGGCCTCAGCGCTGGCGCCCGACGACAGTCATACGCGACCGCGTGTGACCCGCGCGCCTACGCTAACGCCGAAACCTGCTTTGATACACTCGTTATGCCATCAGCATTTGCAACATTCAGGAGTCTGCATGCTACCCCCCCCCCTCTCTTCCCCTCCCATTCCTCCAGCATTTCGTCGCCAACTTGCCGGCGGCGGCTTACTTTAGTTTCTCTACTGCTGTGCCCGCTTGCTAGCGCATACGCTGCGAACCCAGCAAATCTCATTTGCACGGGTAAACATGACAGCGCCCCCGTATACGTGATGGCGACCCAAAACGGCACGTTCTATCGAACAGAAATTAGCGTCGACAGAAATGGCCGGTACAACGGCGTACGCATTCCTGTGACGAGAAAGGAAATCGATGATGAATGCGCAAATGGAATGAGCATTGCGACACTGAGTATCGAACAGCCGGGCGGCGAAAAGGCCGCTTCATCAAACGCGAAGGCTACGAAGTCTGGAGTTCCCCCGCTGGCATCGTTACCAACAAGTTTCACGATACGCACGTCAACGACTATCGCATGTAAATATGGCCTAGAACCACCTTGCGCGAGATCGGTATGGGGTAACTTTTGGGTTCCTGGAACGATGAGCGCAGAGGAACAGGCGCATATCGTTCACTACAACTTGAGTCAGTGGCAATTCAATTCGTCAACACCGGGCACACACTTTGTCAATTCCGTTTTAACGGTTAGCAACTCGGACTTCCAGTCCGATTTCCAAGGTAAGGGATTGATCTTGGGGCTCGCGAACGGGTGCGGTGGTAGTTATTCGGCGCTCTTGCAGACGTGGCAAAACGCCTCAATGCCGTCCAATACAAGTGGCGCATGGTATGCCACTTGCAACGCAATTAACCCCAGCGGCAGCTATGACATCTACGTTGGCGCCAACCGGCAGCAAGACGTTCAGGCCATCATCTCCGGGCCCGGACTGTCTAATGCAAATCCGCAAGTTAGCGTCTTTGAGCAGTACTTCTGGAGCTCCCCTTACTGGCAGGCGGGACTAAATGCGCCGACAGCAAATCAGTATCCAGCCGTCAGCTATGCCGGAACTGGTGCGATGGGGGTTGCGTTTCTCGTCGCTGGACCTAGTCGCATTCCAGTCAGCGAAGAGTGGGCGCTAACGTTCGACAACGTGTTCCAGTACACGGGGATGTAATCATGAATACGCGCCGCTTCCTCTCGATCTCGCCAGTCCGCGTCCTCGGCCATTCTGCAGGCAGACTAATCTTCTTTGCGTCGTTGTTAGTAGCAACGGCTGCCGTCTGCAACGCTGCTCCTACAGCACAAATCAGCTTCGTTCCGTTATCACCCCAAGAGTACGAGCCATTTCGCGTTGTCGCGACGTTCTCCGAGGATGTATGTTTGAGTACCAATGCGCCTGGCTATGCGCGCGTGCGATTTGCCAGCAACGTGCTTGACGTACAGCTCTCGCACCTGAAAACCGGTAACTGCACGCGCACGCGCGAGTTTGCTTTTGCGGGATTGCCGGCAGGAAACCACACCGTTCAGTTGAGCTTGACGTCGCGGCGTGCTTCTCTGCCTACTGACGGCTATGACGGCGGCACGACTATTGTGGCGACGATAGGAACATCTGCGCTTGCAGTGAGGGCTCGCTCGAATCTTGTTCCACAGTACTGGTTTACGGGACGCATCGACGGTGATTCAGTTTTCTCTCCTTACTCGGCCACGGAAAATGGTGGTGGCCCGGTCGTCATCTGGAGCCAACATGGCGCACCATTGACAGGAGGGGGTGACTGGCTAGACGTCGGCCCACCTTACACGATTGGATACACGTTTCAAGCATGGCAGCCGGGCGGGGGCTTGCCATTGTTGGTACCGAAGGACGCGCAATACGCTGCGTTCGAGAACATTTACCGATTCGACTACCCCAAGCCATTGCAAGGCGCATTTATGGCGACAGATTCGGACTGCTTGGTAGCGACACGTACCTTCGTGTCTCCAACGGCAACGCAGTGCATCAACCCATTCGGCTATGTGCTCAAGTACCGAAACGGTGCATGCCCTATGGGAGCAAGTCCGGTGTATCGACTGTTTCATCCAGTGTCGATAGCGCATCGTTATGTGCAGAGCGCCGACACCTACGTCGCACTGCAATCGTATGGATATGTTGGCGAAGGACCGCAATTCTGCGCACCGAAGCGACCCGACGGGATCGAGTGAACAACCATAGCCACGATGCAACGAAGTGGAATCGAGGGTGATGGTGGCTCGATGAACAAATGCCTCGATTCCGTTTCACTGCATCGAGGCTACGAGCGGCACGAAAAGTCCGAAGACGCGTGGAGCGGAACTTTGGCGGTTCCGCCAAATGGCTGCACGCTACGGATGTCGCGCCGTCGTCACCCGTGGCAACCCGGCGAGATCACGGTGCAGCGCAACGTCGGCGAATGCGGCGGCGCGCAAGAGGCTGGGAACGCTCTCGCCCTGATCGTAGCCATGCTCAACGATGAGCCAGCCACCTGGCATGAGATGCCGGTGTGTGCCCGCTGCGAGCTGGCGGTAGCTTTCTAGGCCGTCCACTGCGTCGGCGAGGGCGACGGCGGGCTCGAAGCGCAGGCCGCCCTGTGTGAGATGCGCATCGCCGGGCGCGACGTAAGGCGGGTTGCTGACGATGAGGCCGAACTGTTCGCTGGCATCGAGTGCCGCGAACCAGTTGCTTTCGACGCAGCGGACGTTCGTGGCACCGAGCGCGGTGGCGTTGGTGCGCGCGAGCGCGAGGGCATCAGGCGACACATCCAGCGCGGTAACTTGCGCGCGCGGGCGCTCCAGCGCCAGCGTGATAGCGATGCAGCCGGTTCCGGTGCCGACGTCGAGAATGCGACCTTTGAAATCAGCGGGCAGACGGTCGAGCGCGAGGTCGATCAGCAGCTCGGTCTCGGGCCGCGGAATTAACGCGGCGGGCGAGCAGCGAAAGTCGCGACCGTAGAACTCGCGGTGGCCGATCAGGTAGGCGATGGGCTCACCTGCGATTCGCCGTTCGATGAGTGCGTTGAAGCGCCCGGTCGCGTCAGTGGGCAGCGCTTCGGTGTCACGCGCGAGCAGCCACGCGTGCGCGTGTGCTGGGTGGGCGTGGCCGAGCGCGTGCGCTAGCAGCATGCGCGTTTCGAGGCGCGGCAGGCGGTTGTCGTTGAGGGCATCGCGGATCGTTGGCACGGCGTCTAGCTGGAGAACAACTTTTTCTTGTAACCCGCATTCGCACTGGGCTCATCGCGACAAAATGCCGAAAGTTGACTTTTGGTCATTTTTGCCGCTGAGCCCAGCTTGTATGGGCTTCTTGCCGTAAAGTTGATACTCACTTTGCCTCGCCCGGCATCACGCTGGTGTCCACACCGCCCTCGCGTTTGGTCAGGCGCAATTGATTCCAACATGCGTTCATGGTTCGACGAGCTCACCACGAACGGAAGTGCCTGGTGAACGCGGCGTTTAATCCTGAGCGGAGTCGACGGCTCACCACGAACGGAAAACTTCGTACTCAACACGAACGGGAAGCTTGGCGCTTCATCGCGCCGTTTCGTCAAATCACCGCACCATCTTCCAGCATCTGCTCCACCGCACCGCGCGCGGCGTGGGCGAAGTCGTCGCCGCCGGACGCGTAGATCACCGAGCGGGACGCGTTGATTACGAGGCCCGTGCCCTTGCCGTCGCGGCCCACGGCGACGGTGGCCTTCATGTCGCCGCCCTGCGCACCGACGCCGGGAACGAGCAGTGGCATGTCGCCGACGGCCTTGCGCACGTCAGCAATCACCTGCGGCACGGTCGCACCGACGACGAGGCTGATGTTCTTGTTGGCATTCCACTGTGTGGCAGCGAGCTTGGCAACGCGCAGGTAGAGCGGTTCGCCGTCGAGCATTTGTTCCTGCAAGTCAGCGCCGCCTGCGTTCGACGTGCGGCAAAGCAGAATGGTGCCGCGATCCGCGTATTTGGTGAACGGCGCAATGGAATCGCCGCCGAGATACGGGTTCACCGTCACTGCATCTGCACCGTACCGCTCGAAGGCCTCAATAGCGTAAAACTCGGCCGTGCTGCCCACATCGCCGCGCTTGGCATCGAGAATCACCGGGATACCGGGATAACGGTCGTGGATGTAGTCAATCGTGGCGGCGAGCTGATCCTCCGCCGCCACGGCGGCGTAGTGCGCGAACTGAGGCTTGTAGGCGCAGACGATGTCGTGCGTGGCGTCGATGATCGCCTTGTTGAACGCAAAGATGGCGTCGGGCCGGTTGAACATGCGCTCGGGCAGGCGCTTCTTCTCCGGGTCCAGCCCCACACAGACCAGCGAGCGGGATTTTTTCCAGGCGGCGTCAAGTTTTTGTTGAAAGGTCATTGCGGCTCCGCCGAGGACGAATGACGAATGACGAATGACGCAAAGCTCGGCTTGCGCGACTCTCCGTAGCCAAAGGTTCTACACCTGCCAATCACAATCATTTCTATGCCTTTTCTCAAACAAGGTGGCCGAGCTTTGCGTCCTAGCGACCGCCGGGAGCGCCGTCATTCGTCCTTCGTCCTGCGCCGTCAGGCGCTCTCCATCGAAGCCATTTGTTCAGCCTGATACTCCGACCGTAGCGCGTCCACCATGTCGCCGATGTCGCCGTCCATGATCATGTCAAGTTTGTAGAGCGTCAGGTTGATGCGATGATCGGTCATCCGCCCCTGCGGGTAGTTGTAGGTGCGAATGCGCTCGCTGCGATCACCCGAGCCGACGAGCGACTTGCGCAACCCAGCCTCCTTGGCGTGCGCAGCCTCGCGCTCGCGCTCAAGCAGGCGTGAGGCGAGCACTTCCATCGCACGCGCCTTGTTCTGGTGCTGCGAGCGACCGTCCTGGCACTCCACCACCACGCCGGTCGGGATGTGCACGATGCGCACCGCCGAATCGGTCTTGTTAATGTGCTGGCCGCCGGCGCCGGACGCGCGAAAGGTGTCGATGCGCAGGTCGGACGGATTGATCGTGATGTCCTTCACCGGGTCGGCCTCTGGCAGGATCGCCACCGTGCACGCACTGGTGTGGATGCGGCCCTGCGCCTCGGTCTCGGGCACGCGCTGCACGCGATGGGTGCCGGATTCGAACTTCATGCGTGAGTAAGCGCCCTGGCCGACGATGCGCGCAATCACTTCGCGGTAGCCGCCGAGTTCGCTCTCGTTGGCCGACACGATCTCCACCTGCCAGCGCTGGCGCTCGGCAAAGCGCGTGTACATACGCAGCAAGTCACCGGCGAACAGCGCGGATTCATCGCCGCCGGTGCCGGCACGGATTTCGAGGAAGATGTTGCGCTCGTCGTTCGGGTCCTTCGGCAACAGCGCAATGGTGAGCTCCTTGTCGAGGCGATCAATATCGGCCTTCGCGGTCTCAATCTCCTCCTGCGCCATCTCCTTCATATCAGGATCGGACAGCATCTCCTGCGCGGCGGCGAGATCGCCCTCGCGCGACGTGAACTCCTTGAACAGGGCGGCGACCGGCTCCAGATCGCTGCGCTCTTTCGACAGCGCGCGAAAGCGGTTCATGTCATTGACCACCGCCGGATCGGAAAGCAGGCTCTCCACCTCAACCAGACGGCGGTCGAGCTGTTCAAGTTTGACGCGGAAAGTGTCTTTCATGACGTAACTTAGTCGGCGAAACGCCGGGCAAAAACGGAAAAAGCCACGCGCAACACTGCTTCATCCGGAAACCGGGATGACGAAGCAGGTGGGCGTGGCTACAGGTGCATTTGTTGTGATTTTAGGTCACAGACTCCTTAGGCTCTCCGATACTGCGCGCTTGCGGGGCCGGGTTCGCCCGCGAATCAACCGTTGCTCCAACATCGGTGCCACACAGCCCTGTAGCGCCGTAGGGCGGAACAATAATGGTTCCGCCGAACGCGGCAGCACAGCGCCATCCGACTATGACCGTACGACACAGCATACGACGGGACCGCTAGCGTCCTGCCCTAGGTCTTACAGGACATCTGGGAGACACGCATTGAGTCATCAAAATGATGATATGATGACACATATGCGCACCACCCTCAACTTGGCAGAAGACGCATTCCACGTCGCTCGCCATCTGGCTGATCGCGAGAAGTTGTCGTTGGGTGACGCCGTTTCCATCCTCGTACGGGCGGGCGCTCAGGCCCGCGCGTCGGCCCCGTCGGCAACGCCCCCGCTGCGCGGTCGCTTCGCATTGTTGCCCGCTCGCGACGAAGTCATCACGGTTGAGCATGTACGCGAATTGATGGAGCGCGAAGGTATCTGACGTGGCCAACCGGACGACAGTGCGTGCCACTAAGGCGGTACGCGCAGTGGCACGCGAACCGGACGCCCGCTATCTGCAGCCGTCGCGCTGCCTGCTTGACGTGAATGTCTGGGTAGCGCTGTTTGACGATGCTCACGTCGCTTCAGCCCGAGCCAACGCCTTCATCGAAATACCCGGCATCCGCATCGCAACCTGTCCGCTGGTTGAGAACGGCGTGATTCGCGTGCTCAATCTGCCAAGCTACGGGCGCCGCGGCGCGCTCGGGTTGCAACGCGTGCGCGAGCAGCTCAAGCACGCGTGCAAGTCACTCGATCACGAATTCTGGGCGGACGACGTTTCGCTGCGGGATGATGAGGTAGTCGATTTCAACCGCGTGCACGGACACCAGCAAATCACCGACCTTTACCTGCTTGCACTGGCAGTGAAGCACGGCGGCACGCTGGTGACGTTTGACAAGAATATTCCGCTGGATGCCGTGCGGGGTGCGGCATCTCACCACCTCGTCCAGCTTTGAACGGGACGACGGACGAACACACGCAGGGAGAACAACGCATGTCAAGGCGAGCTGCGATTCTTCTCATGATGTCACTTGCTCTGGCACTTGCAGCTTGTGCGCCGGTTGCCACCAATCCGCCAGCTCTTCCTGGTAGTTCCAGGGATCACGCTGAGCTGCAGGCCATCAAGGTGGCAGATCAGGAAGATCGCAAGCCCGGCCCGAATATCGATTGGTCCAAGGTAGGACAGCGGGATCGCGACCGCCTCAAGCGGGTGCGCGAATTGGTGGCCACTGGCGAACTGAGAACTGCGGTGGACTTTTTCAATGCAGCGCTGGTCTGCCAGCACGGCCCTGATGTCGCCGACATCCGCCTTGCCCACGCACTGGCAACGATCAGCGCGACCATTGATGCGACTGCGACCAGCGCGAACTGGCTATCCGCCGCATCCTGGGATCGGCTGCTGATGAGAATGGGCAAACCGCAGTGGTATGGCACGCAGTTCACACGAGCCAAGACTGCCGACGCGCGCTGGGAGCTTTACGCAATTGACGAGACGGCGGTTACTGATGAAGAGCGCAAGCGGCTTGGTGTACCCACGCTTGCAGAGGCCAGACAGCGAGCTGAAAAGCTGAACCAGAAGTAGGCGAGCAGGCCATTACGCCTTCGCAAACTCCACCCGATGCCTGATCCAGCGTTCAAGGAACGCGGTCTTGTTGAAATCCGGGTGCTGTTCGATTTTCGGTGCGGCGTCGCGTGCCGCCTCGACCAGATCGATGTCTTCCTCGATATTGGCGTAGCGTAGCGACGGCAGCCCCGATTGCCTGGGCCCGAGCAGCTCACCGGGGCCGCGGATGCGCAGATCCTCGCGGGCGATGGTGAAGCCGTCGGTGGTTTCGTAGATCACTTTCAGGCGCTGCTTGGCGGTGTCGGAGAGTTTGTCGGTGAACAACAGGATGCAGGTGGATGCAACGCTGCCGCGCCCGACCCTGCCGCGCAGTTGGTGCAGTTGCGCCAGACCAAAGCGCTCGGCGTGCTCAATCACCATCCAGCTTGCGTTCGGGACGTCAACGCCAACCTCGATCACCGTGGTCGCCACCAGCACTTGAATGCGATTGGCGGCGAAGTCCGCCATGATGGTGGCCTTCTCTTCGGCCTTCATGCGTCCGTGCAACAGCGCCACACGCACATCAGGCATGGCAGCGGTCAGCTCTTCGTGCAGCGCGGTGGCGTTCTGCAACTCGATGTCCTGCGACGCCAGCTTCTCGCTCTCCTCGATCAGCGGACACACCCAGTAGGCCTGGGCTCCGGCGAGCACGGCGTCGTGGATGCGGCCGACGATCTCGCCGCGCCGCTGCTCGCTGACCAGCTTGGTCGTGATTGGCTGCCGGCCGCCGGGCAGTTCGTCGATGACGGACACGTCGAGATCGGCGTAGTAGCTCATCGCCAGTGAGCGCGGGATCGGCGTGGCGCTCATCATGAGCTGGTGTGGCGCCAGTATGCGGTCGGTATCGGCCTGACCACGGCTGCGCAGCGCCAGTCGCTGCTCAACGCCAAAGCGATGTTGCTCGTCCACCACCACCAGCCCCAGCCGGGCAAAACTCACCTTCTTCTGGAACAGCGCGTGAGTGCCGACGGCAATGTGCGTTTCGCCGCGCTTGCAGGCGGCTTGCGCCGCCTTCAGCTCACCCGCCGCAAGGCTGCCGGTGAGCCAGGTGATGGTGACCGGCAGTTCCGCCAGCCAGTGGCGCAACTTGTTGAAGTGCTGCTCCGCCAGCAATTCGGTCGGCGCCATGAAGGCCACCTGTTGCCCGGCCTCCACGGCGGCCAAGGCCGCCAGCGCAGCGACCACCGTCTTGCCGGTGCCGACGTCTCCCTGCAGGAGCCGCGTCATCGGCTGACCGCGTGCCATGTCATGCAAAGCCTCCGCCAGCGCCTTTTCCTGGGGC
>JAYRZU010000106.1:0-33059 GCA_041916315.1 Anaerolineae bacterium
ACCAATTGCGATTGATAACGCCGAAGCGCTCGACCACCTCGCGCCGCTGGTCGATGCGTGGCTGCTGCACGACCGCCCGATCCACACGCCGTGCGACGATTCGGTGCTGCGTGTGTTCGAGGGTGACGAACTGCCCATCCGCCGTTCGCGCGGCTACACTCCCTGCGCCATCAAACTGCCGTTCGCAGCGGAGTCGGTGCTGGCGACGGGCGGCGAACTCAAGAACACGTTCTGCCTGACGCATCAGGGCGACGCCTTTTTGAGCCAGCACATCGGCGACATGGAGAACCTCGAAACGCTGACCGCCTTTGAGCGCGCGCAGACGCATCTGCGGGCGCTCTACCGCGCCGAGCCACGCGCCCTCGTGTGCGATCTGCATCCCAACTACCTGACGACGCAGTGGGCGCAGCGCGCCGCCGCGCAAACCGGACTGCCGCTCCTTCAAGTCCAGCACCATCACGCGCACATCGCGGCGGTGCTAGCCGAACACGGTCACGACGGCGCACAGCCCGTGATCGGCGTATGCCTCGATGGGACGGGCTACGGCACGGACGGCACGATCTGGGGCGGCGAAGTCTTGATCGCCGATTACGCCGACTTTCGGCGCGCGGCCTACCTCAAACCCGTGCCCCTGCCGGGCGGCGATGCAGCGGTCAAGTATCCCTATCGCATGGCGCTGGCGCAGTTGTGGGCGGCGGACATTGAGTGGAGTGAGGACTTGCCGCCTGTCACCGCTTGCTCGCCCGCCGAACAGAAAATCCTGCGGCGGCTGTTCGAAACAGGTTTTCAAACCGTGCAGACCAGCAGCATGGGGCGGCTGTTCGACGCCGTCGCCGCGCTGATCGGCGTGCGCCAACGTGTCACCTATGAAGCCCAAGCCGCCATCGAACTGGAAGGAATGGCCGGAGACGACGCACAGGTCTACGATCTCGCCACTATGCCGGATCCGGCGGGGGCGCTCGTCCTCGACCCCGCGCCGCTCATCAGGCAAATCACCGCAGATATGCGCGGGGGCATCGCTGTGAGCCGAATTGCGGCGGGCTTTCATTTGGCAGTGGCTGAAGCACTGATCGCCGTGTGCGACCGTCTGCGCGCGGCGGGTCATGGCAATACGGTCGCGTTAAGCGGCGGCGTGTTCCAGAACGTGCTTCTGCTCACCGAAGTGATGCGCGGTCTGCGAGACCACGGTTTTACCGTACTGGTACAGCGCCAAGTGCCGAGCAACGACGGCGGCTTGGCGCTCGGTCAGGCGACTATTGGCGCATGGCGGCTGCGTCAACAACGAGAGAAGTGAATTTCGTGAGAAAGGATCACACGATGATTGCACAAGTTCCTTTTGGGCGCACCGGGCATCTGAGCACCCGCGCCCTGTTCGGCGGCGCGGCCTTCTGGCAGACGCCGCAGGCGGAAGCCGACCGCATCCTAGATTTGCTGCTGGAGTACGGCATCAATCACATCGACACGGCAGCCAGCTATGGCGATTCCGAGCTGCGCATCGGCCCGTGGATGGCGCAGCACCGGGACAAGTTCTTCCTCGCCACTAAGACGGACGAGCGCACCTATCAGGGCGCGAAGGATCAGTTTCATCGCTCGCTGGAACGGCTGCGCGTCTCGTCAGTCGACATGATTCAGATGCACTATCTGGTCGATCCGCAGGAGTGGGAAATCGCCATGGGGCCGGGCGGCGCGCTCGAAGCCCTGATCGAAGCGCGGGAACAAGGGCTGACGCGCTTCATCGGCGTCACCGGGCACGACATCTCCGTTGCGGCGATGCACAAACGCTCGCTGGAACGCTTCGACTTCGACTCGGTGCTGCTGCCCTACAACTTCGTGCTTATGCAAAATCCGCAGTACGCCACCGACTTCGAGGCGCTGATGGCGCAGTGCCGCGAGCGCAACGTCGCCGTGCAAGCCATCAAATCGATTGCGCAGGGCGGCTGGGATAATCAGCCGCACACGCACAATACTTGGTACAAGCCGCTGAGCGAGCAGTCCGCCATCGACAAAGCGGTGCACTGGGTGCTGGGACGCGAGAACTTCTTCCTCAACACCCCCGGCGATTTGACCCTGCTGCCCAAAGTCCTTGACGCGGTCAGCCGCTACGAACGCCGCCCCAGCGATGAGGAAATGCGCGCGGAAGTCGAGCGGACGCAGAGCACGCCACTCTTTACCTAATTACATCTGCAAAGGAACGCTTGTGTTCACCCAACTGGTTCACCGCCCGCGCACCGGGGCGGCGTGGCAAAAAATCCCGTGGCACGACCCCGAGTTCAGCCGCCGCATGCTGGCCGAACACCTCACGCAGGCGCATGATATGGCCAGCCGCCGCCAGACGATCATCGATCAGCAGGTGGCGTGGATCCAGCGCAAGCTGCTGTGCGATCAGCCAGCGCGCATTCTCGACCTCGGCTGCGGTCCCGGTTTCTATACCAGCCGTCTGACCACGCTCGGGCATACCTGCGTCGGCCTCGACATTTCACCGGCCAGCATCGCCTATGCGCGGGAGAAGCATCCAGAGATCGAGTATGTGCTCGGCGATGTGCGCACGCTCGATTACGGGGGCGACTATGACGTCGCAGCCATGATCTTCGGCGAACTCAACGCCTTCGCGCCCGACGAAGCCGAGCACATCATCGCAAAAGCACACGCGGCGCTCAAGCCGGGCGGTCAACTGCTGCTGGAAGTGCATCCGTATGCGGTCGTGCATCGTCTTGGGCAAGGTGCGCCGTCATGGTACACCGCCGAACAAGGCTTGTTCGCGGATGAACCATACTTGTGCTTAACCGAAGCCAGCTTTGAGCAGGATCACGCCGTGTTCCAGCATTACGTGTACGCGGCGGAGAGCGGTGCCCAGTCGCTGTACACATCAATGCTGCAAGCGTACACCGATGACGAATATCGGCACCTGCTGCGCGCCTTCAGCCGCATCATGTTCTACCCATCGCTGACAGGTGACGCCGACGGCGGCAATCTGTTTGTGATCGTGGCGGAGAAGTAAGGCGGTCAAGGGGACGGGATGCCATCCACCGCACCCCGTCCCCTTGCTGAGACGAAATTACGCCAGCGCGAACGCCGACTCGGCGCGGTCGACGATCATCTGCGCGATGATGAGCGAGGAAGTCGCCGCCGGGGACGGCGCATTCTGCACGTGAATCACGTGCTCACCCTGCTTGATGGCGAAATCGTCCAGCAGGTTGCCCGCCGCGTCGAGCGCCTGCGCGCGCACACCGCTGGAGCCACGTTCGAAGTCGTCGGGCTGGAGATCGGGCACGTAGCGGCGCGCGGTTTCGACATACGCCGCCTTGACGAAATCGCGGTACATCTCCGCGAGGCCGGTCTTCAGGTAGCGCCCGGCCAGTTTGCGGAAACCGCTGTACGTGAGCGTTTCGGCCAGCTCGTTGGGGTTGATGTGCCAGCGATTGTAGCCTTCCCGGGCGAAGGCGAGCACGGCATTCGGCCCTACCCATACATCACCATTGAGCAACCGCGTGAAGTGCACGCCGAGGAACGGAAAGCCCGGATCCGGCACGGGGTAAATCAGCGCACGGCAGCGATCCCGCTTCTCTGGCTTCAGCGAATAGTAGCTCCCGCGGAAGGGCACGATCTTCAGTTCGCCCGCCGCATTGCTGATCTTGTCGCTGTACAACCCGGCACAGGTGATGACGGTATCCGCTTCAAAGTCGCCGCGCGTGGTGCTGACGATGCTCCGGTCGCCGCGCGCGGTGAGGTTGAGCACGCGCGTGTCGCACAAGATATCGCCGCCCGCCGCGCGGATGTCGCTTTCATAAGCGGCGGCGACCGCCTTATAGTCGATGATGCCTGTGTTCGGCGAATAGATCGCCTTGATACCCGCCGCATACGGCTCGATCTCACGCAGGCGTTCCGGCTCGATCATTTCGAGTCCTTCGACGCCATTGGCAAGCCCGCGTTGATACAAATCGTTGAGGCGCGGCAGTTCGCTCTCGTCGAGCGCGACGATCACCTTGCCGCAGCGCACAAACGGGATGTTACGCTCCTCGCAGAACGCGATCATCGCGCGGTGCCCGGCGACGCAGGCTTTTGCCTTCAGTGAACCCGGTTTGTAGTAAATTCCCGTGTGGATGACGCCGCTGTTGTGCCCGGTCTGGTGCGAACCTAAACGCGGTTCTTTTTCCAGCAGCGCCAGTTTGAAGTCAGGGTGGCGGCGGAGCAGTTCGCGCGCCGTAGCCAGACCGACAATCCCCCCGCCGACCACGATGGCGCTGTAGTGTTTTTGAGTTGACATAGCTGGTTCATGCCTGTGGGTGAAAACTGTCGAACTACGGTTATACTATGCCATATTCAGAGTGTCCGCAACCCGACCGCGGACAGTTCACTTTCAGGGACAGGTGTATGGCAACGTATATTCACCCCACCGCCGATGTCGCTGCTGACGCGCAAATCGGTGAGGATACCAAGGTGTGGCATCTCGTGCAGATTCGCCCCGGCGTCAAAATCGGCAGCGAATGCATTCTGGGGCGCGGCGTGTATGTCGATGCGCACGCCGAAATCGGCAACCGCGTCAAAATCCAGAACTATGTCTCGGTGTACGAGGGCGTGATCATCGAAGATGGCGTGTTCGTCGGCCCCAACGCCGTGTTCACCAACGACAAAATTCCGCGCGCCGTCAACCCGGACGGCTCGTTGAAAAGCCCGACCGATTGGAAGATTTCATATACCCGGGTCGGCGCGGGTGCGGCGCTCGGCGCGAACTGCACCATTGTGTGCGGCGTTACCATCGGCAAGTGGGCGATGGTCGGCGCGGGGTCGGTCGTGACCAAAGACGTGCCAGATTACGCGCTCGTGGTCGGCAACCCCGCGCATGTGATCGGCTACGTGTGCAAGTGTGGTGAACGCCTGCCCGAAGGCATTGACCCGGCCACTTACGTCTGTGATCACCAGTAGACTGCTGCCCCACTGAGGTTGCACCATGCGCCTATCCCGATTAGCGTTCATCTTCGCCGCCGTCTACTTTGCGTTAATCGGTGGGGGCGTTTATTACTTCCAGATTTTCGGTATGCGGGTGCTGCACCATGCAGTCGTGACGGTGCTGCTCGGCGTGTGGCTGCTCCGGCGCACGCGCCGTGGACTGCCCACCACGCCGCTCAATCCGCTCATCGCCGCGCTGATCGGCGTGTGGGCATTGTCGGGGATCTTCAGCCTCGATCCGCGCTCGGCGTTCGAAAACCTGTGGTTTCCACTCTCACATATCGTGCTGTTCTTCGTCATCGCTGACTTGATCGGGCGCGGGCGCGAATCGCTGCTGATGGAGACGTTCTTCCTCGTCACCGCGCTGATCGCCGTGTTGGCGCTCGCGCAGTTGATGGCCTGGTATACGGGCATCGACCTCATCCCCGAACCGGGCGTCGGTTGGCTGAACGTCGGTCTGCTCATCCCACCGGAAACGCCCATGATCTACATTCCGCTCGGCGTTAGCACGTGGATGGCCGGGTTCGCCGCGCCCACGATGATTGTCGCGCTCGGCTGGGCGTTCAGCTCAAGCAAACGCAGCTATCGTGTGGTGTTTTTCGGCATTGCGGGGATGCTCCTACTGGTCTTGGTCGGCACGTTCTCGCGCGGCGGTTTCCTCGGCGCGGGGGCGGGCATCGCCGTGCTAATCGGCCTGCGTGTGCTGCGCACTGTGCTCCCGATACCCAATATCCAAGCGCCCAAGCGCCCCCAATTCACGCGCTTACTCCCGATTCTAGGCTTGGCGGTGGTGATCCTGGCCGCCGTGATCGGCTTGATCGTGTGGATCGGACGCTCAGAAGCGCGCGCCTCCGGTGACGACTTACGCTTTGGCTTGTGGGGCGGCGCGGCGTCGATGATCGCGGTTGACCCGCTGACGGGCGTGGGGCCGGGATTATTCGGACGCGCCTACCGGGACATTCGCTCTCCGGTCAATGTCGACGACCGCCTCTCGACCGCGCACAACGCTTACCTCAACAACGCCGCGGAAACCGGTCTGCCCGGTGTGCTTGTCATGATTGGCTTCGGCGCAGTGATCGCGCTGCGCTGGTGGTCCCTGTGGCGGCGCGCAGACACGCCAACGCGACAGCGACGTCTGGAAGGCGCAGCGGCGGCGCTGGTCGCCTTGGGCGTGCAAAGCGTCTTCGACACGTTCACCTACACCCCGCTGGTGCTGCTCAGCCTCGTGTTGATCGTGTACTGCACGGTCGAACCGGGGTCGCTGCTCACCGTCACGCCGCCGCGCTGGAATCGCATCGGCGCGGGCGCGCTCACCGCGATCATCGGCGTGTACGGCCTCGCCTTCATCCAGTTTGACCGGGCGCATGCGCTGTTCAACGCCAGCGTGCGCGGGAACGATCTCGACGCGGCGCGCCAAGCCGCCGAGATTGACCCCTCTATGACCTTATATCAACTGCAAATCGCGTACCTAACGAACACGATTCCTGCCTATGAGCAAGCGCTCACCCTCGAACCGACGTGGGAAACGGGCTGGCTGAATCTCGCTGGGCTGCGCGAACAAGCGGGAGACATCGCGGGCGCGCTGAACGCCGCGTGGCAAGCGCGGGAACTGCGCTACGCTAACGCGGGCGCGTTCAACTGGGCGCGCATCGCCGACGCCAACAATGCCGCACCGGACGCCGATATTCTGCTCAATTACCAGATGGTGACTTACGCCGAAGTGCCGCTCGCTGACTTCTGGACGCAGACGGAACGCCGCCGCGCGGCTATTGCTGAATTGATGCGCGCGGACAGCTATGCATTGGACTTCCGCTATCGGGTCGCCGCCGCGTTCGATCCCAACTACGCGGCCTCGCTGGTGACCAGTACGCCGACGAGCGCCATGCAGTGGTGGATCATCGGGCAGCATGAACTGACCGTGCAGGGCGATCCCTCGCGGGCGGTGCAAGCCTTCAACGCCGCTATCGAGCGCGACCGCGGCAATGGCGATTACTACGTGTCCCGGGCGCGGGCGGAGGCGAGCCTTGATCCAGCGGCGGCGCGGCGCGATCTCGACATTGCCGACATGCTGCCCACGTTTGAGGAAGTACCCAACGCGGTACGTTTAGCGCTGGTCGCGTCGCCGGAACTGCTGAACCGCCTGCGCGCGGTCGCAGTGCCCGGTCGCATCATCGAGCAGAACTTCGAAGGGGTGCTGTTTCAGGGGCGCGTCGCCTCGTTTGAACTGCTGCCGTCGATGCGCCTGCCCGGCCCACCGACCGCCGTGCTCCAACCGTGGTATGATCTCGCCGCCGATTATGTGGCAAACGGGCAGATCGACGCGGCGTTGAACGTCTACCGTGCTATTCTTGACCTCGCACCGTATGAACAACCAGCCATTGAGGCGATAGCGCAGCTGTCATAGACTTGGTTGTGGACGCGCCGCTGCGCATCCATAGGAAGATAGGTGCTCAGGACGTGGTGCGCCTAGGCATCAGCATCGCCTCGTAATCCGCTTTGAGGCGCGCCGCGATCTGGAGCGGGTCGTGCCAGCGTTCGACATACGCTCGTCCCCGCCGCCCAACCTCGGGCAGTTCGGCGCGGCGCTCCGTCACCCACAACTTGAGTACATCGTAGAGCGAAGCAGGCGTCGCATTGATGATGGGCAGATCTGAGCGCATCTCGGCGGGCAGAAACTCAAGATCCTCGTCCCGTAAATAGCACACCACGGGTTTGCCAAGCGCCATCAGTTCGACGGCGAGCACGCCATGCCACCCCGCCAACAGTTGATCGACCAGCAGGTCCGCGCGGGCATACGCGGCGCGTGCTTCCGCATGCGACATATTCTCAATCAGAAGCAGTTCGACGTTGAGGCCTTCGGCCTTAAGGCGCTCAACCGCGGCGATGACATAGCTCGTCCCCTTCACGCCGCGATGCGAGGGCGCGTGCAAGATGGTCAGCGGTTCGTGCGCGGCTTTAGCACTGATGACGGGCTGCCATTCGCGCGGGTCGAAGCTGGTGGTCGGCAAATAGGCCGCGTGCGGCGGCAAAAAGTGCAGCAGATCCGGCGTGAGCGCATAGAGGCGATCAGCATAGCGGGCGACGTAAGCCGCGTCGCGCCGCTTCTGCGCATCCGACTCCGGTGTGTAGTAGCCCGGTTCGACCTCATGAGCAAATGTGATCGTAAAGTGCTCGCGACAGTAATCGCCCTGCCGGATGTCATCGCCGTGATAGGTGATCGCGATACCCTTCCCCAGACGCTTGAGTAGCGGTAGGTCACGCAGGTGCAGCAGGTTCGCGTAGGTGTTGTACGCGAGGCGGATCGGCAGCGGGTAGCCCGGTGGAATGTGATCCTTCGCCATGGGCATGATCGTCGCGCCAAAGTTGAAGTGAATTACATCGAACTCACGCACGGCGCGCCACAACAGCCGCCAGCGCTGCTGTTCGAGCGCAAACTTCGATTGCCCGGGCTGAAGCAGCGTTTCGTCAGCCAAGTAGCCGAACGGATGGCGCGTAAACGTCACGCTCCAACTATCGAGTCCGAGTTCGCGTTCGGCACGTGCGAGCTGAGCCGGGTTGCCAGTGATATTGTGCGGACAATGCAAAACACGCATCAGATGTTGCCTCCGATCTACGTTGCCAACCGCGCGCGCACCTGCTGCAGCAGCCGAGAGACCGCGCCCCATTCGCGGCGGTCCAACACGCCCGTCAACGCCAATGCTGCCGCAAACAGCAGACAGTAGCCAGCTTTGAGGACGATGCTGGTGAGCAGTTCGAACTGCGGCAGTCGCGAAGCCGCCAGCGTGAAGAGCACGGTGAGCGCGACGCACAACAGACCGCGCCGCACCTCATAGGCGATAGGCCACAGCCGCTGCGAGATGAATAGATAGGCCAGCGTCAGGAACACATACGACAGCGTCGTACTCCAAGCCGCCGCGACCATGCCGATTTGCGGGATAAGGATGAGATTGAGTACCACGTTGAGAATCGCGGACGCCCACGCGAGAATGGTCAGGTAATAGGTCTTTTTGGTGAGCATAATGCTCATAGAAGTCACCTGCGTCGAGGCATAGGCGACGTAACCGAGCGCCAACGGCCCGACGGCGACCGCCGACGGGATGAATTCAGGCGTCGAAAGCACGGTGATGATCTCGGGCGCAGACACGGTGATCCCGACGCTCATCACGCCGAACAACACAAGGAAATACGTCAGCATCTGCCCGAAAACGGGCGCGGCGTTCTCGCGATCTGATTCATAGAGCGCGGTCGAACGTGGCACCCACGCCTGCCCGAGCGCGCCATACAAAAAGCCGATCAAGTTGGCGATTTGATTCGCGACCGCGTACAGACCGACCTGCGCCAGATCGGTTAACTGGCCGAGCAGAAGCCGATCCGAACTGGCGAAGACCCAGTAGGCAACCGAACCGGGCATGAGCGGCACGCCATAGGCCAGTAACTGTCGGAGCAGCGGCACCGAAAACCGCAGCGCCAGCATGGACCGAATTGTCCATAACCGAATCGGCAGCATGATCAGCCCGGCAATTAGCGCGCCGCCGAGCACACCAGTCACCCCGAGATTGAATACTACGGCGCCGATCAGACTGCCACCTACACTGAGCAGCGCCGAAAACACATTCCAGAAGACAAACGGCCGCGCGCGGAATTGGTTGCGCAGCGTTTGCGCGCACAATGCGTTGATGAGCCCAACCGGCGCAGCCAGCAGGCCGAGGGCCACCAGCAGCGCAGACTCGGGCTGATCTAGCGCCCAGGCCGCAATCGGTTGGCTGAAAGCGACGCACACCAGCGTTATCACCACGCTCCACAGCGCCAGAAAGGAGAACCATGTTGATGTGATAGTTTGCCGCTCGTCTTCTGTTTTGGCGGCGAAGAAAAAGCGGATATAGGCGGAGTCGCCACCCAGCACGAGAATTGCGCTGACCATCCCGACGCCCGCGAGGATCAGATTCCATGTACCGTAGCCTTCGACGCTCAGTAAGCGCGAATAGATCGGCAAGGTGACGAAACCCGTCGCCTTGATGATGATGTCGCCGATGCCGTAGATCGCAAAATCACCTAAGAATTTTCGGATCACGCCTGACACTCATTCCTTAGTTGCGCAGCCCACGCGCCAAATCATATCACACCCGCGGCGCCAAAATCTTACGTGGCTTCCCCTCCACTTCACTGTTAAGATAGTTGCGTTTCTGCCGATGAGAGGTCTCGCTTCGATGCTTGCGCGCGCCATCACTTACGCCTGTTTTCTCCTGTATCTGACGCTCGGCGCAACTTTCAACGGTATCGTGCAGCCCCAAACGCGTTTGCTCGGTTTGCTCGGCGTGATCGTCATCGGTGGCGCGTGGTTGTTCGCGCGGCGGCGCTGGCGCAGCACGGGTACTGTACTTGATGGCGCGTTCCTCATATGGGCGGTCGCTTTCGGCGCAACGCTCCTCGCCAACACCGATCAGGCGCGGCGCATCGTCATGGGTTTGTGGTACGTCGGCGCATATATTTTACTGTGGCTGCTGCTGCATGACCTGCTCGCGAATCGCCTCATCACGCGGCGCGTACTCATGAACGCGCTGCTGCTCTCCGGCGTGCTCATCGTTGCCTTCGGTTACCTGCAAACCCGCACATGGTTCACCTCGATGCTGCCGCTCATGCTTAACGGCGCGCTGGATTTTTCGCTGCCGCGCCCGGTCAGCACACTCGGCAACGCCAACACACTCGGCGCATTTCTCGCCGTGCTCCTGCCCTTGGCGCTCGAAGCGACGCGGAGCAGCAAGGGGATCGGTCGCGGTCTGCTGGCGCTCTATGTGCTGCTGATTGGCGGCTTGCTCGGCTTAACCTATTCGCGCGGTGCGTGGGTGGGTGCGGCGGCGGGCGTCGGCAGCTATGCGCTGCTGCTCCTGTGGCGCGCGGGTTGGCTGGCTCCAAAACGCTGGCGGGCGGTCTGGTTGACCCAGAATACTCTCCGGCGGAGTCTCATCGTCGCCGCGCTGCTTATGGTCTTCGGGGTGGGCGTGCTCGGCGTTATCCTCGGCGCGCGCACACTGTTCAGCCCCGGTGGGCGCTCACTCGACACACGTACGTGGATCTACGAGACGGCGTGGCAAACCTTCCGCGAACAACCGCTCACCGGTTCCGGGTTATTCACGTTTGGCACGGATCTGGCGCGCTTCAACGGCAATCCCCCACGGGAGCCACACGCCCACGCGCACAATTTGCTGCTGCATGTGGCGGCCGAACTGGGCGTGCTCGGCTTGCTGGCGCTGGTGGTCAGCGTCGTGCTCATCGCGCGGGCACTGCTGCACACCGCCCGGCGCGACCCAGTCATGATTGCAGGCGCGGGCGGGATCATCGCGTTTGCCGGGCATCACCTGTTTGATGTGCCGAGCCTCAACCCGGTGATCGCGCTGATTGGCTTGGTCGCCCTCGTCATCGCTGTCGCCCCTATCGAACCAGTCGCGCTGGTTGGCGGACGGCGGCAGGTCATGCGCTTCGCCGTTCCCTTGGGAGCGCTGGTGCTGGCGCTGACCGGGTTGTGGAGCGTCAGCATCTACCAGCAATACGTCGACATCATCACGCAAACGGCGAAAGGTGAGCTCACGCCGCTGGACGGCGCACGCCAATTGCAGAGCGTCGTCGAGGCGGATGCTGGCATGGCGCTATACGTCTATGAGCAGGGTTTTCTCTACGGCTTGGCGGGCGAAACACAGGCGGCCATCGCTGCCTTTGAACGCTATACGCAGCTTGATCCGGATTACGCGCTCGGCTGGCTGAATCTCTACGCCCTCTACCGGGCTTCGGGCGATCTCGAACGCGCGGGCGCAGCGATTGAGCGTGCGCACCAGGTCAGCCCGGACGAGCAGTACATCACTTATCAGTTGGCGGAAATGCAAACGCTGCTCGGCAATCTCGAACGCGCACGCGCCAGCTATCAACTTGCGCTGATCACCGAACCGGATTTTCAAATGCTGCCCGAGTGGAACGCGGATCCGCTGCGTGTTGAGGTACTCGCGGCCACCCCGCAGACCGTGCCGACAGCGGGCAGCATCGTCCGCGACCTGCGCCGCGGCGATTTGGAGGCGGCGCACGCGGGCTTGGCCTACTACCGCACCATCACTCCCAGCCCGACGAGCGCCACGGTCTTTGACGCGCTGTTCGCGCTGCGGGCAGACGACCGCGCCGCCGCCGAACTCGCGTTGGTGTCTGCGCAAGCCGTGATTCAGAGTCAAGGCGATACCGCGTGGAGCGCCTACGGGAACGCCTGTCTCGCCCGTTACGATGGCAACGAAGCGGCGGTGATGAGCGCACTGGCCGCGGCGCGAGAGGCGCTCATCCTTGAGCCGTTTGAAACCGACTGGCCATTTGGCGCAAACATCGGCTACACCCAGTTGATGCGCGTGATGATTCCGCGCGTTTTCCTGCCAGAAGTCCGCTATCCGGTCGTCAGCCCCACGCTCAGCGCGCTGCTAGAGACGTTCGCCGCTGTGCCGGAAACGCGCTATAGTTCGTGTCCATAAACGGTCGCAGCCCTGCGACCGTCTACACAGCCTCGTAAGGAGCCATCTTGAACGAACCACTACGTGCAGGTGTGATCGGGGTGGGCGCAATGGGACAACATCATGTTCGCGTCTACCGGGAGATTCCGGACGTCGAACTGGTGGGAATCGCCGATGCTGACGATAAGCAGCGCGCCAACCTGTCACAGCGACACAACGTGACTGGCTACAGTGACTACCGCCAATTGTTTGATGAAGCTAAACCGCAGGTCGTCACAGTCGCCGTACCCACGGCGTTGCATTTCGAAGTGGCCAGCGCCGCCATCCAACGCGGCATCCATGTGCTGATCGAAAAGCCGATTGCTGAAACCGAAGCCGATGGACGAGCGCTGATCGAGCTGGCCGCCGCGCACGGCGTGGTGCTGGCCGTCGGGCACATTGAACGGCACAATCCGGCCATCACCGCGCTGAAGCAGGCCATCAGCGACGACAAACTTGGGCGTATTTTCCAACTGCGAGCGCAGCGCATCGGCCCGTTTCCTGCGCGCATCCGGGACGTCGGCGTCGTGCTGGATCTAGCGACGCACGATATCGACATTCTGTGTCACCTCGCCAGCAGCCAACCGATCCGCGTGTTCGCGGAAACGCAGCAGAATATCCACAGCACGCGGGAAGACATGGTGAGCGGTATCCTGAGCTTCAGCAACGGGATCACCGCGATGCTGGAGGTCAATTGGCTGACGCCAACCAAGAGCCGCCGTCTCGTCGCCCTCGGCGCGCGCGGCATGTATGAAGTGGATTACATCACGCAGGACCTCACATATTATGAAAACGGTCTGGCGCAGCAGGACAATTACAGCAGCTTGCAGCTCCTGCGCGGCGTGAGCGAAGGCCGTGTGATTCGCGAACCCGTCGAAAAGCGCGAACCGCTGCGGTTAGAAGTTGAAGATTTTATCGGCGCAGTGCGCGAAGGTCGCGCGCCGCGGGTCACCGGAGCACACAGCCTCGCGGCGCTGCGGATAGCGCATGCGCTGGTGCTCTCCGGTCAAACTCACCAAGTTGTAGAAATCGGGAACTAAATGATCGAGCAGTTAACCGCCAATATCAGCGCGAAGACGGCTGCAATCGGCGTGATCGGTCTCGGTTACGTCGGGCTGCCTGTCGCCTGTATGCTGGCCAACAGTGGATTTCAGGTGACCGGCATCGATATTGATGCCGAACGCATTGCCACCATCAACCGGGGCGAAACGCCCATCGGCGGCGAAGAGCCTGGCATCGCCGATTTAATCGCATCCGTAGTCGGCGCAGGCCGCTTGCACGCCACCACCGACTACGCCGCCCTGCGTGCCGTCCAAGTGATCATCATCTGCGTGGACACCCCCGTCGATGAAGGCACGCATCTGCCCTCGTATCGCGCGCTGCGCGTGGTGCTGGCGCAGTTAGGAGGCGTACTTGCCGCGGGTGCGCTCGTCATCATCGAATCGACGATTGCGCCGGGAACCATGCAGCGCGTGGTCATACCCGGTCTGGAAGTGTCGAGCGGCAAGCAGGCAGGCCGCGATTTCTATCTCGGTCACTGCCCGGAACGCGTCACTCCGGGATTACTGCTGCATAACCTGACGCATATGAGCCGCACGGTCGGCGGGCAGACGCCCGAAGTCGCGCAGGCGATGATCGCGCTGTACCAGAACTACGTGACTGGCGAGCTTGACCCCGCCGATCTCCTCACCGCGGAGATCGTCAAGACGGCGGAAAACGCCTACCGTGACGTGCAGATCGCCTTTGCCAACGAAGTCGCGCTGATTTGCGAGGCGCTCGGCGCAAATGTGTACGAAGTGCGCAAGCTGCTTAACAAATCGCCAGGGCGCAATATGCTCCTGCCCGGCGCGGGTGTCGGCGGGCACTGCATCCCCAAAGACCCGTGGCTGCTGATCGCGAATACGCGTGATCAGGTGCAACCGCAGTTGATTCCAAGCGCGCGGCAGGTCAACAACCGCATGCCGCTGCACATGGTCGACTTGGTCGAAGGCGCACTCGCGCGGCATGGCATTGCGCTGAAGGGTGCGAAGATCGCCGTGCTCGGTTACGCCTTTCGCGAAGACACAGACGACGATCGTGACAGCCCGACAGGTTACATGGTGGCAGAACTGGAACGGCGCGGCGCCATCGCCGCCGTACAAGATCCGTATGTGCCCGAATACAAGCGCTCGGTGGCGGATGTGACCGCGGGCGCGCACGCTGTGGTCTTCATGGTGGCGCACACCGTCTACAAAAGTCTGGACCTCGCCACCACAGCACAACAGATGAGCGTTCGCGTCCTTGTCGATGGGCGCAACATCATCGACCGCGCGGCAGCAGAACACGCCGGTTTCACCTACGCGGGCGTGGGTAACATCTAGCCCGGGCCGCGCAGCGTGAACTTTTCTCGGGATGAGGTTGGACCTCATCCCCATTCGCAGGTCTCGCTTATTCGGCTTCAATGCATTTTTCTTGACTTCGCGGGTTATAGTAAAAGCATTGTTGCTGATTGTGGTAGGAATATACGCCCTATGATCCCCATTTCCAGTCCTCAGTTCGGTGAAGAAGAACTGGCACTCGTCAAAGAAGTCCTCGAAAGCGGCATTATCGCACAGGGGCCAAAAGTCGCCGCGCTAGAGCAGGAATTTGCGAAGCTTTCCGGCACGCAGTTTGCCGTAGCCGTGGCGAACGGGACGGCGGCGCTGCATCTCGCGCTGTTGGCGAACGGCATCGGCCCCGGCGACGAAGTGATCACCAGCCCGTTCACATTTATCGCCAGTGCCAACAGCGTACTCTACACGGGCGCGCGCCCAGTGTTCGTCGACATCAAAGCAGACACGTTCAACATCGATCCCGCGCTCATTGAAGCGGCTATCACGCCGCGCACCAAAGCGATCATGCCCGTCCACTTGTATGGGTTGATGGCCGACATGGACGCGATTATGGACATCGCGCAGCGCCACAACCTCGCCGTGATCGAAGACGCGGCACAGGCGCACGGCGCGACCAATCAAGGACGTCCGGCGGGTAGTTTTGGCACAGGCGCCTTCTCGCTCTACGCGACCAAGAACATGACCACCGCGGAAGGTGGCATGGTCACGACCAACGATCCGGCCATCGCGGAACGGGTCAAGCTGCTGCGCGCACACGGCATGAAAGTGCGCTACTACCACGACATGCTCGGCTTCAACTTCCGCATGACCGACATGCACGCGGCGCTCGGCCTCGCGCAGATTCGCAAGCTGCCAATGTTCAACGAACGCCGCCGCCAGAATGCCGAATTCTTCAACCAGCACCTCAAGCGGGTAGTCACGCCGCAAACGCCGCAAGGCTACGGCCATGTGTGGCATCAGTACACCATCCGCGTGACCGAGGGCGACCGCGATGCCGCTGTCAAGAAGCTGACTGAAGCGGGCGTCGGCACGGGCATCTTCTATCCCGTTCCGGTCTACCGTCAAAAGGTCTACACGGAACTCGGCTACAACCAGTCGCTGCCCGTGACCGAACTGGTCACCCAGCAGGTGATCAGCCTGCCCGTGCATCCCAAGCTGAGCTCGGCGGATCTCGAAACCATCGTCGCAGCCGTCGAAGCGCTGTAGTCTGCAGGACGGAGTGGCGTAATCAGGTGCGCCACTCCATCAGGTGAGTTGTTCGTTCGCGTTGAGTGGGGTGGTTTGCGGTCGCGGGAGGCGCGTATAGGTCGCTTCGAGCTGGCGGACGAGCGCCGCTTCACTGTAACGTTCAACGCACAACTGCCGAATCCGCGCCGGGTCATACTCCGCGTAGTGTTCCATCAACGAACGCATGGCCACGCCCAGAGCGGGGACATCTTCTGGCGGGACGAGCAGTCCGCTTTCCGGCGTCACGAAACTCTCCGGGCCGCCGCTACGCGTCGCGATGAGCGGCGTGCCACAGGCCATTGCTTCGGTCAGCGTAACGCCAAACGACTCGATCACACTGGTCGACAGATGAACATGGCACTGACGCATTTCAGCGCGCACCTGTTCGCGGCTTAAGTGCCCCAGAAAGGTGACTTGCCCGTCAATTCCCAATTCGACCGCCTCCTGCCGAAGTTGTTCGGCGAGCGGCCCATTCCCCCCGATGCGCAGCACAACATTCTGATCCCCTTTGAACTGTTGGCTGAACGCCTGCAGCAGCAAACCGTGCCGTTTGCGCTTTTCCAGTGTGCCAATCGCGCTAAAGGTGAAGCGCGACGCACGAGCCGCCGGATCAGGCGTGAAGTAGTCAGTATCGACCACATTGCCAATCACATCGATGTTCACTTCCGGATCATATTGATTCATGGCGTCAGCCAGCGCCTGACTCACCGCTAGCCGCGCGTCGACCGTGCGCAGCGTATCGCGAATGATTTGGGGCTGACCGGGGAAGATGATCAGTCCCTCCATGTAGCTGGTCGAATGTTCGGTTAGGACAACCGGAACGCCATACTTTCGCTTGATCTGCGCCGCCAGATACCCGCCGTAAAAGATGTTATGAGCATGGATCACATCGGGTGTCCCGTGCTGACGGCAGTAATGCTCATAGGCTGCGAAGCCGCTCGGCTTAAGCAGGCGCGTGACCATGAACGGCAGCGGTCGGGGAAACCACCCCCAGTGCATCCGGTAGACGGGAAACTCCGGGAAATAGTCTTCCCGGGAAACGGCTTGAGCCGCCCGCCACCCGACTCGTTTGATGTACGCCAGCGTCACATCAATGCGCGGCGTGACCAGCACCCCGACCTGATGCCCGGCGCGCTGCAGCGCCACCCCCTGATCGCGAAAAAACGAACCCGTCGCCGGCCGTTCCGGGCTGATGTAAAACGAGGGCAGCAGCAAAATGTGCATTAGGACGCGGCTCCGCTGGTCTGCGCCTCAACATGGCTTAGCCACTGCTCGGCGGTGACCATCGAATAGATTACCTGATTGTAATTGCGCAGTTCGCGCACATGCAGATCCCACATGCGTTCGATGCGCAGACGATCGTACCACGGGCGCAGCAGCACCTTGTCGAATAGGTACTGCTTAACCTCGTTCTGCATCTTCTTATCATTGCGCAGCCATTGACCGAACGGCGTCGGGTAGCCGAGCTTGTCGCGCCGCTCCACGACCGCATCGGGCAGCACGCCGCGCAGCGCCCGCCGCATAAACCACTTGGTGACCGGGCCTTTGACCTTGAGGTCGCCGGGGACGCCGAGCGCGAATTCCGCCAAGCGATGGTCGAGGAAGGGCACACGCGCCTCGATGCTGTAGGCCATGCTGTTGCGATCTTCATAGTGCAGCAGCGCGGGGATACTGTCGCGCACCGCCTGCTGATACAGGTGCTGGTTCAGGTCGTCCGCACCCTTGAGCGTGCGCTGCATCTTCTGCTGCGCGCGTTCGTTGGCTGCGCCTTGATATTCGGTTTTGAGTACATGCGCGGGCTGGCGGCCAATCGTCGCATACTGGTACAGGCGATACGCCATTTCGCGCGCGTTGAAATGCGAGAAGAAGCGCGGATATGCTTCGGCCATGAACGCCGCCTGCTCGCCGACCCACCGCCGCGGATCGCGGCGCCGCAGCGCACCCAAATGGAACATGACTGCGCTCAGATAACCCGCGAACAATTCATCCGCGCCCTGCCCGTCAAGCAGCACGGTGACGTTACCGTGCGCCAACTGCATGACGAAATTCTGCGTGTAGACGCCCGTCGCGACCGTGGGGATGTCCTGATGCCATGTGATGCGGTTCATCAGCGACAGCCAGTTCTCCGAGGACGGCGTCGTCTTGTGCCCAATCGTTTTGAACTGGTTCGCGACGATCTCCACGTAGCGCCCCTCATCGAAGCCGCGCACAGGATACACCGACGAAAAGCTGTTCATGCGCCCGCCGTTGAGCTGTTCGGTCGCCAGCGCAACAATCGTGCTGGAGTCCAGCCCACCGCTCAAGCAGGTGCCGACGGGCACATCGCTGCGCAGCCGCAGCTTGACCGATTCGCGCATCAGGCGCAGAAATTCGCCTTCAGGATCGTTGTAGTTGTAGGTCGCGCGCGCCCGTTCGAGGTCAATATCCCACCACTTGACCGGCTCGCGTGCTATGCCATTTTCGACCAGCAGATAATGCCCGCCCGGCAGTTCGCGGATGCCTTCAAAGAAGGTGTATGGCGGGTTGAAGACGCCGCCGTAGTGCAGGAACCAGAACAACTGGTTCATGTCGGGCGCATAGGCAGCGGGGTCGAGCGGCCGAAGCACCTTCATCTCGCTGGCAAAGGCGAACAGCTTGGGGTTGCTGACATAGTAAAACGGCTTGATGCCGAAGCGGTCGCGCGCGCAGAACAGCCGCCCACGCTTTTGATCCCAGATAGCGAAAGCGAACATGCCGACGAAGCGTTCGAGGCAGTTTACGCCCCACATATCGTAGGCTTGCAGCAGCACTTCGGCGTCGCTCTCACTCTGGAAAACGACTCCCTGCGCCTTGAGCTCGTCGCGCAGTTCCAGATAGTTGTAGATTTCGCCGTTGAACGTCAGCCAGAGCTGTTCGCCCGCGACAGTGAGCGGTTCATGACCGCCGGGCGACAGGTCGATGATGGCAAGGCGGCGGTGCACCAGCGCGAGATCCGGCGTGAACGGCGCGGGTTCGGTCACCAGCGGATGCTGGATGATGGGCGCGGTGTCGTGACCATTGCGCAGGCTGTGGTCGCCCGTCGCCGTGTTGAGCAGCAGAAAACCGTCGCCATCCGGCCCGCGGTGGCGCATCAGGGTTGACGCCTCAAGCAGACAGTTAGGGTCAACCGGGCTGCCATCCAGACGATAAATTCCCGCAATTCCGCACATAGAGGTCTAGTCTCCGAGTAATTGCTTGAACAGGGTGATCAGCTTGGCCATCTCCGTATCAGCATTGATCTCTTGCGCGGCGAGGCGCGCCTGCGCCCGCATGCCGATGATCTGGTCGACGGTCAGCGAGTTAAGCGCCGCGGCGGCCGCCTCCGCAGCGAACGACGAGGCGACCACGCCAAATTCATACTCACGGACGAGCTGTGCCATTGCCGGGGAACTGCCGATGACTACGGCTAAACCCGCGACGATGAAGTCGAAGAACTTGTTGGGCAGCGCGATCTGATTGTTGTAGTTGGTCGGCGCGAGCACGTAGAAGCCCGCGTCATATTTGGCGATTTCGCTCACGACCTGCGCGGGCGGTACGGGCGGCACAAAGAACACCCGGCCCGGCGCAACCTGATCAGCCAGGCGGCGTAATAGCTCGACTTCCGCCTCGGTCGCCACGAGCATGAAGTACAGCTCAAAACGTTTGTCCGCCTGCGCCAGCGCATGAATCATGACTTCTGGTTGGCGATCCGGGCTGTATTTCCCGTGGTGAATGAGCCGGATGCGTTCGGGATTGATCGGGTGGTCAGCGACCGCACGCAGCTTAGGCGCGCTCATTACGACAATCGGACGAAAGCCGAATTCGCGCGCGTAGCGTTCGGCAATCGGCGCACACACCGTGATGGTCGCCGCAGCTTGGGGGGCGTACTTGCGAATCAAGTAAGTGCGGTTGGGCGTCTCCAAACGCTTGAACTTCGGCGTTTCCTGTTCTAAAGGCGAATACTCGTGCGCGTCAAAGACCAGTTTCGCACCGAACTTGCGCGCGAGGTGTGCAGCAATGGGCAGCGCGGTCAAGTCATCGGCGAGTACGGCGTCGAGACGAACGTCGACCGCTCGCCGTGTGATCCAATAGCGCGCGCGCGCCACTTCCAGCAGATCATAGGCCGCCGGGACGACTCGTCCGATGGTCTGCAATCCGTTGCGAATGATCTTAGCCAGCAGCGGGTCGCGATCGGGAAAGAGCCGCCAATCGACACCGGGAATATCTGGCTGCGCGCCAAACCCGACCACGGTGAGGTCATAGTCCGGCGCGAGGTATTCAATCTGACGCAGCACGCGCCCATCACTCTTGATCGGGGAGTATGAGATGATGCAGATGCGTTTACGCGACATCGACGTTGGCCAACAAATTGGACAGCAGGTTCACCAGTTTTGCCATCTCCACTTCTGCATTGAGGATCTGAGCCGCATGGCGAGCACGTTCCCGCGCGGCGCGGATATCGTCGGTGGTCAGCGCATTGAGCGTCTGAGCAAGCGCGGCGGCGGTGAAATCGGCGGTGACCCACCCCACATCATGTTGGCGAATCAGATCCGCCATTGCGGGCGAAGGCCCAACAATCACGGGCTGCCCCGCGACAATCGACTCAAAAATCTTGTTCGGTAACGTTAGCCAATAGGTCGCTGTGACTGGAGGGATCACGCTGATGCCGAGATCGTAGTGAGCAATCGTGCGCACAATTTCGGTCGGGTAGACAGGTGGATGAAAGAACACACGCCCCGGCGCGACCGTCTCTGCCAGATGAACCAGACTGCGATAGTACGGGTCTGAATCCGACGTGACCAGCATCAGGTGCAGGGTGTAACGTGCACCGGTCAATGCCATTGCTTCGATCAGCGTTTCGAGGCGGCGGTTGGGCACGGGGCTGCCTTGATGCACCAGCGTGATGTGCTCCGGGTCGATATCACGGCGCGGCACATCGACGAATTTCGGCGCGTTGTAGACCAGAATCGGGTTAAGGCCGAATTCCTTATGGTAGCGGTCGGCCATCGGCTGCGAAACGGTCGCCGAGGCCTGCACTTTGCCCGCGTATTTCGTCAGAAAATGGCAAATCAGCGGGGAGAAAAACAGTTTCCACGCGCGGCTGCTCTCAACTTCGCCCGGCCAGTATTCGTCGGCATCAAAGACGACGGGGCGCTGCCCGGCGGCGGTCACCGCCAGCGGAATCGCCGCCCAATCATCGGCGAGAAAGGCGTCGGCGCGCGCCATGCGTGCACAATTCAGCGCCTGCTGGTAGCGGGGGCGCTGCCAGTACCACACGTCGTAGAACTTAGGCAGCACGCGCCCAGCGAACACCAGCACGCGTTCCCACAGCTTTTGCCGCGGGCTTTCAGCCCGGTCGATGGGCTTCCACGAGCTGATGTGATCCCACACGCGTTCCGGGTTCCCGTAACCGATCACCGTCAGGTGATAGTGCGGCGCAAGATATTCGATCTGCTTGATCAGCCGGATGTCGACCTCAATCGGCAGCGACAACGAAATGATGCACAGGTGTTTGCGCGCCATCATGATCCTGTCAGTGCCGCGATGATCCGTTCGCTGGCGTGACCGTCCCCATAGAAGTCTGGGTGTGCTTCCGGCCGAACCGCCAGCGCCGCGGCCACACCGGCGCTGATCGCCTCGGTATCCGCGCCGACAATGCGATTCCAGCCCGCGACCACCGTTTCGACCCATTCAGTTTCGGTGCGCATGGTCACGCAGGGGACGCCGAGCGCGTAAGCTTCTTTTTGCAATCCGCCGCTGTCGGTCAGGATGACACACGCCGCCTGGCTCAGGCTCAGCATGTCAAGATAGCCGACCGGAGGAATGATTTTGACGTTCGCCGGAAGCACAATCGCAAACCGCTCCAGCGCCTTGCGTAAGCGCGGATGCGCGGGCAGCACGACCGGACGATCCAGCGCGGCGAACGCCGCAAAAATGCTGGCGAGCGGTTCCGCCGCGTCAGTGTTGGCAGGGCGGTGCACGGTTGCGAGAAAGTACTCACCGGCTGTAACGCCTGTTTCCCGCAGCACCCGGTCGCTGGCGCGCGCGCGGTTCTGCAGCAACGCGTCGATCATCACGTCGCCGACGACGCACACACCCGCCGTAATGCCTTCGCGGACGAGGTTCGTCTGCGCTACATCGGTCGGGCAGAAGAGCCAGCTGCTGATGTGATCGGTCAGCACACGGTTGTTTTCTTCGGGCATGGCGCGGTTGTAACTGCGCAGCCCGGCTTCGACATGTGCTACGGGAATGCCGAGCGCCCGCCCAACCAGCGCGCCCGCCAGCGTGGAATTAGTGTCACCATAAATCAGCAGGTAATCGGGCTTTTCCTGCAGCGCAATCGGCTGCAGCGCGAGGATCATGTGCGCGATCTGCTCAAGGTTGCTCAAGGCGCCTACGCCGAGATTGACATCGGGGCGCGGGATGGCCAATTCGTCGAAGAACACGTCAGACATGTCGGGGTCATAATGCTGCCCCGTGTGGACAAGGATTTCAGTGTGCTGCTGACGCAGCGCCCGACTCACAGGCGACGCTTTGATGAACTGGGGGCGCGCGCCGACAATCGTGATAACCCGCATGCAGACTTCCTCTGGTCAGGAAAACTAGCCCATTGTACCGTATTTTAACGCGGCACGAAGTTTCCTGAGGCGAAAGAAAACGCAGGCGCCGCCAAACCCATAAGTTCGACTTATGGCAGCACATTAGCGATCGGCGCTGGTGCCAACCGCCGCGCATCCGGTAAAGTCAGCGCAGTATTGATCTGCGCGTTCATGGACTTGTCTGATGCCAATCTATGAGTATGACTGCCCGGGCTGCGGGCGGACGTTTGAAAAACGCGTGCCGATGAGCCAAGCCGATGCTGTCGAATGCCCGAACTGCGGCAGCAAATACCCACAGCGCAAGTTATCTCGCATTGCGATTAAGGGGCATGTGTCCGTGAGCAGCGCGCCCGCGCCCGCTCCGGGCGGTGGCTGAGGGATTGGACGCCGGTGCTGACCGTGTGTCAGCCTCAAGCAGTATACCAAGAGCGACTCCAGGGGAGTCGCTCTTGTGTTTTAGCTACTTGAACATGATGTCTTCGATAGAACCGAGGAACAGCGTCCGGTTGAGTGGCTTGGCAAAGTAGCCGTCAAAGCCGTACTGGAGCGCGTCGTGCTTGAGTTCGGGCGTGTGGTATGCAGTGATCGCAATGCAGCGCAGACCGTTCAAGCGCGCATCGCCGCGAATCGTCTTGAGCAGTTGAAAGCCATCCTGCCCCGGCAGCGAGAGGTCGATGATGGCGCCAGTGTATGCACGGGCTTGCAGCATCGTCCACGCCTCTTCGGCCGTTCCGGCGATCTCGCACTGGATTTTGACCTGACTGAGCATCCGAGCAACGACTTCTTGCCCGTCCGGATCATCTTCGACGACGAGTATGGGATTGTAGGGCATGGCAAAAACTCCTAAGTAGGGCTAGATAGTTTCGAGCAGCGGCGCGTAGTCCGGCAGCGGCGTGAGCAGCTTGATGATCTGCTGGATGAAGCTCATCGGGTCCAGCGGCTTGGAGATATGGTCGAGAAAGCCCGCCGCGATGCAGCGTTCGCGGTCGCCCGCCATCGCATGGGCGGTCAGCGCGATCACCGGGATATTCTGCATCACCTTTTCCTGCTGCAGCAGATACAGGAGTTCCCACCCGTCCATATCCGGCATCGACAGATCGCTAAGCACAAACTTGAACGGAGCCGACCGCACCTGCACTTTCTGCAGCGCCTCGACGCCGTTGCTGGTCATCGTGACCGTCGCGCCCGCAATTTTCAACAGGCGCGACGCTACCTCCAAGTTGTCCTGCTCGTCATCCACGACGAGCACCTCCCAGCCAACAAAGGCGCGCGGAATCTTCATCATTTGCTGGCGCTCGCATCCAGCGCGGGCTGCGCGTTGAGGCTGTCCGCAAACACGAATTCGGCGCGCTTCCGGCGATCCGTCGGCTCGTAGTGCGGCAGATTGAGCGGAAGTTCGACGGTGAAAGTGCTGCCCTGCCCCACCTCGCTGACGAGGTTGATCGTGCCGTTCATCAGCAGCACCAACCGCTTGACGATAGCCAACCCCAGCCCCGCCCCCTGCTGCTTGCGCGTAGAGGTCGAATCGACCTGGAAGAAGTCATCGAAGATCAGTTGTTGTTTGGAATGCGGAATGCCGACGCCCGTATCTTTCACCTGAATGATCAGGCGCTCATCATGCCGCTTGAACATGAGGTCAATCGTCCCCTTGTCAGTGAATTTGATCGCGTTGCTGACCAGATTGATCACGATCTGCGAGAGGCGCGTTTCATCGTGGTTAATGCTGTCCGGGATCGTCGGATCAACCGAGAGTTCGAGCCGCAGGGCTTTTTCCTGCGCCAGCGGTTTGAGGTCGTTGAACAGCCCGGCGGAGATGTGCCGCAGCGCCAGCGGCGTCGGTACGATTTCCAGACCACCCGTCGCGATGCGTGAGAGGTCGAGGATGTTATTAATCAGCGTGAGCAGACGATTTGTGTTCGCCAGCGACCGTTCCGCCATGTGCGTGTTATCGTCGTCCAACTGCCCGCTGTAGAGCATCAGATGCAGGAAGCCGATCATAGCGTTGAGCGGCGTACGCAGTTCATGGCTCATCGTGGCAAGGAACAGGTCTTTCATGCGCGTCGCTTCGACCGCTTCGCGCCGCGCCAGATCCAAACCTTTGGCGACGTTGTTGAAGGCGACCGCGGCCTGTGCCAGTTCGTCTTGGCTTTGCAGCACGAGATCCCCGGGGATCTGGTTCTTGACGATCCGTTCCGAGGCCTGATCCAGGGCGGCAATCGTCTGCTTCACCGACAGGTAGAACCCAGCGAAGACATAAGCGGTCGCTACCAGCGTGATCAGCGTGACGACCACGACAAAGGTACGCCCCTGCTCAATGCCGTCGATGCGCTTCTCCAGCAGTTGATCCAGTGAGTTCGCAACCGCGGTGTACAGCCCGAAACTGCTGTCGAGTGCCTGAGTGGAAATGGCGACAAACGAAGTGAGGATTTCACCATCGCGACGGGCGGCATCCGGCGTCAACAGCGTGGTATTCAACACGTTGAGAAACGCTTCAAGGTTTTGCTCATTGGCCGCTGCAAGCTCGGCGAGCTGCCCCTCAACGGCAGGATTCGCGGCAAATGCATAGTCATAGGAGCGGATATTCTCGTCCAGCGCTGACTGCGCCAACCCGGAGAGAATCGTCAAGCGGGTGATATCGCTGGGTGTGAGCGCGCCTTTGGCCAGCGCGGCGGTGCCATCACTCCGCAGTTGGCTGAAATATTCCACCGTCCGGGGCAGCGTTGTGATGACGCTGTTCATCAGGTAGTAGCTGTCGATGTCCGGGTCGAGGATGAGGTTGGAGTTGTTGCCTACCTGCGTAATCAGCGCCAGCAGTTGATTGTTGAGCCAGAGATGCTGCGTTTTGCTTTCGGCGGCGGTGAGCGTCGGCAGCGCAAGTATAAGATCGTCCCATGTCGCTTTGATCGCCGCCCAATCCTCGGCGACTTGCAGGTCGGCACCCAACACGGCATCGACCTCGTCGACGGCGGCGATCCGCGCGCTGATGGTCTCGCGAACGGTGGCAATATCCGCCTCAAACAGCGTCGAGCCGTTCAGCGCGGCACTCATCAGAGCGTCATGCAGCTGCGTGACCGCCAGTAAGTCGACCAATGGCCCGTTGTAGTCGAGACCGAGCTGTTCTTTCGCGCTAAATTCGATGTCGTGGGCCACGTTGACGAGGTATTGGCTCATCACAATCACGAGCGGAACGGCGAACAGCACGCTGATCAGCAGGAATTTCTGCAGATATTTGAGCCGGTTCATCAGGGCGATAGCGGGTACGGCGGCACGCTGCATAACATTGTCTCCTGAAACCGCGCAATATATGCGAGATTACGCATTTTATTAATTACTGCGGATTATTGTTAATCTTCGCACATTACAGTTTTCTAGCCAATCATGAAATTCTGAAAAAAACGTGAATAAGTACTCCTGTCCCATTGCGCAACTAACGATGCAGCGAGGCTCCCGTTCTCAGAACCTCCAACGTAGGGAGCATGTGCTGAAAGAGGTCAGAGTCCGAGTCCACCCTCGACCCCCTGACAGGGGTAGGTTTCTCATGCTTCCCATCGAATACATTTCTCCTTCGCAGAGAACGTGTAGGGCTGTATCAGGCATTTACCTCCCCCGCAAACAAAAAGACGCCTGTCGGCGTCTCAATGTGGGCAAGTCGGGACATGGCGCTCACCCGGGCGCGGTATGTTTTTCGGCGATCAGCTTTTCGGCGACCGTGCGGTCGGTGATGAGCACATTAACCCACTTGCCGAGCAGCGCGCCGCGAATCGCGCTGTACTTGCGCAGCCCCCCCGCAATGCCCACCGACCGTTTCACATGCCGGAGCTGTTCCAGCGTCATGCCGATCACGCGGCTGTTGAGCGGGTTAACGACCGGAACGCCGTTGATATCGAAGAAACGCATGCAGATATCGCCAACCGCGCCGAGTTCGCGCAGATGATTTAGTTCTTCAGCGGAGAAGCGGTTGCCGCTGCTCGCCAGCAGTTTGGATGGTTCAACCGTGCCAATGCCGACGAGCGCCAGCGTCACATGCTCAAAGAGCGTCAGCGCCTCGCGCACAAACGTATCTTCCGAGATAACCTGCGCCATTTCCACTGAACCGACAACACCCGGCGCGGGCAAAAACATCGACTTGCCGTGTACCAACTGCGTGAAGCGTTCGGTCAGGCGATTTGCGTGAACGCGCGCATTCGGGTTGCCGATGCCGCCGAGAATCTGCACGATTTGCACGTCCTGCGTGCGGGGGAATGGGCGCATCGCGTCAACCATCGCCAGCAGCGTGGCGCTCCACGACGACAGCCCGATCACCTCATGCGCCTTGATCGTGTTCTGCACGTAGAAAGCTGCCGCCGTGCCCAACGCTCGTTGGAGCTGTTCGTCATCGTCGTCCGCCGCATCGACCACAATCACTTCTTTGAGATCGTAAGCGGTTTGCAGCGCGTCTTCGAGTTCGGCATTGAAGCCCGCGGGCAGACTCACCGAAATTTGCACAATGCGCTGTTCGAGCGCCCGCTTGAGCAAACGTGACACGGTCGCCTGCGAGAGATCGAGGCGGTGAGCAATCTCAGCCTGCCCTAAATCCTGCTCATAGTAGAGGCGGGCAACTTTAGCAACGAGACGGAGTTCCTGGCGGTTGGTCATAAGGTTCGTTTAGGCAATTACATGATCTTGATTGCGAGTGATTTAACTATAGCTCAAAGCTCATTTTTTGAGATTGGGTGCGGCCCGAAGCAGGTGGGGCGCTCGTCCCTACTCCAACCTTGGGCAGGGACGAGGGCGAACAGCGGCACGTTACCCGATGTGATAGTACGTTTCCCAGCCGAAGTACGTCGTGAAGGCCTCGTTGAGCGTTTCCGCCGAGTACGACGCGTTCATCGCCGCGTGATGCTCAAAGCCGTTCTTACACACATGACGCATCAGCTTTTGCAGGCCGGGCACAACCACGACCGCGCGGCTGCCAAACGTTTCCAGCGGGTCGTTGACGAAGTCGCCATCGCCCACATACGTCTTGATAACACCGTGACGATCATCGGTGGTGATGCGCGCATAGCTGAACGGGCCGGCAGGCGTGCGCCCGTTGACCGTGCCGTAGGTGTTTTCGACGCCCACCGACGTGCCGAGGATCGGCGCGTTGCCCATTTCCATCGTGTCGCCGAGGAAGACTTCCGCCCAGTTGCCGCAGTGGAACAGCACGCACTTATCCGGGTCGTCGCCGTAGTTATTGTTCCAGTCGACCAGCGCGCTCGGCGTATCCGAGGCGAGCTGCAGCGCGTACATCGACGCCACGCCCGTGATATCAACTTCGCATGCGCTCGGCATCAGCGACTGACTCATCATGCTCATCAGCGTGCAGACGTTGACGCCATAGTTCTGCTGGAGCGATGTCCAGCACTGGATCGCCGTCGCGTCGAGGTCGTTGACGCTCATCCAGTCGTCGATCACCACGCCAAGCTTGGCCTGCTTGACGATGGCGGGCGCGGGGACTTTGCCCGTGCGCACATACGAACCGATGCGTTCCAGCCGCTCGGTCACGCGGCCATCGCCATCCGCCAGCTTGTTGGCGCGACCAAAGAGTTCCGAAAGGTCGAGCGTGCTCACGGTCATGCCGAAGGCTTGCAGCAGCTTTTCGCTGTAGCGGGTCGTGTTGAAGGCGTTCGGGCGCGCGCCGATGGCGCCGAAGCGCGCATTGCGAATACCCTTGACCACGCGGCACACGCCGAGGAACTTACGCAGATCGCGCTTGAACGAGTCGCTCTTGGGGTGCACGGTGTGCTGCTCGGTGACGGTGAAGTTGTAACCGTACTGGTACAGGTTGTTGCACACCGAAATCTTGCCGCAGAAGGCATCCCGGCGGCGTTCGACGTTGAACTGGTCGAGGCTGTCCGGGTAGGCCTGCACGAGGATCGGTACGTCGAGGCGCGACAGCTTGATCGCATCGGCGACGCCGCGCTCGTCACCGAAGTTCGGCAGCGTGACGAGGATGCCATCGATGCGGTCGGCGTTCTGCCGGAAGAGTTCGCCGCACTTCTTGGCGTGCTCCCACGTTTCGACCGCGCCGAGTTTGGTCGCGTCTTCGTCGAGAATCACCGCGTCGATGTTGAATTCCGCCAACACCTCTAGGATGTCGCGCCGTCCCTCGCTGATCAGCACGTCGGGGAAAAAGTCGCGGTTGCCGACGATCACGCCTAAAGTCATCTTTTTGCTCATCGAAGTCGCCTTCTTTCTATGTCTCTACACAAGAACCTGAAGCACTGCTGCCTGCCAGCCCGCATAATAGGCGGCGAACTTCTCCGCCTCTGGCGCGGGCACATAATCATTGAAATCGTGCGGGAGCGCGTCGAGATCAGCCAGCGAATTCGCCAGCCCCATGCCAAGCATCCCGGCCAGCGCCGCCCCCAACGGCGAGAGTTCTGGCAGCGCCGCCGCGCGCATCTGCAAGCGCGTCACATCCGCGACGAACTGCATAAGGAAGTGGTTGTTCACCATGCCGCCGTCGCCGTGCACCTGCTGCATGGTGATCCCCGCTTCCAGCCCCATGAGATCCAGCACATCTTTGACCTGATAGGCAATCGATTCGAGCGCGGCACGGACGACATGCGCGCGCGTCGCCGCCGGGGTCAACCCGACGATCGCCGCTTTGGCATTTGGTTTCCAATACGGCGCGCTCAGCCCGACGAACGCCGGAATCAGATACACGCCGCCGTTATCCGGCACCGATTCGGCTAACGCTTCGGTTTCGCGCGGATCGTTGATCAACTGGAGTTGGTCACGCAGCCACGAAATCGTCCCACCTGTCAGGTTGATCAATCCTTCGAACGCGTAGGTCGTCTGCCCCTTTACACGCCACGCAATCGCCGTGACGCCCGCCGTACCGCCTGTGCGCGGTCGGTCGCCGATATTGAGCAGCACCGACGAACCTGTGCCAAAGGTGACTTTCGCCATGCCGGGCTGGAAGCAGTGTTCCGCGAACAACGCCGCCTGTGAGTCGCCCATCACGCCACAAATCGGGATGGCGGCAGGCAGCACGCCTTCGACCGTCGTTTCACCAAACGTCGCGTTGCTGTCACGGACTTCGGCCAGGGCGCCGCGCGGCACGCCGAACAGCCCGCACATCTGCTCATTCCACGCCAGTGTGTTAATGTCGAACAGCAGCGTGCGGCTGGCATTCGTCTGATCAGTGGCGAAGACCGCGCCGCCCGTCAGACGATAAATCAGGTACGTGTCAATCGTACCGAGCAGTGCTTCGCCGTTTTCGACCTTACGCTTGATCTCCGGTTCGTTCTCCAGCAGCCACGTCATTTTGGAGGCGGGGAAATAGGTGTCGATGCGCAAACCGGTGATGTTGCGCACAGCGGGATTGTGGATCGACAAACGTTCGCAGATTGGTTCGCCGCGGCGGCACTGCCACACAATCGCGTGATACAGCGGCTGGCCCGTGTCGCGCTCAAATACGACGAACGTCTCGCGCTGATTGGTGATACTCAGGTAGAGCGGCTGCGCGTCGGGATGCCGCGCCAGCAGCGTTCGCACGGCTTCGACGGTGTTCGCGTAGATTTCTTCGGCGTCGTGCTCCACCCAGCCCGGTTTCGGATAATGCTGTGTATGCTCCACCGACGCGCGATCCAGCAGCGTCCCCTGCGTATCAAACAGCAGAGCCTTGGTCGCCGATGTGCTTTGATCCAGGGCGAGGATGAGACTCATCAGGTCAACTCCGCGTGCAGCAGGGTGCGCGCCGTGGCGGCTAAGCCATCCGGCGAGATGCCATAATGCGCGAAAATCTCCATCTGACTTCCGGTAACGGTGTATTCATCGGGGAAGCCGACGATCTTGAAGGGGATCAGCATGCGCTTTTCCATGAGGATCGACGCGCAGCGTTCGCCGAGACCACCGTACACGCTGTGCTCTTCGACAGTGATGATCGCCCGCGAAGTCGACGCCGCGTGTAGCAGCGCATCGGTGTCAAACGGCTTGAGCGTGTGCAGGCTGATCACGCCCGCCGAAATGCCCTCCGCCGCCAATTTCTCAGCGGCCAGCACCGCCTGCGGCACGGGTTCGCCGATGGCGATAAAGGTCACATCAGTTCCTGTCTTCAGTGTGATCGCCTTGCCGATTTCGAAGCGCGTACCGGGCGCATGGACATGCGGCATGTTGCGTTTGCCAAAGCGAATATACAGTGGGCGCGGATGATTGACCGCGGCGCGGATGACTTCCCACGTCTCGAAGTTGTCGGCAGGCGCGACGATGTCGATGTTATTGATCGCGCGCAGCACCGCGTAATCGTGCAGTGAATGGTGCGTCGAGCCGAGCGCGCCGTAGCTCACGCCCGCGCTGATGCCAATCACTTTGACGCGCTGATCCGAGTACGCCACATCATTCTTGATCTGTTCCAGCGAACGCGCCGTCAGGAAGCAGGCGGGCGAGACCGCGAAGACCTTCTTGCCCGCCGACGCCAGCCCGGCGGCGATGCCGACGAGATTCTGCTCGGCAATGCCCACTTCCACAATCTGATCCGGCAGCGTTTCGCCGAATTTGGTCAGCTTGCCCGACCCGCGCGAGTCACTCGTCACCGCCAGGATATCGCGGTCGGTCTGCGCGAGACTGAGGAGCGTCTCGGCGAATACATCGAGATTCGCTTTGCCAATTTCCATCAGGCCTGCACCTCCGCTTGCGCCAGTTCAGCCAGGGCCGCCGCCAGTTCACCGTCAGTCGGCACGCGGTGATGCCATTTCGAACCGGCTTCCATAAAGCTGATGCCCTTCCCCTTCACCGTATGCGCGAGGATTAAGCTCGGCTTGCCCACGGTGAACGGCAGGCGGTCAAAGGTACGTACCAGCGCGCCGATGTCGTTGCCATCGACTTCGGTCACGGCGCAGCCAAACGCCGTAAATTTGTCAGCGAGCGGTTCCAGGCCGTTCACGTCTTCGGTGCGCCCGGTAATCTGATATTTGTTGCGGTCGATAATGACCGTCAGGTTGTCGAGCTTATAATGCGCGGCGGTCATTAAGGCTTCCCAACTGGAGCCTTCCGCCAATTCGCCATCGCCGAGCAGCGTGAACACCCGGAACGACCGATGGTCTTTCTTCGCGGCGATGGCCATGCCGACCGCGACCGACAGGCCGTGACCGAGCGCGCCCGTGTTCTGTTCGACGCCCGGGACTTTGCGGGTGGGATGCCCGATGAAGTGCGACCCGTAGCGGCTCATCGTATCGAGTTCGCTGCGCGGGTAAAAACCTTTGTCGGCCAGCACCGTGAAGAGTGCTTCGACAGAGTGGCCTTTGCTCTGCACATAGCGGTCGTGATCGGGGTCGTGGAAGTTGGCCGGGGTGACGTTCATGACGTGGTTGTAGAGCACATTTAAAATATCGACACACGAGAGACTGCCCCCCGTATGCCCGGCATTCGCCTGTTTAATGATCTCCAGCACCGTGCGCCGGTACTGAATGGATTTCAATCTCAATTCGCGTTCATCCATCAGCGTTCTCCACCGCTTAAACTGCGCGCTCAAAAATGATGGGGTCAGTTACTCAGTAAATCTATTGATTTTTGGGGTTCGCGGGCGCGGGTGGATACAGGCAGTGTGGCGGGGACTCAGTGAGTCCCCGCCAGCTTAACTTAGCTGCTTGAGTTAGCTCAGGCGAGCGAAAATGCCGTATTCATCCACATTTTCCGGAGTGATGAGTTCGCACGGAACCGACTGCTTTTCCTGTTCCGGAGCAACACCCGTCTGAATGTACACGCTGGCCTGTTCTACCGCGAGTTCGGAGATGTACGCCGCGGGCTGGAGCACCGTCGCCGCAATCGTGCCCTGCCGAATGGCTTCCATCACATCCGGGCTGCCGTCAAAGCCGACCACGATCACATCGGTCATGCCCGCCGCCTGCAAGGCCGCTGCCGCGCCCAACGCCATCGTATCGTTCCCGCTGATGACGCCCTTGATGTTCGGGTTCGCCTGAATGATCGTCTGCATCACGTCGAAGGCTTCGGTCTGCGACCAGTTCGCCGACTGTACCGCTACCTTGACCATGTCCGGGTACTGCCCGATGATGTCATTGTAACCCTGCGAGCGGATGTGCGCGTTGGTGTCCGTTTCCCGACCGAGCAGTTCCACGTATTCGCCCGTCTCACCCATCAAACGCACGAATTCTTCCGCACCCAGCGTCGCGCCCTGATAGTTGTCCGACACAATCTGTGCCATCGCCACGCCCGTCGCATTGATTTCACGATCGATCAGGAACGTCGGGATGCCCGCGTCCTTCGCCTTCTGCACCGCCGCGATTGACGCATCTGCGCCCGCGTTGTCGAGGATGATGGCCGCCGCGCCACGCGCAATCGCCGTGTCGAAGTGCTGATCCTGCAGCGCCGCGTCGTCGTCATGCACCAGCACCAGCGTCTCGTAACCGAGC
>JAYRZU010000107.1:0-1732 GCA_041916315.1 Anaerolineae bacterium
CACCCTCGTGCGTGAGTGCCGACGAATTGTAACAGGATCAACTATGAAAAAGAGTTTCGCGCTGTTCACCCTGCTGGCAGCCTCCTTCACCGGTTTCGCCCATGCTGACGACGCCGCTATCAAACAGTCGCTCGCTAAGCTTGGCGTCACCGGCAGCGATATTCAGCCAGCACCGGTCGCCGGGATGAAAACGGTACTGACCAACAGCGGCGTGCTGTACGTCACCGAAGACGGCAAACACATTATTCAGGGGCCGATGTACGACGTGAGCGGCGCGCAGCCGGTCAACGTGACCAACCAGCTGCTGATGAAAAACCTGAACGCGCTCGAGAAAGAGATGATCGTCTATAAGGCGGCGCAGGAAAAACACGTGATTACCGTCTTCACCGATATCACCTGCGGCTACTGCCACAAGCTGCATGAAGAGATGAAAGACTACAACGCGCTGGGTATTACCGTGCGTTACCTGGCCTTCCCGCGCGCGGGCGTGCAGAGCCAGCCGGAGCAGGACATGAAGGCCATCTGGTGTGCAAAAGACCGCAACAAAGCGTTTGACGACGCGATGAACGGCAAAGGCGTTAAGCCGGCCTCCTGCGACATTGATATCGCTAACCACTACGCGCTGGGCGTGCAGTTTGGCGTGAGCGGTACGCCAGCGATTGTCCTGAGCAACGGGTACGTCGTTCCGGGCTATCAGGGACCAAAAGAGATGAAAGAGTTCCTCGACGCGCACCAGAAACAGGTTAGTGGTAAATAATCCGCGTGAAAGCCCCGATAAAATTGCGCCGCCGCGAGGCGGTTGAACCGATTGATTTGCCGGACGATCTCCCGCCGCTGCTGAAGCGCCTCTACGCCAGCCGCGGCGTGCGTCGTGCTGAGGATCTTGAACGCAGCGTAAAAGGGATGCTGCCCTGGCAGCAGCTGAACGGCATCGAAAAAGCCACTGAAATGCTCTACAACGCCCTGCGTGAGAACACGCGTATTGTGGTAGTAGGGGATTTCGATGCCGACGGCGCAACCAGCACCGCGCTGAGCGTGCTCAGCCTGCGCGCGCTGGGCTGCGATAACGTCACGTATCTGGTGCCGAACCGTTTTGAAGACGGCTACGGACTCAGCCCGGAAGTGGTCGATCAGGCCCACGCCCGCGGCGCGCAGATGATCATGACCGTCGATAACGGGATCTCTTCCCATGCGGGGGTCGATCATGCCCACGCGCTGGGGATCCCGGTGCTGGTTACCGATCACCATCTCCCCGGTGAAACGCTGCCTGCCGCCGACGCGATTATTAACCCCAACCTGCGCGACTGTGATTTTCCGTCGAAATCCCTCGCGGGCGTAGGCGTGGCGTTTTATCTGATGCTGGCGCTGCGTACCCTGTTACGCGACAAGGGCTGGTTCGACTCCCGCGGTATTGCCGTACCAAACCTGGCCGAATATCTCGATCTGGTGGCGCTGGGTACCGTCGCGGACGTGGTGCCGCTCGATACCAATAACCGTATTTTGACCTGGCAGGGCTTAAGCCGTATCCGGGCGGGCAAGTGCCGTCCGGGGATCAAGGCGCTGCTGGAAATCGCCAACCGCGACCCGCTCAAGCTGGCGGCAAGCGATTTGGGCTTTGCCCTCGGGCCGCGCCTGAATGCGGCCGGAAGACTGGACGATATGTCCGTTGGCGTCGCGCTGCTGCTGTGCGACAACATCGGTGAGGCGCGCGTGCTGGCCAACGAGCTGGACG
>JAYRZU010000108.1:0-22673 GCA_041916315.1 Anaerolineae bacterium
GGGCTTTTGGGATGGGCGTAGCGCGGCACACTCGCTTGAGCGACCACATAGGCTAGACGGGCAAAGCGGACGTATTTGCTCTCTCGTTTTTGGCTCATGTCCGCTGATTTTACTGGCTCAACCTATCTTTGCAACTGAGCAACTTGGAATATCTAGCCGATGCAGTTCGTCGAGTATTTCTTGTGGCGATAGAGATGCCAAGGTAAGAACCCCTTCATTAATAAGCACAATTGAATTAAAAACATTATATAGGAACATAAAAAAGCGACAAGTTGAACGACGCTTTGTAATTGAAAAACGGAGTCTGCGAATATTATTCTTTCGTATGAGGAACGCCATTCATGGCATCCGCCTCTCCTTTTTCCGCCAACCTGTCTCGCCATCTGCTATCAATGGTAGAATGAAATCCAAGAGAAGCCGATCAGGGGAATGAATGATGCAGCATGCACCCAGTCGCACCGTTTTCGGTGTGATCACCGACTTTCTAGCGACGAATCCGACGCCGGAAGAGATCATCGCGTACCGCCTACCCGATGATTTAGAAGCACGCGCCCATGAACTGCTCGACCTCAATGGTGAGGGACAGTTGAGCGAAATTGAGCGCGAAGAAATGCTTGATTTCATTCGCGTCGAGGAAATGATGTCGTTGCTCAAAGCCAAAATGCGGCTCAAACTCAAGCGCGGAGCAGCATGAGCATTACCCGTGCCCAACGTCAAATCGTGCGCGAGCGTGCCGGAGGTTGCTGCGAATACTGTCGCTTACCCGAAAGCGGCGGCACGCTCAGCTTTCACATCGATCACATCATTCCCATCAAGCACGGTGGCGAAGATCACGTCGATAATCTATGTTTCGCCTGCTACAAATGCAACGGGCACAAAGGCTATGAAATCGCAGGGTTCGATCCGGCGGATCGCGCACTTACCCGTCTGTATCATCCCCGCGATCAACACTGGGATTCACATTTCACGCTGCTTGAGGATATGGAAATCGCTGGACTCACCCCGGAAGGTCGCACCACCGTCTATGTGCTGCAAATGAACGACTCCGAACGTGTTACAAATCGTCAACTTCTGGCCGAACTTGGCGATTACCCGTGCATTTTTCCGTGGTGAACTAGCCTAACATCTCCCGGTACGCCTCGACCGTGTCGGCGGCGACCTGCGCGTGCGTGAAGCGTTCCAGCACGCGCTGTCGACCCTGCGCCGCCAGTTCTGCCCGCAGAGTCACGTCATCGCGCACGCGGCGCAGCGCTTCCGCTAAAGCCGCCGCATCCCCCTCCGGCGTGATCAGCCCCGCGCCGCCGATCACATCGGGAATCGCGCCGCTGTCCGAGCCGATCACCGGGACGCCGCCCGCCATCGCCTCCACCAGCACGCGCCCGAACTGCTCTTTCCAGTTAGGGCGGGTCAGCGACGGCAAAACCAGCACATCCACCTGCGGGTAAAGCGCAGGCATCTCCGTCGAGGGGACTTGCGCGCGAAACGTGATCCGGTCGCCGTGCGCGGCGGCCAGCGCCTGCAAGCGTTCCGCCTCCGGCCCACCGCCGACGATCAGCGCGCGCCACTCGCCGCCCAGTTGACCGAGCGCGTCCAGCAGCCCAGCGACGCCCTTCTCCGGCACGAGCCGCCCAAAGAAGCCGACCGTGAACGGGCGGGCGGTCGGCGTCGCCGGGTGGAACAGGTCGGGATCGGTGCCAAACTGCGGGATTACGCGCAGCGGCTTCTGGTAGCCCTTCGCGCGCCACACCTCGGCGGCGCTCTCCGTGCCCATCAGCGCGTAGTCGACGTGGTTGAGCGTCCAGCGTTCGCCCCAACTGAAGGGCGGCGGATACTCTCGCGCGATGTTCTGCCAGCTAAAGAACAGCGACTTCGCGCCTACACGCCGCGCGTGAAACAGCGCCTGCCACGCCGAGAGGTTGTACGGCTCTTCATCAATATGCACGATGTCCGGCTTGAACGTCCGCATATGCGCGCCGAGCGTCGGGTAGCTGTGCGCGTGAAAATCGCCGTTCCGCCAGATCGGGATGGCTTCGAGGCGGTAGCCGTCCGTATAGACCCGTTCGAGGCGCTGTTCGCCGCGCTCATCTTTCCATGAGGGCGGCACCAGCGCCAGCAGCTCGACGCCCATTTTGGCGATCAGTTCGAGCTTCTTCTGGTAGATGCCGACGATGCAGGCTTTGGAGATCATCAACACGCGCATAGGGAGTTCACAGTTCACAGTCGAGCGTTCATAGGTCACGCAGTATAGCAGATGTCAACCTCCCCCTCACCCCCAGCCCCTCTCCCACGCACGCGGGGAGAGGGGCTGGGGGTGAGGTTTGAGAAGGGTGATCAATTGGTTATAGACAGGTCAGGAAAGTCCACTTATAGTAATGACGTTCACCCAATCGCACAAGGAATGTACACGTATGGACTCCATCCTTCCGCTGAGTACGCTGTCGCTGTTTCTTGCCGGAGCCTTCATCTTGCTGATCACCCCCGGCCCCGCCGTGCTCTACATCGTCGCCCGCAGCATGGATCAGGGACGGCGCGCGGGTGTCGTCTCCGTGATGGGCGTGCAGACCGGGACGCTCGTGCATGTGCTCGCCGCGACGCTCGGCCTCTCGGCGATTCTGCTCACGTCGGCGCTGGCCTTCGACATCGTCAAGTACCTCGGCGCGGCCTATCTCGTCTACCTCGGCGTGAAGACGCTGCTCGACAAAACCCCGCTCACGGCGAATGCAGTCATTGAACGCCGCAGCCTCGGCTCGATCTATCGGCAAGGCGTGGTGGTCGCCGTGCTCAACCCCAAAACCGCCCTGTTCTTCTTCGCCTTCCTGCCCCAGTTCGTCGATCCGGCGCGCGGCGCGGTCGGCGTGCAGTTTCTGCTGCTCGGCCTGATGTTCACCCTCATGGCGCTGTTCACGGACGGCACTTACGCCATCCTTTCGGGCACGGCGGGCGGTTGGCTTAAGCGCAACCAAACGTTTTTGCGCGCGCAGAAGTATATCAGCGGGACGATCTACATCGGCTTGGGGTTGGTCACCGCCTTCTCCAGCGGCGGACACAAGTCGAACTAATCGACGGATGGCGCGGGACGCAGCAGCCCGATCAGGATCGCTAAGATCACTTTGAGCATGTACACGCCCGACTTGATCGGCGTGATCGAGGATTTGCCACCGTAGCGTGGGTTCATCGTCACGGGGATTTCGCGCAACCGCAGCCCGGCGCGATGCAGCAGCACGACCGCTTCCGGTTCCGGGTAATCATGGGGATAGGTCGCTGCGCACACACGAATCGTCCGCTGGCTGGAAGCGCGAAACCCCGAGGTCGGATCGGTGAACTTTTGCCGCGTGATCACCGAAATGATGCGCGCAAGGATCACAATGCCGACCTTGCGCGCCATCGGGGTGACGTAGCCGCGATCTTCGATGTAGCGCGACCCGACCACGAGATCCGACCCGCTGGCGATGAGGTCGGACACGAGCAGCGGGATCTCCTGGGGGTTGTGCTGGCCGTCGCCGTCGTTCTGCACGGTGACCTCATAGCCATGCTGCGCCGCGTACAGAAAGCCCGTCTGCACCGCCGCGCCGATCCCCACGTTGTACGGCATGTTGAGCACAATCGCGCCGCACTGCGTCGCAATCGCCTGCGTATCGTCCGTCGATCCATCGTTGATGACGGCGATATCCGCCCACGGCGCGTGCTGCTGGATCAAGCCGATCACGTGGGCGATGCTGTCCACTTCGTTCAGCGCGGGGATGATCACCAGCGTTTTCGGGAAATTCATGTCAATTCTCCGGTGTTGAGTACCTGAACGAGACGGCAGACCAAGCCATCCAGACCGTGCGCCTCGACCGTCTGCGCCCGGCTGATCTGCGTGAGGCGCTCCCGTTCCGCTGGATTGAGCGCTAAAATCGCGTTGAGCCGCGCCGCCAACCCCGCGTAATCCTCCGGCGACTCGCTGCACCAGCTTGCATCACCGAGTAGAGGATCGAAGGACGGGTTGGTGACGATGGTCGGCACGCACATGGCCAGTGCCTCAAGCGCCGCCTTGTCGAACAACCCGACCGGGCTGAGATTGACCGCCGCCGCCGCCCGCGCATACCACGCCCGCACCCCAGCAGCACTTTGGTTTCCGGCAAAAGTCACACGCTCTGCCACGCCGAGATCGCGCGCCAGCGCTTCGAGTTCCGCGCGATAATCGAGCGCCTGTTCCGGCGGCACAGCGCCGACGAACACGGCGTGCGCGGCGGGCACATCCGGCAGCGCGCGGATCAGCGTCGACTGGTGCTTAATCGGCATCAGCCGCGCCACATGCACAATATAGTGAGGACTGAGGGCTGAGGACTGAGGGCTGAGCACGACGTCAAACGCGCGTTCCCGAAACAGATCTTGCGGCTGAGGGTTCGCTGTTCGGTAGTCAGGATTGAAAAATTCGGTGTCAATTCCGTGACCCAGCACGCGCAGCTTGGGCGTAGCGATGGGAAAGCTGTCCGGTGCTGCGGTGACCACGCGGCGGCTGACCCGCGTCGCCAGTTCCAGCGTGCGATGCCGCTGCCGATGCGTATACCACAGCGTGATCGGCACGTTGATCGGTCGCAGCAGCGGTGCAGCCAGCAGCGCAAACAGCGGCTGCATATGCGCGAAGCACGCGACATAGCGTCGGCGCAGCAGCAAGCCGATCAGTATCCGGTAGAACTCCAGCGCCCGCCGCGCTTCACCGTAGCCGCGCTCCTTGCCAATGGAATACACGCGCACATTCGGCGCAACGTCCAAGCGACCCGCGCGCATCGTGATCACGTCGATGTGCTCGTAGTGCGCCGCCAGTCGATTGATCCAGCCGGTCGTAAAGCCGAGGATTGGATCGTTAGTGTCGGTTGCGAGGTTGAACAGCAGCAGGTTCACAACCACCTCCGCCGACTGCGTAATCCGAGGCGAATCGCTTCGCGCCACACGCCCATCCACGAATCGATGTAGCGTTCGGCGTCGTAACGCCGCAATGCCAGGTCGCGCGCACGTTCGCCCATCGCTTTAGCGGGCACCGGGTCTTGCAGCAGCGTGACGATCCGCCCTGCCATGCCGTCGATGTCCATGTCCGGCGCGAGATAGCCGTTCACGCCGTTTTCGATCACCTCATTGACGCCGACCACATCCATCGCCACGAGCGGCAGCCCTGCCGCCGACGCTTCGAACAGCACGCGCGGCACGCCTTCATATGAGGAGGTGTGCGCGTACACGCTGCCGAGCGCGTAGTACAGCGGCAGTTGATCGTGCTGCACTGGCCCATCGAAGATCACGCTGTCCGCCAGCCCCTCGCTCTGCGCCAGTGAAACAAGTTCAACCGGGGAACGCTTCATATCGCCGATGAGTACGAGCTTGGCTTCCGGCACGCGGCTGAGCACTTTTTTGAACACTTTGAACAGAATCGGCACGCGCTTGAAGCCGACCGGATAGCCCACCCACAGCACGACGGGCGTCGCCGCCGTCAAGCCGAGCCGCGCGCGCAGCGCCGCCAGATGCTCGGGATCCGGCGCGGCGGCAAAGGCGCCGCCCGCCGTGCCCAACGGCAGCGCGACCACCCGCCGGGGTGATCCACCCGTCGCGAGGTAGTTCTGCTTTTCTTTCTCGTTGACCGTGCGGTAGAAATCCGCGCGCGCCACCACCACCCGCCCAAGCGCCGCGAGCAGACGGTTGCGCAGCGGGCGCTCATCCAGCCACACCTGATTGCCGAAGAAGTAGCTGTGATTTTGCACGAGCAGCGGCACGCGCCAGCGCAGCCGCAACCATAAGCCAACCAGACCGGTCGCGAACGGCTCCTGCGTGGTGATCAGGTTCACATCACCGCCCCGCAGCACCCCCCGTGCCAGCCGAATCGCATCCAACGGGAACAGCACCGGATGGCGGCTGTTGGTCGGGATAATCGTCAGCTGGTCGGAAGGTTGAAACGCCGCGCCGACATGCGGCGGCGTGTAGACGATGATCGTCAAGCGCCCCGTCCGCGCCGCGTAGGTGAGGTGCCGCGCTCGGGAATCGCCTTGAGGGTGGGTGGCGAGCGCGGTATCCAGACTGAGCATCAAAACATGGTTCATCATAGGGCGTCATTGTAGCGAATTTTCCGCATTAGCGTGAGACTCCGCCTTGACACCTATGCCCGCCGCCATTACAATTCCTCTCGTTCGTGCACATCACGGGCCTGTAGCTCATTTGGGAGAGCGCTACAATCGCACTGTAGAGGTAAGGGGTTCGAATCCCCTCAGGTCCATATCTCGATAGCCCAGATCATCTACACTCGAATTTCCCAACTCTGGGAAGGTGTAGATGATTTTCCCCTCACTGCCAGAAATCACGATTTTCTCAACAAATTGACGCAGCGCCCGGCGAGACAGATCGATGTCATCGCTTTGCAGTGCTGCGCGTATCGATAAAAGCCAATCCTCCAGCAGCTCATCGGCGACCTGCGTCATGTCCGGCGAGCGTACCAACAGATGCTCAAGCTGATCCATGTCGAGCTTGAGACGTTCGCGTTCGGCCTCGCGCTTGGTGAGCTTGTCGCGGAGTGTCGGCGATAGCCCCATTTGTTCAATCGCATCTGTCAAGTTGCCGATCTGCCGTTCAACCTGCTCCAGCTCGCTCTGGACGGCGCTCAGCCGAATGGCCGCGTCTTGGTTGACATCGGCGAGCTGCCCGGCAATTGCCTGCGCCAGCGGGCGCAGATTGTCGAGATTGAGCACGTCGCGCATCAGACAGTCAATGACCGCCTGCTCAAGCGGCTTCGCCCCCAAACGCCGCGAGTCACATTTATGATCGCGGCTGTTTTTCTTCACGGTGCAGATATAGTATTCCCACGCACCGCGCTTCGCGTTCTTCCCGGTCGCGCTGTTGCCGAGCATGGGGTGCTCTTGCCCATCGACCTGCCCGCAATACAGCAGGCCGCTGAGGAGATACCTTGACCCCACCCGGCGCGGATCGAGCATCGGGTCAACCTTTTCCGCCCGCTGCTTTTTCGCCCGCTCGGCGCGGCGCTCCTGCTCCTGCTGCCACCATTCCAGCGGAATCAACGCCGGAACAAAGTTCTCCAACTGCTGCCCGCCATATTCCAGTGTGCCGGTATAGATCCGATTGGAGAAAAACGCGGCGTAGCTGCTGGCCGTGGTGAACAGGCGCGTCGCCTTCATGATTTCGCGGATCGCCGCCCCCTCGTGCCGCATCTGCCATGCCAACCGGCAGCGATCCCAGAGTTCAGGATCAGGAACGAGGCGCTGCACTTCACGCAGCTCGCCGCCCCGCTTGCCGTTCTTGCGCTTGTACGTCCCGACGATGATACGCTCGCCTTTAAAGCCGGTCGGCACGCCGCCGGGCATGATGCCCAGATATGATCCCGTCGACGGCCAGTCCGGGTTATGCATCCTGAATTCAGGATCGGTATCACGCAAGCTGACGAGCTGGGCCAGCCCGCGCCGCGCATTGCCGGAAATCTCACGCAGCAGCTCCTCGTCCTGAAACTCGAAGAACGACTCTACGAGCGCATCCAGCGCCGGATTACCCGTCTCGAAGGATGAGACCAGGCTGACGATGGTGATGCCGCGCAGCCGCAGATCAGACTTGACGTTGCGCGTGTGGATGAGGTCGCGCCCTAAGCGGTTCGATTTCCAGCACAGCAGCGCGAACGGCTTTTCCTGCGCGCGCTGGGTGCGCTTTGCTGGATCGTAGATAACGGGAAAACGTTGCCGGAGATCGGCATGCATCAGCGCGAATTCGTCGCGCTTCTCGACTGCCGTCGCTTGGGTCGCCTCATCAGCATACAACCGCTCAACGACCAAGCCGAAGCGCGTGCAGTACTCCTCGGCGGCTTCGCGCTGCTGGGCGACACTGCGATCTTGTTCCTCGCCGCCTGAGTCCCGACAATACACAACCACGTGCGTTCCGGGCGGTACCGGACAATCCTGCCGGATCAGATGTTGGTAGCGGTACTGCGTCATGGTTGACTGATCTCGAATGACCATTCAGAAAGGTTGGTCGTCTCCACGCTAAACAGGTAGTTTCCCCCATCGACGCGGATCAGTTCCCGGCCTCGAATAGTCTCCCCGCGCGGCTGCTCAAACACTCCATCAATGTATTCATCTGTGGTCAGGTTCTCGACCTCAAGATCGAATGTCCCCGAGCTGCGGCTCGGCGTCGCCGTGTAGGTGATGATATAGACGCCGCGGCGAAGCTGGATGGGTCCGATCACATCAGCGCCCGAGCCGTAGAAGAAGCGTTCATCGTCGCATAGGGCCAGCCAACCGGCGAGCGCCAAGCGCGTACGCTGCACGTCGGCAAACGTCGAGGCCTCCAGCAGTTCATTCCCGAAACGGTCGGTGCTGTCGGAAAAATCGCACACTGTCCCTTCATTGGGGTCATCCTGAGCAGATACCCCGGACGCAAGCAGGATCAGAAGCATGAAAACGAAGAACAGACGGCGCATGGCTCTAACCTCCAACTGACTTAGAACATACGGTTTTAAAATGGTTCGAATCTTGATTAGTGTTAGTGTTTCGCTTGCCTTTAGCTTATTTGTTCTACTATACTGAGGTTGCTGACACGCGTTGGAGAACTGTTATGCCTCAAACAGTCTACGAACATTATTTTTTGGCCTGGTACAGGTGTCTTCCCTACCTCAAGAGGAAACTGGTCTTCTTGCTGATCCGATTTGGATTAGTCAGAGTCGCTGTCTTCTGGTGGACTCGATCTTTTCATTTTGAGGAGTAACCGCATCGCACCCTCTACATCCCCTTTGCGCGCGTAACGCAGCAAGGCGTCTTCTTCGGGTGTATTCCCTGATCCGGCAAGTGGCTCGTCGTCCGAGCGCCCGAGCAGCCAATCAATGGGCACATCAAGTTCCGTTGCCAGTCTCATCAAAACATCAGGAGTCGGGTCGCTTTTCCCGTTCTCGTAACGATTGATTTGCGCTTTACTCGCGCCGATCCGCTCAGAAATATCCTCTTGAGTCAGACCATGCCGTTCGCGCGCATCTCGGAGCCTGTCACCCCGGAAAATTCGTTTTCGTTCAGCCATATTCCATCCTTAGATAACTACAGAATAACCTAGCTAGGTACTTGACACAAGTCTCTACATAGGCATATAATCTAGGTACCCAAGTAGGTATTTTTTTTACCTACTTTGTTACCTAATTCAGCAACAAGAAAGGTGCTTAATTGGCTACCACATCGCCTAATCGGCTTAAAGCAATCGCTGCCGAACGTGGGGTCGAGCTGGATGAAATCATCCCGCAGACCATCGAGGAAACCGGCTCGGTACTGCAAACGGCAATTCGGCTGAACGTGACGCCGACCGCAATCCAGAACTGGCTGAAGCGCAACGGATATCGCGTCGTAACCCGGCAGGTGGCCTCGCTGGAGAAGGTTACGCCCGCATGACTGGCATATCGCCCCGTCGATCCCGCACGAGTGTCACGCTGTCACCTGCGCGCAACCCGCAGCCGCGGTTTGAGACTTCGGCGGCGGCGCTGAGCGGCAATCTGGCAGTGCTCGCCGCGCTGATCCGAAAAGGCGAGCAGGTGCGGCGCGCCGACAGCCTGACAGTCGATGACCACTGTACCGCACCTGTTTCCATCGGCGCGGCAAAGGGATAGGGCGCGGCTATGCAAGGGGTCGCACATAACAAATTTGTTGCACACGTCCTCATCGGGGCGGTTTTGCTGTTCGCACTGGTCGTCTATGACCGCCACCTATGGAAACGCATTGTTCTGTACTTCAACGCGCGTTCCGGGAGCGACCGTGACGAAACCACTACTTGATGGCAATCGGGCGAGAAATATCGCGAAGCAGCTAGACGAGGAAGCAGCGGAGATGCAGGTTTGCCTAGCCGAGCTCATCGATGCGCACTTTCTCCGGGATGACCGCTTATTCACTCGCACCAGCAAGCAGGCGCGGACAGCCGTCATGTCAATGCGTGAGGCCTTCCGCGAACTGATGATCGGCAACTACCAAGCCGCCGAGCTGCTGCTCGGCATGAACATCCCTGACGAGTAAGGGAACGCTGTGAGCATCGAAGAGATCCTGAACGACATGCAGATGAATGTCGAGCACAAGATGGCGCGCGAGGAACAGCATGAGCTGGAAGAAGCTGATTTCCATGAGCGCCTGATGTGTGCCGAAGACGATACCGAGCGTATCCGGATTTGCCACCGCTGGAGCCGGGTGTATGACCCGCCGCGTCGAGGTGGCCGCCGATGACGCGCATCATCTTCTGCCGCGGCTGCGGCAAACCTGTTGAGATGAAAGTACAGAACGCCGAAGACGGTTCAGCACTCACGCTGATCACCTGCACCAATCGCGCCGACAAGTGCAACCTGTGCGGCTACACCTTCACGGATACGAACTACTTCACCCGTGATCTGAGCCGCTACCAGTGGCGAGAGGAGTCATGGCGTCATGACGCAGCTCCTCGCTGAGTTTGATTATGCCGTCCTCGCCGCCGACCAGCGCGCGGATGTGCTTCGGTGGCGCGATGACATCAGCACGGCCCACGAACGCATCGCTGGGGACGTTGTGCTGATCGGCCATCGGCTGATCGCTGTCAAAGAGGCTTTGCCACACGGCGCGTGGGGAAAGTGGCTTCAAGCCGAATTTGCTTGGTCGGCAGATACCGCCGGGCGCTTCATCAAGATCGCCGAAGCCTTTCCCGAAATTCCGCACGGTGCGGAATTTGATCAGAAAGCACTGCTGGCGCTCGCTGCTGAAACAGTCCCAGAGGGCGCGCGGCAGGACGCGGTTGAGTTGGCTCAGAGCGGGGTGCATATCAACCTGCCGATTGCGCGGTCCATCATTAACGCCCATCGCGCAGCCGACGAAGACGACGGCGCGCCGAGCATCCCGATAGTGGATGAGATGCCGATCAGCGAGTCGCACCCGGTGGGGTTTGCTGGTCTCTACGCTGACGACGAGGCCATCGGCTACGGCAGAGCGACGTGCTCGGCATGCGCGGAAACTCACAACCGCTGGACACCCGTGCGCGCCGGTCGCTGGCGCTGCGATGTCTGCCAAGAGACGACCAACGACGACGCCATGCAGCTCATCGGGCGCGCGGAATACGAGCTTGAACAGCGCATTGAGGACGCTAAGAAAAAGGGGGCGAAAAAGAAGCCGCAGCTCGCGCAGCACAGCAGCAAAAGCGTGGAGTGGTACACGCCTGCGAAATACCTCATCGCCGTGCGTGAGCTCTTTGGAGGCGAGATCCAACTCGACCCGGCGAGTAATCCTTACGCCAACCAAGTGGTACGAGCGCAGCGGATCTACACCGCCGAGGATGACGCGCTCCGGCACGAGTGGCATGCAAAAACCGCTTGGGTCAATCCGCCCTACGGAAAAACCCCGGACGGCCTGCGCAGCATGGCAGGCGTATTCGTAGAGAAGCTGCTCAAGGAATGGGGTGACGAGCATGTCGGCGAGGCAATCCTGCTCGTCAACGCGGCGACCAGCGAAAAATGGTTCGCCCCACTCTGGCAATTTTCCATCTGTTTCCCGGATCACCGGATCAAGTTCTGGAACGAGTCCACCAGCGCCACACAACCCACGCACGCATCCGTATTCGTGTATCTCGGCACACGCCGCAAGGAGTTCGCCGAGGTCTTCAAACAGTTCGGCCCCGTCGTGCCGGGCGTGATAAGGCGAGGCGAATGAAGCAGATCAAGCTGACTCAGGGCTATACAGCGACGGTTGATGTCGAGGATGCCGATTTGTGCCGGTTCTCCTGGCACGTCCTGATCGCGGGACGCACGCAGTACGCCCGACGGAAAGATAACAGGCGCACGGTGCTCATACACCGCGTGATCATGGAGCGCATGATCGGACGTCCGCTGGCGACCGGCGAGGAAGTCGATCACATCGACGGATGCGGTCTGAACAACAGCCGATCCAACCTGCGCCTCGCGACGCGCGAGCAGAACTGCGCGAATAAGCTTCCCTACCGCAACAACCGCAGCGGGCACAAAGGCGTGTACTGGTCGACCAACCGTGCGCGCTGGATCGCCGCGATCAGTGCGCACGGGGTCAAGTATCACCTCGGCGCATTCAGGACGCTCGAAAAAGCGGCAGAAGCGTACAAGACGGCCGCCCGGCACTACCTCGGGGAATGGGCCCGCTTCTAGGAGAGATCATGTATCCGTTCGCACACCACATGGGGAAAACGCCGTGATGAATTTCACTTCGCTGGGACGAGGGCACGATGGCGTTGCCGTTCGCCCCGTCCTCCGCTACGTCGTCATCTATGACGACTTCCTGCCCAACGGACGGGTGATCCGGCAAGTCTACGAGGAGACGACCCTCGATAAGGCGATCACCCGCTTTAAACGCTATCAGAAGCTGCTGCACCTCGGCGGCTGGAAGATCCGCTACACGCCAAGCGATGGGCTGTTTACCTGCTGGAAGTGGCGCAAGAAGAAAGGCGAGATGCTGACACGGCGGCTCGGCTTTCGTGCCAGCACCTTGATGGGCGATACGAGTAAACCGACATGGTAGACGTAACCAAGACTGATCAAGCGATCATGGAACGCATCGGCGATCACTGGGCGCAGCATGGCTACGCGCCGACCGTTCGTGAGCTGCTTGGCGCAGCGCCGACTGTTAATTCGACGGCGACGGTGAAATATCACCTCGATCTGCTGATCGCTGCCGGGCTGCTGCGCCACACCGGAGCGCTGGAGCGCAACGTCAAGCTCGCGCCGCCTGCGTTCCCTTACCTGCGCAGTACGAGCATTGTGACTCGGCTCACGCTGCCGTATCCGATCAGCGTGAACGCGCTGTGGGCGCCGCGCCGTGGCGGCGGCTTCCGCCTGACCGAAGAGGGTCAACGCTACAAACAAGAGGCGGGATGGCAGGCGCGCGGGCAAATCGCCGGGCGCGATCTGCTCTTGGGCGATCTGGCGATCTGTGCCCGCTACTACCGTGCCAGTAAGCGCGGCGACCTCGACAACCTGTCCAAGGTGCTGCTCGACTCGCTGAACAAGATTGTCTATCAGGATGACCGACAGTTCGTTGAACAGCACAGCTTCTTCGACTTTGATGCTGCCGATCCGCGCGTCGAAGTCGAGATTTGGCAGGTGTGCTGATGGACTTCTCTGCCTTCCTCCAGTGGGAACGCGCCAGCCGCGACATCATCGACTTCAAGAAAATCTACTGCGATGTGTGCGGAGACACGCTCGGCGGCCTGATGCTGTCGGAGATTGTGTACTGGTATCTGCCCACGGCTCGCGGAGAGACGAAACTGCGGGTCGAGCACGACGACTACGAGTGGATCGCCGTCCGCCGGTATGAATGGTGGGATCGTATTCGCCTGTCGCCGCGCGAGGCGGATCGGGCGCTGCGCACCCTCGTTGAGACGCGCTTGGTCATTAAGGCGGTGTACAAGTTCTACGGCGAACCGACGACCCATGTACGCCTGAATCAAAGCGTTTTTCTGCAGGCAATTGAGGCATTGGTCGCGACGCCGCCAACAAACCCTTTTCTCCCATCGGTGAAAACGAAATCACCAAACGGTGAAAACGGAAATCACCAAACGGTGAAAACGGAATCACCGAGCGGTGAAAACGAAGTCACCGATTCGGGAAGTCCAGTAACAGAGACTCTTTCATCGACTACCACAGCGACTACGACAGAGAGCACTACAAACCGGCCGCGCTTTCGAGTCTGGGTGCAGTTTGGCGAGCGGTATGCCGACGGCGCGCTCATCGATGTCACCGCGCCTGACTTTGAAGATATCGCAAACGCGATCTTCTGGGCATGGCTTGAGGTACTACAGGAGTTCCACGCCAAGCCGGATACCGAACCTGCCGACCTGTGGGAAAAGCAGCGCGCGGCCATCGTCGGCTTGGTCAAGCATCGCCGCACCTCCGATCAAGTCGCCGCCTATGTACGGTTTGCGTACAGCGACCCCAAAGACAGCTTTTGGCGTAGCCCGATCAAGCTGCTCAACCTCGTCATCGTCGCGAACAACATCGGCGCATGGCTGAGCAAGACCCCCTTATCAACCCCACCAACCGCGCCGCAGCGCCAGCAGGCGCGCGGCTTAGAACTGCCGGAGGACTAGCAGCATGGTTCAACCGATTCGTAACCTGATGCCCTCAGAGGCTTCGCGTAATTACTGGCGCTCGGTGCTGGCCACGCTGCCGGCGACGCCCGCGCAGGAGGAAGCACCAATCTGCTCGACCTGCGGTGGTCTGGGCGTGATCACCTATGACGTGCCCCTCGGGCATGAAAAATACGGGCGCATGTTTGCGTGCCCTGATCCAGCGTGCCCGGTTGTGCGCTCCAATTGGGAGGAACGCTACCGAAAGATCAGCAACGACGCGCAGATCCCGCTGGCCTATCGCAAGATGACCTTCCGGGCGTGGCAGAAGCTCGCCGAGCAGTACCCCTATGATCCGCAACGCGACCTCGACGGCGACTACATGGCGGGCAAGTGGGGCGCGTACGCCGCTGCGTGCATGTTCATCGACAGCATCGACCGGGGGCACCGCTTCAGCTTGGATGAAGCGGCGAAGGCCTTCAGGCTGCCGCTGCCGGAGTTTGAAAGTCCCAAGCGCAAAGGGTTTGTGTTCAGCGGCAAAAATGGCGTTGGCAAAACGAGCCTCGTCGTCGCCGTCGCCAACCACCTGCTCGAAACCGGTCGGCCCGTCGTCTATGTCCGCTTGGACGATTTCTGGTCGGCGCTGCGCGAACGCTTCAACCAAAAAGCGTCCTACGAGTACGCCGAAGGTGCGGACGATGAAGCCGACGTCATGCGGCTCTACCAGCGCGCGCCCGTGCTCATCATTGACGAGTTCACGCCGGATAAGCTGACCGACTGGCGCTTGAACGTCACCCATCAATTGATCAACTACCGCTATACCAATGACCTGCCGACGCTGATCACGACGAACACGACCTACAACGAGTTCCTCGACCTCTGGGGTGGTACGACCGGTGGTCGCGTGCTGGCGATGTGTCATTGGATTGAGATGGTCGGGCTGAATCTGCGCCCGGTCGCCGAACGCTGGCTCAGCCCCTAACGTCCGCACGCACACAGGGAGAGAACGCACACTGTGAGTGAATTACAGGTTTACGACGATTTAGCCCAACGCCGGAATGCGGCTTATGTGGCATTCAAGGCGATGTATGAGCTGCAAAACCCGCCGCCGACACATCCGCCGCCCGCGCAGTTGAGCCGCGTCGACGTGATCGTGATCGGCGCGCTGCTGGTCGGATCCGCCATCGTCTCCGCCAGCCGCACCATCGCCGAATACAGCAACGGCAAACTTGATTTCGGCTATCTGCTGGTCGGCTTTGCGGGTTTCGTCATGCTCGAAATGGCGGGCGTGGCCTACGCCTACTACCGCACGAAACTCAACTACAACAGCGCCCGGCACGAGTCCGTCCTCAAGTGGGTTGAGCGCGGGCTGGCGCTGGCGCTCGTCACCGCCATTCTCGCCAACCTCCACCAGAGCCTCAAACAGCATGGCATTGACATCAGCCTGCTCAACGTCATCAACGCGGCGCTGTCTGGTTATGCGCCGCCCGTGCTGGCCTTCATCGCGGGTGACGTGCTTGGTTCGATGGCGGTCAAGATGATGCAGGAGCAGAAGCAGGCCAGAACCAAATATGAGGGCGAAGTGACGGTGTGGCGCGAAGGTCTCAACCGCGCGTTCTCAGCTTACGCGCCGAAGCTCAACGCCCAGATTCGCATTGATACCCCGCCTGTTCCAGACCTTTCCAATGGAATTTCCAATGGAATTCCAGCGGAAAACCGCAGCCTTGAACCTTCCAGCAGCATTCCGGCGGAATCCACGCTTGGGCACCGCAAAAACAGGAACGCCCGGTCGCTCGCCGAGGAATGGTTTGACGCCTACGCCGGAGATGTCAATGCCATCGATGCCGAGACGATCTACAAGCAGCTCGGGATCGGCAAGTCCACTTTTTACGACGTTTGGAAAGCCCGGAAAACGAACGCAGCTCAGAACGCAGATAGCAATGGGGGTGCAGTATGACTTGGGGATATAAGGCGGTCAATCCGGCCGTGAACACTGAAAGCGTCCCGTTCTTCGAGGACGCCAATTCGGGAAATTCGTCGGGGCACTCGACCAGCAAGACGCCCGAAAAGCTGCAAGCCGAGGTGATCGGTCTGATGTCGCAGCTCGGCGGCGCCGCCGTGCGCTGTGAAGAAGTGGCTTGGGAGTCCAAGCCCAAGCGCTACGGCTATCTTGTCCGGTTCGTGCTGATCAACGCTGATGACAGCTCGGTCAAGTGCCGCATCCCGCTCGCCGCGCTGCCGCTGCGTCAAGAGACACCCGTCAAGCGCCGTCAAGTGCTGGCACAGGTGTTGTACGCCTTTCGCGAGACGCTGCAAGGCGAGATCAACGCGCTGCGCTACCGACCGGGCTATGCGCCGTTCGCGGCTCACATCATTGAGCCGGAGTCGGGCAAGACCCTCATGGAAGTGATCGCCGAACGCGCCAACCTGACCAGCGGCGCGCCGCTGCTGCCCACTGGAGAGCAATCGTGAGACCAACGACTCTCAACGGGCAAACTTGGACAATGCGCAAGCGACGCGATCTGCCACTTATCACACCGCCGATGATGGAGCTGCTGATCGTGCTGCGTGCCGCCGATCAGGCTGACTCGCCGTTCACTCACCTTCCCGGTGCAAATAAACACACGATCAAAGCGCTGCTGGAGAGGGATTGGATTTTCGCCAGTCCGGGCGCGGACGGTACTCGCTACAAGATCACCGGGCGAGGACTGCGGGCGTTGCAAATCTATGAGCCAGTCGAGCGCCGCCATGATGGCATTTGCCCGGACTGCAACGAACGCCCAAAACATGTCACCCGATCGGGCAAGCAAGAGGGCTATTGCATCATATGCCTGCGCAAATCTGGGCAACGTGAGTACCGTCTCGGCATCGACAAGAACCCCAATTCACCATGCTCGCGCTGCAAGAAGCGCCCGCGTCACCGGCAGCCGGGCGGCAAGGTGCTGACTTACTGCCAGCACTGCGACCGTATCCTCAAACGCGCCGCGAAACGCAAAAAGCGCCGCGATCAGCTCATGCTGCTCAAAGCGGGCGGGTTCATCAAATGTCGGAAAACAGAGTGCGAAACCTGTGTCCACTTCACCGACAAGAGCGTTTACGACCTATGCGCTACGCACTGGCATGAGTATTTGGATGCCTATAACGACAAGCGGCGGCCTGCGAGTAAAGCCGCAAAAAGCCGACGGGTAAAGACCCGGAGGACGTTGTCATGACGAATTCTAGCCGAGGTTGCGCAGCTCGTGCTGCGCGCATGTCGAAATTCGCTGCTCCTCCGGGTGTCATTCGTCACATTGTCTGGTTCACGCGCGGAACGATTGTGACCTACAACGGCAGCGTGCGAACGGAGATCAGCTATCGGAAGCTGAAGCGGCTCAACAGCGTCCCTAAGCTGGAAGCCGCGTTCAAGGCGCTCGGCTTTCAGCTCACCGAAGGCACAGCAAACAAGGTCGTGTACGAGAAATCAGCCCGGGGGGTGAACGATGTCGCGCCTGCTGTATGACCGCCTCAATCTCCAACTCAAAGAGTCACCCTACGAGCGTGTCCTCGCCGGAGCAACAGTCATCCAGAACTATGACGCACTGGAGTCGGTCTGGTTTCGTGACGCGAACATTGACGAGCTGCCGTCGTTCGCGCCGATCTATCCCAAGATGTTCATTGAGACACACCTGCCGTTTATGTTCAGCAAGGAGATATATGGCGGGGTGCTTATCGAGGCGACAGAAAGCAAAGACGGTGAGCTGCCGATCTCCATCTTCCCTTTGCGGCTGGCTGAGGACCGTGCGCCGCGCTGGGCCCTCAACGCGATGGCGTTCATCGACCCCAAGTGGAACCGGACGATCACCGAGTTCTCGCGCAGCGTCACGGTGCTGGATGGGCAAGGCAAACCGATCGCGGTGGCGCTCGAAACTGAGCCGGAGCAGCTTGGCTTTTCGGCAACCTGGCTTAACCCCACCGTCGCGCAGTTGATTGATGAAATCTACGACCGTTTCCCCGGCCTGCTGATGCCGGGGGTGATGGATCAGTTCGCCGAGAAACTGCTCGATGCCGCTATGTTCACCATTGGGCTGCTGCACGTGAAAAATGTGCAGGCGGTCGATGTCGAGCCAAACCGCAAAGAGGCCAAGAAACTTCAGAAACACTACGGGGTGGAAATGACCCGGTACAAGGTTCTCAAAGTGACGGGCAAAGGCGGCGCAGCGGGAACGACCATCGGCGAACGGGGAAGCGGCAGTCCGAAGGCACTACACTGGTGTCGAGGTCACTTCCGCACCTATGACGACGCTGCACCGCTGTTCGGCAAAGTCACCGGGACATTTTTCGTTGAGCCGCACATGCGCGGATCGCGGTCGCGCGGCGAAGTCGTCAAGGATTACGAGGTAGGGGATCATGTCTGAGGGCGAACGCATTCCACTGGAAGCCGCGCGCCAGCTCGCCGAGGAGGTTGTTGACCTCCTCGGGTCTCTCGCGCAGCGCATCGAAATCGCCGGGTCGATCCGTCGCGGGAAAGCGACGGTCGGCGACATTGAAATCGTCGTGCAGGTGTCGGGCGCGGACAACACCACGCTGGATACGCTCGTTGAACGCCTGCGCGAGACATCGGTCATCGTGCCGCGCAAGCGCCCGACCGATGCTAAGCCAGAAGCGTGGAGCACCCGACATAAGCGCGGCTGGTACAAGGGGGTCAAGCTCGATCTGTTCATCGTGCGCCCGGATCGCTCGTGGGGATTGACCTATCTCCTGCGCACGGGTCCCGGCGACGCCAACACTTACCTCGTCACCCGGAGAATACTGGATAACAGCGACTTCGGCGGATGCCCGCCGCACCTCATCATGCGTGAGGGGACGCTCTACCGCCTCCCGTTCCCGTGGAAAGGGGAAGCCAAGCCCAAAGAGCTGCTGCGTGCCGGTGCTGTGCCGCTGGAACTGCACGAAGAAAGCGACGTGTTTGCCGCGTTCGGAATGCCCTATATCGAACCTGCTGAGCGCAGCGTAGATCGCTATCGCGCCGAGTGGCGCAGCGCGGTCCCGCCGTTGGTGCTGCCGCCCGACGGGATCGAGGTGTACACCGGACGGATCAACCTGCCCGATCCGGATGTGCTCGACATCACGGTCGGCGCAATCGAGGATGACCGAGCTGAGCCGCACGGCATCGCACTGTCGCCGCTGCGCACGATGGTCAACCGGCACAAGAGCGGTGAAATCGGCGACGAGCAGTACACGCGGGAATACCTCGAGCTGCTGCGCTGGCGCTACCAGTGGTATCCACAGGTCTTTATCGACATCCTGAGCCGTCACCGGATAGTGCTCGCCTGCTACTGCGCGCAAGGCAAGTTCTGTCACCGTCACCTTGCCGTCGATGTGCTGCGCAGGATCGCCGACCAGCACAAGATCCCGATCACCTATGGGGGTGAGCTGATGCCGCCGGAACCGCCTGCACCTGAGCCGCAACCGGAAACCGGGAAGCTGTTCGATGTGCCGGCGCAGCTCGACGCAGCGCCGCCTGCGCCCATCGACACCGATGCCGCCCGCGCCTACCTCGACTATGAAGCGAGCATCTGGGCGGCGTGCTATCCGAAAACGACCGCTGCTCAGTGGCGCGCCTACTTCGCCGATCCGCGCCCCCTGAACGAGAAAGCGGAGCTGCGCCCCGTTCCGCTGCACACGCCGATGACGCGCCCGAAGACACCACGTCAATGGCGCGATGAACCCATCCCGCCGCCCCTGCGCTACCCGGATGACGGCGTGCTAATCAGTGAGCATAACGGGGTGATGACTGTCCGAGAAACGCTCTACGGGGTGACGACCGAGCGCAGTACGCCACTCGCCGAGATCGGCAGGCATGTCGAACCGGAACCGGAAATTGAGGCGAACGTTCTCAGTCTGTGGCAGGCATGGGCGCAGTTCCTCGTTATTGGGGTGAAGCAGTTCGAGACACGCCACTGGTCGACTAACTATCGCGGGTGGCTGGTCATTCACGCCGCGAAGAAGTGGGATCGGGAGAATCGCTACTCCGCCTATGATGAGCCGTTCGCCTCGATCCTGCGGGGTCACGACTGCGACCCGGCAAAGCTGGCCTTCGGTGCGGCTGTCGGCGCGGTCAAGCTCGTCAACGTGCTCAAAGCCGAGCATGTCCGCGCCAGTGTCACCAAGCGTGAGCTGCTGCTCGGCGATTGGAGCGCCGGGCGCTACGTGTGGCAGATGGAAAACCCGATCCTATTCAAGAAGCCGATCCCGCTTACGGGGAAGCAGGGACTTTGGAAATGGGATAACAGCGTGTATTCACTGCGAGAACTTCTTAGAGGTGCAGCTTGAGCTACGGCGACATGATCGTTTTAGGAGACGGAACCGTGTTTATCGACGGAGCAGAGCCAGTTGGAGGGTCGCGGACTTGCAATCGCGACCTGCTGCATCTGTCTGAGGTAAATGAGGACGAGGCGCAGCAGCGCGCGCAGCGCGTCACCCTGATTCTGCCGCACCGCCCCGGCGAAAAGTGGTGCAGCTCGCCGTATCGGGCTGATGTCCACCCGCAAAACGACGGTTGGCTCAAGTTGGAAGAGTTCGGTAACGAGCCACGCAATTCAGATAGCCTCAAGGGCTGGTGTAAGCACTGCTGCGCGTATGCCGAAGGCCTGCGCCGTCAGCGCCTCGCCGAGAGTGAGGGGCGCGAATTGCGCCCCCGCCGTCATACCGCAATGACCGAAGGGTGAATTCATGAATCTAGTTACGACCATACTCGTCTTCTGCGCTGGCTGGATTGCACTCAGCGTTGTCACGTCACTAATGATCGGGCCGCTGCTGGATCGGTTAGGTCGAGCTGGTAATGCTTATAGTAAGCAAGGCGATAGGGAAAATAAATTATGATTGACCAAGGGTACACATCAGGCAGTATTCTATTGCCAGCAAATTAGTTATCGAAGTTGGGCAATCTGGGAAGCACCAATTGAGAAGCTTTCCGATGGGCCTATTTGGCTCTTTTGTCAATCCTACCTATTACTATGTTTTTCTATTTGAGTTAGAACTCTTGGGAATGAAGAGGACTAAAGGATTAGGAATACAACGTTGGTTGAATAATTAGAACATAAGTGCTATTTTATAGATGTGCAATCGCTCTTTTCATAGAAAATTTCAAAAAGGACCAGATAGTAGCGAATTTCACGGGATTATTTACAATATGTACTTTATAACAGGGATAAAATGAGTTAGTAATAAGAAGGGTTAAAGTCGAGGAGCAAATTGAGCGATCGGCCGATAGAGCTTTATAGGTGAAGGAACAGCAATGTGAACATCGTCCTAGAACCGCGTTGCTTAAAGTGGGCGCGCGAGCGAGCAGGCTTAAGTGTGGGTGAGCTTGCTGAAAAACTTAATTTAAAGACAGAGAAGATTGTTGAGTGGGAACAGTCAGGTGAAATCACATTATCACGTGCTAATAATTTGGCGCGCGTGACTCATACGCCTTTAGGTTACTTGTTTCTGTCAAAGCCCATTGAAAACGAACTGCCTATTAAAGACTTTAGAACAGTTGATATGCAGGATATTTTAACTCCAAGCGTTGATCTGTTGGATTGTGTCTATGACGCTCAAGCAAGGCAGGATTGGTATCGAGAGCACATCATTGATAGTGGTGGAGACCCTCTTTCATTTGTCGGAAGCCTAAAACTTTCAGACAATAATGAAGTAGCGGCACGCCGCATTCGGGAAAGCGTAGGTTGGAGCAACGATTTAGGAAGACTATCCACATCGTGGGAGACTGCCTTATCTCTCTTTATAGATCTAGTTAGGGACAGCGGTGTAATTGTTATTAGGAGTGGGATTGTTGGCAATAACACGCGCCGTTCGCTGAGTGTAAGCGAGTTTCGCGGTTTTTCGCTTTCTGATAAATATGCCCCTTTAATATTTATTAACTCAAATGATGCAAAAGCCGCGCAACTATTTACCCTTGCACATGAATTAGTACATATTTGGCTTGGTGAATCGGGTGTTTCAAATCTAAGATTGACCTACAGTCCAAATGTCTCCATAGAACGGTTCTGCAACAGCGTGGCGGCAGAGGTGCTTGTTCCCCTAGCTGAGCTAAAGAGAGAATGGGGAGATAGAAGCATCGAGCTAGATGATATTGCTCAAATTGCACGTAATTTTAAGGTTAGCAAACTTGTAATTATGCGCCGATTGCGTGATGCCGAATTCTTGACCGAAGACGATTTCCAGACTTTTTATACTGATGAGCTAGCGCAAATCACCCAACGAAGTATGAAGGAAAAAGATCAGGGTGGCGGCGGCGATTTCTATGCAACGACGCGTTCTAGGTTCGGTGATCGTTTCCTATACGCTCTTCTTGGGAGCACCTTTGAAGGTAAAACCTCATATCATGAGGCAATGAGATTGCTCGGCGTCAGTAAATCGGAAACCGTTCGCGAATTGAGCAACAAACTGGGGATTCAGACGTAATGGCATACTTAATTGACACAAGTTGCTTAATTGATTGCAAGTGCTCAGTTGCAAAGATAGGTTGAGCCAGTAAAATCAGCGGACATGAGCCAAAAACGAGAGAGCAAATACGTCCGCTTTGCCCGTCTAGCCTATGTGGTCGCTCAAGCGAGTGTGCCGCGCTACGCCCATCCCAAAAGCCC
>JAYRZU010000109.1:0-2193 GCA_041916315.1 Anaerolineae bacterium
CATCGTCCAGCTCAGCCATCGTCTCCTTGCCGCTCTTCACCAGCCCCGGCAGGTACTTGCTGTAATACTCGTCGCTCTTGCTCATGTTGCTGCCGGACTTGAGCGCGACGCGCACCGCGTCTTCCGGATCGGAGGCGGTCCCGTGTTTGATCAGCTCTTTAATCGCGCCGTGGTCGGAAACGGTGATGCCCTTAAAGCCCCACTGGTCGCGCAGCACGTCTTTCAGCAGCCAGGAATCAGAGGTCGCAGGCGTGCCGTTCAGCGAGTTCAGCGCCACCATCACCGCGCCGCTGCCCGCATCCAGCCCTGCCTTGTACGGCGGCATGTAGTCGTTGAACAGGCGCTGCGGGCTCATGTCGACGGTGTTGTACTCTTTACCGCCCTCCACCGCGCCGTAGGCCGCAAAGTGTTTGACGCTGGTCATCACCGAGTAGCGGTCCGCCGGGCTTTTGCCCTGCATCGCTTCCACCATGGTTTTACCCATCGTGGAGGTTAAATACGTATCTTCACCAAAGCCTTCCGAGCCGCGGCCCCAGCGCGGATCGCGCGAGACGTCCACCATGGGCGCCCATGTCATGTTCAGCCCGTCGTCCGCCGCTTCATAAGCCGACACGCGCCCGACGGTTTTCACCGCGTCGAGGTTAAAAGAAGACGCTAAGCCGAGGCTGATGGGGAAGACGGTACGCTGACCGTGCACCACGTCATAGGCAAAGAACAGGGGAATTTTCAGGCGGCTGAGATCCATCACCTGGTCCTGCATCTTGCGGATATCCTGGCGGGTGACGGTATTAAAGATGGCCCCTACCTGCCCGTCTTTGATCATCTCGCGGATGGCCTCTTTCGGATTATCCGGGCCGACGCTGATCAGACGCAGCTGGCCGATTTTCTCATCGACCGTCATTTTCTTGAGCAATTCCGTGACAAACGCGTCCCGCGCTTCAGGCGTGAGCGGGTGATTGCCAAACAAATCCTCTGCCAGCGCAGGTTGCAGCGCCAGGCTGACGGCGACACCTACAGAACATAGCCATTTCATGTCGTTTTACTCTCTCATCAATAACCGCCGGACGATCTCGGCCATACCGTGCGAAAAGCGCAGTGTGCCACAAACCCTCTGAACGTTGCAGGGTTATTCTCTGATTTTTCTCGTGAATACTCGACCGCTTAACAGTTAATCGCGCTATGCTTTACAGCGAGAAATTTGCCCCACCACAAGGAGTGGAAGATGTCTTCTGTTCGAACTGACGATAACAAAACCTTTATTAACGAACTGTCGCGCCTGGTTGGCTCCTCTCACCTGCTTACCGACCCGGCTAAAACCGCCCGCTACCGCAAGGGCTTCCGCTCCGGTCAGGGCGAGGCGCTGGCGGTGGTTTTCCCCGGCACGCTGCTGGAGCTGTGGCGCGTCCTGAGCGCCTGCGTCGCCGCCGACAAGATTATTTTAATGCAGGCGGCCAACACCGGCCTGACCGAAGGCTCCACGCCGAACGGCAACGATTACGATCGTGACATCGTGATTATCAGCACCCTGCGCCTCGACAAGCTGCACCTGCTGGATAAAGGCGAGCAGGTGCTCGCGTTCCCGGGCACCACGCTTTACTCCCTCGAGAAAGCGCTTAAGCCGCTGGGCCGCGAACCGCACTCGGTGATCGGCTCCTCCTGCATTGGCGCCTCGGTGGTCGGTGGGATCTGCAATAACTCTGGCGGCTCGCTGGTGCAGCGCGGCCCCGCCTATACCGAGATGTCCCTGTTTGCCCGTATTGACGAAAACGGCAAGCTGACGCTGGTGAACCACCTGGGAATCGATCTCGGCGTCACGCCAGAACAGATCCTCAGCAAGCTCGACGACGATCGCGTGAAGGATGAAGACGTTCAGCACGACGGTCGCCATGCGCACGATCACGACTACGTGACCCGCGTGCGGGATATCAATGCCGATACGCCGGCGCGCTATAACGCCGACCCGGATCGCCTGTTTGAATCCTCCGGCTGCGCGGGCAAGCTGGCCGTTTTTGCTGTGCGTCTGGACACCTTCCCGGCCGAGAAAAAGCAGCAGGTATTCTACATCGGCACCAACCAGCCTGAGGTTCTGACGGAGATCCGCCGTCATATTCTGGGCGAATTCACCCACCTGCCGGTGGCGGGCGAATACATGCACCGGGACATTTACGACATCGCCGAGCGCTACGGCAAAGA
>JAYRZU010000110.1:0-15757 GCA_041916315.1 Anaerolineae bacterium
GGCGGTGAAGGCGACGAATCGCGCCTGTCCGCTATGCGCATGCGCAACCAGCAGGTGATGGGACGGCAGCCGGGACGCCCCGACAGCTCGTATGTCGACCTGAAAACGCGCGTGCAGAATCGTCTGCTCTCCGAGCTCGAACCGTCGATGGACTTGACGAAAAAGAACGAAGTCCGGTCGCACATCGAAGAATTGTTCAACGCCATCCTTGCGGAAGAAAGCATGGTGCTGGCCCGTCAAGAACGGCAGCGCCTGTTCGAGTCCATCGTCGCGGAAATCCTCGGCTTTGGCCCACTCGAACCGCTGCTGGCGGATGAAACCATCACCGAAATCATGGTGAATGGCCCGAAGAACATCTTCGTCGAGCGCAAGGGGAATATCACCCGCGCCAATGTAACGTTTGAAGATGATGACCACGTCCTGCGTATTCTGGATCGCATCGTCGCGCCGCTCGGTCGTCGTATTGACGAAAGCTCGCCGCTGGTCGATGCCCGTCTGCCCGATGGGTCGCGTGTGAACGCCGTCATCCGCCCGATCTCGCTGGTCGGCCCGACGATCACCATCCGTAAATTCTTCAAGAAGCCGCTGACGGTCGAAGACCTCATCAAGTTCGGCTCGATCAGCAAAGAAATCGTCGAATTCCTGCGCGCCTGCATCATCGCCCGCATGAACATGATCGTGTCCGGTGGTACGGGTTCCGGGAAGACGACGCTGCTCAACGTGTTATCGAGCTTCATCCCGAACGACGAACGCATCGTCACCGTCGAAAACGCGGCCGAACTGCAGCTCCGTCAGGAACACGTCGTGACGCTGGAAAGCCGCCCGCCGAACATTGAAGGCAAAGGGGCGATCACCATTCAGGATCTCGTGGTCAACTGCTTGCGTATGCGCCCCGACCGCATCATCGTCGGGGAATGCCGTTCCGGCGAAGCGCTGGACATGCTGCAGGCGATGAACACTGGTCACGACGGCTCATTGACCACGGCGCACAGCAACAGCCCGCGTGATACTATCGCGCGTCTGGAAGTGATGTGCCTGATGGCCGGTATGGACCTGCCGGTGCGCGCGATCCGCGAACAGATCGCCAGCGCCGTCGACGTGGTCTGCCATCAGGAACGTCTGCGTGACGGTACGCGTAAAGTCGTCAAAGTCACAGAAGTCCAAGGCATGGAAGGCGATATGATCACCATGTCTGACATCTTTGAGTTTGAGCAGACGGGTGTGGAAGGCGGCAAGATTGTCGGGCGCATCCGCCCGACGGGCATCCGTCCCAAGTTCACCGACCGTATCGAGGCGTCGGGCATCTACCTGCCCCCGTCGGTGTTCGGTGTGGGTCGCACCTACTAACGATTGTCCACAACGGGCGGGGTCGCTTGACGCACCCCGCCTTTTGCTTAGAATGTCCGTAAGGAAGATGATCACGGAGCGCACGTATGCAAATTGACCCGATCATCGTGATTGTTGTTGCGGTTCTGCTCGCTGGTGGGGTGATCGTCTGGGGTATCGTCAGCGTCCGGACTGAGAAAGACATCATTGAGGAACGCCTCAGCAATTACGAAAAAGAAGCGACCTCTTTTCTTGATCTTGAGGAACTTAAAGACGAGCCGCAGGTTCAGGAAAAGCGCCCCAGTGTCATTCAGGAACGCTTAGACAACCTAGTTTCCGAGCGCAGTTTTGGCAAGAAATGGCGGCAGCAGTTAGCGCGTGCCGACATCAAACTGACCGTCTCCGAATATGCGGCGGTGCACGTGTTCAGCATGTTCGCCTTTTTCGGGTTGGGCTACTTTGTCCTGTTCGGTCAGCAGATCGTCATGGCGATTCTCGCCGGCTTTGTCGGCTTCTTCGCGCCGCGCATCTATGTCTCCCGTTTGACCTCCAGCCGCTTGATCAAGTTTGAGAACCAGCTTCCCGATACGCTCGGCTTGTGGGTGAACGCGCTGCGTTCCGGGTACAGCGTACTCCAGTCGATGGAAGCGATTGCGCGTGACGCCCCGGAACCGACCGCCACCGAATTCAAGCGCGTGGTGCAGGAAGTCCAGCTCGGCATCGATATGGACGACGCGCTCGAACACCTCGTCAACCGGGTGGAAAGCGAAGACCTTGACCTCGTCGTGACGGCGGTCAACATTCAACGTGAGGTCGGTGGTAACCTGGCCGAAATTCTCGACGTGATCAGCCATACCATTCGCGAACGTATCAAGCTGAAGGGTGAGATTCGCGTGCTCACGGCGCAAGGACGCGCCACGGGCTACCTAATCAGCTTCCTGCCGATTGTGCTGGCGCTGTTCCTCTACGGCATCAATCCCGGCTACATGGGGAATCTCTTTGAAAACCGCACCTGTGGTTGGCCGCTGCTCGGCATTGGGTTAGCGCTGATTGGCATCGGGTTCGCGGTCGTGCAAAAGATCGTTGACATCGATATCTAGAGGCAAGAGATTATGGATCCAATTGTCGTACTGATCTTCGTCGTTGTCGGGGCGGTCGTCTTCGGCGGCCTGGTCTACGTCGGCATGAAGGAAGACCGGGGTCGCGACCCGCTGCAGGAACGCCTTGCCCAATACGACGATAAAGAACTGCCGTCGTCGCTGGAAGAGATCGAGCTCTCGCTATCTTTCCGGGATCGCGTCATCCTCCCGTTGATGAAAACGCTCGCCAAGACGACCGCCAAGTTTACGCCGCAGAAGCAGCTTGAAGATGCGCGTCATAAGATCGAGCTCGCGGGGATGAACATGGACCCGGCGTCGTTCTTTGCAATGCGCGTCGCGCTGACGCTGGTGTTTGGTCTGGGCGCGTTCTTCGTCTTCTTCGTCAACTCACCATCGACTCCCAAGGGCACCGCCCTGCTCTACACGCTCGGCGCGCTTGGTTTGGGGTATATCCTTCCGGTGATGTGGCTGTCGAGCAAAATCAAGCGGCGTCAGGAAAACATCTGGCGTGCGCTCCCCGACGCGCTTGACCTGCTGGTAATCTGCGTGGAAGCGGGTCTCGGCTTCGACATGGCGATGGGTAAAGTCTACGAAAAGTGGGATAACGAACTGGCGATCGCCTTTGGGCGCGTGCTCCGCGAAATCCAGCTCGGTAAGATGCGCCGTGACGCCCTGCGTGATATGTCGGGGCGCATGGACGTACCGGACGTGACCGCCTTCGTCGCCGCCATCATCCAGGCCGACCAGCTCGGTGTGAGCATGGCGAAAATTCTGCGCGTCCAGTCGGACCAGATGCGTGTGAAGCGCCGCCAGCGCGCGCAGGAAAAAGCGCACCAGGCGCCGGTTAAGATGATGATCCCGATGGTTTTCCTGATCTTCCCGTCGATCTGGATCGTATTGCTCGGGCCGTCGCTCATCATCCTGTTCGGTTCGAACGAAGTGAACGCCGTATTTTAAGTCGTTACGCCTTCGCGGGGATGCCAGCCAATGACATCCCCGCGCCAAAACGGTTGCCGTGAGAGTCAAGGTTTGACCGAATGTCCGTTGAGGATGGCTCTGGTCAAGGAAACCACCCCGCGAAGCTGCGGCTATCCGGGTGGGTGAACGCCGCCCTTGATTGGGTGTTTCCGCCCCGCTGTGTCGGCTGCGACGCGGTCGACAGCGTGTGGTGTGCGGATTGTCAGCGGCAGCTCGTCGCCGAACCGATTACCCCGCGCACACGCCGCCTTCCGCCCTTCACGGCGCTCGCCGCCACTGCCACCCACGGCGGCATTTTACAGCCCAGTCTCCATGCGCTAAAATACGCGAATGCTCGCGCGCTCGCCGTCCCACTCGGAGATCGTCTGGCTGCAACCTATCGTTTGCTGGGGTGGACACTTGACATGATCATCCCCGTGCCATTGCACACTACCCGCTACCGTGAGCGGGGGTATAATCAGTCTCAACTGATAGGAGAACGCATGGCACAGTCGTTATCTCTTCCTTGTTTTCCTTCAGCCCTCACCCGCTGGCGCTCAACCGCCACGCAAGTTGGGCTCTCCCGCAGCGAACGCCAACAGAACCTGCAAGACGCTTTTCACGCTGACCCCACGCTGGTCTCCGGTCGGCGCATCCTTCTCATCGACGATGTTCAGACGACGGGCGCAACGCTTCAAGCAGCGGCGCACGCGCTGTTCAACGTGGACGCGGTGGCGGTTTACGGTCTGACCGTAACTGCCGCGCGTCTCTAATCGTTCCTTCTTCCCATCTACATAAGGAGTCTCGTATGGAAATCCAAGTTCGGGGTGACGATCTTAAGATCACAGAGACGCTGGAAGAGTATGCTCAGAAGAAGCTTGCGCGGTTGGACAAATACCTGCCGAACATTCAGGACGTACGTGTAGATTTCTCCCGCCAGCACACGCGCCGCGGCGATAACATCTTGAGCGCGCAAATCACCATTCGCCACCAGCGCGGAGCGATCCTCCGCGCCGAAGAGAGCAGCGCCGGGGATGCTGAAGCTGCGCTGAACCTCGCCATCGACAAGATTCACCGCCAAATCGAGCGCTTCAAGAACAAGCGGAATCGCAAGGGACGCACCCGCTTCAGCGCCTCGGTCGAAGAGTTGGCGGCGGCGGAGGCCGTGCCGGATATTCCTTCGCAAGCGGAGATTGATGAAGCGCTGGAGGAAGAACCCATCGTCCGTCACAAGGAGGTGTACGTCACGGCGATGAACGAAGAAGATGCCATCGAGCAGATGGAACTGCTCGGTCACACCTTCTTTATCTTCTTCAACGACCAGACTCAGGCGCTCAATGTGGTCTACAAGCGGCGCACCAGCGGCTACGGCGTGCTCATCCCGAAGACCGAGTAGTAACCGCACCCTGTTTAAAGAGGAAACAGGTTAACTGGTAGAATCTGTCGGGGCGCACGGCTGTGCGCCCCGACCCTTTCAACTCCTATGTTGCCTTCTGCCACAACCCCCGCAGCAGCACATATTTGCGCAGTTCATAGCGCGCCATCAGCAGCCCCATGTGCAGCCCGTGCAGGCCATCGATGTAGCCCTTGAGCGTGACAAAGCGCCACCAGAACTGCCGCAGCGGCTGGAGTACATAGTTCTGCGGCTTGGGGCGAATCCCCTGCTCAAACAGAATCTGCGCGTCGTACGCGGAATACGCCCGCTGCTTCTTATGGAACTGCGCGACATCCTGATAGTTGTAGTGGATGAACGGGTGATTGAGTGTGCCGCACGCCTGCTCCAGCACCGTGACCTCATGCACGCGGCGCTCGGGGTCGAAGTGCGCCTCGCCCACCTTGAGCAAGCGCGTCTGGTAATCGGGAAACCAGCCGCCGCCCCGCGTCCGGTGACCGAACATGTAGTTCTCCCGGGGAATACGCCACCCGGAATACCCCGGCAGTTCGATCTTCTCCCGCGCTTCCTGCGCTAGTTCCGGCGTGACGCGCTCGTCGGCATCGACGAACAAGACCCAATCCGCCTGCCCGGTGACTGCCGTCAGCGCCGCGTTGCGCTGACGGGCGTAATCCTCAAAGCGATTCTGGATCACGGTTGCGCCTGCCGCCTGCGCCAACTGCACCGTGTGATCGGTGCTGAACGAGTCGAACACGATGATCACGTCGGCGAAGAGGACGGACTCAATGCAGGCCGTGATGTGGGCTTCTTCGTTGTACGTCAGGATGATCGCCGCCAGCCGCATGTTATGCCCTTCCCAACGCCAATGCCCGGATAGTGCGGTAAGCTTCCCGTTCCGCGCCTGCGGGAGTGCGCCGCAGTTTGTAGGTCATGCCGAGCGCGATCAGCAGCCGCGCCGCGAGAACTTTCAGCGGGTTGTAATGCTTGGTGTACAAGCGTAGGCGGCTTTTCCACAATTCGATCACCATGCGCGGACGCACCTGCACGGTGCTCTTGCCCGCGAAATGCGTCACTAACGCGCCGGGCACGCTCCGCACCTGCCAACCACCACCACGAATACGCCACGCCCAGTCGACTTCCTCGCAGTACATGAAAAAGCCCTCGTCGAACATACCCGTCTGCGCGATGACTTCGCGCCGCAGCATCATCGTCGCGCCGAGCACAAAATCGACTGGGAATGGTTTGCCCTGCTCGTACAGAGACTTCGGGTAACGGCCGTTGAAGCTGCCTTCGATCAGGCGCCCCGGCGTCGGAAAAAATTCGGTCCAGATTTGACGCAAACCGGGGAAGCCGTATGCGCCGTGCTGAAACGTCCCGTCGCCGTACTCCAACTCTGCGCCGACCAATCCAATTTTGGGATCGGACAGCAGTTGATCGTAGAGGCGGCGGGTCGCGCCAAGATGCGTATGTGTGTCCGGATTGAGCAGATACACGACGGGCGGCGGATCGTTGGCCATGATCTGGCGGATCGCCACGTTATTCGCCGCGCCAAAGCCGAGATTCTGTGCGCTCACCGTCAGCTTGACCTGCGGGAAGGCGGCGCGCACCGCCTCCGGCGTACCGTCGGATGACGCGCTGTCCACGACATACACGTCCGCGTTCAGACCGCTGGATGCGCAGTCAGCATACAGACTGCCAATAGCATCCAGCACCAGTTCGCGCACGTTCCAGGTGACGATGACGACGGCCAAATCAGCCATAAGCGACCGCTAATTGCCCGCCATTTCGCTCAGGTCAACGCCCGCGCGGGTGATCGCTGTGCGGATGGCCGTCAGGGTGTCCGCGTCCGCTTCTACCAGCGCATCCTGACCGAGCAGCGGCTGTAACAACGTGTTGCGCGTGCCATTAGCGATGGCGGTCAACGCCGCCGTGAGTGCCTCCGCTTGCCCCAGCGGCAGACTTTCGGGATACGTCAGCACGCCGATGGGCAGGTCGAGCCCGCCCGACAGCGTACGCACACGGCTGTTCGCCGTCGCATAATCCGCCTCGGACATCCCCGCCGCGTCGCAGTCGCCATCTTCCAACGCGCGGACGAGCGCGGGCACGTCTTCATAATCGTTGATTGTCGTAAAACTAGCGGTCGAGAAATTGCTCTGTGCCAGCATAATCGACGGCAGCAACCACGTATAGAAATCGGTCGGACTCACGCGGCAGAAAGCCTTGCCCGCCATGTCCTCAACGCTGGAGATGCCGCTGCGCGTGTTCACCGCCAGCACCGCGCGTGTGGTGAGGCTGTCCTCACGGGCGACTTGCAGGACGGCCGTGCCGCAATCCTGAGCATCGGCGGCGGTGTAGGCGACCCCATTCAGCCATGCGACCGTCACCGGGCCGCTCACCGAATTGCACAACGCGCTGATCGCTTCCGCGTCGGTAGCGCTCCGTTCAATTTCTACAATCAGACTCGTCTCTTCGAGGAGCGCCGCTTGCAGCCCGTCAATCGCCGCCTGTACTTCGTCCTCAGTGCTGCTCGTCGCGCCGACCGCGAACACCATGCGGATGGCATTGCCTTCCGCGCCGACCAGAATCGGCGTGGCGACCGGGGGCAACGAGGTCGAACGCGGCGTCGGCGACAGCGTGGGCTGCGAGACCGGGCCATTGTCACCGCGCCGGCACGATGACAGCGCCGCCGCGAGACTGAGGCACAGCAGGAGGGTGAACAGGCGTTTCATGGCGCGACTCCTTATCGAGAGGGGATACCTCATTCTATGCTCAATTCGCGGCCTCAATCACAAAAATCTCACGCGGGCCAACGTTGCGGTTGCGTTCGCTCACCGCCACATACTCGTGAATGAGCCCGGCAAAACAGTTCTGCGGGTTCAGGTTCTCGACGCGGCTCATGCGGATGCCGCCCCATACCACGCTCGTTTCACCGGGCATGAGGTAGTAGTAGGTGTTACCGCTCACCGGGTCTTCGACCGCCGAGAGTTGATCGCGCGTGCCAACCGCCCAGCGCCACGGGTAACTCGCCGCCGCCGTCTGGCACTCAACGCCGACGCGCCACGCGCCCGCCTCTTCCATCCAACCAAGCGCCGGGGCACGCTGATCCCAGTCATAGACCGCGCCCGGTTCCGGCCCCGTCGTGCGGATCGGGACGTCACTGTAGTTCTCAACGGTCAACTTGAAGATGAGCACATCGCCCTGCGGGACATCGAGGCGGGTCATGTCGACGGCCTGCAAATCGGTCGGCAGTGGCGCAAGCTGGCCGAGCTGATCGCGGGTGGAGGCATACGCTTCATCCCACGGCACCACTTCCCAGATCACGCTCACGCCGACCGGCTGCGGGATGATCTGCGCGAGCGGTTTGCCGCCCGTCTGAATCGTCAGTTCGGATTCTCTCTGCACGCGCTGCCCCACCGCATCCTGCGCATGCACAATCAGCGGATAGGTGCCGTCCGGCGGCGGGTTCGCGCCGAGATCGACGCCGCCCTCGTAATCGAACAGATGCCGTCCGGCTTCGCCGGGGCGCGCATCTTCAAAGCGCTCCGACATATACAGCGGTTCACCATTCGCGTCGATCAGGTAAGCGGTCAGCGTGGCTTCTTTGGTGAGGAAGACGTTGATCTGCGAACGATCCGCAATCCCGTCTTGATTCGGCGTGAAGATTTGCGGAAAGACCGTGAAATCGGTGAGAAGCGGCAGCGGCGCATCACCATCGATGATGTTGAGCGTGCCGCTCTGTTCGGCGGTCTCGCCCGCCTCGGTCGTCGCCGTCAGCCGCCACGTATACGCGCCATCGGGGATGAGCCGCTGCAAAATCTGCTGGTCGCCGAAGTCCTCGCCGTCCAGCGCAAAACCATCGACCACGCCGCTGAACTGGACGCGATACTCGCCGGGGATGCGCGGTTCATCCTGCCGGAAGGCGAACACCTGCCCGTCTGCACCTTCCAGCGTAAGTGACACGCGGGCATTTTTCGTCAGGGTGTACGAGAAGATCGCAATATCGTCGCTGCCATCAGCATTCGGCGTGATTGTGTCGGTTGAAAACTGCGCCGCCGGGATCAGCGGTTGGTTGGGCGCTACCACCGCCAAACCGATGATGATCACGACGATCACGACCACCAGTGCGGCGATTAAGGTCAGCCAAATCGGGATTCGCATGTATTGAAACGTCCGTCCTTCTCCCAAAACAGCCGTTTAGTCTAACCGAGAGCGCCAGATCGCGCCAGATGGGAGGCGTTCCGCTAGCGCCACGTCTCCCGTAGAACGCGCAGCCAATTGCGGTACGCGACCTGCTCCAAATCAGATTGGCTGTACCCTTCCGCGCGCAGCGCGTCGAGCAGCTTGGGCAACCCGCTCACAGCGCCGAGCGCCAGCGGCATGTCCGCCCCATCAAAATCAGACCCGAAGGCCACATGATCGATGCCAACAAGATCGCGCACATAGTTGATGTGCGCAGTGATCTGCGTGAGCGGTACATCCGCCTCAAAGCTCGACTTCGGATGCGTGTTGTTCGTCTCGAAATTAATCCCAATTACCCCACCCGAGTCTCCAATCGCCTTGATCTGAGCATCAGTCAGGTTGCGCGTCGATGGACAGATCGCGTGCACATCAGCATGCGTGACCACCAGGGGCGCTCTCGACAAGGCCGCAACCTCAAAGAACCCAGCTTCGTTGAGGTGCGCGAGGTCGATGAGAATACCGAGATCGTTGCAGGCCGTAACCAAACGTTTGCCTGTCTCAGTCAGCCCGCCGCCGATGTTCGGCGTATCGGGGAAGCGGAACGGCACGCCGTAGCCAAATGCATTGGGTCGGCTCCACACGATGCCAATCGAACGCACGCCGCGCTGGTAATAGGCCTCCAGATTGCTCAAATCTGCGTGAATGGCCTCCGCGCCTTCGAGCTGCAGAACGAGCGCCAGCGTGTTCGTCTGGATTGACGCTTCCAGATCGGCGACCGTCAACGCGACACGCACCTGACCTTGCGACTGGGCAGCTAATCGATACGCGAGATCGAGATTGGCATCGGTGAAGGCCCGCGCATAGTCGGGATCAATCGGGCTGCGCTCGGCGGCGATGTAGCCCTCGGCGGTGAACGTCACCCCATAGATCTGATCGAGTTCCGGTGAACCGGGCGGCGGCGGCGTGAAGATCGCAAAAAAGCCGCCGCGCAAACCACCCTGCTGTGCGCGCGGTACGTCAATGTGCCCGGCGAGATTTCCGTGTAGAAACGCCGCCTCGGCGGATGCGCCGCCCCGGAACACACGCGTCAGGGTATCGTTGTGCCCATCGAAAACCGGGATGAATGGCACCATCTGTTTGAATCTCCTTTTCCTTACCGCACCAACCGATCACCCCATTTAACAGCGCTTTACCCTACTGGCCAATTGCTGTAAAATAACACCCATATTCCCCCATCTATTATTGTATCCACAGGACAACCCCGATTTGACCGACCAGACTGGTATCAACCAATTCTACGATGTCGAGAACGCCGATGTTGACGCGGACGGCTTGATCACCTGCGTGGTGATTCCCCTGCGCGATCAGGTGATCTTCCCGAATGTCGTCTCTCCTCTCCCCCTGCGCAGCAAAAAGGCCAGCGCCGGTGCGGAACACGCGTATATGTCGAACCAAACGGTGATCGGGCTGGCGCTCAAAAACCCGCTGCTCACCGATGCTTCTATCGATGACCTGTACCGCACGGGCGTGGAAATCGCCATCGGTCGGGTGCTGCGCCTCCCCGACGACACGCAAAGCGCGCTCGGTCAGGGGCGGCGGCGCGTCGAGGTGACGGAGTTCACCCAGACGGAACCCTACTACATTGCCAAAGCGCGCCTGCTCGACGAATCGAATCCGTCGACCAAGAAGACCAGCGCCACCATGCAGGCCGCGCTGAACCTGTTCCGGCAGGCCGTCGAACTGAACGACAACCTGCCCGAAGAAGTGCTGCTCTACGCCCTCAACGCGACCAGCCCCGGCTGGCTGGCTGACCTGATCGCTTCCACGCTCACGCTGCCGATGGACGAACGCCAGCGCCTGCTCGAAAACCTCGACGCCGAAGCCCGCCTCAGCCGCGTGACCGAACTGCTCGGTCAGGAACTGAGCGTGCTCGAACTGAAGGACGAGATCACCAGTCAGGTGCATCAGGAGATGGACCGCACACAGCGCGAGATCTACCTGCGTGAACAGATGCGCGTCATCCAGTCCGAACTCGGCGAGGAAGACGTCTTCCAGCAGGAACTGGACGAGGTGCGCGAGCAGATTATCAACGCTGCGCTGCCGCCGGAAGTCCACGAGAAGGCGATGAAGGAACTCTCGCGTCTCGCCATCATGACACCGATGGCCCCGGAAGTCGGGATTGTGCGCACCTACATTGACTGGCTGACCGCGCTCCCGTGGCACGATGCGACCGAAGATCAGCTCGACGTAGCGCGCGCGCAGAAAATCCTCGACGAGGAGCACTACGGCCTGCCCAAAGTCAAGGATCGCATTCTCGAATACATCGCCGTGCGCAAGCTCGCGCCGGATCAACTCAACAGCCCGATTCTGTGCTTCGTCGGGCCGCCCGGCGTCGGCAAAACGTCGCTCGGCAAAAGCATCGCATCTGCATTAGGGCGCGAATTCGTGCGCGTCAGCCTCGGCGGAGTGCGCGACGAAGCCGAAATTCGTGGGCATCGGCGCACCTATATCGGCGCGCTGCCGGGACGCATTTTGCAGACTATCCGCCGTGGCGGGAAGATCAACCCGGTGTTCATGCTCGACGAAATCGACAAGCTCGGCATGGACTTCCACGGCGACCCGTCGGCGGCGCTGCTGGAAATTCTCGACCCGGAGCAGAACAACGCGTTCTTCGATCACTACCTTGACGTTCCGTATGACCTGTCGAAGGTGCTGTTCATCACCACAGCGAACGATCTCGACCCGCTGCCGCCCGCGCTGATGGATCGCCTCGAAATCATCGAGTTCAACGGCTACACCGAAGAGGAAAAGCTGGCGATTGCCCGCAAATTCCTCATCCCCAAGCAGATCGAGATGAACGGGCTCACCGACAAGAAGGTCGTCTTCGAAACGCCCGCGCTGCAGACCATCGTTCGCGAATACACGTATGAAGCGGGTGTGCGCAACCTCAACCGCGAAATCGCCAACATTTCGCGCAAAGTCGCGCGCCTGACGGCGGAAGGCAAACGTTACCCACATCAGATCACGCCCAAGCATGTGGAAAAGCTGCTCGGCCCACCGCCCTTTGACGACATTCGCGCCAATGATCAGGACGAAGTCGGCATCGCGACCGGGCTGGCATGGACGCCCTTCGGCGGCGACGTGCTGACCATCGAAGTCTCGATCCTCGCGGGCAAAGGCAACCTGATGCTCACCGGGTCGCTCGGCGATGTGATGCAGGAGTCGGCGCAGGCCGCGTTGAGCTATCTGCGCTACCGCGCGGACGAGTTCGCCGTGCCCTACGACGACTTCGACAACTTCGACGTGCATGTGCACCTGCCAGAAGGGGCCGTCCCTAAAGAAGGCCCGTCGGCAGGTATCACGCTGGCGACCGCGCTGATCTCAGCGTTCACGGAGCGGAAAGTCCGCAGCGATTTCTGTATGACGGGCGAAATCACGCTCCGGGGCAAGGTGCTGCCCGTCGGCGGCATCAAAGAGAAGGTGCTGGCGGCGCGGCGCGCGCGTGTCAAACATGTCGTTTTGCCCGCGCAGAACGAAAAAGACCTCGTGGATATCCCGAAGGAGGCGCTGGCTGACCTCACGATCCACCCGGTCAAAGACATGCAGCAGGTGTTGGATCTGGTTCTGCTCGAAGCGCCCACGGGCGAACGACGGTTGGATCGCATCCGGCGCGAACGCGATAAGGACGACAAAGACGAGTCGGACGACGAATAATCATGAACGTGGATGATCAGCTAGCGGAGAGTATCAAGACCGGGCGCACGGAACGGCTCGATTGGCTGGTAGAAGGCGCGGCCGTTGAAACGATTGCCGCGTCACTGGCGGCCATGGCCAATACCTTTGGCGGCATGCTGCTCCTCGGCGTGAGCCTGAATAACGCCGTGCTCGGCGTGCGCGACCCAGCGGCGGTCGTCGACCGTGTGCTGCAGGCCGCGCTCGCGATTGAACCCGCTCTGATTATCCCCTTGCCAGTGACCGCGCAGGTCGCCGGCAAAACCGTGATCGTCGCGCGCATTCCTCCCGGGATGCCGCACGTCTATTCATTTGATGGTCGGTTCCTCGTGCGGCAGGGCGTCGACAACAAGCCGCTCAAGCCGCGCGACCTGCGCCGCCTGTTGATTCAGCGCGGTGAAGTCAGCTTTGAGACGGAAGTCGTGTACGGCGCGAGTCTCGACGACATCGACTGGAACCGCGCGAAGGCTTACGCCGCCAACCTCCCCGGCGAAACCAACCCGGAAACCGCCCTGCTCCGCCGCGCCTGTATCGTGCGCCATGAAGGCCGCCTGCGCCCGACCAACGCGGGGATTCTGCTGTTCGGCAAAGAGCCGCAGCGCTTCCTGCGCGGCGCAGCGATCACCGCCGTGCGCTTCGCGGGCGAAACCATGAGCGACAGCTTCAACCGGGAAGACATCACCGGCACGCTGCCCGACCAGATCCGCCGGGCTGAAACTTTCCTGCACGATCACCTGCGCAAGGGCGTGAGCATCGGCAAGACGATGGCGCGCGCCGAAAGCTACGAGTACCCGATGGAAGCGGCGCGCGAACTGGTCGTGAATGCCGTCGCGCACCGCGACTACAGTATCAGCGGCGACGAGATTCGCCTATTTCTGTTTCGCGACCGCCTCGAAGTGACCAGCCCCGGCGGGCTGCCCGGCCCAGTCACCATCGACAACATCAAAGATGAGCGTTTCTCGCGCAATCCTGTGATCGTGCAGGTGCTGTCGGACATGGGCTTCATCGAAAGACTTGGCTACGGCGTCGACCGGGTGATCGCCCTGATGCGCGAAGTCCGTCTACGCGACCCAGAATTCGCGGAGACGGCGGGCGGTTTTCGCGTCATGCTGTACAATCAGTCGATTGAACCACCGCCGCCACCCGAAGCCGCGCTCGAAACCTTGCCCCGCTTCGACGGTACATATCAGGGCTTAGCGATCAATCCGCGGCAGGAAGCCGCCTTAATCTACCTGCACTCCCCCAGCAACACGCGCATCACCAACAGCGATTTGCAGCGTCTGTGCCCCGACGTCCACCCGGAAACCATTCGGCGCGACCTCGCCGACTTAGTTACAAAAGATATTCTCCGGAAAATGGGCGAAAAACGCGGTTCGTACTATATTTTAAAGTCAGATATAGTGACGTAACTTACCGTACTCTAGGCCAAAGGGGAGACGAATGCGGCTGTTCCGTATGGTGCTGCTCATGTTGATCATCGGGCTGGTGGCCTTACCGGCTGCCAGTTTACCCGTCGCGCAAACTGATCCGGCGCAGTGTACAACACTTGTCGAGCGAGCTGTGCAGACCGTCGGCACGGCCTGCGATGGTTTAGCGCGCAATCAGGCCTGCTACGGCAACCAACTCATCGACGTGGAGTTTCAGCCGGATCAAAGCCTTGTGTTTGCCAATGCTGGCGATGTGGTCGATTTGGGTGCGATTCAGCGCATCAGCACCACGCCCTTCCAAAACGACACCAACCAATGGGGTATCGCCCTGCTCAAGGCGCAGGCCAATCTGCCTGATAACCTCCCGGGTCAGAACGTGACCTTCCTGCTGTTCGGGGATGCGACGCTTGAGAACCCGACCCCGGATATGCAGCTCGTCAAAGTCGAGACGAATATCACTCAGGGGTTAGAATGTGAACAAGCGCCCTCCGGCCTGCTGATCCAATCGCCAAATGGCACGCAGGTCGAAATGGCGCTCAACGGCGCGGACGTCATCCTCGGCTCGACCGTGTACATCACCGCGACCACCGAAAATGAGCTGATCCTCGCCACATTGGAAGGCGCGGCGGTGGTCAGCGCTTTTGATCAGGTGCGCGTCGTGCTGCAAGGCGATCAGATCACGCTGCCGATTGATGACGAGTGGATGGTCAACGACACGCCGTCTGAGACGCGGCCATATGATCCGACGCTCCTACCTTATCTCCCCGTCACCCTGCTTGACGAACCGGTGCCACTGCCACCCGCGCCATCCGTACCAAGCCTCTCCACACCCACAGCTACGCCGGTGCTCTGCCTGCCGCGTCCCGACTGGACGCAGCGCTACACCGTGCAGTTGGGCGACACGCTGGCGGACATCGCCCGACGAGCAGGTGTCAGTTTCCCGGAACTGCAAGTCGCGAACTGTATCAGCGATCCCAACGTGATCCGCGCGGGTGATGTCCTAGTCGTCCCCATCCTGGTGCCGACGCGCGTCCCGCCGACTGTCGTGCCCTCGGCAACGTTCTATGCCACGCCATCCGTGGTCAATCGTGGGCAGTGCTTCACGCTGGTCTGGAATGTAACCGGGCCGGTCACCACCGTTATCCTCGGTCAGAACGTGGTAGCGGCGCAAGGCTCTTCACCACCGATTTGTGATCCCTATATGTATTCACAAACGATAACACTCTCGGTCTACCGTCCCGACGACACCCAAGAGGCCTATACAACCAACATCACCATCCAGGATGTTTGTGGCGATTCCCTGTGCGGCTCCAGCTACGACACAGGTTCGCCAGAAACTTATCTGACCTGTACACTCGACTGCTCTCCGCCCACTTTCTAGACTCCGTAGGGGGATCGTCAAGTTGATCCCCCTATACGTCGGCGGCGTTCATTGCTATGCTATCCGCTCGTTTACTCGACGCAGGACGTTGCATATGCCTTTACGCTTGTACAATCGTGTGCGTGCCGCGCTGGTGTTGATCGCTTTGATCAGCGCGGCGTGCAATATGACCGCCGCGCCGACCGTGACCCCGACCGCGACGCCGACTGACACCCCCACGCTGACGCTCACCCCGTCGCTGACACCTCAGCCCACCCTCACC
>JAYRZU010000111.1:0-19805 GCA_041916315.1 Anaerolineae bacterium
CGGCCCGCACGGCGAAGGTCGCGGGCTGCACCGCCCCCGTCGCGATTCCCTGCGCATCCAGCAGAATCTGGTCGCCGATCGGTACAGTGCGCGGCGGATAGATCGCCTGCAAGTCGCGCCCGGTCATGGTCTCGATCAATTGGGGCGGCGTAACTGCGCTGATCGGTGCAGTCGTGATCACGCGCCCATCGCGCATCACGGTGACGCGATCCGCAATGGTGAAAATCTCGTCCATCCGATGGGACACATACAATACCGCGCTGCCCCGCTGGCGCAGGCGATCGATCACGCGGAACAACTGCGCCGTCTCCGCCCCAGTCAGCGCAGCGGTCGGCTCGTCCATCACATAGATCAATGCGCGGTCTTCGTCGAGGTTATCGCCGACAAAGGCATGCGCAATGTTGACGAGCATCTGGTCACCAGGGCTGAGATGCCCCATCGTGCGGCGCGGGTCGATATGCTCGATGCCTAAGCGCGCCAGCACCTGCTCCGCCTGCTGATGGAGCAGCTTCCAACGCACCTGAAAGCCAAAGCGCGTCGGGTAGGTTTGGCCGAGGAAAATGTTCTCGGACGCGGAGAGATGACGGACGGCGTGTAGTTCCTGATGGATGAAGCGCAGACCGTGCGCAAACGCGCTCTGCGGGCTGGTGATGCTCACCACGTGCCCGCTAATTTCGATCTCGGCGCTGTCTGGCGTGGTCACGCCTGCGAGAATTTTGATCAGAGTGGATTTGCCCGCGCCATTTTCGCCCATCAACGCGTGGACTTCACCCCGCAGCAGGTCGAAATCGGCGTCGATCAGCGCAGGGATGCCGCTGTAGGCTTTCGAAGCGCGGCGAATACGGAGGAGAACAGACTGGTTCATGCTTGGGAACGAACGGAGCAAGCCTCTGCCCCGTTCGTCTCTTCACAATCTGGAATTAGGGCGCGGCGACGAAATCGGCGACGTTGGCGGCGGTCACGAGCGTCGTCGGCGCATACACGACGCGCTGCGTCAGCGTTTCACCTGCCAGATAGCGCTCGATCTGCTCGGCGACGAGGCTGCCGATACCGCTGAAGTCCTGCGCGATGCTGGCTTCAAAGTTGCCCCCCTGAGAAATCGCGTCCAGCGCCTGCGGGTTGGCGTCGATACCCGTGATCACGATGCCTTCGCCTTCGCGACCCGCGGCTTCAATCGCCTGGAGCGCGCCCAACGCGGGCTGATCCCACGCCGCCCACACCGCGGAAATGCTGCCGGGTTCGGGGTTCGCCGCGAGAATGGCTTCCATGCGCGCGCGCGAATCGGCGATGCCGCCGTCGGTGACATCCGGTTCGATGAATTCGACAATTTCAATGTCAGGCGTGTTGCCGAAGATCGCCTGCGCGACCACGCCGCGCTTCTGCACGGGTGGGTACGCGTTGAAGCCGAACATGACGATACGCCCCGCGCCGTTCAAACGGTCGACGATGTACGTCGCGGTTACCGCGGCCATTTCGTAACCGTTGCTGGTGACGTTGACGAGCACTTCCGGCGTGCTGCCCGCATCCATGCCAAAGACGGGAATGCCCGCCGCGACGGCTTCGCTCAGCGCAGGAATCTGCGATGGATCGACGTTGATCACAATGGCGTCCACCTGCTGCGTGATCGCATCCTGCACGCGGCTGTTCAGCGCGGCGACATCGCCCGCCGTATCGACCACGTTAACTGTCCAACCGCGGCCTTCCGCCGCCGCCTGAAAGCCTTCAACCATGAACTGCGTTCCCGGCTGCGCCAGATAGGGGGTCAGCACGGCGACGACGGGTGCATCCTGAGCCACAGCCATGCCGAAAGTGAACAGGGAAATACTCAAAACGACAACCAACAGCAGCATTAATCTTTTCAACATGCCCAATCTCCCAATTTTATGGTTATGTAACAAATAGACCGCGGTAATTCTACCGTATTTACTTCACAGCGCCAGCGGAGAAAAGCGGCATAATAAACGCCAATGACATACGCAAACGGGGTTGAGTGGATATGACCGATCAGGCGCTCATTCAAAGCTGGGAACGCGAGGCACAGGAGCCGTTCGCGGGGTGGGACTTCTCGCATTTGCGCGGACGCTGGCACGAAGAGGCGCCGCCGTGGTCGTATGAGGCGCTGGTGCGGGCGGTGCTGCCGGGCGCGAAGTCGCTGCTCGATATGGGCACGGGCGGCGGCGAACAGCTGCTCGAATTCCGCGACGTGTTCCCGCCGCGCGTCATGGCGACCGAAGGCTATGAGCCCAATATGCCCGTCGCCGCCGCAAACCTTGCCCCACATGGCGTACAAGTGATCGCCTATGACTGCGAACGCGATCCGGTCATGCCCTTTGCAGATGCCAGCCTCGACCGCATCATCAATCGCCACGAAGCCTATGACGCGTCCGAGATTGCCCGCGTGCTGCAACCGGGCGGCGTCTTCTGCACGCAGCAGGTGGATGGGCGCGACGCGCTCGACCTGTATTCGCTGTTTGGCGTGCGGCCCGCTTATTTACACATCACGCTCGATCATCTGCAACCCGAGCTGGAAAACGCCGGATTGGTCATTCAGGCCGCCTATGATTGGGCGGGCAAGATGAGTTTCACAGATGTGGGCGCGGTCGTCTACTATCTGAGCGCCATACCGTGGAACGCCCCGCCGGATTTCTCCGTGCCGCGCTACAAGGATCAATTGCTGGCCTTGCATGCGCGCCCCCGGTTGGAGTTCACCATCCGTCGCTTCTACTTGCAGGCCATGAAACCAAAGCACTGATTCGGAACTGACTGTCGGGATACGACTAGGCGGTCATATCCCGACCAGCAACGCCACTCGTCTACACCAGCGCCAGCATCCCTTCGACGACTTCGTCGGGCGACTTGCCGGGCACGCCGCCGACAAAACTAATCACTATGGGGAGCGGCAGATCACGGAAGAACACCTGCGGATCAGCGCCGAGGGTGTCGTTGTTCAACCCACTTTCTCCCTGACTATAGAAATGGTCGAGCATCGGTTTCAAGATTGCGGCGCTGCGCGGATGCTGCATCCAGTCGCCGACCGTGCTTTCGAGGTGCAGGCGCGGCTCAAACGGCGTTCCCTCCACCAGGTTGATCGTCTGGCGCAGGTGAATCGCCGCCGCCGAACTACCGACGAGCAGTTCAAACTCGCCCGCATCGGCGATCCACTGGCTGTAGGTCGGGTCGTAGTAGCTGAAGGCACGACTGCCGAGCGTGAGCATTACCGTTTTAGTTTCGCCGGGTTCAAGCGCGACCTTCGCGAACGCCTTGAGTTCCTTCACGGGGCGGCGCAGACGTGCCACCGGGTCATGCACGTACAACTGCACGACTTCCTTGCCTGCGCGTTTGCCCGTGTTGGTCACATCCACACTGACCGTGAGCAGGTCGTCGATATTGAATTCGCTCTGTGACACGCGCAGATTGCCGTAGGCGAACTGCGTATAGCTCAGCCCGTAGCCGAACGGGAACAGCACCGGGCGATTCAGCGCTTCGTAGCCGCGATAGCCGACAAAAATCCCTTCGCCGTAGCGCACTTCGTCGCCGTCACCGGGGAAGTTGAGATACGCGGGCGTGTCCGCGAGGTCGAGCGGGAAGGTCTCGGTGAGACGCCCCGCCGGGTTGACTACACCATACAGCACGTCCAGCACCGCGCCCGCGCCTGCCTGTCCGGGCAGCCACGCTTCCAGCACTGCCGGAACCGAGTCGATCCATGGCACCATGTTGACCGCCGACCCATTGTTCAAGACCACCACCGTGCGCGGTTGGACGGCGGCAACCGCCTTGATCAGCGCCACCTGATGCGGCGTCAGATCGAGGTTGCCTCGGTCATAGCCTTCCGATTCGATCTGCGCGGGCAGCGCGATGAACAGCACAGCGACATCAGCGTCGCGCGCCGCCGTGACGGCATCGTTGATCAGCACCTGATCGATGAACGGCCTAAAGTTGTCGCCTTCGGTGAAGCTGACTTCGGCGCGTTCCTTAATCAGTTCGAGCGGCGCATCCACCTTCGTCGAATTGACGTGCGAGCTGCCGCCACCCTGATACACCGGGCTGAGCGCCGCGCGTCCGATCACCGCGACGGTTTCGTTCCCGGTCAGCGGTAGAAGATCGCCTTCGTTCTTGAGCAGTACAATCGCTTCAGAGGCGATACGCCGCGCTAGCGCGTGATGCGTTTCAATATCGAGCGTGCCCGTCTTGGGCGTCGCCTGCGCGCGCAAAATGATGTTGAGCAGCCGTTCGACCGCGCGATCCAGCACGGCGACATCCAGTTCGCCACTGTTGACCGCATCGACAATGCGCTGGAGGTTATGCGGCGCCGGCCCCGGCATTTGCAGATCCAGTCCGGCCTGCACCGACGGCACGCGATCCCGCACCGCGCCCCAGTCCGAGACGACGAAGCCCTCAAAGCCCCACTCGTCGCGCAAAATCCGGGTCAGCAGGTAGGGATGTTCCGAGCACAGCGTGCCATTGACCCGGTTGTACGCGCACATCACCGTCCATGGCTTACCCTGCTTAACCGCGATTTCGAAGCCCGTCAGATAGATTTCGCGCAGCGTGCGTTCATCGATCTCGGAGCTGACCGTAAAGCGCCGCGTCTCCTGATTGTTAACAGCGAAGTGCTTGAGCGATGTGCCAACGCCCTTGCTCTGCACACCCTGAATCAGCTTGGCGCTCAGCTCACCCGCCACCACCGGATCTTCCGACAGGTATTCAAAGTTGCGCCCGCAAAGCGGCGACCGCTTGATATTGATACCAGGCCCGAGCAGCACATCAACGCCGAGCGCGATGCACTCGTCGGCCAACGCCTGCCCAAGTTCGTAGAACAGGTCTTTGTCCCATGTCGCGGCCACCGCTGCCGCGACCGGGTAACACGTCGCCGGGAGACTCCCGGTCATCATCGACGTGATGTCGGACGAGCGGCGCACCCCATGCGGCCCGTCGGAGACCGTCATCGAAGGGAGGCCGAGGCGCGGTACCGCGACGGTTTGCCAGGGGGTTGCGCCGATGATAAGGGCGGCTTTCTCCTCCAGCGTGAGCTGGCTGAGGATAGATTGAACTTGATCGGAGGCCATTGCTTTTCTCTTTGCTGATAACTTCGTCGTCTTAAAGCACTGCCAAGTGTACCGCTTTGCTTCAATGAGCTGCCACTGGGAACGTTTGCAAGATTTTCGTCCGCTTAAGCCAGATTTAAGAATATTTGAGGGAGATCTAACCATGGCCAACCGAGAACAGGCTAAAGTGATAAACGTAATCGCCCAAACAAACAGGAGTTTTTCCATGACGGCGACCCAACTGCTGCCCAAACAAACCATCGCTCAAGAGCGAGCGATCACCAAGCGCAAACTCAATAAGGTGAAGATCAACGTCTTCCTCGACCTGCTGCTCACGGGTGTGTTCATTGTCGAACAGGAAGAGCATTTCCTCGGCTTGCAGCTGCACGAACTGCTCGGTCTAGTCTTCGGCGCGGCGCTCATCCTGCACATCGTGCTTCACTGGGACTGGGTGGTCAACATCACCAAGACGTTCTTCAAGAAACTGCTGCACGAATCGCGCCTCAACTATGTGCTCAACGTCGCGCTGTTCGCCGACATGGCGTTCGTGACTATCAGCGGCATTCTGATTTCGCGCACGCTCGGCCTCAACCTTGGCCTCGCGGAAGACTTCACGCGCACGCTGCAAACCCTGCACATGGTCGGCTCTGAACTGGTGCTGATGCTGGTCGCGCTGCACATTGCTATGCACTGGAAATGGATCAAGACCAATGGCGGCAAGTATTTGTTCGGCTGGCTTCCGCGACTCACAACGCGGGCCAAGTAACCACGCACAGGAGCAGACCATCATGGCACACACCGCCAAAAAACGCAGTGGCATCCGGGGATTTATCGTTCTCACGCTCATCGTCGTCGTGCTCGGCGGCTACCTGTGGTCGCAGGGCGACCTAATCAGCCCAGTGGAAACGACGACCATGCTCATCAACGTCTCGTCATCTGACGCCGCCGGATTCGCGATGGTTGGCGAACGGGGTACACCGCCTGACACAACTGCCAGCACTGACTCCGATACGACTGTCGCCGCTGAAACCACTGCGGACACCGAAGTTCAAGCGGAAGCCAGTACGACCGTCGACGCCGCAGCGGAAGCGAGCATGGAAACGACCAACGCGACCGCGCTGACGATGGATGAGTTCGTCGCGCAGTTGGCTGCCGCTGGGGTCGATGTCGACGCCGTCAGCGCCAGCATGAGCGCCGAAGGCCGCAGCCTCGACAACCTGCTGACGGTCGTCAACAGCGGGCGGACCACCGTCGCTGATCTCGCCGTTCGCTTGAGCGGTCAGACAGTCGTCCGCGACACGGGCAGCACGGAAACCAGCGCAGGCACCGTGCCCGAAGGCGGCAGCACCTCCCTGTTTGATCTGCGCTGGGATGAAATCGGCAGCGTCGCCTATAACCTGTGGTTCATCCTCGCGGTCACCATCTTTGTCATCGTCGTCGGGCGTCCAGTCGGCTGGTTGATCAACCGCCTCAAGCGGACGCCAGCCCGCGCCTAATTCGCAGCCTGTATTGTATTCAGCTAGTCACACACTCTAAGGAGAGACAAAAACCATGAAAGCAGCATTCCGCAAACACTGGAAGCGTAACGCGCTCGGCGCCTCGGCGCTCGCCCTTTCGACCCTCATCGGCTACAGCGGCATCACGTCCGTCGCTGCCGACGCCACCGACCAGACTATCCCAACCACGCCGACCGCCCCGCAGGGACGCGGCGGTCGCGGGGGACGTGGCGGCGGTGAAAATCACCTGCAGGGCATGAACCTTAACCCGCCCGCGGTGGAACTCGCCCCGGCGGAGTCTTCGGTCACGCCCACGCAGTCGACCGAACTCGCACCCGGCGCGGAATACTACGACGGGCAGTACTACGGCGACGCGGTCAGCGCGGGGCGCTGGGGCACGATGCAGGTCGTCGCGGTCATCGAAGATGGCGAACTCGTGGACGTGCTGATCGCCAACTACCCGCGCAGCACCAGCGAGTCGGACATCATCACCCGCAATGCACTGCCCACGCTGATCAGCGAGGCCATCACCGCGCAGAGCGCCGATGTCAACTTCGTGTCACGCGCCACCGACAGCAGCCGCGCCTTCGTCGCCTCGCTCGACTCCGCCCTGCTCGACGCCGCCATTGGTATGGATCTATGAAGCAGACCCGCTGGTTGATGGGCATGCCCATCACCGTGGAAATTGTCGACGCCTCGGCCACTGCCGGGGCGTTTGACGATGTCTACGCCTATTTCAACTATGTCGACCAGACCTTCAGCCCGTTCAAAGCGACCAGCGAGGTCTCGCGCGTGAACCGGGGCGAACTGGCGCTCGCCGACGCCTGCCGCGATATGCAGACCATCCTCGAACTGGCCGCGCAAACCACCGAGGAAACGAACGGCTACTTCGATATCTGGCACAATGGCACGTTCAACCCATCTGGCATCGTCAAAGGCTGGGCGATTGATGTAGCGGCATCTCTGCTCTATATGCAGGGGTTTCGCAACTTCTTCGTCGATGCGGGCGGCGACGTGCAGGTATATGGTCGCAATGCCCAGGGCGAACCGTGGACGGTCGGCATCTGCAATCCGTTCAACATCCAGCAGATCGTCAAGAAGATCGTGCTTGATGAGCGCGGCATCGCGACCTCGGGCTCGTACATGCGCGGCGCGCACATCTACAACCCGCTCAACGAGACGGATCAACTGGATGAGGTGGTCAGCATCAGCGTGATTGGCCCAGATGTGCTGGAAGCCGACCGCATGGCGACCGCGGCCTTCGCCATGGGGCGCATGGGCGTGTATTTCATCGAGTCCCTGCCCGACTTTGAAGCCTATATGATCGACCGAAGCGGACGCGCGACCATGACCACGCACTTCAGCGATTACGTCTGCGCATGATGGCTGTGGAGATTCAAAATAGCGAGTTTCCGTAGGGGCGCGCTGTGGCGCGCTCTTTTCGACTCTTGGCCTAAACACTTGCGGAGCTTCGTTTTCAGACCTCAGTCTAAACTTTAAGCCATAGGTCGAATGTAAATCGAACAGGACGAGATATATCTTGTCCGTACTTCGTAGGGACGAGGCATGCTTCGTCCTAGTCTCGCATATTTCGGATACTGGCTTAGCCTAGCCTTCGTGTAGGGGCGCACGGCCGTGCCCCCTACGACAATCTGGTAGTATCCAAACAGGGGAGATTGCGTAACTGCTACTAAAACAACCGGGTGATGCACTGCACCACCCGGTTGTCTGATTGCTTCCTCGCCGTTATGGCCGACCGCCGGGTCGACCTCCCGGCGCGCCGCCTGGCCCGCCCCCACCGCCCGCGCTGTCGCTCGTACCAACAGAGGCGTCGCTCAAGTCCAACCCGATGTCGAAAGTCGCGCTGTAGCCCGCCGTGACCTCCAGCTCGGCCAGCTCATCCTCGGTGAGCGGCAGCAGTTCCAAAGTCATCAAGCCGTCGCTACCCTGATAGATGTTGTCCGTGCTGTTCGGCGTATCCGGCAAGCCCTTCCCGGCATACGGTTCTTCGGCATAGATCGTCTCGATCAGCGCCGGATCGAAGAAGAACTGCGACGTGAATTCGTAAGCGTCTGCCGTGCCGGTATCCACGCGAATCTTGAAGTGGATGTGCACTGCCCGTCCCGAATACCAACCCGGCACAATCGTGAGGAACTTCGCTATTCCGTCCGCATCGGTGATCTGGTAGCCGCGCAGCCACATCTGCCCGCTGGTATCGAACCCGGTATCCTGCACGCCCGAATACACACCATCGGCGTCACAATGCCACACGTCGACCTGCGCATTCGCCAGCGGCGCGCACACCCCACCGGTCACATCCGATACCCGGTACACGAGCAGGAGCGGCAGTCCTTCCTTGATGCTGTTGTCGCTCGGGTCGATGCGAATATCCATGCGGTTGAGCTGATCATCGACGAAATACGGACCTTCGGTCAATTCCGGCCGTACAACACACGCGGGAATGGCCGTGGCGGTTGGCGTGGCGCTTTGCGCGGACGCCAACCGAGGCAAGCTCAGCCCGGCGAGCAAGGCGACGCCGCTGCCACCGAGCAGCGCCAACACTTCGCGGCGCGACAAAACGCGACCAATCGGCTTATCGTCGTTATGGTCTTCCATTTTTCAGTTGTCTCCTCGTCTCCAATTGACACTGGTGACTCTACTGAAGGAATATTCAGAAGTTGTTCAAGCTTTGTTGGCTTTGTCCCAGTAAAGCTGTACACAAACTGAAGAAATCCTGAACAGCTTTTGAACACCTGCGGCCTACTCTCAATCCAGTTACGCAGCGCCAGTTTCGATGCTGGCTACTCACAGGAAAACGAGTTAATGCTATGTTCAATCGTCATCTGCTCCACCGCTCGCGCCGCACCGCTGCGTTCGCCGCATGTGTGCTCTGCCTCACCCTCTCAACGGGATTTGTCTCCGCGCAATCCGGCAATCCCCCTCCCGCGCCACCCAGCGGCTCAGTTCTCGGTGGCGCTCCACCGGATGGCGCACCCGGCATGGGCTCCGGCACAAATCCCGTCCTCACAGAAACTTGCGGCGCGGTGCTGCTCGACGGGACGACAGGCGAAGCCGCCGTCGATGCCAGCTACGACTCGGCGACGAGCGATGTTTCAGCCCTCTGCCTGATCAACGGCGCAGCACTCGAAGCGACCAACCTATCCGTCACTAAAACGGGCGACACCTCTTCAGATGAAAACAGCAGCTTCTACGGGCTGAACGCGGGCATACTGGTCGGGTCGGGCAGCAGCTTCACCCTGACGGGTGGCACGGTCACCACTGAAGGTTCGGGCACGAACGGCGTCTTTTCGACGGGTGAAGGTACAACCGTTACGTTGACCGATGTCACCATTGAAGCGGTGGGCAACGGCGCGCACGCCGTCATGGCGACGCAGGGCGGCGCGCTGACGCTCGTCAACGTCAATATGCTCACCACCGACGCGCATTCGGGCGCAGTCGCGACGGATCGCGGCAGCGGCACGATTGACGTGACGGGCGGCGAAATCACCACTACGGGCACGGACTCGCCGGGGATCTATTCGACGGGCAGGATCACGGTCACAGGCGCGACCGTCACCTCGACAGGCGCGGAAGTCGCGGTCATTGAAGGCGCGAACTCGATCACCCTCACGGACAGCACTCTTGTGTCGAGCTTCGCCGATAAGTGGGGCGTGATGCTCTATCAGAGCTTCTCCGGCGACGCCGAAGGCAGCGAAGGTGTGTTCACGATGACCGGGGGTTCGCTGGCGTATACCTCGGCAACCGGGCCGCTGTTCTTTATCACCAACGCGACCGGGACGATCACGCTCTCCGGTGTGGAACTGACGGTGGGTTCAGGTGTGCTCGGCCTCGCCAGCGCGACGGAACGCTGGGGCACGAGCGGCGCAAATGGCGGGCATCTTGTGCTTGTGGCCGACGCGCAGACGCTCAACGGCGACTTCATGGCGGACGCCATCAGCACGCTGAACATCACGCTCAGTAACGGCTCGAGCCTCACGGGTGCGGTCAATGCGGATGCGGCGGCGGACAGCGCCAGCGTCACGCTGGATGACGCTAGCACGTGGACGCTCACCGCCGACTCGCACGTGACGAGCATAAGCGGCGCGCAGATCGACGGCAGCAGCGTCACCAACATCGTCGGCAATGGCTTCAACATGTACTACGACGCGACGGATGCCGCGAACAGTGCGCTCACTGGCGGCACGTACAGTCTCGTGAACGGCGGGTCACTCTTGCCCACGTCATAAGCGACAAACCACCGCGGGTCACAGTCACCTGTAACCCGCGCCCTCCGAACCACATTCAACTATCAGCCGACCGCCAGCCTATCCCGGACTGGCGGTCGCTGTTTTTAGCTGCGGTGCGGTGGCAGCAAAATGGTCATCGTCGTGCCTTGACCGAGCGTGCTGTCCGCGGTGATCGTCCCCTTGTGCGCCTCGACAATCGACCGGGCAATCGCTAAACCAAGGCCAGATTCATCGCCGTCCAACGTCCGTGACGGATCCGCGCGGTAGAAGCGGTCGAAAATCTTCGGCAGGTCATCCGACGCAATGCCCGAACCGGTATCCGTGACCTTCAGCGCGACTTTATCGCCCTGCGGCGCGGCGGTCAGCGTCACTGAACCACCTTCGGGCGTGTGGCGCAGCGCATTCGTGACCAGATTACCAAGTACCTGCACCATCCGTTCGCTGTCCACCCACACGGGCGACACCTCTGCGCTCACGTTCACCCGCAGACTCACCTCTGCGGCCGTGGCGGCGGGCTGGAAAGCCTCGGCGATTCGTTCCAGCAGTTCACGCGGCGGCGTGGCTGCGCACAGCAAGCGCAGTTCGCCCGCATCGGCCAGCGAGAGCGTGCGCAAATCTTCGACCAACCGCTTGAGCAAGTTCACTTCCTCGCTCATCGCCTGAAAGCGTTCGGGCGTGGGCTTGAGCGTGCCATCGCGCAGCGCTTCGACATAGCCGCCGATCACAGTGAGCGGCGTACGCAGATCATGCGCAATGTCGGCGGTCATCTGCTTGCGCAGTTGATTGGCGCGGTACAAGTTACTGCTCATCTCGTTGAAGGTGCGCGCTAGAATGCCCAGCTCATCTTTAGTGCGAATTTCCACCTTCTGGTCGAGATCACCGGAATGCATCGCGGTGATCGCCCGCGTGAGTTCGGACAGCGGACGCAGAAACTGCCGCGACAGGAGCAGCCCGATCACCAGTGCAGTCGCACCCGCGCCAACCGCGCCAATCAGGAGCGCCTGCGTCGTAGCGGTAATGTACTGGCGTTCGCGCGGGTCGAGGTCGGGCGGCGGCTGTGCTTCCAGCACGGTCCCCACGCGCACCCCGTCAATCACCAGCGGCGTGCCATTCGCCAGTTTGAACGCGTCCACCGTTTCGCCCACATGGAACGGCCCGTGTCCCACGACGATGTTGTTATTTTGATCGGCCAACGCATACTGATCGGGATAGCGAAAGCGGTCTTGCGGCGCGGACTGATCGCGATCCCCGCGCAGCCAATTCTCTATGCCTTCCCACGTCTGATTCGTCTCGTAGTAGGTCGTCACATTCTCCGTGAACAGTGCCTGCGCCTGATCGCTGCGCAGTTGATCGTAGGCGCTGGAGGTCGTGCGGTACGCGAAGATGCCGACTAGGATCACGCCGAGCAAGCTGGTGATCACCAGGGTCATCGTCCACTTGAAGGCGAGCGAGCGCCACATCATCGGGCTAATCCCCTTCATCACGGAAGCGATACCCCACGCCAAACACGGTCAGGATATACTGCGGATGTGCTGCGTCCAGCTCAATTTTGGCGCGCAGATTCCGCACATGCACGTCAACCGTGCGCTCGACATTCTCGAACAGATCGCCTTTCAGGCGTTCCAGGAGTTGCGTGCGCGTGAAGACCTGTCCCGGCGCGCTCATAAACACGGTCAGCAAGTCGAATTCCGAAGGCGTGAGGTCGATTTTGCGACTCTCGACCCGCACCACATGCGTTCCTTTATCGAGCGTCACGTCGCCCACGCGCAGCACATCCGTGGTCGGCGTGGGCTCCGCCGTACGCCGCAGCACCGCGCGAACGCGCGCGACCAGTTCCGCCATGCCAAACGGCTTAGTCACGTAGTCATCCGCACCCAATTCCAGACCGATGACTTTGTCGGTTTCCTCCACGCGCGCTGTCAGCATGATGACAGGCGTCTGCCGTTCCTTGCGGAAGTGGCGCATGAATTCAAGACCGTCCATTTCTGGCATCATGATGTCCAACAGCACGAGATCTGGTTTTTCGTGCCGTGCAACATACAGCGCCTCGCGCCCATTGCGCGCCGTCACAATGCGGAAGCCATTTTCTGTCAGGTAGTCAGTCAGCAACCGCAGCGCATTGAGTTTATCATCGACGATTAGGAGAGTTTTCACCGCGCTATCCTTTCAACTGCCGCCGCAGTCCGTTTTCCCATTACCTGTAAAGGTAATTAATCCGTATTTAGAACCTGTTCAGAGCGGGTTAAGGCTGCGGCAATTCCAGCCGCGGAATCTGCCTGTTCCTAGCGGAAAGGGACGCGGCTCTTCACTTGGATCCAGCGCCGACAGAAACCAGACTGTAAACTAAATTCAGGCAGTCCGCATTGATCATCAATTAATTATTCTGACAGTAGGGCTTTACGACTGTTCGTTGGGTTGCGCGTTATAATGGATTTGTTCGCATCCACCAGTTATCCTTAGGCTGGTAGTGTAGCATCGGTTCGCCTAACATTCTGCTGCCCTTCAACAATCGCAGGCCAAGATGAAGATTGCCGCCGCCCAACTGATTGTCCGCCATAACCAGCGTATTCCACACCGCGCCAGACAGGCTCCATCGGATAACGCTTGGATGCAGCGGCAAGTTATCGACCACACCCCAGAAAGCCTGACGCTGGTCGACGCGCTTCAACCGGACCACCCCATCATCTACGCGAATCCCGCGTTCGAAACGCTCACCGGTTACCCCGTCGCCGAAATCATCGGCAAGAACTGCCGCTTTCTCCAAGGCTCCGACCACGACCAGCAGGAACTAGCCACCCTGCGCGCGGCGCTCCAAGCCGGGGAAGCGTGCGTAGTCACGCTGCGCAATTATCGCAAAGATGGCAGTCTGTTCTGGAACGAGCTGCACATCACGCCCATTCGAGACCAGCACGGGCAAGTGACGCACTTTCTCGGCATGCAAAAAGATGTCACCGAGCGCAAGTGGGCAGAAGTCGCCGTCGAACTGAGCAACCAGCGTTACTACCAGATCTTCGACCGCGCCAGCGCCGTTAAGCTGATCATTGACCCGGCATCGGGCGCCATCGTGGATGCGAATCTGGCCGCCGCCGCGTTTTATGGCTATACGCGTGAACAACTGCAGACGCTGTATATCCACAACCTCAACTCGAATGCGGAAACTGAAGTCAGCACGGCCCTCCTCGCGGCTGAGCGCAGCGAGCACGGTTATTTTGAGACGCGCCATCGGCTCGCATCCGGCGAACTACGCGATGTCAATGTGTATGCGAGCCCCGTCGACACACCCGAAGGCCGCGTACTGTACCTGATCGTGGTCGATGTGACGCACAAACGCCAGTCCGAGCTGCGCTATCGAGCGCTGTTCCGGCAGTCGAACGACGCTGTGTTCATTGTCGATCTCAACGGCCAGCATCTCATGGTGAATCAGCGCGCCGCGGACATGTTCGGATATTCGGTCGAGGAGCTCAGCCGCGCAACTTATCGCGATGTTGTCTATCCGCAGGATTACCCGGATACGCTGGCGTTCTACCAGCGCCTGATCGATGGTGAACAGATCGCGCCGTACGAATGTACGCTGCGCCACAAGAATGGTCAGCCCGTGACCGCCGAAATCAACATTGAGGTGGTTCGCGATACGGATGGCCGTCCGGTACACTTCCAGAGCATTCTGCGCGATGTCAGCGAACGCAAACTGCTCGAAGCGGAACTCAACCAGCGCTATCAGGAACTTGACGGTTTCTTCTCCGTAGCACTCGACCTGCTGTGCATCGCCGACAACAACACCGGAACATTCCTCAAACTCAACAAGGCATGGGAAGCCACCCTGGGCTATCCCTTAGATGAACTGCTGAGTCATCCGTTCCTCAACTTTGTCCATCCCGACGATATTCAGGCTACGCTCGACGTCGTCGAATATCTCCACCAGCAGAACGACCTGCTTCACTTCACAAATCGCTATCGCCGCGCCGATGGTACCTACTGCTACATCGAGTGGCGCGTCCATCCCGTCGGCAATATTCTCTATGGCGCTGCCCGCGACATCACCGAACGCAAGCGGATGGAAGATGAACTGCGCCAGAGCGAAGCCAAGTATCGGCTGCTCGCCGAAAACACCTCGGATGGTCTACTGGTCTTTGATGCGACGCTCGGTCAGGTCACCTATGCCTCGCCAGCCTACGACCGCCAAAATGGCCGTCAGCCCGGCGAATTCATCGGCTTAGACATAAGCGAAGCGATCAGCAAGCTGAATCTGGACGACCGAACCGCGGTCATGACGGCCTTCGTCAATGCCGTGCGCCAGCAAGCCGAGACGGCAACCTATACCTACCGGATCATGCTGCCTTCGGGCGAGTATTCATGGCGCGAAGACAGCGCCCGCTTCAACTATCTGGCGAATGGCGACCTGAAGACGATGTACGTGATTTCGCGCGATATCAGCGAGCGCAAGCAGGCGCAGCAGCGAGAATTTGACCTCGCGCTCGAACGCGAACGCGTGCATCTGCTGACCAGTTTTGTGCAGGATGCGGCGCATGAGTTCCGCACTCCGTTATCGATCATCAGCACGGGCACCTACTTGATGGCACGCAGCGATGACGCCCAGCGCCGCACGCTCAAAGCGGAGCAGATTCACGGTGAAGTCGGACGGATCACTGAGCTGGTCGATATGCTGCTGCTCATGGCGCGGCTCGAAAGCGCGGATTTGCGGCGGTTCGCGGCGGTTGATGTCGGCAGCCTGCTCATGGCCGAGACCCAGCGGGTCGCGCTCACGAGCGGGTCAGGGCCACGCCTTAAGTTGAACTTACCCGATGGGCTGCTCATGATCTCCGGCGACGCCGAGCATCTGGCCCATGCCTTCTATCAAGTGCTCGACAATGCCTTTCGCTTCACCCCCGCCGAGGGATCGGTCACCATAACCGCGCAGTGCGTCGACGGGCAGATCCACATTGACATCAGCGATACGGGCATCGGCATCAGCCCGGAGGATTTGCCGCACATCTTCGAGACGTTCTGGCGGCGGGATGATGCGCATACCACGCCCGGTCTGGGGTTAGGTCTGCCCATCGCCCACCGCATCATCGAACGCCACGGTGGGCGCATCTGCGTAACGAGCGCGCTCGGGCAGGGAGTATCTGTTACGATCACCCTGCCCGCTGCAGCGGAAAGCTAACCCAGCTTAGGGCGTGAAGGTGAACTGCATCAGGCAAAAATCGCCATTCGCATTGAAACCGTTGTAGGCTCCGGTCACGCTGCCGTCGTCCATGACCTGTGCCAAACTGAGCGACGCCCCTGAGCCGTCATCCTTGAAATCCATGTATACCCAGTTGCCACCCTGATTCGTCAGCAGGTAACTGGCGTCGGCGGTTTCAATCACCACGCCATCTGCGGTGGTGGTCATCGTCGCTTCGGTGAAGGTCGGCACGGTCGGCAGCAGAGCTTCCGGGCATTCCAGACCGGGGATCGGCGCCCACGTCACGCTGAAACTGCCATCGGGCACAACAATCGTTTCGAAAGTACCGCTGTCGGAGCTGGCGACATCCGGCGTGGGCGTCGGTTCAGCCAACTGCGCGCCGGGTACGGCAATATCGATCATGGCGTAGCAGATGTTGCCTGAACCATCTTGCTGTGACCAACTGAGATTCCCCGTACCATCGGGCTGAATCACCACGAAAATATCGTAGCGCGGGCTGGCGTCATTGCCGCTGTCGTACTGATACATGCCATCACCGATGTTATAGACCACCTGCGTCCCCGTACCGTAATCGAGCAGCAGATTGTCATCGTCCTGTACGTCGATGTTCAGCTCAGCGAACTGCGGCGGCGTGTTGATGTCGCCACACACCTGCGGGTCGGTATACTGCGGCGGCGCAGCCAGATACAGCCCACGAATGATCGGCGCGGGTTCGGTCATGATGGGCGCGGGGGTTGCATTCGGGTCGGGCGTTCCGGCGATCGGCGTGGAGATCGGCACGGGCGTCTCAATCGAAACCAGCGCCGGACACACCGACTCATCCGCGGTCACGAGTTCGAGGTTGAACGTCCCTTCTCGGGTGCAGCCGCCCTCTTCCTGATCGACAATGTGCACTTCGATGAGGTCAGGCGCGACAACGCGGTATTCGGTCGTGATCGTCCGCTGCAGGCTGCCGATAGTTGCGCCGCTGCTGTTGCGCACCACTTCCCGCATCACCAGCGGCTCCTGACTGTAGATGCTGCCCGTCCCCGGTAGATAGGGATGGGTCCCACCCGACCACGTGATGAACGGCAGACCGCCCGGATTGGCGTAACCGCACAGCGGCTGACCGGGATCTTCTTCGCCTTCACCAAAGCCCATGCCGCCATTATCGCCACTCGTGTCGATGCACTGACCGCTGGTCACCATTTCGAAGGGCTGGATGCGCCAGTACCCATTGATGGGCAGCAGCGACGAAGGCACTTCCCACACAATCAGATTTTCGATGTGTTGGAGCGTCAAGTTCGGGTGACGGACGCCGCTTTCGTTGATCGCCTGCCGGGCCGCATTGCGCACTGAACGGCGCACGGTCGCCGGATCTTGCTCGGGCAGCGTCCCCGTGTATTGTGCCACGGCGTGCGAGATTGCTTCCGCTCGGGGATCCATCACTGGCTGGGCGTTCAGCGAGTCGACATAGCGTGAATATTCGTCGACGGCGGCTGAAATCGCCTCGGCGCGCGGATCGCGCGGAGCTTCAGCTTTCAGCGAATCAACATAGCGGCTGTACTGATCGACCGCATCCGAGATGGCCTGCGCGCGCGGGTCGAGCGGCCCTTCCGGTCGTCCCGTTTCGAGGTCACGCCCATACTGATCGACTGCATCCGAAATGATCTGGGCGCGTACGTCGATGGGCGCATCCGCGCCCGCCTGTTCCATCTGCTGGTTAAACTCGCCGACGTGCTGGTCGAACTCTGCGAGCCACGCGTCGACCTCCGGGCCGAAATCGTCCGCCCGGCTCATCAATTGGCTGTAGTCGGTGACTTCTTCGTAGAGCGCCACGGCCAGCGACTGCTCGACCGGCTGAATCGATTGGTTGCCGTTCGGAAATCCACTGACGCTCGCCTGCTGATCAATCGCGTTGGCGAACAACTCCACCGTCAGCGCGGACTGGGCGAAGCCACTACTCAACGTCAGCAGCACGGCCAGCAGCAGCCCCACGCGAACGATCCCGACCCCATACTTTGGCATTCCCTGCATTATTCCCCCTGCACTCGCTGCATTCCTCACGGAGCAGTCGCGTAATTATCACAAAGCCGCATGCCGCCACCGCGCTAGCCCGCAGATGCGCTGGTGAATGAAAAAATGAAGTTGATGAAATGAATGGTCGGCAGTGGGGCACGCAGCAAAAAATCCTGTACCATCATAGGCAGGCGCAACTTACATGTCATCAGGCTTTTGACGTAGACCTAAATGAACTTTCCGACCGAGGCGACCTACCAATTAGTGCACATTTGTTCGAATTACATGCTATAATTGAATCGGTTTTGGCTACAAGGAGCAGACCACATGCCCCCGAAACTTGATCTCATCGGCATCATCGTGCGCGATATGCCCGCCGCCCTCAACTTCTACCGCCAACTGGGGTGGGACATCCCCGCCGACATGGACAAAGAAGGTCACGTCGAATATGTGTTGCCCAGCGGTTTGCGCATCGCGTGGGATACGCAAGAAGTCATCCGCATGTTTGAACCAGATTGGCAGCCCCCGACGGGTTCGCACCGCGGGGGTATGGCCTTTCTGTTCGACAACCCGGCCGAAGTGGACGCGATGTACGTCCGGCTAACGGGGATGGGCTACACCAGTCACAAAGCGCCGTGGGATGCCTTCTGGGGGCAGCACTACGCGCAGGTCAAAGATGCTGACGGCAACATCGTCGACCTGTTCTGCCCGCTGGAGCAATCCGGCTAAGCGCCTTGCAGCCGCGCAAACGCGCGCACAGGGAACGTCCCCATACCCGAAAACTTGGGCGGCACGGCGCTAAAGGTGAAGCCGGTGTCCGGCAGCCGCCCCAGCTCACACAGGTGCTCGCAGATCAAAATCTCGTGCGCGAGCAGCGTCGTGTGGACCGGGCGCGTGTTCGTCCGTGTGTCGTCGATGTTGTGCGCATCGATGCCCACCAGCACCGCGCCCTGCTCGACTAAGTAATCGGCGGCAGCCGCGGTCACATACGGGTGATTCTCGTAGTAAGCGGGCGTATTCCAGTGTTCTGCCCACCCCGTATGCACCAATACCGCCTTGCCTTGCAGCGACTTCCCGGTGAACGACGCGACATCGACCGCCAGCCCATGCTGGTATGGCGCCCGGATCACAATGGACGATAAATCGACAAAGCGTTCCAGGTTCACCTGCGCGAGATCGTGCCCGTGCGCGTAGCGGTGAAAGGGCACGTCGACATACGTCCCGGTGTTCGAGACCATCTCCAGTTTGCCGATCTGGAATTCTGTCCCCGAGGCATAGCGCGAGCGTGAGTCTTCTCGCGAGAGATAATCGCAGATGATCGGCGCGGGCAGCCCTTTATACGTCACCAGCCCATCGTGGATCGTGTGGCTCAAGTCGACGTACAGCCGCGCGGTCGGGCTGGCACCGCGCTTGTGCGCCTCCTCAATGACGCGCTTGTTGAGAATCTGCACCTGATCGACCATGAGCAAGCGCAGATCGGCGATGATGTAATCCGCCAGCGCTGCATCGGAAATTTCATCGCCGACCAGATCCAGCCGAAAATCCTGACCTTGCAGACCGCCCCCGTTGCTGAACGTGAGCGCGAAATCAAATACGACTCGCTTGTCCATATCGTCCCCCTGAGACTCCAGTATCCTACTTTATGTCCGACTGGTGAAATTCTGCGCTTTCGCTGCGCAAATCGCTATAATTGCAGCAGGATCAGCCATCTACAACAAGGAGCGGAGGACAATGCACGGTCGACGAATGACATGGATGCTGGTAAGTGTGGTGCTGCTGCTCGCCGCTTGCGGTGGTGGAACTGACCAGAGTACAACTGACACGAATACAACCC
>JAYRZU010000112.1:0-192599 GCA_041916315.1 Anaerolineae bacterium
CCCCTGCGCTTTGTACCAGTCGTCCACAACGACATACAATGTAGTGAAGAAGGTATCCAAGTCCATGTTCCACTCCTTGTTTGGCGACAAAAAGTGTACTGGTTGGATACCTTCTTCACTACCGGACAACCCTATTTAGGGTGAGGTATCTCTAAACGAGTTGGGCTGCTGCTAGCGTCACCGGAAGCGAATACAGGGCTAAACCATGTCCGATGAGCCTCGAAAACAACTTACTACCACCTCCCGCGATCAGTGGGACAAGCTCAAACCGCTCGCCCGTGAAATGCGGCATGTCCCCACTCCCGCCGAAGATCAACTCTGGCAAGCTATCCGTAATCGCCGCTTGAACCGCGCAAAGTTTCGGCGTCAGCATGCTATTGCTGCCTTTATCGTCGATTTCGTCAGCATCGAACACCAGTTGATTATCGAAGTCGACGGCTCGGTTCACGAGGATGCCGATCAACAGTTATACGATGCGGAGCGGCAAGCACGGTTGGAAGCCTTAGGTTTCCGTGTACTGCGCTTCAGCAACGGCGACATCGTCCGATCTCTACCCGCTGTGCTGGAAGTGATCGGCGAGGCACTGGACTCCCCCTCTTCATTTGGTTGAGGATGGGACACTTTTAACAATCGAGCCAGTGTAGGGACGCCCAACGGGGCGTCCGCCGGAATGTGGGCAAACCGCCCGCGCTGTTGCGCATCGCTACACAATCTATTCTCCCTCAAACCGGCGCCTCAATGGTTCCCAAGGTTAAAACTGTCTTGCCGGGAACCATTTGGAGAGGGGGCTGGGGGTGAGGTTGGCATTTAAGAATCAAACAGGGCGGAGATGTGATCTCCGCCCTGTTATTTGTGTTTCCAAGTCCCCTCTCCTCTTTTCGGAGAGGGGATTTAGGGGTGAGGTTAATTACACGCTCGGCGCTTCGAGCTCGGTGGTTTCGCCTTCGCCTTCTTCTTCAGCGGCTTCCAGCACCAGTTCGCCTTCCTTCGCCGTCACGCGGATCATGCTCGCGACCTTGAACTTACCGCCGAGAATGCCATCGGAGAGCGCATCCTCAACTTCGTTCTGGATCAAGCGGCGCAGCGGGCGTGCCCCGAATTCGGGATCGTAACCCTTTTCCGCCAGCCATTCGCGACCTTCTTCGGTGATGTCCAGCGTAATCGCGTGTTCGACCAGGCGTTCCTTGACCTTCGCCAGTTCGAGATCGACGATCTGCTTGATCTCGGCGCGGCTCAGCGCACGGAACACGACGGTCGCGTCCACACGGTTCAGGAATTCCGGACGGAACATGCGGCGCAGTTGTTCGGTGACATTCTTGCGCATGTCGTCGTAGCTCTGCTTGTCGTCAATCGCCTCGCTGCGCGGGGTGTTGAAGCCGAGCGTCGTGCCCTTCTTGATCAGGTCCGCGCCCACGTTGCTGGTCATGACGATGATGGCATTGCGGAAGTCGACGCGGCGACCGCGCGCATCCGTCAGGGTGCCTTCTTCCATGATCTGCAGCAGCATGTTGAACGTTTCCGGGTGCGCCTTTTCGATTTCGTCAAACACGACGATGCTGTACGGGCGGCGGCGGATGGCTTCGGTCAGTTGACCGGCGTCTTCGTAGCCGACGTATCCCGGAGGCGCACCGACGAGGCGGGCGACCGAATGGCGTTCCATAAATTCGCTCATATCAAGCTGGATGAGCGCGTCTTCGCTGCCGAACAGGAATTCCGCCAGCGTCTTGGTCAGTTCCGTCTTGCCGACACCCGTCGGCCCGAGGAACATGAATGAGCCGATGGGGCGGCGCGGGTCTTTGAGACCAGCACGCGCGCGGCGCACGGCCTTGCTGATGGCGATGATCGCCTCTTCCTGCCCGACAATGCGGTTGTGCAGCGCCGCTTCCATCTGCATCAGGCGTTCGCTTTCTTCGCCCGCGATGCGCATGGTGGGGATGCCCGTCCACATCGACACGACTTCGGCGATATCTTCACCGCCGAGGCGCGGCTGCTGCGTCTCTTCATTCCAGTTGGATTTGAAGGCCGCCAGCGTATCCTTCAGCGTTTCCCGCTGCGCGCGCAGACGTTCGATCTCGTCGTTGAACGCGCCTTCTTCTTCGATCAGCTTCAGATCGTCTTCGACATGGCTGAGTTCCTGTTCCGCGCGGCGCACCTGCGCGGCTTCCGGACTCTTGTACATGCGCAGACGGGCGGACGCTTCGTCGATCAGGTCAATCGCCTTATCGGGAAGGAAGCGATCCGGGATATAACGGGCCGACAGGTTCGCGGCGATCTCGATCGCTTCGTCGGTGATTTCGACGTTGTGGTGATCCTGATACGCGCCCTTGATGCCCTGCAGAATTTCAATCGTTTCTTCAATCGTGGGTTCGTTCACGATGATCGGCTGGAAACGGCGTTCCAGAGCGGCATCGCTTTCGATGTGCTTGCGGTACTCGTCGAGCGTGGTCGCGCCGATGCATTGCAGTTCACCGCGCGCCAACGCCGGCTTGAGGATGTTCGCCGCATCCACGCTGCTGCCCGCGGAACCCGCGCCCACCAGCATGTGCACTTCGTCAATAAACAGAATGCTGTCGGAAGATTTCAATTCTTCGATCACGCGCTTGAGGCGTTCCTCAAACTGACCGCGATACATGGTGCCCGCGACGAGCGACCCGACATCCAACTGCAGCACGCGCTTGTTCAGGAGCGGCTTCGGCGTTTCGCCGTTGACGATGCGCTGCGCCAGGCCTTCCACAATCGCCGTCTTACCGACACCCGGTTCACCGATGAGCGCCGGATTGTTCTTACGACGACGGCTGAGTACCTGAATCACACGTTCGATTTCGGTCTCACGCCCCACCACCGGGTCGAGCTTGCCTTCCTGCGCCAGGGCAGTCAGGTCAGTCGCAAGCTGGTCGACCAGCGGCGTTTTGCCGCTCTGCCGCTCAGGACGCCGCGGCTGTCGGGGTTCTTCTGGGTTGGGCTGATTGGATTGCACAGGACTCTCCTGTAATACGCGGCGCGTCTGGCGACGCACCTCTTCCGGGCTAACGCCCAGACGCTTCAAAATATCAATCGCTACGCCTTCGGTCAAACGAACCAGCCCGAGGAGTAAGTGTTCAGTCCCAATGTAGTGATGCCCCATCCGGCGGGCTTCATCGACCGCAAGCTCAAGGACGCGCTTCGTTCCCGGCGATAATTCCGGCTGGACAGTGCCAGTGCGCGTTGTGGCGCGAGTCATGCGTTCAACCAACTCTTCGACTCGCCGCTGCTCCAGACCCAGCTCACGCAGAACGCGACCAGCCACCCCGCCTTCTTCGCGGATCAGCCCGAGCAGCAGGTGTTCGGTGCCGATGTAATTATGCTGGAGCCGTTCGGCTTCTTCTTGAGCCAAGCTGAGTACGCGCCGCGCTCGCTGGGTAAAGCGTTCCATTTTGTTCGGCACGGTTCTTCTACCTCCGTTGCCAGTAGAGCCTTAATCTCTCCGGCGCTGTCTAACCCTTAGAACGGCAAAATTGCCAGCCCCTCTACCGCTGATTTCCTCATAGTATACCATAGTCCGTTGGAGAAATATAAACGCTAAAACGCCGCGTAATGAATGTTCCCTTAAAATACGCGGCGTAGGGGAGACGCTGTGTTACAGCGTCGGTTATAGTGTTGTAATGTGGAGCGGTTAGCTCTCGTCGCCACCGAACGATGTCGCCCAGTCTTGATCGAGATACTCAGCCGAGTTCACGCGCTTGAGGCTGAGACCTAAGCGGCGGTTCTTCACGTCGATTTTGACGACGCGCAGGGTCAGCTTGTCATTCTCGTTGACCACTTCCCGCGGGTGATTCACGCGCTTGTCCGACAGTTCGCTGATGTGGATCAGACCTTCGATCTCAGGCACGTCGACGAGCTGCGCGAACGCGCCGAACTTGGTCAGCTTGGTGACCATGCCCTGCACGAGCTGCCCGACTTCGTAGCGGGTCGCGACCGTATCCCACGGGTCAGACGCCTGCCGCTTCATGCTCAGGCCGATGCGCTTGTGGTCGGTGTCGATGCTGATGACTTCGACCTTCACATCCTGCCCCACCTGCAAGACTTCGCGCGGGTGCGTCACGTGCTGCCACGACAGCTCGGTCAGGTGCACCAGACCTTCCGCCCCGCCGATGTCGACGAACGCGCCGAAATCTTCGAGGCTGACGACTTTGCCGTCGCGGACTTCACCGACGGTGAGCTGCGAGATCAGGTTTTCCTTGCGGCGTTCGCGGCTTTCGCGCGAGGCTGAGCGTTCGGAGAGGATCAGGCGGTTGCGCGCGCGGTCCACTTCCATCACTTTGACCAGGATCGGCTCGTTGACCATGCCGCTCCACTGTTCTTCGGGCGTCTGGTCGCCGAGCACGCGGCGGCGGTCGGCGCTCATCTGGCTCTGGGGCACGAAGCCGCGCAGACGACCAAAGCGGACGATCAACCCACCCTTGTTGTACCCGGCAATGCGCGTCTCGTAGACTTCCTGATTCTGGCGGAATTCTTCGGCGCGCTGCCAATCCATCTCTTCTGCGGCGCGGTTCAACGAGAGGATGACGTGACCGTCACGCCCCTGCGGGTTGACCACGTAAACATTCAGCTTTTCACCGACGCGCAGCGATTCCAGCGTGCGCTTGTTGAGCCGTTCCAGCTCATCGGCGAGAATAACTCCATCGTTCGGCGTACCCACATCCACGAGAATCTGCGTCGGAGAAGTCGATTTAATCACCCCTTCGACGAGATCGCCTCGTTTCAGTTGGCTTGATCCCACAGCAGGGGTAGAAGAAGTCGTCTCCACAGGCGTCTCGCTGGCCGGTGCGTCGGAGGCGCTGACAGAGTCATCGGATGCGGCGGGCGCATCTGTGTCGCTGACAGTCGCTTCTGGCGCGGCAGGAACCGCGAGTCCCTCTACTGGAGTCGTTGTTTCTTCGTTATTCGACTCTGATGGCTGCTCTACCGAAGCCCCCGACTGCATTTCTTCGGTATTCTCCAGCCCTGACTGATTCAAAGACATGACGTCTTGCTCTCCGCAGGTAAGTGGGTACGCTAGGGATTATACAATATTGCGAAAGGAAATCAACAAGTCCCTAATTGTTCTCCTCCGATAAGTGAGCAATAACACATCTACGCGGTGACAGCCCCGGCAAAATGTTCGCTACAATTAACGCGTCGGCTTTAAGCATAAGGATACGCATGACAAATTCTCCATTTGCGCTTCATATTGGCGCGTTTCGTGGTCAGATTTTCACCGATGGCGTGGGTGTGAGCGCGCCCGAAGTCGCCGCCGCCCGTTACCCGGATCACGTGGAGCAAATGCGCGCCGAAATTGGCGATGCACCCGTGCATGGCAGCCGCAACGTGCTGCTGATCGACGTGGGGAACGAGCGCACGTTGATCGACACGGGCGAAGGCAAGTTCAATGCGACCGCGGCGGGGTTGCTGCTCCTGGCACTGCGCGACCACGGCGTCGATCCCGCGTCAATCACTACAGTCATCCTCACGCACTTTCATATGGATCATATCGGTGGGCTGTTGAGCGAAGACGGCACGCCGACTTTCCCGAATGCCCGCTTGATCGCTGCCCGCCCGGAATACGATCACTGGCTGAACGAGGCGACGCTCACGGCGCTGCCCGAAGATCGCGCCGCGTTCATCCGCAGCACGTTCACCGCCTATGCGCGGGTGGAACTGGTCACGCCGTCCGCCGAAGTGTTACCGGGTATTACGCTGATCCCCGCTTACGGCCATTCGCCGGGGCAGTGCGCCGTGCTGATCGAGTCGCAGGGGGAACGCCTGCTGCACATTGCGGATAGCTGGCATCTCCCCGCGCAGTTGAATCTGCCGGAAGCGCGCATCAAGTTCGACGCCGCGCCGGAACAGGCGATCATAGCCCGCCGCGCGCTGATGGATCGCGCGGAGCAGGAAAATCTGCTCATGCTGGGCTATCATTTCGAGTTCCCCGGCCTCGGCTATGTGCGCCGTGAGGGGAATCGGCGCGTGTGGATCATACAATGAAGTGCTAAGCTACAAACCGAATTTCAGCCAAAGGACGAGGCATGCCTCGTCCTGTTTTGGCGTCTTTCGGACACTGGTTTAAGTGGGTTCGCGAAACAAAATCACGAACGAATGTAGGGGCGCACCTGTGTGTGCGCCCAAAACCGGGCAGACACATAGGTCTGCCCCTACACGATGATTTTCGAGAAGGTGCGTTAACCAGCTTACTCCCTGAAATTGGGCACGTTCGTGACACGAAATGAGGTTTCAAATCGACAAAATTGCGTTGATTTCCGATGTCCACGGGAATATGCCCGCGCTCGAAGTCGTCCTCGCGGACATCAGGCGGCGCGGCATTGACCTGATCTACAACCTCGGCGATCTAGTGGGCAAAGGGCCATCCTCGCCGCAAACGCTCGATCTCTGCCGCGAAGTCTGTCAGGTGATCGTGCGCGGCAACTGGGATGATGCGCTCACTAAAGAAGACGAGTCGCCCGTCGCGGCCTGGTATCGCGCGCAGTTGGGCGCAGAGCGACTCGCTTACCTGCGGGATTTGCCCAACACCTACGATTTTCGCCTGAGCGGCAAACACGTGCGCCTGTATCACGCGTCGGCACAGAGCGAACACTATCGCGTTCATCCGAATTCCGGCGACGCCAAGCTGCAAGCCATGTTCGACAACACGCCGTTTACGGGTCTAGACCAGCCGCTGCCCGACCTCGCGGGCTACGGCGATATTCATGCTGCGTACCTGCTCCCGGTTGATATAGGCGACACGACCAAAACGCTGTTCAATGTCGGCAGTGTCGGCAATCCGCTCGATTGCACGCTGGCGACTTATGTCATCCTCACGGGCGTCCTCGACAGCGCCGTGCCTGCGCCGCTGTCCGTCGATTTTGTACGCCTGCCCTATGACATCGAAGCAGCGATTGAGCAGGCGCGGCAAAGCGAAATGCCGGATCTGGAACCGTATAGCATTGAACTGCGGACAGGGATCTATCGGCGTCTTCACAAAAAGTCGACCTGAGTGTCGAGGCGGTGCGTGGCTGTTTCACAGTGGGTATGTTGTCTAGCCTCACCCCCAGCCCCTCTCCCAGAGGTTCACGGCAGGACAGTTTTAATAGTTCAACGCTATTTTCCCTCAGGCGACACATGGTAGGGACGGCCTTCTGGCCGTCCGCTGACCACGGACGCGCAGAAGCGCGTCCCTACAATTCTCTCGATTATTAAAAGTGTCCCGTCCTCAACCCAGAGGAAAGGGGAGACAGGCAGAGTTTCTAAGTCCTCTCTCCTCTTTTCGGAGCGGGGATTTAGGGGTGAGGTTGGAACAAAAAAGGACGAGGCATGCCTCGTCCCTACAACCGTTACCCTGTGCCGCGATCAGCCGCCGACGCCCATCTGCTGCATCAACGCCATCATGTCAAAATTGATCCACCCTTCGGTGACCTTGCCGTTCTTCGCTTTGAAGACGCGCGTGCCCGTCCAGTAGATCTTCTTGTTGGTCGCCGGAATGCCCATGAAATTACCTGAGTGTGTGCCTTCGATCACGCCGCGTCCGACGACCGTATCGCCTTCCGCCACTAGATCCGAGAACGTGAACCACACATCCGGGAAGGCGTCTGAGAAGATGCGGTAAGCGTCCTTCAGGCCGGGGATGCCGGGCTTCTGACCGGGGATCGGGTTATGATCGATGAAACCGGGATCGACGAATTCGTCAAAGGCGTCGTAGTTCTGCATGTTGACTTCGTAGACATAGCGGGCGACGACGGCGCGCATTTCATCCAGCGAACCGGGTTCAGCCGGCTTGGTGATCTGTTCGCGCAGTCCGGCGAGATCCGGCGCGCCCCAGTGTTCAATGATCTTGTTGTCCTGCACGCGGAAGAATCCGAATGACGTCCACACGACCTTGCGCCCGGTCGGCGGCACGCCCATGAACGGACGCCCGAGATGCTGTGCCGTGCCGGTGACGCGGGTCGCGACCCAATCGCCCTCATCCACCATCGATTCGATCACGAAGTGGACATCGGGGAACGCGCCGCGGAACATCTTCGGAATCTGCGCGACCTGTTCGAAGATCGTGCCCGTGTGCGGGATGCCGGGAGGCGCGGAGTGATCCACATAATCCGGGTGATACAGTTCGGGGATGATGTCGAGGTTCCCCTTGTTGATCACTTCTTCCACAAAGCGGCGGTACACCTGTTTTTTCATCGATTCAGCCATTTTGTCCTCTTTCTCGCCTAGTGTCCGCCGGGGACATGCCCCAACTGCATCATCATGCCGACCATATCGAGCAAGCCCCACCGCTCCACGATCTTGCCGTTGGCGAGGCGGAATTCGCTGATTTCGGTCACGCTGAACGATTTGCCCGTCGCGGGCAGGTTGAACAGTGTTCCGCTCTGCGTGCCCGTGACGCGCAGGAGGACAGTCACGCGGTCATCTTCCGCGACGACCTGAATCGGTTCGGCGTGATAGTTCGGCATGGCGGAGCGCAGTGCCTTCGCCGCCTGCACCATGGCGTCGCGCCCCTGTGCAGGGACATCCCACGCGCGTTTGGTCGGGTGATCGACGAAGTCGGCGGAAACGGCCTGCTGGATGAAATCAAGGTTGCCCTTGTTCCATACTTCATCCTGCGTCTGCAGAATGAGGGCTTTGTTACGTTGTTCGAGTTCGGTAGCCATCGTTTGTCCTTGTCTGCCTAACTGCCGGGCATCTTGATCACGCCGAATTGCATGAGCAGAGAGAGCGTGTCACAGTCCTGCCACGCTTCCTTGATGCGTCCATCTGCGTTGAAAACGAAAATGCACACAGCCGTGTACGTCACGGGCGCGCCGGTGGGCGGAGCCATCCCGCGATAGTTGCCGAGATGCGTGCCCCGGTTGACCATGCGCACGGCGACCCGGTCATACTGCGCGACTACCGCCTGAAAATCCAGCACGAGATCGGCCATTGCCGCCGTCAGAGCCTCGTAGTAGTCGGCCATCGCGCCGGTGCCGGGAAAGGAGTTCCCGCCGTCGTGAAACACAAAATCGTGACTAAACAGTTTCTTGGAGTCTTCAAATAGTTCCTGATTGATGAGGTTTTGCAGTTGGAGGATTGTGCTACGGTTGCGCTCGCGAATCTCCTCGTCCGAGAGCTTGGGCATATCGGCATGAGCCGTACGCCACATCTGATCGGCCTGCTCGTCCCGAGCAGAGTTACTCGCAGTCGGTTGGGACATGGGGGTATCCTCTCGTCATAGAACTGCGGAACAGAATTGCCCGCACACACGACCGACGACCCAGTGCTCAACCATTTGTGAACGGTTGAGGCGGCGCCACTCGATCAATTGCATGCACGGATTGCTTGAAATATAGGCCAAATAAAATATTCGGGCAACCTACCAAAGGCGGAGATGCTGTTTGTCTATTGACGGGATTGGGGGATAAGCACAAAGGACAGGGGCTAGCCTGTCCTTTGTGTGTCACTCACTTATGCATCCCTGCCCCTCTGGGAAAGGAAACGAACGGGGTGAGGTTTAGTCGATCACCGTATTCTGGCGGATCTGCTGAAGATAGTCGGTGCTGGCATTTTCGTGCCGTTCGAACACCAACTGACCGCCCACCTCGTCGATCACGATCAGGTCGCCGCTGCGGGCTTCACCGCGCAGGAGCTGCGCGCTGAGTTCGTTTTCCAGATAACGCTGCAGGGCACGGCGCAGCGGGCGCGCTCCAAACTGCGGATCGTAACCCTTCTTCGCCAGCCACATGCGCGCCGGTTCGGTGAGGTGCACGGCGAGGCCTCGTTCGCTCAGGCGTTCCGCGATCTCGCGCATCTGCAGGTCGACGATGTGTTCGACCTGTTCCAGACTCAGCGGCTCGAAGATGATCACTTCGTCGATGCGGTTGAGGAATTCCGGACGGAACGTGTCGCGCATCGCCTTTTCGATCTTCTGGTGATCGGCAATCGCCTGTTCGTCGGTCGCCTGCACAAAGCCGAGCGCGCCGCCGCGCTTGGCAAATTCCGTGCCGAGGTTGCTGGTCATGATGATCACCGTGTTGCTGAAATCGACCGTGCGCCCCTGACCATCGGTCAAGCGGCCATCTTCGAGGATTTGCAGCAGCGCGTTCCACACTTCCGGGTGCGCCTTCTCGATTTCGTCGAACAGGATGACGCGATACGGACGACGGCGCACGGCTTCGGTGAGCTGACCGCCTTCTTCGTAGCCGACGTATCCCGGCGGCGCGCCGAACAGACGGCTTACCGTATGCTGTTCGCGGTATTCGCTCATGTCAATACGCACGAGCGCGTCTTCGTCGTCGAACAGGAATTCCGCCAGCGTCTTCGCCAGCTCGGTTTTACCGACGCCGGATGAGCCGAGGAAGATGAACGAGCCAATCGGGCGGCGCGGGTCTTTCAGGCCGCTGCGCGAGCGCCGGATCGCGTGGGCGATGGCGCTGACCGCGCCTTCCTGCCCGATGATGCGCTTGTGCATGGCTTCTTCCATGCGCAGCAGTTTTTCGCCTTCGGTCTCCAGCACCTGATTGACGGGGATGCCCGTCCACTGGGCGACGACCGCGGCGATATCGTCGGCGCTCACGACTTCGTCAATCGTGTTTTCGCGCTGCCACATGATCTTCTCGCGGTCGAATTCGTCCTGAAGCTGCAAGCGGCGCATCTTGTATTCGGCGGCGCGTTCGTATTCGCGCGCCATGCCCGCCGCTTCTTCGTCCGCGGTCAGCCGCTGAATGGCGGCCTGCATTTCCTTGAGGCGGGGCGGCATCGAGTAGAGCGCGACGCGCAGTTTAGCCGCCGCTTCGTCCAGCAGATCGATGGCCTTGTCCGGCAAACGCCGATCCGCCACATAGCGATCCGCCAGCCGTGCCGCCGCGATCACCGCGTCATCGCTGATGGTGACCTTATGGTGCGCTTCGTAGCGGTCGCGCAGACCGAACAGCATGTCGATGGTGTCTTCGACGTTCGGCTCTTCAACATAGACGGGCGCAAAGCGCCGATCCAGCGCCGAGTCTTTTTCGATGTGCTGACGGTATTCGTCGAGCGTGGTCGCGCCCACGCAGCGCAGTTCACCACGCGCTAGCGCCGGTTTCATCATGTTGCCCGCGTCGAGCGCGCCTTGCGCCGCGCCCGCGCCGACCACCTGATGCAGTTCGTCGATGAAGAGGATGATTTCGCCTTCGGCGCGCTGCACTTCTTCGATGGTCGCCTTGAGGCGTTCCTCGAATTCGCCGCGGAAGCGGCTGCCCGCCAGCATCGCGCCGAGGTCGAGGCTGATGACTTTCTTGCCCTGCAGGAGTTCAGGCACATCGGCTTCGGCGATCTTCTGCGCGAGGCCTTCGACGATGGCGGTCTTACCGACGCCTGCTTCACCGATCAGCACCGGGTTGTTCTTGGTGCGGCGGCACAGAATTTGAATTACGCGCAGGATTTCGGCATCGCGCCCGATCACCGGGTCGAGCTTGCCTTCAATCGCCATACGGGTGAGGTCGCGGCTGTATTTTTCGAGCGTGCGATAGCGGCTTTCCGCCTGCGGGTCGGTCACGCGCTGACCGCCGCGCACATCCTTGATTGCTTCATACACGCGTTCTTTGGTGACGCCCACATCCGCCAGAATCTTGGCGACCGCCGTGTTGCGTTCGCTGAGGATGGCGAGGAAAATGTGTTCCGTCGAAATGTACTCGTCTTTCAGGCGATTGGCTTCTTCATTGGCGGTGTCGATAATCCGCTTGACGCGCGGGGTAATGAACACCTGACCCGTGCCACCGCCGTAGATCGCCGCTTTGGGGCTGGCCAGCAGAATTTCATCGAGGCGCCGACGCATGGCGTCGACATCGACCGACAGCCGTTCCAGGAGCTGCGGGATCACGCCGTCGGCCTGTTCGAGCAGCGCCAGCAGGATGTGCTCGGTGTCGACCTGATTGTGTCCGTAACGCTGCAAAATTTCGTAAGCGCGGGCGGCGGCGTCTTGCGCGCGTTCGGTGAATCGTTCAAAACGCATCATGGCGGGTTTACCCTGTTTCTACAACTGTCTATCCTCATTGTACGAGGATTCACGATCATTTGCCGTCTTTTGACACGGCACCTTGAGCTTAAAGTATAGCCACGGCGTGTAAAAATCTCGTTGGCAGTGTATGAGATTTCGACGTTAGCAGCATGTTCAGGAATTGCGAGGCTGTTGTGCGTGAAAGATCAGTGTGCCGGGACATACGCGCATGGCCCGGCGCAGACGTTGCGGGAAGCGAGTTCCCCGGAAACGCGCTTTATTGCGCGTGGACGGTCACCCCGGCCTCGACCAGTTCCTTGAAGTTTTGCAGGTCGGAATCCATCTGTTTCTGCAGGCGACCGATCAGGAGATTCGCCGCAATGCGCCCGAAGACTGAGCCGCGCGGCTTGAGCGTCATCTCAAGCTGGACCCGCGTGCCCTCCGGCGTTTCCGACAGCGTGTAGTGGTTTTCGACGGGGAATGGGCTCTGTTCGCTGGTATCGCCAAAGGCGAATTCGGTCGGCGCATTGAGGACGCGAATCGTCTGGATCGAGGTACCTTGTATCCCCATGAACCCGGCGACGTGCTTATAGCGTGTGCCCACGCCCGCCGGACCAGCGTCGAGTTGTTCGGTGTCATGCAGCAGAGTCGACCAGTTGAGGCAGCCTTTTAGACAGGAGAGATTTTTGAAAACAACATCAATCGGTTGTTTCACAACAACAACATGCTGAGAAACGATCATGGGTTTTCTCCCTTGGCAACAATGCGATGGAGCCAGTATAGAGCCAAAAAGAAAACGCTGATCTGGTTTTTTACGCATTCTTCGGTAAAGAGTGCCTTATCCTAACAAATCACTCCCGCATAATACGCGCGCGGCGCAAGTCTTCCTCGCTGCGCTCCAGCAGTTTTTCCAGCATGTCGAAAATCTCAGCAGTATCACGGGAGGCGAGGCGAATGCGTCCGCGCATGGCCTCGCGCAGTTCGTCCAGCATCACCCATGGGTCGTCTTTCGGCGCGCGCACCAGATGATTGACCGACAGGCCGCCCAACACCAGCGGCAAATAGATGTATACGAGATCGCTTTCGCCTTGCCCGGCCAGCCACTTCAAGAAACGTTCCGCGTAGTGGATGCGCTCGGTCCGGTCGCCCAGGTTGACGCGCACCCGTGACCGGATGATCGAGAAGCCGAACAGAATCGCATCGTAGATCAGCGAATCGAACAGGTACTCGACCGCGACCTCACCGGGATCTTTGCGCGCGACCGTTTCATCGACGGCCAGCGTCTGGCACAGCGTCTGAAACCAGCGTTGATCCTCAATGCGATAGTTCGGGTCGGTGTCAGACTGATCCTCGAAGGTATACACCAACATTTTGGCAATCGCGCGCGATTCGCCGGGGTGCAGCGGCAGACCATGCGCGGCGTAGAGCTCATCGACGGCGTGAAAGAGCGAAATATAGACATCGCGCGGCACAAACGTCTGCGCGATCACGCGGGCAGCGTCAATCTTTTCGAGCAGATGCTGGCGTTCTTCGTTCAACTGCTGGCGCGTCCACAGCGGTTCGTAGGTCGGTTTGAGCGCTTGGGTCACATTGGGCAGGCGCTTGGAGTCAATGCTGAACGATACGGTGAGTTTGCCGTCGTTGAGTACATGCTCGGGAAACTGAATATCACGCAGCACTTGCAGCTTGAAGGGCGACACCGCCAGCACGGAGGGCGGCGCGCCGCGCGTCGGCGGGCGGACGAGCTTGCCATTCTTAGTGGCTTTCGCCTTCAGCGACACCTTGATTTCGACCTCTTCGGCGGGCTGCGACGGCATGATCGGCGCCAGCGGCATGCGCACGACGCCGGTTTCGCCGGGGGTCATGTGCAGCGTGACGCTCTTCTTGGGGATCGAAAACGCGACGGGTTTGCCGTTCGGGTCACGGGTGGGTAAGTCCAGCGTGATGCGCACTTCCGCACCCTGATCGATCATGTTTTGGACGATGGCCACGACTTCGATGGGCTGGTTGATGTAGGCGCGCTTGGGAAAAATGCCCACCGCCGCTTGGACCGGGTCCAGCGTAACGCGGGTGTGCCCCGCAATGGCGCCCAATACATCCGGATAGGGAGGTTCAAAGTGCAGACGTTTGTCCATAATCAGCTCAACTTTATCCCGTATTTCTGACCGGTGCGCGACAAAATATCCACGCTCATGATGAAGATCGGATCATCTTCCGCGCACTCGCCCATGCGAATTTCCAGCGCATGGCTCAGCGCCTTAAACAGCTCCGACGGATCTTCTTTCGGCATCATCACCACATCGGAGACGATCATCCCGCCCATGACCAGCGGCAAATACAGCAGGCTGAAGTCGATGCTCTGCCTGGACTTCAGTTTCTCCAGCAGCTTTTCGCGGTAGTTCGCGCGTTCTTCGGGCGCGCCGACATCTTCGCCCGTGTCTTTCTCGATCAGTTCAAACGCATGGTCGATAGCATCGCGCAGCAAGTCGTCGTAGATGTATTTAGTGATGATCGGCACGGCGGCCTCGGCAGCCCGCGTGTCCCGTTCAATATAGCTGATGTAGGCGCGCGTCCAATGGGGGATGTAGGGCTTTGTTTCCCACGTGAACGGATCGCGAGCGATCAGCGCGTCCACGTTGTACACCCCGGCGGCGATATGTCCGTGCCCGGTGTGACGCGGCGAAGCGTATTCGAGAATCAGTGTGAGCAGCTTGGCGATCAACCCGACTTCAGCCGGTTTGGCCGCGTACCCGGTCGCTTGAAGGCGAGCGGTTGTCGCCTGCAGGAGCGGTTCGTAGAGGGTAGTGCGCTTCAACTGCGGCAGCGTCTTGATTTGCAGGAGGCTGCCATAGCGATGCAGCAGATAGCGATCATCCGTGTAATCAGAGACTTTGCACACGCTCACCCAGCCGGATTTCGTCTCGTCGACCGCTTCCCCGAGCTTGCCGGGCGCGAGATCGAAGTTGAGGTCAAACGTGTGGGTCAAACGCTTATGGGCGCTGAAGCTGAGCGCGCGCAGCCCCATGATGCGCTCTTTGAGCGCCCCGGGGACGAACTGCGTTTCAACCGCGCCGCCGCCCTGTTCGGCGCGCAGACGCTGCGGTTTGCCGAGCGCTTTGACCTCGACCTCCGCGCTGAGTTTGTAGCCTTGCGCGGGCGCGGTGTTCGCTTCAGTGAGAATCGGCACGGCGATATAGCCGACTTCCGCAGGTTTGACGGCGGCGACCACGCGTCCCGCCTTCGCGGCGAAGCGTGCCTTTTGTTTGCGCGCATCCAGATCGGGCAGCGTGAGGGTCACGGTTACGTCGAGGTCGGCATCGGTGGCATTTTGCACGGCGATGATCACTTCGAAGGGGCGACCAGCACGCGGCACGGCAGGACGGGTGGCCAGCGCGACCTGAGCGGGGCCGATGTTCGCCCGCGTGCCTTTCGTGATCGCGCCGAGTATGTCAGGATAGTTCACCGTAGCAGCCATTACCTACTTCTGCCTCGTTCACCTTAGATCGTAGTATATCCGCATTTATAGTTTACGCCGTCCGAGCGAATCGTCCTGTTGAGATATTTACGGATTTACGGGAAAGGGCGAGCATAACAGGCGCACCGGCAGTCGGATGTGCGCAAGGGGTTGATTGGGCGTCGCGTGTACTGCGCTTACCCTACGCTGCGCAAATGTCGTCTAAACTAAGAAGAGCGCCATCCTTACCTGAGGAGATCATTGATGCACTCCAAAGCCTATCGTCTACTGCTCTTTTGCCTATCCCTCCTGAGCATCCTCTCGATCATTCCGGCTGCCGCCCAGAGCGGCGACTGCCTGCCCACCCAGTTCAGCGCGGACGACTACTATCCAATGGCGGTCGTTACTCCCGGCGATTCGAATAACGTCCGCGCCGAACCTTCACCCTCCGGCGAACTGCTCGGTCAGATTGTGGCGGGTGCAGGAATGCAGGTCTATACGGAAGATGAGCCCATCTGCCTGAATGGCCTCTTGTGGCGGCACGTCGCAACCCCATCTATTCAGGGCTGGACGGTCGAAGCGAACGCCGACGGCTATTTCATTGTTCCCTATCAGCGGCGCGACCCCGTCGAGTTCGCCAAGCCGCAGGATGGCAGCGATTTCGTCGTCACCTCGCATGGCGTGACGTTCACGATCCCGGCAGCACTGCCGTTTGCCCAGGTGAGCTCAGACATCACCCCGTTCAGTTTGTTTACGATGTATGCCGGTCCGAGTTCTCTGAATTTCGATTTCGGGCAACAGCTTACTGACGGCTGGGCCTGGCCTGTGGATATCGCCATTTACGATTACGCGAGCGATCCTGAGATGTTGAGCACGGATGGCTGGCTGCAAACGCTGGTGACTGAACAACCGTCGCTTGCCGCCGCGTTCCGCGACCAGCACCGCCCCCCACAGTCGCCGATGCTCGGGCTGTCGAACCTCGCCGCGGTTCCCACCTATCTCCCGTTTGGCAGCGGCGGCGGTTTGCGCTATATCACCACCGTTTCCGGGGAAGTTGTCATTCTTAATCTTGATCAAAGTATCGTCGTCTATCGGGGACTCAGCGCCGATGGCGCCTATCTGATTTCGATGAACATGCCCGTGCAGCTTCCGGCTAGTGTGATCACGCCGGATAGTCCTCGTCACGGGGCGGATGTCGCGTATCTGAATGCCCTTGAAGACACGCTCGCGGCGCTGCCCACCAGCGCGTTCACGCCGGATCTCGCGTTGTACGATGCATTGTTCAGCTCGATTACGATCACCAACCCGGACGCGCTCGCGGCCTCGCTGCCGTAGGGGCAAGGCTGGGCGGTAGCTCAGTAGAATAGCGGGATCGCCAGCCGAATCGTTTAGGACGAGGCATGCCTCGTCCCTACACAAATGCCCTTATCTGTCCCCCTCCCTGAATTCGGGGAGGGGTTGGGGGTGGGGCGGACGCGCAGAAGCCCGTCCCGACAACCGCTCGCGTGTTCAATGGGGGCTTCCCCTCTCCTTTAGGAGAGGGGATTGAGGGGTGAGGTTGATTTACCGCTCGTACACCAGGCGTCCGCCGACATAGGTCTGCTCGACTACGAGATTGGGCAGATCAGACGGCGGCGTGATCAGCGGGTCGCCGCTCAAGACGACCATATCCGCCCACTTGCCGCGCGTCAGACTGCCGCGGTTGGCGTCGTCGCCGCTGGCGATGGCGCCGCCCATCGTATAGGCGTACAGCGCTTCATACGCGCTGATCCCCTGCTCGCTGGTGAACGGCTGACCGGACGCGTCGCAGCGATCCAGCGCGGCCTTCATGCCGAGCAGCGGATTGTCGTCGGGCACGACGGGCGCGTCCGAACTCAGCGCGACGGGCAGCCCGGTGTCGATCATCTCGCGGATGGGGAACACCCCCGGCAGCAACGAATCGGGGATGTAACGGCGGTAGTTCGCGCCGAGCGCGTACAGAAACACGCTCTGCGGCACGGCCATCGTGCCGATCGCCTGCATGCGCTGCAAATGACCCGGCGCGGGCAGGGCGACATGTTCAATGCGATGCCGCAGACCCGGCTTACGGCGGTGCAGTTCTTCGTACACGCTGATCACCTGCTCCAGCGCCACATCGCCGATCGCATGCGTGGCAATGCGGAACCCGGCGTCATGCGCCTCCCATGCCAGTTCGAGCAGTTCGGCATCCTCAAAGCGCAGCACGCCTTGATTACCCGTCTCTTTATAGGGAATGCTGATCGCCGCCGTCGCGCCGCTCAAGCCGCCATCGGCGAAGAACTTCACGCAGTCGATGCGCAGCGTATCACTCACGTATTTTTCGGGCAGCGGATAGGTGATCTTCTCCATGCCATCCGGTCGGCGGATGGGCAGGCCGTTGACGCGCACGGGCAGATCGCCATTGGCTTCCAATTGGCGGTAGACGCGCACGTGCGCGGGAGTGAGCAGCGGATCGGTCGCGCTGGTGATGCCGAGGCGCAGTTGGTGATACATCGCCTCGCGGATGCCGCGCCCCATAACCTCGTCGTCAATATCCGGCATGGCGCGGGTGATCAGACCCATCGCCGTTTCCTGCACCAAACCGGTCGGTTCGCCCTGCTCATCGCGGACGATCACGCCGCCGGGGGGATTCGGCGTGTCACGGTCAATGCCCGCCAGCTTGAGTGCCAGCGAATTGGCGACGATCATGTGCCCGCAGGTGCGCGTGAGCGCCATCGGGTGATGCGGGCTGGCTTGATCGAGATCGTAGCGCGTGAGGTGGCGGCGTTCCGGGAGTTGGGCTTCGTTGTAGCCGCGCCCGGTGATCCACGTGCCGGGCGGTAGTTTGGCGGCCCGTTCGGCAAAGCCCACGATGATCGCCGGGATATTCGGCGCCGCTGCCCCGCGCGCGTCCACTTGAATGGTCAGCAGCAGACCGAGCTTCCAGATGTGCACATGGGCATCATTGAAGCCGGGGATGAGCGTGCGCCCGTCGAGATCGACGCGGCGGATTTGCGTATAAGTCGGCATGTGGGCAAAGTCGCCCGCATACGCGATCAATCCGCGATCATCGACCACGACGACATCGGCGGATTTGCCATCCATGGTGTGGATGGTGCCATTGTAGAACAGCAGCATAGACGAGCTTCCTAACATGACGAAATTCTCGCCTCTTAGTGTAAGGCACGATGACCGCTGTGACAATCGGTTGCGCCGCGACAAAAATTGGGTGAAAGTCAGTGCATGATCGCGCGCGCTCACCGTCTGAGTCGCGTTCATACAATGGCAACACCTGCCAGAACTCTTCTTACCGCCGATTTACACCCGCGCAATACGTTGCCTGTAAGGTGCAGCCAGAGGTCAAATAACAGAGAGGTTTTTGTCCATGAATCGACGCCAATTTTTAGGCACCCTGAGTTTGGCGTTTACAGCGGCGCTCAGTGATGATTTGCGGCGCGTACTGGCTCAGGCTCCCGCGGGCGTGTTCGCTCCGGCGCCCGCCGACGAACGCGATCCGGTCATGCACGTGATCAATCGCCTGACCTACGGCGTGACGCCCGCGCTCTACGCGCACGTGCGAAGCATCGGCGCGCAGGCGTTCATTGACGAACAGCTCGCGCCGGAGCAGCTCGACACGAGCGAGGCTGACCGGCGGACGGCCATCTATGCGGACATTCTGAACGAGAACGGCGGCATCCTCGCCCAGACGTATCGCGATCAACGGCAGGAAGTGGCGACGGCGCTTATCGGGTCGACCACCTTACACGCCTTGTATTCGGAACGCCAACTGTACGAACGCCTCGTGCAGGTCTTCAGCGATCATCTGAGCATCTACATCGGCGGCCAAACCCTGTTCTTGAAGATTGACGATGACCGCGATGTGATTCGCCCGCATGTGCTCGCTTCCTTCCGCGCCCTGCTCGGCGCGTCGGCGCACAGCCCGGCCATGCTCGTCTATCTGGATAACGCCCGGAGCACCAAAGACAAGCCCAACGAGAACTATGCGCGCGAACTGCTCGAACTGCACACGCTCGGCGTGCAGGGTGGCTACACCGAAAACGATGTGCGTGAAGTGGCACGCGCCCTCACCGGATGGTCGGTTCAGCGCGAGCAAAGCACCACGGGGGCGATCGCTTTTCGCTTCCGCCGCCGCCTCCACGACATGGACGCCAAAACCATTCTCGGCACCGCGTTTCCCGCGCGCGGTCTGGAGGAAGAAGGCGAGCGCTTACTCGATCTGCTGGCGGCGCATCCGTCGACCGCCCGCCTGATCAGCACCAAGCTGGCGCGGCGTTTCATCAGCGATACGCCGCCCGACAGCGTCATCGAAACGGGTGCGGCGGCGTTCCTCGCCAGCAGCGGTGACCTGCGCGCTGTGCTGCGCGCCATCCTCAACGCGCCAGAATTCTGGAATGCGCCGCCCAAATTCAAACAGCCCTATGAGTACGTCCTCAGCACCCTCCGCCCGTTCAGCTATGACGTGCACGATGATCGCCGCTTTATGCGCGGCCTCCGCGCGCCGCTGGATGCGATGGGTCACATACCGTTCACGTGGCCCGCGCCGAATGGTTTTCCGGACGTGGCGGCACACTGGACGGCGTCGCTGCTCACGCGCTGGAATGTGGCCTTGAGTGTCGCCAGCAATCAGGTGCCCGGCGCGGCGGCCAACCTCGATCCGCTGTTCGCATTGCTGGCGGCGGAGGGGGCGACTCTGGAACCCGATTCCGCGCTGAGCTTCCTCGCGCGCTACTTATTCGGGCGGGCGCTCACCGCCGACGAACAGACCATTCTGCTGGATTTTGTCCGCGCTGCGCCGGGCGGAAATACCGAACAGATCGCCGCTGGAATCGCGCTGCTGCTGGCGTCTCCGGCCTATCAGTATCGCTAGGAGTAGATCGAATGACGACTAAATCCCTATCTCGGCGTGACTTTTTGCGCAGCAGCGCGGCGATCAGCGGGGCAGCCGTGGCCAGCGCCGCCTTGCCCGCGTGGATGCCCCGTCTCGCCTTTGCGCCGCCGGGACAAGCCCCGCGCGGCGATGTGCTGATTGCGATCTTTCTGCGCGGCGGCGCGGACTCGCTCAATATCGTTGTGCCGCACGGCGAAGATGCTTATTACACGGCGCGCCCCAGTCTGGCGCTGCCGCGCCCGGACGACAACCGTGCGGCGGCCTCCGGTCGCGTGCTCGATCTTGACGGCTTTTTCGGGCTGCATCCGGCGCTGCATCCCCTGCTGCCCATCTTCCAGAATCGGCACATGCTCGCCGTGCACGCGACCGGATCACCCCACGAGACGCGTTCGCACTTCGAGGCGATGGACTACATGGAACGGGGGACGCCGGGCGAATACGGCCTCGCAACCGGCTGGATCGGTCGGCATCTGGCGACGCTCAATACGGGCAATACGTCACCGCTGCGCGCCGTTGGGTGGGGCGCAGCCGTGCAGACGTCGCTGCGCGGTTCGATCTCCCCGGTCGCGCTGAAGTCCATCGTGGATTACCACCTCGGCGGTGATGCGGCACAAGCCGCGCGCATGCTCAACGCGCTGGGATCGCTCTATGCGCTCGACACGGGGTCGCTCGCGGACTCGGCAGCGGCGACGCGTTCCGCCATCGATCTGCTGGCCCGCGTCGACTATGCCAGCTACCGCCCGCACAACAGCACGACCTATCCGGAAAGCGAATTCGGCTTGGCGCTCAAGCAGACCGCCGCGCTCATCCGCGCGGAAGTGGGTTTGGAAGCCGCGTGCATCGATCTCGGCGGTTGGGATACCCATGTCGGTCAGGGCGGCGCGGAAGGCGAACAGGCGGGCTTGCTGGCGGCTTTAGCGGAAGGGCTGGCGGCATTCCATGCCGACCTCGGCGACGACCTGCGCGGCGTCTCGGTGGTGGTCATGTCGGAATTCGGGCGGCGCGTGGCGGAGAACGGCGGCGGGGGGACGGATCATGGTCACGGCGGGGCGATGCTGTTGATGAATGGCAGCGTCGCGGCGACGCCGGTGGTCGCGCGGTGGGCGGGCTTGCACCCGGAAGCGCTCGACAATGGCGATCTCGCCGTGACCACCGACTATCGCGATGTGCTGGCGGAGCTGATCACGCGGCGCTTGAATAATCCGGCACTGGCGGATGTGTTCCCCAATTTCACGCCGACGCCGCTGACGCTGTTCACCTAGAAACGCGTCTCCGCAGAACGCCCAGCGGCAGCCGGTTATTGCCGCTGGGCGCTCTGCGGTGTAGGTCTTCCCGTACTAGACGACGATTTCGCTCTCTTCGCGCGGCGCGCCGAGGTAGCCGCGTTCCTGTTCGATGATCTCCGGTTCCAGCTTGACGTACAGCGCCTTGGGTTCGCGCAGCGCCTGACCGGGCGTGAGCGTCTGCTTCTCCCACGTGCCGAAGGCCTTCGTCCCGTCGTAGACCAGCCCCTTGTGGTTGCGCGTCGCTTCCGCATATTCGACGATGTGGAGGTCGCCGAAGATCTGGCCGTCAAAGCCGAGATACCCGCGCACGGTCTGCGCGCTGAACGGCAGGAAGGGCGCGAGCAGCGTATTCAGGTTGTTGATCACGTTCAGAATCGTGTAGACCGAGCGGGCTGCATCCGCCGCATCTTCCTTGATGGTCATCCATGGTTTGCGCGTGTCGAGATAACCGTTGGCGTCGCGCACCAGCCCCATCGCTGTGCTGAGCGCTTCTTTCAGCTTGACCGCTTCGATCAGCCCGCCGACCTCGTCAAAACCCGCTTCAACTTTGGCGATAATCTGCTTGTCCTCAAACGTGAGTTCGTCGTAGGTCGGCACTTTGCCGTCAAAGCGCTTGTAGGCGAAGCTCAGCATGCGGTTGACGAGGTTGCCCCACGCCGCCAAGAGTTCCGCATTCACGCGGCTGAAGAAGCCATCCCACGCGTAATCGCTGTCTTTGGTCTCAGGGAACATCGCCGCGACGTAGTAGCGCACCGCGTCCGCCTGATAGCGGTCGAGGATGTCCGGCAGCCAGATCGCCCAGTTGCGGCTCTTGGAGAACTGCTTCCCTTCGATGTTCATGAACTCGTTGGCGGGTACATCATACGGCAGGCTGAGCGGCGTCTCGCTCCCCGCGTTATAGATCCCGTCGATGCCGAGCAGTTCCGCCGGCCAGATCACCGTGTGGAAGGGGATGTTGTCCTTGCCGATGAAGTTGTAGATTTCGGCTTCCGGGTTGTACCACCAGTCTTTCCAGGCGTCCGGCTGCCCCGTGTTCTTCGCCCATTCGATGCTGGCGCTGAAGTAGCCGATCACCGCTTCGAACCACACGTACAGGCGCTTGCTGTCCCAACCTTCCAGCGGCACTTTGACCCCCCAGTCGATGTCGCGGGTGATCGGACGCCCGCGCAGCCCTTCGGCGATGAAGTTGCGGCTGAAGCTGACGACGTTGGCGCGCCAGTGCGGCTCGTGCTTGTCGAGGTATTCCAGCAGTTGATCGCTGAACTTGCTCAGGTCGAGGAAATAATGTTCCGTCTCCCGAATGGACAGGCGTTCTTCGGGGTGATTCTTGCTGCGCGGGTTGATCAACTGCGTGGCGTCGAGCAGGTTGCCGCAGTTGTCGCATTGATCGCCGCGCGCGTCGGGGTAGTGACAGATATAACATTCGCCTTCGACGTAGCGGTCGGGCAGAAAGCGCTTTTCGATGTCGCTGTACAGCAGCTTCTGCGTCTCCTTATAGAGGTAGCCGCGTTCCAGCAGCACCGTGAAAATGTCCTGCGACACCTGATGGTGATTTTCTGTGTCCGTGTGCGTGAACAGGTCGTAGCTGATGCCGATCTTCTGCTGCGTGAGCAGGAAGCGCTCATGGTAATGCTCGAAGATCGAGCGAGCGGTGACGCCGCGCTTATCCGCTTCCACGCTGATCGGCGTGCCGTGGCTGTCCGAACCGGAGACCATCAGCACGCGGTTACCCTTCAGGCGGTGATAGCGCGCAAAAATGTCGGCGGGGAGATACGCGCCCGCCAGATGACCGACGTGGAGATCGCCGTTGGCATACGGCCAAGCGACGGATACATGAATGGTTTTGGGCATAGAAGACCTCAGCAATTCGCTAGTTCACAGTCCACAGTAGACAGTTCACAGTCAAAAACGCCATAACTGTAAACTGTCTACCGTCAACTGTCTACTCAAATAAAAAACCGCCTGCCCGAACGGACAGACGGTTTGCACACTCGCCTAGAGTCGCCGCGCACTAGGCACGACTAAAACGCCAACGTCCGTCCGGTGAAGAAAGGCGCGGCATTCGCATCGTAGGGAAAGCGCGGTTCGTGTTCATGTGATTCAGTATAGGTATAATCGCCCCAGCGAGTCAAGGGGAGAACGAAGCATGTTGAATCCAGCGCGCAGCATCCTCATTTTCGGGTTTTACGTGATCGGCATTGGGCTCTCGCTCTTCTTCACGCCCGAAGTGGCGGCGGCGCTGCTCGGGTTCCCCGCTCCCGTTGAAATCTGGGCGAATGCGCTCGGTGCGCTGGCGATCGCGCTCGGCCTCTACTACATCAAAGCGGCGCTCGATGGCAATGTCGATTTATTTCGCACGAGCGTGTGGGTGCGGACGCTGTTCTTCGGGCTGTTCGTGGTCGCGATCGTCACGCACCCCGGCTACAACGCGCTGTTGGTGATCGCCGCTGGCGACTTGCTTGGCGCGCTCTGGACGTGGCTGGCACTGCGGCAATCGGCTGCCCGCGCTTGAAGCGCATGGGCGGCGGGGAAGTCGGCTACAATCAATCTGGATGAATTCAAGGAGAACCAGCAGTCATGGCGTATCAGCTCAACATTGACGGGGTGTATAACGTGCGCGATCTCGGCGGCTATCCGACCGCGGATGGCGGCGTGACGCGGCGCGGGGTGTTCGTGCGTTCCGGCCTGGTGGCCAACGTGCCGGAGTCCGGGCAGCAGCAGTTCATCGACTATGGCGTGCGCGCCATCATCGACCTGCGCAGTGAAGACGAGCTGGCCATGGCTCCAAACAGCTTTGCCACATCAAACCGCGTGCAGTTTCACAGTCTGCCGCTGGTGAATCGGGCGCAGTTCCACAGCGAGCACTGGAGAACCAATGTGATCGCGTTTTACCCGACCGTGCAGCACTTTTACGCGCAGCATCTGGAGTTCTGCCCGGATGCGTTTCGCACCATCATCAGCGCCTTGATCGACAGCCCGGATGCGACCGTGTTTCACTGCTTTGCGGGCAAAGATCGCACAGGCATGACGGCGGCGCTGCTGCTCGGCGCGGTCGGCGTGCCGGACGAGCTGATCGCCGAAGATTTTGCGCTCACAGATGCGGGACTCGCGCATGTCGTCCCGGTGTGGCGTCAAAACGCGCTGAAAAGCGGCGAGGATATGGAAGCGTTTGAGCGCGGCGTGGTCACCAAAGCCGAGGCAATGCTCGAACTCATGCGCCACATCCAGCAGACGTACGGCGGCGCCAGCGGATATCTGCGCTCCGTAGGCATCACCGACGAGCAGATCGCTCGGCTGCACACTCGCTTTGTCGAGTATTCGTGATGAGCGACCCCAACCACATCACCAGCAGTTACAACCGCGTGAGCGGCGGCTACAACGGGCGCTACGAGCAGAATCCGCTCGCTGGTGTCGCCGCGACCCTGCGCGCTCTCGTGGCGCAGATCGGCGCGCGGCGCGCCCTCGAAGTCGGCTGCGGGACGGGGCATTGGCTGGAAACGCTCGCGCCGGATCTCGACCTGATCGTCGGCCTTGATCCGTCTATCGGGATGCTGACGCAGGCGCAAACGCGACCGGGAATGATCGCGCTGGTGAACGGGCGCGACGATGCGCTGCCGTTCGCGGATCACAGCTTCGATTTCATCTATGTGGTCAATGCACTGCACCACTTCAACGATAAACCCGGCTTTCCGGCGGCGGTCAAGCGGCTGCTGCGACCCGGCGGCGCGCTGGCGCTCATCGGGCATGATGTGCCCTCGGCGTTGGGGCACTGGACGATCTACGAGTATTTCCCCGAAACCATCGACCTTGACCGGGCGCGTTACCCGCTGTGGAGCGACGTACAGGCGTGGATGACGGCGGCGGGCTACAGCATCGAACCGCTGCGCGCTGCAGAACGCATTTACAAGGAACATCGGGGACGCGCCGTCCTCAGCGATCACTTCATGCAGCGCGGCGGCACATCGCAGCTCTTCCTGCTGACCGACGAGCAGTATCAGGCGGGCATTGATCGCATCACGCGCGTGATTGAAGCAGCGGAAGCCCGCGGCGAAGAAGCCGTCTTCCGCACGGATATTCAGCTCTATGTGGCGGTCGGGCGGGTGTGAAAGACCGCCCATCCGTGTGTTAGCGCTCTAAACGCCACTGCGCGCGGACATCGGCGGCGCGCTCCCCGGTTGACTGATATTCCAGCGGCAGGGATATATCAATCCAATTGGAGCCAATGGACACACGCGACACATACGCATCCGAACTTTGCGGGCAGCGTTCCGTCGGGTCAACACCATCTCGGTGCAGCGAGAATTCATAGGTAGTCTCGTCGCCCGCTTCTAAATACAGCGTGACATCGAACTCCGGCCAATTCCACTCGCCGATATAAATACATGTGCTGGAATCGATGTAGTTCTTGAAGCTGGACGTGAATTCGCTGTAGCTGTCGCCATCATCGCTGACAGCGTACAGATCGCTGCTGGTAAAGCGCACTTCGACCGCTTCGCGCCCCGTATTCGTGAATTGCAGCTTGATCCACACGGCTTCCGCGCTCGTTGAGTTCCGCGCGATCAGTCGATAGTCGACGAGCTCAATGTCGAGCGCATCCGCATGCAGCACACCGTTCATCCCGAGCGGTGTCGGACGGGGCGTATTGGTGCGGGTCGGCGTGCGCGTGGCCGTGGGCCGCGGTGTATTCGTACGGGTTGGCGTGCGTGAGGGCGTCAGCGAGTGGGTCTCCGTGGGACGCTCGGTCGGGGTAAGCGTGAGCGTGGGCGACGATGTCCACGTGAAGGTCGGCGTGGGTGGCAGCGGCGTCGGCGTCGCGGGGATTTCAGTGGGCGTCACGCTGACTATCGCTGTGACCGTCGGCGGAATAGTCTGGCTGGCGAAGAATTGGACGATAGCTGTTTCGGTCACATGGAAGGCGATCTCAGTACTGCTGCGTTGCACAGCGAAGGCTGTCCCAGTGCTTTGCAGCGCGCTTTCGGTTGCAGCGACACTAACGGCAGCGGTGTTGGAAATGTAATTCCCGACCACGCCCACAATGGCGGCCAGCAGCGCGAAGGTGCCACCAATGATGGCAATGAGGACTTCAGTTTTGATTTTACCCACGGCGGATTATCTTTCTCAGTCAACGTAAAACGCGAGAGGTGTGGCTATGGACAGCCGGTGTTGAAAGAAAAAGCTTGTTAAATTCTTTACGACGAACTCACAAACTTAGCATTAGCGTAACGCCATATGTGTTGAATTCAGCGTAAGGGTGTTAGAGGCAGCGGTGATTTAAATCACAATGTAGACAGTCACGGTAATTCTATATATTATGTAAAATAGTGTTATATTGAATATATTTTTGAAAGGTACAATATGCTCAATCCAACAAGAAGTATTCTGGTTTTTGGCGTATACGTCGTGCTTGTCGGTCTCTCCATCTTCCTCATCCCCAACGTGATCACGAGCATTTTCGGCCTGCCGACCGCGACCGAAGCGTGGGTCAATACGGTCGGAGCGCTCCTCGTGCCCATCGGACTGTATTATGTACAAGCCGCCCGTGAACATAATGTCGGCTTCTACCGGATGACGGTCTGGGGACGCGCGATCTTCGTCACCCTATTTGTCATCACCGCTCTAACGCATCCCGGCTACACGAACCTCATCCTCTTCGCCATTGTGGATGCGCTGGCGACGGTCTGGACGTGGTATGCGCTTCGGCAAGCGCCGGTGGGGCGGCCAGCCGCAGCGTAATGCTGCAGGTTACGCGGGTAAAAGTTCGGCGCGGATCGCGGCGTACACATCGTCGACCGTGAGCGCCGCGCCGAGCGTCAACCCGACGGCATAATCGTCGGGGCTGACTTCGCTGCGCACGGCGTCGAGCATCAGGCGGGTCATGCGGCGGACGTCGGGTTCGAGCGCGGGCTGCGTCAGCGCGACGGCCATCCACGCGACGGCGGTGACGCGCTCATCCAGCAGGCGCTTGAGCATGGCCGCGAGGAAAACCGCGCCGCTCTGAATATGCAAAATGTGATAATCCTGCGCAATCTTGACGGTGCGCGCAAAGTGGATCAGCGCGTTTTCGAGATCACCCGCTTGGATATAGTTGAACGTGCGGTTGGACTGCGCCAGCGCCACCACCCATGTATTGCCGATCTCCCGCGCCAGCGCTTCCGCCCGAGCTAGGTACGCGCGGGATTGCTCGAAGTTCTGAATCAGCATGTTGACCACGCCGAGATTGTTGTAATCCAGCGCGATCCGGTTGGCGCTGCCCAGCGCCAGACTCTTGGCGAGGCAAATCTCCGACAGTTCGATGACTTTGAGAATATTCCCCTGCGCGAAATACGCGGTGAGCTGCGCGCGGAGCGCTTCATACTCGCTGATCGCGTCGCCGCCCTGCTGCAGCTTGACCGCACCCTCCAGCAGCGTGAGCGCTTCGCTGAACGCTTCCTGCTGCAGTTTCATCAACGCGCGGGCGGTCAAGGCGCGCGCTTGCCCGGTCGGGTAGTTGTTGACCTGCGCCAGTTCCAGCGCCTGCACCAGCAGCGCCTCGGCATTCTCCGAGTTGCCACAGCGGCGCATGGCATCCGCCAGCGTGACCATTGCTTCGATCCGCCGTTCGACGGGGATCTGCGGGAGTGCGAGCAAATGCGTGTAGAGCGTCAGCACGTCCTCAAACTGGCCGATGGTGTGATACAGCTTGCCCAACTGCTCAACGGCGCCGACTGTCCGCGGATCATCGTCGGGCAGCAGAAACAGCGCCCGCTCATAGTACGTGCGCGCCGCCGTGAACTGATTCAAGCGGATAGCCTGCTGACCCGCTGCCAGCGTGTAGTGCAGTTCCTGCGTTTCGTCGTGTGCCGCCGCCCAGTGCCGCGCGAGGATCGCGTCGTACAGTTGATCGTGCGCGAAAGCCTGTTCCAGCGCGCGGGCGGCTTCCGCGTGGAGCTGACTCAGCTCATCGGGATCGGTCAGATGCAGAATGCCCTCCCGGATGCGGTCATGCGCGAATTGCAAGCGACCGTCCGCGATTTCGAGAATTGCCGACTCCAGCCCGTAATCGATCCAGCGAAAGTCCGCTGGGGTGAGCAGTTCGGGGTGAATTTCGCGCCCAATGACCGCCGCCAGCCGCAGCGCCCGGTGATACTCGACCGGGACGCGCGTCAAACGCCGTTCCGCAACTGACAGCACGCCCTGTGAGAGCAGTTCGTCGGAGAGTTGCAACTGACCGATGTTGTCCAAGCGTCCGGCGTCTTCCGCCAGCGTGCGCAGCAAATCGACGATGAAGAAGGCATTGCCTTCTGTTTGGTTGAGCAAGAACTGGATCAGCGTCGGGGTGGTGTCTGCCAGCATGTATTCGGCGAGCGTTTGCACTTCATCGGCGGCGAGGCGCGCTAGCTGCAGCGTCTGCATGCCCGGGAGTCGTTCCGGCAGGCGCGGCGCTTCATCGCTGCGATACGTGCCGATCACCACGATGGGATATTTCGCCTCCAGCCCGATCAGCGGCTCGATCAGGTCGTAGGTATCGTCTGCCCAGTGCAAATCTTCGAGGATGATGAGCAGCGGGTTGTCCTGCCGCCGCACGAGATCGACGAGCGTGTGCTTGAGCCGGGTCTCCATCAGCGCCGGGTCGAGTTCCGGTGCGGGGGGCACTTCGCGGTCGAGCAGCCGCCCGATGTTGGGCAGAATGGGCAGCAGCACGCTCGCTTCCAGCGGCGACACTTCACAGCCGAGCACCAGACTCGGGAGCACATCGCGCAGCACCTGACACGGCAGCCCACCGCCTTCGACGGCTTGGCCGCGCAGCACGGTGAGGCCTTTGACCAGCGCCTGTATGCGCACTTCTTCGATCAGGCGCGACTTGCCGACGCCCGCCTCGCCGCCCACCAGCCACGCTGATCCGGTCGCAGCATTCAGCGCGGCGTTGAGCGTCGCGAGTTCGGCGCTGCGCCCGACGAACTTGGCCGCGCCCAAAAAGCTCTCCCGAATGCCGCGCGTCTCTTCCGGCAGCGGGATATCAACGGCGGCGCACAGCGCGAGCATCGCTTCGGCGGCGCTGCCGTAGCGATCCGCCGGGTCTTTCGCCAGCATCCGCCCGATCACTGTGGCGAGTGCGCCATGCTGCGCGAGCGGCGACAGATCCGGCGGCATAGCGATCACCTGACGCAGAAAGGCGGTCGCGCGGCGCACATCAAACGGCAGTTTGCCCGTCAGCAGTTCGTAGGCGATCACGCCCACGCTGTACAGGTCAGACGCGGGCGACACCGGGTCGGAGGTGAGCGCTTCCGGCGGCATATAGGCCAGCGTGCCAGAGACTTCTTCGCCGGTCGCGCCTTCCTGTGACAGCCCAAAATCGACCAACCGGAGCTGACCAGCGGCGTCGACGAGCGCGTTATCCGGTTTCAGATCACGGTGCAGAATGTTGCGGCGGTGCAGGTAGACGAGCGCTTGCAGCATGTCCAGGATCAGCGAAACCTTACCGATCAGGTCGCGGCTTTTGCCCGCCTCGTAGACGGTGCGCGCTTCCTCGATCAGCGTCATGACGTAGTACGGCTGTCCCTGCTCGTCGAAGCCGTAGTCCGAGACGCGGATGATGTTGGGATGCCGCAGCGAGGCCAGCAAATGGAATTCGCGCGCAAGGGCGACGCACACCGCCACATTGCCGGCATTGGCCCCGAGATTCACGCGCTTGATCGCCACCTGCTGCCCGGTCATGCGGTCGTAGGCACGGTAGACCGTCCCCATACCCCCCGCGCCGAGCTGATTGAGCACCCGATACCGGTGATCCAGCACCGACTCCGGTCGTTCTCTTACCGCCATTCGATCCACTTCAATGTGACTTCGACTAGCTACTATTGTATGCGGTCTTTGTTGTGCACACATTGAGTCTTTTCGGCAGCTCAGTCCGCTGACGTTAGCCCGGAATAGTGATCAGCGCTGGCGGGGGAGACTCACCGTAAAGATCGTCCCGTGACCGACCGCGCTCGTCACAGCGATGGTGCCGCCGTGTGCCTCGACCGCCTGCTTGGCGATGCTCATCCCCAGCCCCGTGCCCCCGATGCTGCCGACGTTGCCCGCGCGGTGGAACGGCTCAAACAGGCGTTTGAGGTCGTCGGGCGGAATGCCGATCCCCTGATCCTGAACCACCAGCGTAATGGCGTCGTCATCGGAACGCAAACGCAGCTCGACGGGCTGCGGCGCGGCGGAATACTTCAGCGCATTGGTCAGCAGATTGCTGATCACCTGGCGCAGCAGCCGTGGGTCGAACTGCGTGCTCAGCGTTTGCACCGGGCAGTCACAGCGGATGCGCCCCGTATAAGCGGTCTGACTCTCAAACTCGTCGATCAAATCATGGCACAGGGCGACGAGATCGCCGTTGATCGGGCGGTATTCTACGCCCCCGGCCTGGAAGCGCGACAGCAGCAGCACGTCCTCCATGATCGCGTGCAAATAGCCAACCTGCTGACGAATGCGTTCGAGGCGTTCGGTGATCTTCTCGTCCGTCATGCGCTGGCGGTACAGGAGGAGCGACTCCGTAGTCGCGAGGATAGCCGCCAGCGGGGTACGGAACTCGTGTGACGCCAGCGAGATGAAGCGCGCCTTGAGATTGATCAGTTCCTTTTCCTGATCCAGCATGTGCTGGCGCACGGCTTCCGCCTCCTTCAGCGCGGTGATATCGCGGCTGATCGCTTCATAGCGGATCGGCTGCTGCGCCTCGTCACGGATGAGCCAGGCGCGCGTGCTGATCCAGCGGATCGCTCCATCCGCTCGCACCAGACGGTATTCCATCTCCACGGTGCCTTCAGCGAGCAAGCGCGCCTGTCCGGCGCGGACGATCGGCTGATCGTCGGGATAGACCATCGTCAGCCGTAGTTCGAAATTCCCCTGAAATTCCTGTAACGTCCGCCCCATTTGCCGCTCGCCCGCCGGGTTGATGTACGTCATGCGCCCGCTCGGCAGTTCGACCGAAAAGATGGCATCCTCAAGAGTATCGAACAGGCCGCGCAGCCGCTGCTCGCTTGCTTCCAGCGCCACGTGCATCTCGTGCAGTTCGCTGATGTCACGACCGAGGCCGTCATAGCGAATCGAGTTATTCGCCGCATCGCGGACCAGCCACACGCGGAAGTTAACCCAGCGAATGTCTCCGTTCGGATGCAAGATGCGACAGTCGGCTTCGGCGATTCCTTCGGCTAGCAACCGCGTATGCAGAGCACGCGCCGTTTCGAGATCGTCGGGATGCACCACCGCCCACCGCTCTTCGAAATCTTCCTGAAACTCGCCCAGTCTCCGCCCCATGAGGCGCTCGCCCGCCGGGTTAATGTACGTCAAGCGGTTGCTCGGCAGTTCGACGGAGAAGATTGCATCCTGCACGGTGTTGAAGACGCTGCGCAGCTGCCGTTCGCTTGTTTCCAGCGCGGCGCGCATCTGCTTCTTTTCCGTAATATCGTGCGCGATCACCGAGATGCCGAGAATCTTGCCATCCGCCGCGCGGATCGGCGAGAAGGTGAGCGAAACATCAACGGCGTGGCCAGCTTTGTGCCGACGCACCGTTTCAAAGCTTTCGATGCGTTCTCCGGCCACCACCCGCTGATCCATGAGGGCAACCGTGGCATATTCGTCCAGAGGCAGTATGCTCCTAATCGATTGCCCGATGATCTCGGCGGCGCTGTACCCGAGCAGCTTTTCCGCCGCGGGGTTCCAGCTCGTGATGATCCCATCCACCGTTTTGGTGAAAATGGCGTCCTGCGAGGATTGCACAATCGCGGCGAGGAACGCTGCATCAGTTTGTAGAGAGCGCGGCGTGGTGTCCATCAATCCGCTCGTTGACATCAGCCGTTCAACCAACGCTTTGAGCTGCTCAAACGCAGCGGGGTCGCGACTCAGGTCGCGCATCGCTTGCAGATCGATTTCGGAGATCATGGCGAACATTCCACAGTGACAAAAATCGCATTTTTCTTAATATTAGCGCAATATTGCAGGTATGTCCGTTGTCTTTGCGTTACTAAAGGGTAATTTCTGGATCAAAAACTCTCGCCGATGGACGGCTGTCGAATGGCAGGACGAGAAGCTATTCCAGAATTGGTGTTTTGCACATGTACCCCACCCCCTGTCAGAGGTAGGTTTTTGATTGTAGGGACGAGGCATGCCTCGTCCCTACACGTTTTCGGCGAAGAAAAACTGTGTTCGACGGGAAACATGAAAAACCTACTCCTACTAGATTGTAGGGTCGGCCTTCTGGCCGTCCGCTTCGCCCACAATCTGGCGGACGCTTCTACCCGCTGCCCATAAACCTTTGTCCCGGAAATTGTAAAAAGTGTATGAGCGCCTGTAAAAAATCTGTGACCTGTCCACAGCCTACCCTCGTCGTTCCGAGCAAACACGCTATAATTTGCAAGTTTTTTACCGGAAGGGCTGAAAAGACATGATCGAAGTCGAGAATTTAACGAAGTCATACGGGGAAGTTGCCGCCGTAAAAGGCATTTCGTTCACAGCGCGTCCGGGTCAGGTGACGGGCTTTCTGGGGCCGAATGGCGCGGGGAAAACCACCACCATGCGCATCCTCACCGGCTTCATGCCGCCGACCTCGGGCAAAGCAGTGGTCGCCGGATTTGACGTGTTCAACCAAAGTCTGGATGTCCGCAAGCGCGTCGGTTATCTGCCGGAAAACGTGCCGCTCTACCGCGACATGACCGCATTGGGCTACCTGACCTATATCGGCGAAATTCGCGGCGTGCGCAAGGTCAAGGCGCGCGCACAGGAAGTGCTGGAGCGGGTCGGGTTAGGGTCGCGGGCCAACAGCCACATTCGCGCTCTCTCCAAAGGCATGCGTCAGCGCGTTGGTTTGGCGCAGGCGCTGCTGCACAACCCGCCCGTGCTCATCCTCGACGAGCCGACCATCGGCCTCGACCCGATTCAGGTGCTCGAACTGCGCGATCTGGTTGCGGAACTGGGTAAAGATCACACGGTGCTGTTCAGCACGCACATCCTGAGCGAAGCCGAGCAGGTCTGCGACAGCGTGGTCATTATCAATCAGGGTGAGATCATCGCGCAGGGATCGCCGACCGAACTGCGTTCGTCGCTGCTGGAACGCGGCAGCCGCGTGCTCGTGCGCGTGGATGGCCCCGCCGCGGCAGCGCTCCCGATCATCCAGCAGGTGGCGAGCGTCGGTCATGCCGAAAGCGGCAGCGAAGGCATCGTGGTCACGCCCGCGCAGCCCGATATCGATCCGCGCCCGCACATCGCCCGCGCGCTGATTCAGAACAACTTGAATTTGCAGGAACTGCGTCCGCTCGCCGTCAACCTCGAAGAAATCTTCCTCGAACTGACGCGCCGGCGTCAGGCGGCTGAGGTGGTGGAAGCCCCTGTCACGGAAACAACTGAGGATCAATCATGACCGATATGACCCATACTGAAGTTCAAATCGGCGGCGCGGTGCCGTTCTGGGCGGTATTCAAGCGCGAACTGGCGCTGTATTTCCGGTCGCCCGTCGCCTATGCCATCGCCTTCGCGGTACTGTTCTTCCTGAGCATCCTGTTCAACGGCTACATCAGCCAGGCGAATCAACAAGCCCCGGCAGATGCGGGCTATATTCCCGGTCTGCTGACATTCCTCACCTTCCTGATCGCGCCGCTGCTGACCATGCGTCTGCTGGCGGAAGAACAGCGCGAAGGCACGCTCGAACTGCTGATGACGCTCCCGATGAACGAAGGCCATTTCGTCCTCGGGAAGTTCCTCGCCGCGTGGGCCTACTGGACGGTGCTCGTCCTCGTCACGCTGATCTATCACTTTGGGTGGCAGATGGTCGGCATTCCGGATCAGGGCGTGGCGTTCGGCGCGTACTTGGGCGCGTGGCTGTACGGCGGCACGGTGATCGCTGTGTCGATGATCTGGTCGGCGGTCACCGAAGATCAGATCGTGGCGGCCTTCCTCGGCGCGGCGACGATCCTCGTGCTCTACCTCGCCGATATCGCCGCGGTCGCGCTGGCGGGCAGCGATGGGACAGCGTGGTTGGCCGGTTTTGTCCGTGAACTGGGCTTGCAGGCGCACTATGGCGCGACCATGGCGAGCGGCATCCTGCGCGGTGAAGATATTTTCTATTTCGTCGGGATGATCATTGTGGCGCTGTTCATCACCGTGCGTATTGTCGAAATTCGACGCTGGAGATCGTAAGCATGACTCAGCAAACACCGAATGTGACCCCTGAAAACGAACAGCCGATTATCCCCTCGTGGATTTTCCCGCTGATCATTGTGGCGGGGCTGATTCTGGCGGCGTTCAACGCGTCGCAGCCCGGCGGCATGACGGTCGTCGGTTACGCCGGCATCGGGTTCGCCATCCTCGCGTTCGTCGCGTGGGTGCTGACCGCGCCTCAGCAGGTGACGGGGCTGTTCACCGGGCGCACCGCGCGCTTTGGCGGCGTGAGCATCGTCGTGACACTGCTCGTCATCGTGCTGATGGTGGGCATTTACGCCTTTGTGCGCGGGCAGGAATGGCGCGTTGACCTGACGGAAAGTGATCAGTTCTCGCTCACGGAAGAATCCACCGACGCCATCACCAATATCGGCAATGACCCGACCATCCCGAACATTCGCATCAACGCGTTCGTGACGGCGGCGCAGGCCGCCCTACAGGATCGCTACGCGCCGTTGTTCGATGACTACCAGACGACCAGCAATGGCAAGATCACCTATGAATTCGTCGACCCGGAACGCAACCCCACCACCGCCGATGCCTACGGCGTCACACGGTCGGGGCAGGTCGTCGTGACCGTGCTGGACGAAGCGGGCAACCCGGACATCGACAACGCCGAAGTCGTGGCGAGCGTGAATCAGAGCGACCTGACCAATGCCATCCTCAAGGCGGCGGCGCAGGGCGATTTCCGCGCCTACATCCTCCCGGTCGAAGGCGGCGTGGCCGACCAGATGACTATCCTTACACAAATCTTCACCGATCAGTGGGATTGGACGGTCACGACCGATCAGACGCTGGTACAGCTTTCGACCTCGACGACCACGCCATTGAATGACCCGAACGCCGACGCCGAAGTCGTCATCATCCCCGGCGGGATGGCTCCGCTCACCGAGCAGGAACTGACGATTCTGGGCGGATTCCTCGCCAACGGTGGCAGCCTGGTCGTGTTCGCCGACCCGGCGATCAATGAAGATGGCATTTCGCTGGCAACCTCGGACAACTTGAACACGTTCCTGCGTGACAACTTCGGTCTGAGCTTCGCCAACGACATCGTGCTCGACCAGACCAATCAGGTTGAATCGCCGCTCACGCCTTACGCCAACGACTTCGACGCAACCAGCCTGATCACGACCAATGGCATTGCGGCGGGTCAAGGACTGTTAGCGCTGAACGCGCCCGTGAGCATCGTCGTGACCGACACGGCGCCTGCCAACGTCAGTGTGCTGCCGCTCGTGCGCACCAGCGCGACCTCCTACGCCAAGACCAATCTGGTCGAACTGTACACCGCGGCGACGCAGAACAACGGGCTGACGGCGGAAAACATCGCGCAGGTGGATGGCGATCAGGTGGGGCCGTTCGTAGTCGCGGCCAGCGCGGAAAACACGCAGACCGGTGCACGCGTCGTCCTGTTCGGGAGCACGTGGGTCGGTTCGGATATCGGCTATCAACTGCGCAATTTCGCCGATAACTTCACCGTCGCGATCAATGGCGCGGTGTGGACAACGCACTTTGATGAATTCTTCAACCAGATCAACGTCGTGCAGCAGGCGCGCCCGCAGGATCAGCCGATTTCGGCAGATGTGGGAACGCTTAATAACCTGCGTATTTTGACGGTTTTCGTCATGCCGTTTGGTATTCTGCTGCTAGGCGTGTGGGTGTGGTGGAACAACCGCGAGAAAGCACGCTAAAGGAGAGATAAGCCTATGCGTCTGAACCGAAGCACCATCATCTTTATCGTCGCACTGCTCGCGTTCATCGTGGTGGTGCTGCTCCTGAACCAGAATCAAGCGACCGCGCCGGGCGACACGACGATTACGCCGACCAGCGCGCCTGTCGCGCTGCTGCCGGGTGTCGACAACACGACTCTGGCGCGTTTGGAAGTGCGCGACAACACGACGGGCGAACGCATCGTCCTGACCAAGGCCGCGGCGGACGGCGCGTGGCTGTACGATAACACCACGCGCGCCGAACCGGGCGCCGAAACCGATGTCAGCGGCACGCAGCAGGCCGACCCGACGGTGTTGTCGGCGCTGATTCCGCTGCTCACCAACCTGAATTCCGCCGACAGCTTCGACGACTCGAATCTGGCGAACTTCGGGCTGACGAATCCGCAATACACGGTGCTGGCGACGACCTACGATGGCGCGGTCTTCCTGGTGCACATCGGCGGCCAGAGCCGCGTTAACCCACGCTACTACGTGATCGTCGAACAGGCGGGCAGCGCGAATGTCGGCGGCACCGAAGAGCCGCAGGCCATTGGCACGCAGGAAATTCAGCCCGCTGCTGCGACCACTGAAGTGACAGCAATCACTGATCTCACCGAAGCGGCTGACGTGGGCGCGGAGATCGAAGCGACGAATGCTGCCGTTGGTACGCAGGTGGCCCAGGCCAACGCGACCGCCGAAGCTTCAGCGGAACCGCAGGCCATCGGCACGCAGGAGATTCAACCGGCTGACGCCACCGCCGAAGCGACGCTTGAAGTGACGGTCGAAGCCACGCCGGAAGCCCTGCCGACCCTCGAACCGACGCTCGCGCCGCTGGCCGAACCGCTCGTGTCGCTGGAAGGCACCTTCCGCATCTATGTCGTGCAGAAGTCGACGCTCGACCGCTTCATCAACCTGATCACGACGCCGCCGATCTTCGTGCCGACGCCGACGCCGACCACGGATCTCGGTCTGCTCAGCATCCCGTCGACTGATGTGCCGCAGGGCAGCCTGTCGACGCCGGAAGTCACGCTCGAAGTGACGGCTGAAGCGACTGCCGCGCCGTAACTCAATCGATTTTGACCCCACCCTCCGACCCCTCTCCTTTAGGAGAGGGGAGGCAGGCGGACTTTTTAAGTCCCCTCTCCTCTTTTCTTGAGAACGGGACACTTTTAACAATCGAGCAATTGTAGGGACGCGCTTCTGCGCGTCCGCGATCGGCGGACGGCCAGAAGGCCGTCCCTACAACCTGTTGCCTAGGGGAAGACGGGCTCGAAATGTTAAAACTGTCCTGCCGTGAACAGAGAGGGGATTTAGGGGTGAGGTTAGACAAAGTGCCGATTCTGAAATGACATCTTGTCTCGCCCACCAACCAGCGGAAGGGGCAAGACCCTCCCCTACATTTTTCAATCCTATAGAGAGGGTGAACGCGGCGGATGCGCTGTTGCGCGTCCTTACCCCAAAACTTCTGCCGAATCAAAACGGACGAGCAGGCTCGTCCGTTTTTTTAGCTAACGGCTAATCGCTAACCGCTGCCCCTAATACGTCTCCGGGCGGCGATCTTCGAACACGGGGATTTTCGCGCGGATGCGGTCGACCTGATCGAGATCGATGTCGGCGGTGGCCAGCGTCGGCGACTCGCCCACTTCAATCACCACCTTGCCCCACGGATCCACGATCATCGAGTGCCCGCCGAACGTGGTGGTGCCCGTCTGACCGACCGCGTTGACCGCCGCCATGTAACACTGATTCTCGATGGCGCGGGCGATGAGCAGCGCGCGCCAGTGTTCGATGCGCTCAATCGGCCACGCGGACACGAGCAGAATCAGCTTGGCGCCCTGCACCGCGTATTTGCGGAACAGTTCCGGGAAGCGCAGATCGTAGCAGATCGCCATACCCGTCGGTCCCCACGGCAAATCCATCATCAGCGGAGCAGAACCGGGCTGCAAATAGCGATCTTCTTCCATCAGACGGAACAGGTGAATCTTGCGGTACACGCCGATCATCTTGCCGTTGGGCGCGTAGAAGGTTGAACTGTTGGCGACTTCGAGGCCGCGCTTTTCCATCACCGAGCCGACGATGCTGATCTTGTTCTGCGTCGACCACGTCGCCAACTGCGCGAAGATGCCGACATTCAGCGGCGAAGCTAAATCTTTCGCCTGATTCAGCGCGTAGCCCGTCGACCACAACTCCGGCAGCATCACCAGATGCGAGCCGCGCTTGGCCGCGTCGGTGATCAGTTCCTCGGCGGTCTGCGTGTTCTTGCGCACGTCGCCCTGCGCGACATTCATCTGTCCCAGGCTAATTGTGAGTTTTGCCATTACGTCTCCTCGATGGGGTGGCTCTATGGATTTCGATGGGTTACGCGCGCCAGTCGATGACCCCGGACAGCGCGCGCCACCTCGCCGCTATCTCGTCAATCATCGCCTCTTCGCTCAGTTCGGACGTATCGACTTCGGTGACGCCCGGCAGTTTGCGGATCGCCCACTCGCGCTTCAACACCCCGACGGCCAATTCGCGTTCACGCGGGTTGTGGTAGCGCGCGCCCAACGCCAGATGCAGCCGCTGTAACACGACATCCAGCGCGGCGACCAGCACGATGATGTCGCCTGTTTCGCTCAGCCGCGCCAGATGATTGCCATGCAGCAGGGTCTGCCCGCCGATGTGAATCACCGTGCCACGGTACAGCATGATCTCGTCAACCAGTTCGGTTTCGAGCGCTTTCAGGCGCGCTTCGCCGTACAGCGCCCGTAGATCCTCGCGCGCTTCGCCGGAACGCGTCTCAAACAGTTGATCAAAGTCGACGAAGCGCAGCCGCAGATGTTCGGCGGTGCGCCGCGCGATGACGAGCTGCGTCGGCCCCATGTACCCGGTCAGGATGAGATTGCGGTCAATTGCCGTCTGCATACGCCGTTTACGCGCTGTTCCGCCAACCGGGATACCAGCCATCCAGAATGGCCGGCAGTTCTTCCAGCGAGTCGATCACTTCGTCGGGCACAATCCGCGACAAACCAAAGCTCGCCCGCCGTCCGCGGCGCAGCACGGCCAGTAAGCCCGCCGCCTGCGCGCCGACCACATCCGCTTCGGGATCATCGCCGACGAACACGGTCTCCGACGGCTTCGTACCGAGGCAGTTGAGCGCCGTCTGGAAGATGGCCGGGTGCGGCTTGAGATAGCCCACGTCCGCCGCCGAGATCCGACAGGTCGGGAAGTGATCGATCAGGTTATGCGTGCGCAGTTCGATGTCACGCAGCCACATCGGCTGGTGCGCGTTGGTGACAATGCCCACTTTGATGCCGTGATCCGCCAGCAGGCTCAGCGCCGGAATCGCGTCCGGGAAGCCGACCGTGCCCGTCGCCGCCGCCCAATCATAGGCTTCGAGGCAGCGGCGCGCGTCGAGCGCATCCGCGGGCGCGCCGAGCGCCACCGCCGATTCGACCAGCAGCGCGCCGAGGTGTGGGGCGCGCAGATTGGTGCGCGCCGACGTCCACGCCGCGTTGACCCGTGCGCGGAACTCCGCGACATAGGCATCAAAATCATCCAGCGTATGAATATCCGCGCACACATAATCGAACACGCCGCGCAGATGGTTTTGTTCCATGGCTGCCCAGTCTGAGTTGAAGCCGCTCCAGTCGATCAGCGTGTCGTCAAGATCAAACAGGACTGCTTTGAGGTCGGCCATTAGACAGCTTCTTCCGCGCGCCAGCTCAACAGCAGATCGTCGATGCCCGCCCGGAAGTTCGGGAAGCGCGGCGACCACCCGAGCGCAGCCTTGGCTTCCGCGTTATTGGCGTGCGCCGGCAAGTGCATCAGCGCGGGCAGGCGCTTGTCGCTGCCCCCCGTGAGCGCTGCGAGGAACGCCGGACGCGCCGACAGGCCGAAACCCTGCGCACCTGCAAAATACTGCATGAATTCCGCCGTCGTCGCCGGGTTGTCATCGACGACGTTGAGCGTGACGCCGCTCGGACGGTTGGTGATCGCCGCGACGATGGCATCCGCCGCATCCGCCGCATAGGTGAAGTTCACCGGAACGTTCGCGCCCGTTTCGACGGGACGTCCGAGCTTCAGCGTATCACGCACGGCGGCGGCATTCGCCGTGTTGCCGTACAGGAAACCGAAGCGCAGCACCACTGCCGACAAACCACTGCGGAGTACGTTCTTTTCCGCCGAGGCCGCCGCGCGCGTGAAGTCGACCGCGTCTTCGTTGACGCCCGCGCCGACATAGGCGTAGCTGGTGTGGACGAGGTATTCAACGCCCGTATCCTTCGCCGCTTCAATGATCGCTTTGGTGCCGTCGCTGATAACGCGGTCGTCCCAGTCGACCTTGAGCGTCGGCAGCGTGTTGAAGCTCTGCGGCGCGAGGTTGACGACGATGGTCGCGTTCGCCGCTTTGATCATGCTGCGGACTTCGCCCGCCCGCAGGACGCCAGAATACGCTGGGATCGCGCCCGCCGCCCGCGCGACATGCGCGCCCGCGCTGCCATCCGTCATAACGGTGACACGATAGCCGCGCGCGACGAGTTTCCGCGTGACTTCCAAGACGACGCCGCCGGGAACGCCAGCGGTATTGGTGATGAGAACGCCCGTGTTCGCCTGATTCGCTAAAACCATGAGTTTTTACAGCCCTGTGCAATTCCGAATTGACTTCGATTATAAGCGGACAACGGCAAACGTATCAAGAAGCATACTGAAACTTAATCGCGGCTGCTATTTCTGATATCCAACCGAGTTCGTTGTCGTAGGGACGCGCCGTTGCGCGTCCGCTGTTTCCAACCTCACCCCCAACCCCTCTCCGAAAAGAGGAGAGGGGAGACAGGCGCGATTTTTAAGTCCCCTCGCCCTTGGGAGAGGGGATTTAGGGTGAGGTTAGACAATATACCGATTTTGAAATGACTTCATGCCTCGTCCTCCTCTGCTTTGTGTCAAAACCAGAGAAAAATGGGACGAGGTGTGCCGGTAGGTGCGCAGAATACCTTAATCGCCAGCTAAACCGCTCAGGACGAGGCATGCCTCATCCCTACACAAATGCTCCCATCTGTCTCCCCTCCCTGAATTCGGGGAGGGGTCGGGGGTGGGGTTAGAAAACCTGATTTGCGGACGCCCCGTTGGGCGTCCCTACATCGCCCTCGAATACAGGCGATGATCTTGGTCCCCTGGTCTGGTCCGGTTCGCGACTTTACGGCGTGGGCGTGCGTATAGAGCAGCATCCGCTGGTGTGGAACAAGCGGATCACTCAACGACAATCAAGGTTTACAAAGGATCGAATCTTGCACAAACTCTATATCCGCCCGGTTTTAGCGCTGCTCAGCTTTGTGCTGCTCCTCGGCTTTTCGACCGTGCACGCGCAGGTGACCGATGAACGCTTAGCGCAGTTTGAACAGATCATTCAGGACGAGAGGGCGTATTACAACATTCCCGGCACGGCGGTGGCCATCATCGAAGGCGCTGAAGTGATCTACGCGCAGGGCTTTGGCTATCGCAATGTCGAAGACCAGCTCCCCTTCACGACCGAAACCCGCTTCCGCGTCGGCTCGACCACCAAGTCGATGACCTCGCTGCTGATCGCGCAGTTGGTCGACGACGGCCTGCTGACGTGGGACACGCCTGTCACCGACATCCTGCCCGATTTCGCCATCAGCGACTCCGAGCTAACCGCGCAGATCACGGTCGCGGACTTAATGGGCATGGCAACCGGGTTGGTGTCGAATACCTTTGACGCCTTCGACTGGTGGGAATGGGATATCGACAACCTGCTCGACGCCGTCGCCACGCAGACCATCAACGGCGAGTTCCGCGCGTCGCACAACTACAACAACGAAGTCTATGCGCTGGCGGGCTATGTCGGCGCGGTGGCGAGCGGCCTTGAACCGACGCTGGCGAGCTACCAGTCGCTGATGCAGACCCGCCTGTTCGATCCGATTGGCATGGAGAGCGCCATCATCGCCGACGACCACAGCCAACTCGGGGACAATTACGCTGAACCCTACGAACCGGACGTGCTGAGCGCGGCAGGCGCGGTCAGCCGGATGATCGATGCGCCCATCGCACTGGTTGCTCCCGCCGGTGGCGTGTGGGTGAACATCGAAGACATGGCCAAATACGTCATCACGCAGATGAACGGCGGCGTCACGCCGGACGGCGAGCGTATTGTCAGCGCGGAGAACCTTGCGGTCACGTGGGCTCCCGGCGCATCGCTCGGCTTGGAGGAGGTGCCCGGTTACGAGGATGCGCGCTATGCGATGGGTTGGCTGCTGAACACCTATCGCGGCATCCCGATGCGCCAACACAACGGTGGTTGGTCAGGGTATACGACGCAGATGACCATCTTCCCGGACAACGACACCGCGATCCTCGTGTTCAGCAACTCGAGTCTCGGCGGGCAGCTCAACGATACGCTCGCCTTCAGCTTTGCCGAACTGTGGAACGGACTTGAGCTGCAAGCCGCCGCGCAGCGCCGCGCCGAGTTCGCGCAGGTCACCGCGCAAATCGAGCAGGTGCGGACGCTCGCCGAGGACACTATCGACGCCGACACCGCCGCGCCGCTGGTCGGCGCGTATGAGGAAGGCTGGAGTGTGGAATACCGCGACGACAGCACGCTCTGGCTGACGAACGGCGTGTGGGCATTCCGCCTCGTCTACTTCCCGGTGCTGGGCCAGTACCTCGTGATCAACAATGGCGCGTTGGGCGCAACCGTCGACTTCAACACAGTCAACGACCCGGTCAGCCTCGCGATCAACATTGGCGGCAGCGAAGCCTTTTCGCTGGAAAAAATGGAGTAAGGCGCAGGCTGTTGGCATCCTGTGGGGATCCCACTCCACAGGATGCCAGCCATATCGCCAGATCAGACGCGACTCACGCCGCCAATTTTTCACAACCCCCTAGAAAATGAGACGATTATATGACGATTGGCCTACGCCCCGTTCTCTGAGGCTAAATCCTGCTAAAATTTACATAGTTGAGATTGGGGTGTTGTGGAGGGACTAGGATATGTTGCGGAAAGCACTGATCGTCGCTGTGCTCCTATCGATCACATCGATTCTACTCGTGCAGCCTGCGCTGGCGCAGACGCCGACGTGGATTGCGTACTATTTCAATAACGGAACGCTGGAAGGGACGCCCTTTTTGACGCGTCAAGATCCCAACATCGCGTTTAACTGGGGTGTCAATCCGCCGATTTCGGGCATGAATGCCGACAACTTCTCGGTGCGCTGGGCGACCGATGTCGCGCTCAATGCGGGCACGTATCGCTTCTATGCGCTGGCCGATGACAATATCCGCGTGATCTTCAATTTCGGGCTCACCCCGGTCATCGATACCTTCGCCTCCGGCCCGGTCGGGCAGGTCGTCTCGGCGGATGTGAACGTGCCCGCCAATGGCGTGTATCACATTCAGGTCGACTACCGCGAACTGACCGACAACGCCTTCGCGTATGTGTCGTATGCCAACCTCGCCACCAACCCGCAAGGGCCGGGTTTCCCGGTTCCGGGCGCGACGGGTGGCGGCACGGGGTCGCTCCCGCCGACCGTCGCGACGGCGCCGTGGACGGGCCAGTACTATGCCAATGGCAGCCTGCTTGGTGACCCGGCGGCGATTCTGACCGAAACCAGCCCCACGCATAACTGGGGTTCGGGCGCGCCGCTGCCCAACGTCCCCGCCGATAACTTCTCGGCGCGCTGGACGAGCGTGCAAAACCTGACGGGCGGCAACTACACCATCGCCGCGCGCGCTGACGACAGTGTCCGCGTGTATGTGAACGGTGTGCTCGTCATCAATCAGGGTGGCGCGACCGGGCAAACCAACACGGCGACGCTGCAGCTTCCGGCAGGCGCCAACACCTTCCAGGTCGAATACGGCGAACTGACGCTCGATGCCTACATCGAATTCAGCGTGTACTTCACCAATAACCCGGGCGGCGCGCAGCCGACTCAGGCGCCGGTGTTGACGGGCGCGATTGCGACCGTATCGGCCTTCCGCCTCAACGTGCGCGACTTCCCGAGCGCGACGGGCAGCAACGTGATCACGCGCATCAATCGCTTCGAGCAGTACCAGATCGTCGGGCGCACGAACGACAGCGTGTGGTATCAGATTCAGTTGGGCAATGGCGCGACGGGCTGGGTGTCGGGCCGCTTCATCACCATCACCAACGGTTTCAACATCCCGGTGACCACCCCCGGCACGACCGTTTCGCCGACCGCAACTCCGGTTCCGGCGCAGACGGCGGGCATCCTCGGCACGGCGACTCCGTACACGGTCAACATCCGCTCGGGCGCAGGGACGCAGTTCGGGCGCATTGGTCGCATTGTGGCGGGCGGTCAGGCCTCGGTGATCGGGCGCAATGCCGCGTCGCAGTGGTATCAGGTTAACTACAACGGGATCGTCGGTTGGGTCAGCGCGCAGTACTTTGTGCTGCCTTCCGGAACGAACGTCAACAGCATCCCTGTGACAGGGTGACGGTCAACAGTCAACAGCGAGACGGACGCCTGCGGGCGTCCGTTTTATTAGGGGTCGCTCTTCTCAAACCGCTTGAGGATGAGAGCTTTGAATTTTTGCGACCATCGGTCGGGGCGATCTCTGCAGTTTTCGGCAGTGTGCTCGGATGCGGATTTGGCTTTTCGCAGGCGATGCGGCAAAATTACCCGTCTAAATGCCCTGCAATGGAAGGATCAAACCGCGATGTCTGAACCGCAACTTATTTCCACTCCTCGTCCCGATATCGACATTCGCCAAGATGTTTATAATCTTATCCAGCATTATCCGCCGCTGGCCGCCGATCAACACCAGATTCGCGTGCTGGTGACCGACGGTGTCGTGACCGTGGCGGGGCATGTCAAATCACAGCCGAGCCGGCGCTATCTGCTCGACGCCATTCCGAAGCTGGCGGGCGTTAAGACCGTGAACGGGGCGGCGCTGTACGATGAAGACGCGCTGCGCCGCGAAATCGGCAAGGTGACGCCGACGGGCGTACAGGTCAATGTGCGCTATGGCAGCGTGATTCTCACCGGGACGCTGCCGCCCGATATGACCGAAGACCTGTTCGCGCAGTTGACGGCCATTCCCGGCGTCGAAAAAGTCGTCACCAAATTTTAGCGTTTTGGGAACCATTGCGGTCGCAAATGAGCTGGAGGCAGCAGGACGGTGCACCCGTCCTGTTTTTATTTCTCGCTGGTGGTGGCGTATTCCCGGTGCACACGCGCGTCGGCGGGGTCGGGGTAGCCGTGATCGCTGACCAGCGTTTTGAGGTCGACTTCGGGCATGTTGTCGAGGCCGACGACGAGGTTCGCCAGCACGATATCCAGCACGAGCAGCAGCCGCCCAAAGTTGCTGAATTGCCCCGGCAGCGCGCTGATCAGCACGGCGAAAACGCGCTCGCGCAGCTCATCGTCGACGATGCCGCTGCCTGGAAACCCGCCTAACCAACTCTCCTGATAGGCACCAATCCGCAGCGTGTCCTCGCGCAGTGTCATCAACTGACTAATCGCCGCGCGCCGATCCTGCGCGTCGACCAAACGCCCGCCTGTGCGATAGGGCAGATTAGGAATCTGCTGGTAGATTTCGCCCGGTTTCGCGCTTTCGACCAGTTTACCGAACGGATGCGTCAGCAGCCCCAAGCCGCTCAGTGTGGCGCGCACGGACTGGCGATAGTAGCGTTCGCGTCCCCCTTGCCCAGCGCTGCGATCCAGCCGCCAGATGAGCGAGAGCAGATCGCCAAAGTCCAACCGCTGGCGCGGCGGATCATTCGGGGCGTAGGCGCTGGTGAGCTGGTTAATGCGTGACTGTTCAAACCGGGACTGCATGCTGGCTCTCTATGGGCGGCGTGGAGTGCTATTCCCATCACTGTTCCGCCCCAACTCGGGTTGTCTGGCTTTAGGAATAGACCTCTGTCCGCCGATCAACGGGCTTGAGCGCGCGATGGCGCATCATCACCTGCCACACACGGAGCGCCGCTTCCAGTTGAATGCGGATATCCATTTTGGACTCCCCGCGCTGGCGATCCGGGAAGTAAATTGGGATCTCGGTGACTTTGAAGCCCAAACGACAGGCGACATAGGCCATTTCGACCTGAAACACATAACCGTTGGAGCGCACCCGCTCCAGATCCAGCCCGATCAGCGTCGCGCGCTGCCAGATGCGATAACCCGCTGTCGCATCGTAGACCGGGATGTTGAGCAGCAGGCGCGTATACACGCGGTTCGCGAACCAGCTCAACAACTTGCGGTAGAAGCTCCAGTTTTCGTCGACACCGCCGCCGGGGGCGAAGCGCGACGCGATCACGAAATCGTAGCCGCTTTCCAGCTTGGCGATCAGTTCCGCGATGTACTTGGGCTGATGTGAGAAATCGGCGTCCATCTGGATGATGTAGTCTGCGCCGAGTTGGAGTGCTTCTTTGAAGCCCGCGATATATGCCGGGCCGAGACCGCCTTTTTCGTAGCGATGCAGCACATTCACCCGCCCGCGATACTGCTCGGCAAGCTGATCCGCGATTTGCCCCGTGCCGTCCGGCGAATTGTCGTCGACGATCAACACATGGAGGTAGGCGGGGAGGTGGATCAGCGCCTCGGTGATGGCGGTGATATTCTCTTTTTCGTTATAGGTGGGGATGACCACCATGACTTTCGGCATAAAAATCGTTCCTGTGCTCGTGAGGGCACCCTGAATGAAAGCCTGATGAGTCTAGGTTAAGCCCGGTTTGCCCGCAAGTCCAAAAACATTTGCCTTACACATCTATTCTTCGGAAAACCTTCATGCTTGAAGGGTTCTATGACCAATGCAGTCCAAGCACTACCCCTGCGTAGGCCAGCGAGACTATCATTAAGAAGATGTTGTTCAGCTAATCAACCCCGGTGTTACGCATGTTCAAATGGGATAAGCGTCTCTGGACGCTGTTTGCGATCGTGTTCGCCAATTTTCTGGGGGGGACGATCGTGTTGCCCTCGCTGCCCCTCTACGCTCAGCGGCACTTCACCGCCTCCCCCGAAGCTATCTCGCTGATGCTGGCCTCGTATTTCATCGCCCAGTTCCTCGCCGCGCCGTTCATCGGTCGCCTGTCGGATCGCTATGGTCGTCTGCCCGTGCTGGTGATCAGCCAGTTCGGGACGTTCCTCAGCTTCGTGATGCTCGGTACCGCGACCAGTATCCCCATGCTGTTCGCGGCGCGCATCCTCGACGGCATCACCGGCGGCAACGTGATCGTCGCGCAGGCGTATGTCACCGACATCACCACGCGCGAGGAACGCACGCGCGGCCTCGGCGTGATCTTCGCGGCGTTTGGCCTCGGCTATATTCTCGGCCCGGCGCTGGGCGGTCTGGTTTCGGCCTTTTTCAGCGATCACGCCACGTTCTTCGTCGGCGCGGCGATTTCGCTGTTCACGACGATCCTGACGTGGGTCGTGCTCGATGAATCGCTCACGCCGGAACGCCGCGCGCGCATCACCGCGGATCGCGCGGGGCGCCGTCCGTTTAATCTGCGTGACGCATGGGGCAATGTGCCGCTGCGCTGGATTCTGCTCATTGGCTTCGGCGCGCAGTTGAGCATCGCCTTGCTGCAATCGTCGATTGCGCTGTTCAGCGAAGCCGAGTTGTTCAAAGGCGCGTCCGAACAGACGGTCAGCCTCGGCGTCGGCTTGATGCTGATGGGGATCGGCTTCGGGCAGTTCATCACGCAGTTGGCGCTGCTGCGCCCCGCCGTGGAACGCTTCGGCGAACAGCGTCTGGTGATCGTCGGCGCATTCTTCCGGGGCTTAGGCATGTTCCTGATCGTGCTGCTCGGGTCGCCGCTGCTGGTCGGCTCCATGGCGCTGACGATGGTCGCGCTCTCGTCCGGCTTGATGATGCCGTCGCTGCAAGCACTCGCCACCTCCTGCGCCTCAGAAGGCGACAGCGGCGCGGTGCTCGGCATCTACGGCTCCTCGACCAGTCTCGGCATCATCGTGGGGACGGCGCTCGGCGGGCAATTATTCGCCTCGGCGCATCCGCTGCCCTTCATCACAGCGGGCTTCATCCTGTGGCTGCTCATGGTTCCCGCCGTTATGCTCTCGCGCATCCCGACCCTCTCATTCCGCCCTGCCAAACAACCCGTATAATAGAGGGGGTGAGGATGAGGAGTCGGCAACGTGGTAACCACAGAGGTAGACCAGGTTCTGGAACGCGCGCAGCAGTTGACATCCGAACAGCGGAAAGTTGTCACAGCGTTCCTCAAACGAGATTTAGGCGAAGAACTCACGGCGGACGATAAACAGGCGCTGATCGGGTATTACGCGCAATTGAAAACCCAGCGTGCCCTGTCCGTTGAAGAGCGCCAAAGTGCGGCGACGTACTTACGAGAGTTAGCCGAAACCCGCTCTCTGACGAATGCAGAACGCTATCTGCTGCTTGATGTGAGTATGATCGATAATCTCTCACTCGCTGATGACTTCTCTGATCGCCGCGAGGATTGGTATGATGACGAGGGGCGTTAGGGTTTTTGTCGATACGAACGTGCTCTTGCGCTATCGGATAGCGGCTGCGCCACTGCACACCCAAGCGGTTCAACTCATGGCGCAGCAGCAAGCCCTAGATGCGGAGCTGTGGATCAGTCGGCAGGTGATTCGCGAATATGTGATGCAGCTTACGCGCCCGCAAACCTATATGCAGTCCATGCCGATTGACGACGTTGAGAAAGAGCTGCAAACGATTACGGCGACCTTTGAGATTGCTGACGAAACCGCTACCGTGACCAAACGGTGGATCGCGCTCCTCAAGCAGTTCCCAACAGGCGGCAAACAGGTACATGATGCCAACATCGTCGCGGCGATGCTGGTCAACAACATCGGTGTGCTGTTGACGAACAATGTGTCTGATATGAAACGCTATGCCAGTCTGATCACCATCATTCCCCTCACATAAAATAGGCCGAGCAGTCGCTCGGCCTATGCTTTTTCTCTGCGCTTAACTCTGTTTTTCCATCTCCGGCGAGACAACCGGCAGGCGCGGATCGATTCCTTTCCACTGCGCTTTAACCCACGCATATGCCGGATCATCGCTGTTGGCCAGCGACTGCGCCGACCCCGCGAGGAAGTTGAGATAGTAAGTCGTATAGCCGTGCGCGCTGACCACCGGATGATAGCCTTCCGGCACGAGCACCGCGTCGTGATTCTGCGCCATCATCACCGCGTCGATGCTGCGGTTGTCGGTGTACACGCGCTGATAGGCGTAGCCTTCCGGCTTATCCAGCTTGTAGAAGTAGATCTCTTCAAGGTCGGCTTCCAGCACCTTGCCCGACTCATCGACGCGATGTACGTCGTGTTTGTGCGGCGGGTAGCTCGACCAGTTGCCGCCCGGCGTATACACCTCGACGCATACGAGCCGCTGGCAGTCGAAGCCCGGCGGGATGATGCTGTTGATCTGGCGAGAGGCGTTGTCACCGCCGCGCAGTTCGATGGCGCTGTCAGCGGGCGTGATGAGCCGCGCGGGATGATCCTCGTCGGTTTCCACCCAGCACGACGCCACTTCGAAGCCGTCCGTCAGCGCGGTGATTTCGAAATCGGTGTTGCGCGACAGGTAGAGCGCGTAGGGCATGCCGGAGAACACATTGGGACGCCGCCCAACCTGCTCAAAGTCGCCCTTGCTCGTCTTGATGCTGCACACGCCGCCGAGAATGACATGCACGAACTCGTAGTCGCTGGTGCTGCCCTTGTAGGTCATGCCTTGGTTCAAACGGCGTGCGGTCATGTGCAGATACTGCCATTCGGCGCGCTGCGGCGTGACGTGCGCGAACACGCCCGTGCCGCCATCGTCGTCGGAGCGGAGCAGCAGATTTTCAGCCGTGTAATGCATGGTTCACCATCCTCGTTGCCGTAAATAAGCGAGACTATGGGCGAGATCGGCGGGGCTGTATGCCGCAGGTAGGGCGGACGTGTACGGTTCACCGCCGCCCAGCGTGACCCAGCCATCATAATGAATCGTTTGGAGCGCGGTGTTGATCGCCGCGAAGTCGAGCGATCCCTGTCCCGGCAGCCGTCGACCATCATCGGCGGCGTGCAGGTAGCCGATCATCCCGGCATGGGCGCTGATAGCCTCGGCGAGGCTGCTCTCTTCGAGCGCCATGTGCGCGGTATCCGCCGCGATCTGCACGTTAGGGTGATTGTGCAAGCGGTGCAGAATGTCCGCCGCTTGATCGAGCCGCCGGATCAACCGCGTCGCGTGGCGGCTGACGGGCTGCAGGTAGAATTTGACGCCCATCGCCATCGAGTAATCTTCCAGCGTGCGCATGTGCGTGTAGAACAGCCCGGTCGCCAGCTCGTAAGCAGTCATGTACGGTGACAGATCGGGGATGGCGGTCGTGCCAGCACCCGGCATGCAGATCACGCCGGACGCGCCGAGATCGGCCGCGCAGCAAATCGCATCCCGGATTTCCTGTAAGCCGCGTTCGCGTTCGGCTTCGTCGGGCGCGAGAATCGAGTGTTCCTCTTGCAGATAAACCGCCGCGACGGGGAGTTCCGCCGCGATCATGGCTTCGACGAGTTCATCCATGCGCGTGTTCAGCCCACGCGACCAGACTTCGACGCCGTCGAAGCCGAGCGCCTTTGCCTGCTGAAACTTCTCCGCCACGCTCCCCCCGGGGAGCGCCGCTTCTTGAATGGCAAATTTCATAGCTCTCTCTTTACGTTCGGTTGAGCAACTGGCAGTTAGCCATTAGCCATTAGCGGTTAGCCAAAAGCTAAATGCTAATGGCTATCCGCTAACCGCTTTTCCATATACACGACTTCGGTGTTGCCGCGCGGATGCTTGATGATCTCCGAAACAGTGTAACCCTGCTTGCGGTACATCTCGACGTTCTGCGGGAGCAGCATGCGCACGACAAGCCGCAGCCGTGTGATCCCGCGCTGACGGGCAATTTGCTCCATATGGTCGAGCATGGCGCGCGCCGCGCCCCGTCCGCGAAAGGCGGGCAGCACCGACACGCGCCCGATGTACAGATAGCCTTCCGGTTCGATGCGCCAGCGCCCGGAGCCGATGGCCTCGCCGTCCAGCCACGCGATCACCGCGCCGCCGTGCTGCATTTCTTCGATGACGTCCTCGACGGTTTCGATATGCGCGCCCGATGGTGGGTCGAGCACACCCCGATATTCCTCAAATGCGTCGAGCATGATGCGGTGAACGATGGACGCCTGATCCACTACTGCATCCGTGACCGTTATCATCTCAATCAAAATCCGTCGGTAACTCAGGCTGACGTAGATGCGCGAAAAAGCGCTTGATCTGGTCGGCGGTGACGCGCGCCGTCGAGAGTTCGGGCAGCTCATCCTCGCCGAAGAAGCCGACATCGCCCGTCTCCACGTTGCGCGGATCGGGCTCGCGCAGGTCGCTGAGCAGTTCGCAGCGGAAAAAGGCTTTGTAGGCGTGGAACTGGTACGGAGGGTGCGCGTGCTGGTTACGGTCGTACAGCGCCAGCAGCTTGACGGCGCGCGCACGGTAGCCCGTCTCTTCGTAGATTTCGCGCACGACGGACACGCCCGCGCTCTCGCCAATATCTGCCCAACCGCCGGGGAGCGTCCAGCGGTAGTTATCCAGCTTTTCTTGCACCAGCAGGATTTTGTCGTCTTTGAACACCACGCCGCGCACATCAATCTTCGGGGTCGTATGCCCCTTGTCAATGAGCAGCAGCGGCTGGATCTCGTCTACCGCCGCGCCGCTGCCCGCCGCCAGCATCTCCGCGGCGATCTGCATCACATCTTCGTAGCGCAAACGGTCAAACGGGTGTGCGTCGTAGTGCAGCCCGGTCTGCGCGATCGATTGTAGGCGCTGCGCCCAATCTAGCCATTGAGGAATCGACATAGGCTTCTCCTGAATCGTCCAGACTATAGCACCCCATTGACCTTTTTCGCGAGTCACGCCTATACTGCTCCCCAGACAGATGTGTGTGAATGCATGTCGGCCTCACCGCTAGATTCTCGCTCCCAACGGCGAGTGAACCAAACAGGCTTAACAATTGTGCTGTTGTAGGGACGCGCTTCTGCGCGTCCGTGGACCGCGGACGGCCAGAAGCGCGTCCCTACATCGTGTCGCCTAAGGGGAGACAGTATCGGCATATTCGAACTGTCTAGCTGTGAACCCAAGGGCGAGAGCACAAGCGAGTCGGTTTATGTCCTTCTCCCCACGGAGAGGGACGGTTGGCACTGCCAGCAGGGTGAGGCTAGATAAAGCGAGTCATCTGGGAAATGGGGTTTGCCATGAGCGCGATCGTCAGCTTGTAAGCAGATAGGGATGTTCTCGACCGGAGAAGCGTCACGGACTGTCCGTTGAGGCTTGTTTCGCGTTTCCTGCTTACAGTTGAATCGCACATGGAGTAGTTTACCAATGAATCGTCTGTTGACCGGGTTGTGGCAGCACCCGGATTTCCTCAAGTTGTGGGTCGGTCAATCGATCTCCGAATTCGGCACGCGCATCTCGCGCACTGCCATTCCGTTAATCGCCGTCATCCTGTTAGGCGGGACGCCCGCGCAAATGGGCGTGCTGACCGCGCTCGGCTCCGCGCCGGTGCTGCTGTTCGGCTTGTTTGCAGGCGTATGGGTAGATCGCTTACCGCGCCGCCCGGTGATGATCGCGATGGATCTCGGGCGCCTGCTCCTGCTGCTGAGCATCCCGGTCACCGCGCTGACGGGGACGCTGAGCATGGGGCTGCTGTACGTCGTCGTGCCGCTGCAAGGCATCATGAGCCTGATCTTCTACACGGCCTATCACGCGTATCTGCCCTCGCTCATCGACCGCGCCGATCTGGTCGAAGGCAATAGCAAACTGGCGACTACGGAGTCGCTGGCGGAGATCGGCGGGCCATCAGTCGCGGGGCTGCTCATCCAGTGGATCAGCGCCCCGCTCTCAGTGGTCTTCGATGCGATCTCCTACCTGTTTTCCAGCATCAGCTTTCTGCTCATCCGCCAGCCGGAACCGCCGCGCGCCGAACGCCCGGCGGGCAGCTCCGCGTTGACCGAAATCCGCGAAGGTTTGGCGGTGATCGCGGGCAATCCCATTTTGCGCGTGCTGATCATCGGCGTGGGCGTGCGCACGTTCTTCGGCAACTTCTACGGCGCGCTGTATGACATCTACGGCATTCGCGATTTGGGCATGTCGCCCGCCGTGCTCGGCCTCGTGGTGAGCGCGGGCGGCATCGGCGCGTTGATCGGGTCGCTGCTGGCCGACCGCATTCAGAAGCGGTTGGGCTTGGGACGCACCATCACGGTGATGCTGCTGATCAGCGGCCTCAACAACCTGCTGATTCCGCTGGCGGCGTATGCGGGGGCATTAGCTCCGCTCGTCCTGATCGCCGCGCAAATCATCGGCGATGGCGCGATGCTGATCTTCTTCATCAACGACACATCGCTGCGGCAGATCATCGTGCCAGATCGCTTGTTGGGGCGTACCAACGCGACCTTCGGCTTTCTCGCGCAGGGTGTCGCCCCAGTCGGCGCGCTGGTCGCGGGAGCGCTGGCGGCGAGCGTCGGCGCGCAGCCCGTCTTGTGGTTGGCGAGCTTCGGCATTCTGGGCATTGCCGTGTGGGTGTCGCGCTCGGCGGTGCGCCAACTGGAACACTACGGCGAGGTGCAGACGGTCGAGTAGTGAAGCGCTGGCGGACCTACCCCCACCCTCCCGCAAGCGGGGCGACAGTTCAATACGCGACAACTGAATGAAGGGGGAGCTTGCCCCTCCCGTTAGCGGGCGAGGCAAGTCTCGCCCCTACACGCGAAATTCCAGTGTCGCCCCTTAGCCCTGAATTCAGGGTGGGGTCAGGGAAAGGTTAACCATAACTGACGCTGTCCGGCTCGGAGTGCCGCTGCTTGACAGGCGTCGAGGCGACCGTGTGGCCGCCTCGACTGTGGACGAAATACGACGTGTGACTACATCGGGCGCGGGTGATCGCGCCCGCTCGTTGACTAAGGTTTATACGCGCGGCGCACCGTGAGCTGACCGCCCTTGGCGCGTTCCTTCAACCGCTGTCCGCCGTTTATCATCAAATCCGCGAGTAAGTTCAGCAGGCGATCGCCCATCGTTTCCCGTTCGATCTCCTTGAAAAGCTGTTGTATCCGCGCCTTACGCAGCAGTTCTTGCTTGCGCTGTTCCAGGAGGAGCATGTCACGCTCGGTGTGCAGCATCTTTTCTATCTCCATCAACTTGCTCTATCCCTATATGCGTAAAAGTACGCATTTTGTTCAAAAGTCATTTAGAATTGGCGCACTTCCCCCCACTTTCTCGGGGGCGCTACATCCGTGCTCAAAGAGGTGGTGCTATGCAACTGCCCGAAGCGGTAACGCAGGTTGTCGCAGGCATTTATCAGGTGCAAATTCCGCTGCCGTTCGCGCTGCGCATCGTCAACTGCTACTTATTAGAAGGTGACGGCGGCTGGACGGTCGTCGATACCGGGCTGCATCGCCCCGACGCCGAAGCGATCTGGCGCGCGGCCTTCGACGCGCTGCACATCGGGCCGGGGCATATCACGCAGATTGTGCTGACGCATATGCACCCGGATCACTACGGCATGGCGGGCTGGTTTCAAGCGCTGAGCGGTGCGCCTGTCCGCATGAGCGCCCGCGAAGCCGAAAGCGCGCTCGTGACCTGGGTCTATGCCGACCCGCGTTACGCGCTGATCGATGCGCAGATGCACAAGGGCGGCGTCCCGCAAGAGATCATCGACGTGGTGACCGAAGGCATCGAATCCACGCGGCAGATGACCTTCCCGCACCCCAAGCACATTGAGCACATCGCTTATGGCTCGACGGTGCGCATGGGCGGGCGCGACTTCAAAGCGATCCACGCGCCGGGGCACAGCGACGGGCTGATCATGTTCTACGATGAAGCCGAGAAGCTTATTTTGTCCGGCGATCACGTCCTCATGAAGATCACGCCTAATATTGGCCTGTGGGTGGATACCGAGCCGCAGCCGTTGGGGCGCTTCATGGGGTCGCTGCGCGCCTTGCAGCATCTCGACGTGAAGCTGGCGCTGCCGGGGCACAAGGCGCTGATCACCGATTGGGGCGGGCGCATCGGCGAACTGCTCCACCATCACGACGACCGCCTCGCCAAGACGCTGGATGCGGTCAAAGGCGGCGCGGTGGCGTTCGATGTGGCGCGCGCGCTGTTCAACTTTGAGCGGCTGTCCGCGCATGAAATGCGGTTCGCGCTGGTTGAAACGCTGGCGCACCTCGAATATCTGGTTGGCATTGGCGCTGTTCAACAAACAGACGGCGCGGCATGGCGGTTTGAACAGGGGTAAGTGTGAGTATTCAAGCACCCGATTTGATGACGGCGCTCGGCTTTAATGCCGAGGACTTAGCGGCGAACCGCGCCGGTTCGCTCAGCGAAGGGCAGGCGGCGCGTCTGCGCAAGAACTGGCGGCGGCAGTTAACCGTGAGCATCATCCTCGTGATCGTGCTCATGCTCGTGGCAACAACGCTGCTGTTCCTCGGGCAGCGCAACGACTCCGGCGCGCTGACGTTCGTCGGCATGGCGATCACGGTGATCAACGCGGTGATCGTCGGCGTAGGCGCGCAAGGCTATCTGCGCATGAGCGGCGATCTGCGGGTGGGCAGCGTGATCGCGACGAGCGGCGCGGTCAAGCGCGTGGTGCGCGTCGCCTCCGGGCGCGCCACCAGCTATGTGATCCGCGTGGGTGATGGCGACGAGGTCCGGGTGAGCAAGCCCGTGTTCAACGCGTTTGAAGAGGGGCAGCGCTATACCTTGTATCGCGCCGCCGCTTCGAAGGCGCTGCTCTCAGCGGAACGGCTGTGAGGTTTGATCCGCGATTGACACCCCCTTGCGAATCCACAATAATGAGATTTCCGTAGAGTACATGTAACGAGACGAATGTTAGCGACCCCTCAAATCCAGTTGCAGCCGATGCAGATCGGCGATTTGGTGATCGATACACCCCTCACGCTCGCGCCCATGGCCGGGCAGACCAACGCGGGCTTACGCCGCATGGTACGCCACTTTGGCGACTGCGGCCTCGTGTGCACCGAACTGCTCAGCAGCGAAGCGATCAGCCGCCGTGTGCCGCGCTCGTATGCCATGTTCGATTGGAAGCCGGACGAGAATCCGTTCGCGGTGCAGTTGTTCGGCGCGGATACGGGCGTCATGGCGGATGCGGCGCAAATGGTCGAGCAGGACGGCGCGGCGATGGTCGATATCAACATGGGCTGCTGGGTGCCGAAGATCGCCAAGGGCGGCGCGGGCGCGGCGCTCCTGCGCGATGTGGTCACGGCGACCCGTGTGGTTGATGCGGTGGTCAAGGCGGTCAAAGTCCCGGTCACAGTCAAGATTCGTGCCGGGTGGGATGAGAACACGCGCACCGCGGTCGAGTTTGCGCGCGCGGCGGAAAGCGTCGGCGTCAAAGCGATTGCTGTGCATGCGCGTCTCGCCGTGCAGGGCTTCACCGGAGAACCGGATTGGAACGTCATCCGGCAGGTGAAAGAGGCGGTCAGCGTCCCGGTAATCGGCAACGGCGACGTGGTCACGCCGCAGGATGCGGCGCGCATGTTCAGCGAGACGGGCTGCGATGGCGTGATGATCGGGCGCGGCGCGCTCGGTCGCCCGTGGATTTTCAAACAGGTCGCGCACTACCTGCGCACCGGAGAAATGCTGCCCGAGCCGACGCCCATTGAACGCATGGAAATGACGCTGATGCACGCTCGTCTGACGCTGGAGCATACGCGCTTCCGCGAAGCGGTCGCCGTGCGCGAACTACGCGGTCAGCTCACCAAGTATCATTTTGGCGTTCCCGGCGCGGCAGCGCTGCGCGAAAAGCTCGTGCACATCAACACCATGGCCGACCTCGAAGCGATTCTGCTCCCCGCGCTGGACGCTCAGCGCGAATGGGAAGCGCAGTAGAACCGACCCCACCTCCTGCCCCGTCCTGAATTCGGTTCACGGCAGGACAGTTTCAATACTTCGAGACGCGCTTCCCTCAAATAATCCAGTGTAGGGACGGCCTTCTGGCAGTCCGCTGATCACGGACGCGCTTCTGCGCATCCCTACAGTAGCTTGATTGTTAAAAGTTTTCCGTCCTCAACTGAATTCGTCGGGGAACGCAAATGAAAACGGGCGCTCATGTGAGCGCCCGTTTTGCTGCCTTCCCCTCCGGTTGTCGCCTAGTCACCTAGACCGGGGGCGGGATTAAATTCAGAAGCTTTGACGTTCTGCTTGCGGCGGCTCCACGGCGTCCCCACCAGCGGGAGCAGGAAGTAGTCGGCACCGAGGTAACCAGCGGTCTTCCAGGCGAGAACCAGGACAATCGCTCCGATGAGCAGCAGACCGTTCGTGCTGGCCGACCCCGCCATGATGAAGTTCCAGTTCATGAGCGCGGCGAACAGTGCAGCGATGCCGACGAACGCACCGACAATCAAGCCGATACCGATGAGCAGTTCACCGTAAGCGATCAGCTTAGCAAACCAGGTATAAGCGCCCGCGTCGAGCATGCCCTGCAGGAAGCTGCGATACCAGTCAAACGCGATGGCCGGACGACCCGTTTCCGGAATGGCGACCGCACCCTGCCAGAAGCCTTGCAGCGCCGCGCCGGTTTCGACCCACGCCGGATTGCTGATCTTGTGCATCGCCGCATCAACCCACGCCAGACCGAGCAGCACGCGGATGATGGTGAAGACGGGAGCAAGCCGGGTATCGCTGAACAGGAACTTGGCGAACGGCGGGTCTTCGATGATGCGACCGGTCTTGCGAATACTGAGTAGGTTTGTCATTTGAACACCTCGTTGTGTGTGTTTGTTTTCGTTTGATGTCCTTATGATAGGCCGGGTCGCATTTTCGGTGTAGCAGGCAAAGTCCGCATCTTGTGTCGGGGAAAGTGCGCATTTTGTTGTCGGGGAAAACCTGACATTTTGAGGTCAGTCGCATGTTTTAGTGCGTGTTTTCACAATGCGCTCACCTCTCCCTCAGCGAGCGGGGCTAGGCTCAGGCACAGTGGTCGATTATTCGTCAAGCTGCAAGGGAAAAACGTGTCGATGGTAAGCAAAAATCCCGTTCTCACCGCGAGTAAACCGAGTCTCATGCAAACGCTGTTACGCCTGCTGCTGGGTGCCGCGCTGCTGTTCGCGGGCATCAGCCACTTGACCTTTGCGCGCGCGGAATTCCTCGCGCAGGTGCCGACCTGGCTGCCGCTCGACGGCGATTTCGTCGTGGTTGCGTCCGGCATCGTCGAAATCGTGCTCGGCCTCGCCCTGATTTATCCGGGGAAGTACCGCGTGTGGGTCGGCTGGATCGCGGCGATCTTCTTCGTGGCGGTCTTTCCGGGGAACATTTCGCAGTACGTCAACGGGATCGACGGCTTCGGCCTCAACACCGACGAAGCGCGTCTCACGCGGCTGTTCTTCCAGCCCGTGCTGGTGATTTGGGCGCTGTGGTCGACGGGCGCGTGGCAAGCGTGGTGGGCGCGGCAGACGCAGAAATCGCTGTCGGCGCGGTAATCCTCAACCTCACCCTACTTGCTGCGCAAGCCGTCCCTCTCCGTGGGGAAAGGGACACAACCTGCCGCGCCCTTGCCCCTCGCCCTCTGGTTAAGGACGGGACACATTTAACTGTAGGGACGCGCTTCTGCGCGTCCGCCCATTTTTCACCCTCTGTCAGGGGTAAGGTTTACTTGTAGGGACGAGGCATGCCGGCGGCTCCGCAGAATAACGTGATGTCTCTTTGGGGGCAGCGGACGCAATGAATTGCGTCCCTACACAAAGACAAGCTTCTCGTAGGGACGCGATTTATCGCGTTCGCAAAATCCCAAAACCGACCTGTAACCCATTTTCACGGTGGGCTAGGCACTTATCGGCATGCCTCGCCCGCCAACGGGAGGGGCGAGCCCCTCCCCTACGTTCTGCAACCTTATATTGAACTATCGCCCCCTCAGCGCTTGCATGGGAATGGGGCTAGCATATCGCCGATTTACTCCAGCAGCCCTTTTTCCAGCGCCGCCTTGACCAACTGCGCGCGCGTTTGAAAATTGAGCTTCTCCATGCCGCGCGTGCGGTACGTCTCCACCGTTTTCACGCTTAAAAACAACTCACTGGCGATCTCCGCGTTGGTGTAGCCCAACGCGACCAAGCGCAGCACATCGCGCTCGCGGTCGGAGAGGGTCGCCCACGGGTCGGCTTCCGGCGCTGGTTTCGCCGCCTGCTGATCGATCTTTTGCAGCAGCTTCTGCGTCATGGCGGAATGCACGTACGTTTCGCCGCGCAGCACCGTGCGCAGCGCGGTGATCAAGTCGCTGTCCACCGCCTTCTTGAGGATGTAGCCCGACGCACCCGTGCGCAGCGCCTCCTGCAAATAGCTCACATCGTCATGCATGGTGAGAATCAGAATGCGGCTGTCCGGCGACTCTTTGCGGATCGTGGGCAGCGCGTCCAACCCGTCGAGTTCTGGCATGTTCAGGTCGAGCAGAATGAGATTGGGCTGCAGTTCGCGCGCTTTGGCGATCGCCTCTTTGCCCGTCCCCGCTTCGCCCACCACTTTGAAATCCGGCTGACTTTCGACCAGCAGCCGCAAGCCAGACCGTAGAATGGCGTGATCATCCGCCAGCAAAATCGTTGTGCTGTCGCTCATGCGCTCGTCTCTTTCGATTCCGTGAGCGGAATCTCGATGAACAAACTGGTGCCTTGCCCCGGTTGGGATTCGATTACGAGTTTACCGTTCAGCAGCGCGACGCGCTCGCGAATGCCCTGCAAGCCGAGGCTTTTCTGACTGTACGTGACGGTTTCCGCGTCAAAGCCGACGCCGTTGTCTTCGAGGATGGCGCGCACCGCGGCGGCGCGCTGTTCCACCAAAATGCTCGCGTTCTGCGCTTTGGCGTGCCGCGCGATATTGGTCAGCCCTTCCTGAATCACGCGGTAGAGCGTCGTCTCTACTTCGACGGGCAGACGTTCCGCGAGGTTGCGAAACACGAAATCGACCTGAATAGCGTAGCGTGTCTGGTAATCGCCGATGTAGCGCTGAAGCGCCGCTGCCAAACCGAGATCGTCGAGCACGCTCGGTCGGAGCTGCCAGGCCAGCGCGTGCACTTCGTCCAGCGTGCCGTTGACCGTCTTGCGAATCTCCGCGAGGCGCGCTTTGGCCGCGTCGGGATCGGTCGCTTCTTCGAGATGCCGCAGCCCAACGAGCAGTGAGGTCAGCGACTGACTGGTGCTGTCGTGCAGTTCACGGGCGATGCGTTTGCGCTCATCCTCCTGCGCGGTGATCACGCGGCGGATGTAGCTGGCGCGCAGATTTTCGCGCTCGGCGCGTTCGCGTTCGGCCTGTGCGAGCGAGCGCGTCATCGCGTTGAACGCCTCCGACAGATCGCCGATCTCGTCGTTCGCCCAGCGCGGCACCTGCACGCTGAAATCCCCTTTGGCGACAATTCGCGTCGCATCGAGCAAGCTGAGCAGCGGGCGCGTCAAAATCCACGTGAGGAAGAAAGCGGCCACGAACCCGACCGCCACCATCACCAGCGTGAGCGAGATGATCTGCGTGGTCACGACCAGCACAATTTGTTCAATGTTGTCTTCGGCGAGCCCGATGCGAAACTCGCCGCCGCTCTGGGGCAGCGGCATCGTGATGTCGATCACATCACCCTGCACCGTTTTGAGATGGCGAACCTGCGGTTCGGAAAATGGAACCGTTGGGCGGATCACTTCTGGGCTGAGCGCGTCGGCGTCGCTGGCCGCGAGCAGATCACCATTCTCGCCGGTGACGAACATGTAATCCACGAGCGTATTGTGTCCGTTGCCGGAATAATGTTCCTGCAGACCGTCCAGCACTTCGGTGACCATGTCCGCGTCACAGCACAGCAGCGCATCATCGACGCGCCCGCCGACGAAGTGCGCGAGGTCGATGCCCTGCGCTTGCAGCGCCGCTTCGAGCGTGCCATACAGCGCCTGCCGCATCTGCACCATGACGAACAGCCCAAGCAGCACAATGACGCCTAACACAATACCCAGCACCTTGACGCGCACGCTCGCCGCGCCGACGATGCCCCAAAAGCGCTGAAACCAGCGGGATTCCCACACGTTGAATTGATTGCCTCATCAATTTCTGAAGATATCCATGATACTAACATAAATGCTGTGGGTGACAGCGCGCCCCTACCTGATATGAGGATGAGAATGCCTGAAACGAAAGATCGCCTGATCGCGCAGCCGTTAGATGGTTATGCCGCTCCGCTCGCCACTGCCCTGTGGCAGCTGCAGGATGCCCGCGCGCGCACCGTCAAGGCGCTGCAAGCGGTGAGCGAGGCTGAAGTCGACTGGCTGGCCCCCGGCTTGCAGAACCGGATCGGCACGCTGCTGTATCACATTGCGGCCATTGAAATCGATTGGCTGCACGAGGAAGTGTTGCAGCAGCCGTGGGGAGCCGAAGTCGAGGCGCAGTTTCCGTATCCGGTGCGGGATGCCGACGGGCAGCTGCACCCCGTCCTGAACCTCCCCCTGAGTATCCATCTGGAACGGCTTGCACAGACCCGCGCCTATTTTCTGAAGAGTGTTCAAACGCTGAGCGAGGATGATTATCGGCGGCCGCGCGAGCTGCCGCGCTACGACGTGTCGCCACAGTGGATTCTGCATCATCTCGCCCAACACGAGGCCGAGCATCGCGGCGAAATTCTGACGATTCGCACGCTGTATCAGGCCGCGCTGCGCTAGTGTCAACACTCCGTGGACGAGACATGAGGTCGAGGTGGGGTAGGAAACAGCGGAAGCCATAAATGCGTCCCGACGCGAAGGTCGTTTTGATGTAGGGGCGCACGGCCGTGCGCCCCTACAAACGATTTTTATGATGGGCGCTAGAACAGCGACTCCAGCCGTTCGATGACCTGTTCGAGCACGCCGAACGTCTCTTCGACGGCCTGCGGCGTGGTCATGTCAACGCCTGCCACCTTGAGCGCGTCGAGCGGATACAGCGCGTTGCCCGTCGCGAGGAACTCGATATATTTCTCCGCCGCGCCCGCGTCCCCATTGAGGATGCGCGCCGCCAGCGCGTGCGCCGCCGAAATCCCGGTCGCGTACTGGAAGGTGTAGTACGGCACGTACAGGTGACCGAACTGCGCCCACGTGATGCCCACGCGTTCGCGGTCGACATGCACCTCGTCGCCGTAGCCTTCCGCGAACAGATCGGCCATGAGCGCGCTCAACGCTTCGGCGGTCAGGCCTTCACCGCGTTCGACGCGCTGATGCACTTCCAGTTCAAAGCGCGAGAGCGTCGGCATGATGAAGAAGTAGCGGTGAATGTTGTTCATCGTCTCGTCGATGAGCGCGAGTTGGAAGTCGCGGTCCGTGTTGGTCTGCAGCAGATGTGCGCGCACCATCGCCTGATTGAAGTTCGACGCAGTTTCCGCCACGAACATCGAGTAATCGGTGTAGGCGAACGGCTGATTCTGCCACGTGTAGTACGAGTGCATCGAATGCCCGAGCTCGTGCGCCAGCGTGCTCATCGCGCGGAGATCGCCATTGAAGCTCATGTTGATGAACGGATGCGTGCCCTGCCAGCCAAACGAAAACGCGCCCTCGGTCTTGCCTTGATTCGGCTGGAAGTCCACCCAGCGCTGTTCGAGGCAGCCGCGCCGCAGCGTAGTGACGTAGTCATCGCCGAGCGGCGCCATGCCCGCGCAAATCATGTCGACGGCCTGCTTAAAGTCGATCTTCGGGCTGTGCTGCGTGAGCGGCGCCCAGATGTCATACGGGTGCAGTTGATCGACGCCGAGCGCCTTTTTGCGTGCACGCCAGTAACGGTGCCACGTCGGGATGTGCTTTTTGTACGTCTCCACGAGGTTGTAGAACACGCTCGTCGGCAGGTTGTACTGGAACAACTGCGCTTCGAGCACACTGTCGAAGCGGCGGGCGCGCATATAGAACACATCGCGCTTCATCGCGCCGGACAAGCCCGCCGCCAGCGCGTTCTTCACGCCGATGAAGCCATCCGCGTAGTTTTCCCACGCCGTGCGCCGCACTTCGCGGTCGGTGCTGTAAAGCAGACTGCCCTCGGTGCCGTGAGTGAGCGGCAGTTCCTCGCCGCTGCTGCTGCGCGCCGGGCGGAACTTGAGGTCGGCGTTGATGAGCGCATCGGGCGAATTGGCGAACGCGTTGAACGGGTCGCTGATCAGGCCGAGCAGTTCTTCGACTTCGCCCGAACGCACATGTTCCTGCTGGCGGAACAGGTCGTCGATCATCTGCTGGTACGCCTGCAAGCGCGCTTCGGTTTGCAGCCATTCGTTCAGCTTAGCCTGCCCGATTTCCAGCAGTTCCGGGCTGGCGAAGGCGAACGCGGCCTGCCAGCGTCCCATCATGCCGTAGGCCATATCGGCCATTTCATTGGCCGCTTGATCCGTCTTGTCGACGGCGTTTTCCATCAGCGCGTAGACGAAGACCTGACCCACCGCCAGCGCCACATCTTCCGAATAGCTCAGCCAGCTCACCAGCGTAGACGGGCTGTCGCCGAGATGTCCTTTGAAGCGGTCGGCTTCGGCAAGGCGGCTGATGACGCGGTCAAACGCGGCGCGCCACTCCTCGGGCGTCGCGAACAGGCTTTCCCGGTTGTAACGGTCGTCCGGTGAAATTGCACTGCGGAGAGGTACGGTGCTCATGTGTGTCTCTTCCCATGTGGCATTTGAAATTTTTAGAACGATAACCGAGATCGACAGCCCTGTCAATGTGAGCCGAAAGGTGTGATGCATTACGTTATCTTGGTATAATCGTAATCACGATGACACCAGATTGTGGCCGTAAGTCGCTGGAGGGGTATGAGCTTCATCAAAAAGCTGGTCAAGCGCAGTGAATTCGGAGACTATCGCTTGGTCAAACGGTATGATCATGTGTGCGCGGACAAGGTCGGACGCGAGGACTACACCCTCAACTGCCTGCTGCTGCGCGGCGCTGACGATTGGGCCCTGCGGCTGGAACTGGTGCGCGAATGGGGCAAAACGCAGAGTGAGCGCGGCCTCGTCGAAGTGCACTTCCGCACGGCGGGCGAACTGGGCAAGCCGTTTCAACAACTGGTGCGCGATGTGGAAAACGGCGTGACACAGACCAACGTCGTGCGTCCGGACGGGCTGCTGAGCAAGTCGGTGCTCGACGCCTCCATCGGCAGCATTGTCCGCTCTTACGGGCGCATCGACAACTATCCGAAAACCGCACCGAACCAGCGCGTCGAACTGCTGCTCGCGTGGACGGGCAGCCAGCACTGGATGGTCTTCTGCGTGGGTCAGAATGCCGCGGTGTGGCATAAGTTCCCGGTCAGCGGCGCGGACATGCTCCTCAAGTTGATCCCGCTGGTACAGCGCCAGATGGAGCTTGAAGCGCGGGACTGAATTCGGCACACTTGACCGCATCCGGCGCATACTGAGACAGGTCAGCCACCCGAGGCGCGAATGATCCACCTGCGATCCCTGAATATTGGCAGTACCCTTAACGAGACGGGCTTCCCCTTCAGCGTGCCGAGCCTGCGCGCGTTGAGCGAGATGTCCTTCGATTCGGAGATCACGTTTTTCGTCGGCGAAAACGGCTCCGGCAAGTCAACGCTGCTCGAAGCGCTCGCCATCGCCGCCGGGTCGATCACCGTGGGCAGCGAGAGCGTCACCAGCGATCAGACGCTCACCGAGGTCCGCCGCTTCGCGCGTTACCTGCGCCTCGTGTGGAATCAGCGCACGAAGAAGGGCTTCTTCATGCGCTCCGAAGACTTCTTCGGCTACGTCAAGCACATGAACGCCGTCAAAGCAGAAATGCTGGCGGATTTGCAGGAGATCGAAGAGGCGTACAAGGGGCGCTCGGGGACGGCGAAGGGGTTAGCGTCCATGCCCTACGCGCGCGAACTCAGCGACATGCAGCGGCGCTATGGTGAAGGCTTGGACGCCTATTCGCACGGCGAAAGCTTCTTCACGCTGTTCCGCTCGCGCTTTGTGCCGAACGGCCTCTATCTGCTCGACGAACCGGAAGCGCCGCTCTCGCCGAGCCGCCAGTTAACGCTGCTGGCGCTGCTCAAGCAGATGGTTGATCAAGGCGGGCAGTTTGTGATCGCCACCCATTCGCCGATCCTCATGGCCTACCCCAACGCGACGATCTGGAGCTTTGACGCTGGCGGCCTGCAAAAGATTCGCTATGAGGATACCGAGCATTACACCATCACACGGGGATTCCTGAATCACCCCGAAAACTACCTCAAACACCTGATGGAATAGATCGGCCATGACGACAGCTTGGGATTCGGAGACGATGGGCGAGTTCGCCTTCTCCCTCAAACTCGGCTTTGACGCCGATGATTTGCTGGCGAATCGCGCCCGTCAACTTTCACCCCGGCAGTGGCACAAGGTGCTCCGGCGCATGCTGAGCGGACCGATCTTCATCGGTGTGTTTGACGTGGTGACATGGCAGTTATTCGAAACTTCCCCTAGATTCACCGAAGACATGCGCAGTTTCAATTTTTCGCTCTTGTTCGTGTTCAGTGCCTTTGTCCTGTGGTATTGGGCAAAAACCTACCTGCGCGATTTCTTCGATCCGCAAGTCGCTGTTGTCGAAGGGGTAGTGCGCCAGTTCACAGAGCAAATCAAATTCCCGCGTCGCCCATTTGGACACACTTATCAGCCAAGTTATGCTGTGACGGTCAATTACCTACAATTCAGAGTATCGAGTACGGTTCAGGGCGCTTTCGCGGATCGACAGCCGTACCGCATTTACTATCTGCCCTATAGCCAAACCATTTTGTCGGCGGAACGCATCCAAGCGCCCCAAACAGCCACTTCTATCAGTCCCCAATAGACAAGGACAACCATGACAACTGATTGGGATTCAGAGACGATGGGCGAGTTCGGACTCGCGGTGCGGATCGGCTTTGACGCCGACGATTTGCTGGCGAACCGCGCAGGTAAGTTGTCGCGCGGGCAGCGGCGCAAACTGATCACCGGAGTGGTATGGCTGCCCATCTTCATGATCGTCTTGAATGTGGTGCTGTGGAAGGCGTTCGAATTCCTGCCCAAGTACGGGGGCGAACCGAATATTTGTATCAACTTGTCGGTACTGTTCATGGCCGATGCCACTTTCCTGTGGTATTGGCTGAAAAATTACGTAATCGACTTCTCCGATTTACACGTCCGGGCTGTTCAAGGGCGAGTGCGGCACCTCACGAAGCAGGAGTTTACGGGTCGCCGCAGTGAGCCCCGCGACTACATCGCCGTCGCTCGACTCCAGTTTCGGATGTCGTCGAGTTATGCCCAGCATGCCTTTGCAGAGGGACAGACCTACCGCATTTACTATCTGCCCTATAGCCAGACCATTTTGTCGGCTGAACCGATTCAGACGATTCCTGCGGACACTGAATCACCCAACAGCAGCCCCTCAGCACCTGCTAAAATGGACTGAACCTCTCGAGGGATTTGAGCGACCATGACGACGAAGCGCAGCGCGGACACGATCATCGACAGCGAATTGGCGCGCCAACTCGGCTTTGACGCCGACGATTTACGCGCCAACCAAGCGGGCCAGCTCTCGGAGCGGCAGCGGCGCGGTCTGCGCCGGGAACTCATCGTCTGGATACCGTTCTATGTGATTGCCACCGAGGTCGTGCTGCTGATCCTGCTCCCGCGGCTGACAGCCGACCGCTTCCATATCTTCTTCGTACTCATCGCGTTTGTGATCACGGTGCGCTTTGCCGTTGACTGGTTGAAAACCGCCTCTGAGTTGCGTCAGGGCACACCAATTGTGATTGAAGGCGTTGCGCACTACATCACACAGACCTTTCGCCGCTGGAGGATCCGTGGCCCCCGTCAGGATACGTCGCACTATCTGGTGATTGATGGCGTCGAATTTCGGATAGGGTATGAGCGGCTCACGGCCTTTGAAGCGGGGCGCTGGTATCGCCTATACTGTCTGCCGCTGTCCAAAACGATTCTATCGGCGGATCGGGGCTAGGGCGTCGGCGCGGCTGCCTGAGCCGTCGCCCAACACCTGATAAAGCAACGCTGAGTAGAGTATGAATATCATGCTCCTGACCACCGTCCCCCCTATAATAGAGGCATCAGTCCTCTTAGTTTGACCAGCCTCGATCATGACCCAACAACTCGCCCAACTGCTCGACTTCACCCAGCATGACCTGAACGCCAACCGCAGCGGTCGGCTCACCGAACGCCAGCGCGCCCATCTGCAGCTCCGGCGCGACGCCTCCAGCGCCCTGTTGAGCACGGGCGGCGGCGGTTTGATCGTCGTGGCGGCGATCTGCGTCGGGCAGACGCATGACGCATTCAAACTCCACGTCGAACTGCTGTTTGTCATTCCCATCGCGTTCGTGCTCACCTATATCATCCAACTGTGGCTCAACTTCACCCGTGATCTCTCGGCGCGCCGTGTTGAGACCGTGAACGGCTGTGCCGCCGCGCAGACCCGGCTGCATTGGCACACCGTCCGCATTGGTCGATGCCGCTTCACGCTCGACAATGAGACGGTGCTGCGCGGTTTTGAAAATGGCGCGGACTATCGCGTCTACTATGCGCGGCGCTCCAAGCGGCTGCTCTCCGCGGAGCCGATCTAGTGCCGCATCCGGTCAGCGCAGCCAATTTTCTGGATAGGGACGCGCTTCTGCGCGTCCGCTGCGACAGACAGCCAGAAGGCTGTCCCTACAACTGCATATATTTGCTAGACGGCACAGGTAGCAGGGTTCAGCGAGTGGGTTGCTCTCTGCTTACCAGTTGGCCTCACCCCGTTTCGCTGCGCTCAACCGCTCCTCTCCCACAGGAGAGAGGCAAAGAACCGTCAGGTTCTTGGGGTGAGGCTCAGGCATGACAGTGACCTTTCCGCGCAAGCGCCTGCTGCGCGCCCACGGCAAAACCAATGTGTTCGTCAAAGGGTCACTGGAAAGCCCGCAGCACGTGCTGATGAAGGCGTACCTCTGGGCGCTCTACCTGCCGCAGTACCCCGATCTCTACGTCGAGACCAAAATTGGCGACAAGTACAAGCCGGACGTCGTCCAGCTCGGCGCGGATGGCCGCCCGGTCTTCTGGGGCGAATCGGGACAGGTGAGCGTCAAAAAGATCGAGTCGCTGGTGCGGCGCTTCCCCGACACGCATTTCGCCATCGCCAAATGGGAGACGAATCTCAAGCCGGTCGCGGCGATCATCGCCGAGGTGTTGGCTGGCCGTCCGCGCGCCGCCCCGTTTGACCTCATTCGCTTCAACGCCGACAGCGCCGCGCGTTTCATCGACGCGGAGGGGAATGTACGCCTCACCCATGCCGACCTCGAATGGCAGCGTTTTATCTGATCTGCCACCTTAGTACTAACAAACGATGGTGCTATCGCACATCTATTTAGAGTGCGGTATCCTAAAGAAAGTAAATTCTGTTACGAGGGGTCACAGCACATGACCAAAACCGCAACGCCCGCTGATTTGTACGAGCGGTACCTCGTCCCGGCGCTGTACAGCCCGGCGGCGCAGGAATTAAAGCGGGTCGCCCAACCGGAATGCGGCGACCGCATACTGGATGTCGCGTGCGGGACGGGCGTTATTCCGCGCACGTTCGCGCCGATTGTCGGGCGTTCCGGCGAAGTGACTGGCCTCGATGTGTCGCCGCCGATGCTGCATGTGGCGCGCTCAATTCCGAAGCCTAATGGCGCGGAGATCACGTTTGCTGAAGGCAACGCGCAGGGCATGACGTTCGCGAATGAATCATTCGATCTCGTCACCTGCCAGCAGGGGCTGCAGTTCATGGGGGATAAGCTGCGCGCCATGCGCGAGATGCATCGCGTGCTTGTACCCGGTGGCCGCGCAGTCGTCAGCGTGAATCAAGACTTTAGGCACAACCGCGTGTATGAGCAGTTCAACGCCGTGCTGCAAGAGCTGATAGGTATCCCGGCGCTGGCCTCGACCTTCAGCTTTGGCGATCCACAGGCGCTCAAGCTGCTGTTCACGCAGGCGGGCTTCCACAATGTCGATGTGAAAAAGGTGACCGTCAACGTGCGCTTCCCCGATGAGCGGGCCTTCATCACCGCCACGATGATGGCGTCGCCGAGCGCGGTGCAGGCGTTCAAGGTGCTAGCGCCCGAAAAGCGCGCAGCCCTGGTCGCGCCGCTGTACGACGAAATGCAGAAGATCTTCGCGTTCTACCGTCAGGATGAATACGTCGTCCTGCCCTTGGCGATGAATATCGGCAGCGGCGTCGCGTAAACCGACCGCCGATGACCGACGAGAGGACGTCCGCGCGACGTCCTCTTTGATTCGCCTCTGGGCCGGGTCACGTGCCGTCGCTGCTCCGCCGCCGGCGGAGTTCTTCCCGGGCATACGGGCGATCCTCCAGCGCATCCGAACTCATTTCTTCATCCGTTTCGATGAACGGGTTGTCATCGCGCAGCCATTCCGCGGAAAGGATCGTTTTGGTGTTCGGCGCGTAGTAGATGCGGTACGGATCGCCATTTTTGAAGGCGAGGAAAGCGCGCTTCTGCACTTTGAATTTCTGGCCGTCTATCTGCACCTTGTAGGTGGCGCTGTTCTGCGCGGGCGTCATATCCAGTGCGACGCGCCCCTCAGCGACTTTCACTCCCTGCTGGAGGTCGCGGCTGATGCGCACCGCCGGGATCGCGCCGACCGCCAGCGCGAAAGCCAAGAAGACAAGCATCGCCAGCAGGATTGGCCCCAGACTCGCCGTCGCGCCGACCGTGCCGATCAACAGGAAAAATCCCACTGTCGCGCACAGCCCACCGATCAGGATGGCGCCTACCGTGCGCCGCCGCTGGAGCATGGCTGCTTGCGCCGGGCTCAAGCGGCCCGCGGCATTCATAGCGAGGTCGTCGTCGGTGAACTTGAGCGCCGCCGCCAACACTTCTTCGTACTTCTTGAGTTTGACCTCTTTGGGCATGTTCACCTCATCTGTCTGGATGTTCGCTGGTCATCGAAGGCGCTAATCGCCTGCGCCGCGTCGTCGTCGCCGCGTTCCACAAACGGATCATCATCACGCAGCCATTCGGCGGACAGAATCGTCCGACTGTGCGGCGCGTAGTAGATGCGATACGGATCACCGTTCTTGAAGGCGAGGAACGTCATCTTCCGCACCTTGAATTTCTGGCCGTCCAGCTTGACCACGTAAGCGGTGCGCCGCCGCCGCGCAATGGTGTCCAGTTCGACGCGCCCCTCAGCGACTTGGACGCCCGCCTGCAAGTCGCGGGTCATCTGCACCGCCGGAATGATACCGGTCACGACTGTGAACAGGATGACAAACAGCACCATCATGACCAGCGGCGCCAGCGACCGCGCGTACACGTTGGCGAACAGCAGCAGCCCACCGACGATGACGCTCAGCGCCACCGCCAAAATCGCCGTAGACGTCCGCTGGGTTTTCAGTCGATTCAGCTGCGCGGCGCTCAACTGGCCAGCGGCGTTGAGGGCGAGATCGTCCTCAGTGAAGTTGAGCGCCCGCATCAATACATCTTCGTATTTCTTGAGCTTGGTGTCTCCCGGCATGTTCACTCCTTAACGTCTGCCCGCCTGCCGTCTATCCTCAGCCCTGTACAGTGTCTCTGACGCAGGGGATGCGTCGATGGGCGACTGGCGGCGCTCTTCCGCGTCTGTGAAGGGGTCATCATCGCGCAGCCAGTCGACCGATAGCATGGTTTTGGAGTGCGGCGCGTAGTAGATGCGGTACGGATCGCCATTTTTGAAGGCGAGAAACGCGGGCTTTTTGACCTTGAATTTTCGATCATCCAGTTTCACAAAGTAGGCGGTGCCGTTCTCCGCTGACCGCAAATCCAACTCAATGCGCCCTTCGGCAGACTGAACGCCGTCGCGCAGATCGCGGTTCAGCTGCCATGGTGCAACTCGACCAATCCAGAAGACCAGCAGGCTAAACAGCAGGCCGAGAAACAGCATCGGGCCGATAGATCGGGGCGCGGCAAGCATCATGAACGTGAGAAAGGCGACGACGAGCGCGTAGAACCCGGCGATCAGGGTTTGCAGGTTGCGCTGCTGTTTGAAGACCACCACCTGATCCGGGCTGAGGTCACCGCCTTGGTTGGCCGCTAGATCTTCTTCACTGAAAGCGAGTGCCGCCATCAACACCTCTTCGTACTTCTTGAGTTTGACTTGCTTCGGCATCGTCAGCTCTTATCTTGAAGTACAGGCTGTGCTTCGATCAGGTTGTGCGCGGCTCTCAGTTCGACTTCGTCGGTTGCTGAGTTGATAAAGGGGTCTTCCGCGCGCAGCCATTCCACGGAGAGCAGCACATGGCTATGCGGAGCGTAGTACAGGCGGTACGGATCACGGTTTTTGAAGGCGAAAAACGCTTCCCGCCGCACCTTGAATTTACACATGTCCACCTGCACGAAGTATTCGCCGCCGTTTTCGGCGGAGCGCGCATCCAGTTCGATGCGCCCTTCGACCTCCGCGACGCCCGCGCCTAAATCGCGCGTCATGCGCCGGATCGCTCGACCGCCGTTCAGCGTGGCTATCCCGATAAACAGGAGGGTGAGCAGCAGCATGGGCAGTGCCGCGAGCGGCCACGCCAACGCCACGAATGACGCGAGCGCGATCACCAGCGCGCACATCACGACGAGGTTGCGCGCCTGCCGGGTCCGCCGCTGCTGCAGCGCCACCACTTGCCCCGCGCTCCATGCGCCCGACTGGTTGGCGGCGAGATCATCGTCGGTGTATTCGAGCGCCGCCATCAACACCTCTTCGTGCTTCTTGAGCTTGATGTCTTTCGGCATGATCCCTCCTACAATGATCATCTATAGATGATACGTTAGGAGCAGAACATGGTTGCATCAAAATACCGTCAAATCCAATCACAATTTGAAGCGTGGGTCGGGCAGATCCCCGACATCCAGCCGGATCTCTTCTACAAAGATATGTTCGGCGGCGTGCTCATCTATACGGCGGGCAAACCGTTCGCCGTGTTCATCGACGATTACGTCGCGCTCAAGCTGCCCGACGAGCAGCGCGCGGAGATTCTCAAAGAGGCGGCGGCCAATGACCCCGGCTACAGTCCCGAAACCCCGGTGAGCAAGAACTATGTCAAGCTGCCGCCGAGCATCGTCAGCGCGGATGAGAAGGTCACCTACTGGATCGAGGACAGTATCCGCTACGTGCAAACGATGATGCCAAGTAAAAAGAAGAAAAAGAAGTAGACAGTTTACAGCTCACAGTTCACAGTAAAAACAGGACTCAGCGTAATGTGGTAAGTGCGTAGGATGCCCTGAAAACGGGTTATAGGTCGGTTTTGAGATGTTGCGGACGCGATAAATCGCGTCCCTACGAAAAAACGGTGTTGTGTAGGGACGCCATGATGCAGTTTAAGAAAAGAACACGGTGATTGTAGGGACGCCATACATGGCGTCCACTGCCTAATTTGCCAAAACGGACGAGATATATCTCGTCCCTACCATCTCCGTATTCATCAGTTAATTTGCATTATTGCGTCCGCTGCGCCCAAAAAGACTTCACGCACGTAGCTACCGGTAATCTGCATCACTATCCTGAGAGCGCTGAACTGATCACTGTCAACTTCTTTTACGGTGCGGCGGGCGCGTCGCGGGTGATGCCCGGGAGCTGCAGCGCGACCGCGTAGTAATTGCTGTTGTCTTCGGTGTAGAGCAGACTGGTCGGCAGGGTGCGGCGCGCGTTCCACAGCGCCAGGATCGCCTCCCCGCTGACCCAGCGCGCGGGCGCGCCATTCGCCGCGGCGAGGCCGAAGCCCAGGCGCGCGCTGTCCCACTGGCTGATAGGCGCTTGCGGGCTGTAGGATCGCGACTGCACCGAGACCCACCCGCCCGCGGGTTGATAGAGAATGGGCGCGTCGCCGAGCCGCTTGCACATGGTCAGCACGCGGATGAACAACTGCGCATCCCACCCGCTGAACGAATCCGTCCGGTGGGTGAGGCCATTCACGGTGAGATCGACGCTCTGGAAGACGGGCGCGGCGGTCGGCGAGCCGAACACCGAGTCGATACTCCAGTCGAAAGTGTAGATGCCCTCGTCGACCGTCAGGTAGCGGATGAACTCGCGCAGTTCGGCGTCCGTCACCGCATCATAGAGCACTTCAAAGTGAAAACCGCCCAACTCATTGAGCCACACCACGCGGTTATCCCCGAAGATCGTGCACTGGGGGATGTCATCGAGCGCGCCGAATGCATCTTCGCCGCCGAGCACATCGGCGCGAAAGACGACCGCGTTCGGGCTGCGATCCCACGTGATGATGGAGGGATCGACGGTGGGAGGGAGATTGGGCGTGGTCGGCGCACCACACGCCGCCAAAGCCAGTGCCAGCAGCACAACGATCAGCCGCAAACGCATACGGGGTCCTTTAGGCTGAAATCAAGTCACGTCTAGGTTGGGGCTGCGTCTACGGTGCCCAGACCGCCCATCTTGACATAGAGGATACAGCATGTGGGTCAGCGAGGATACATAATAAATCACTACACCCGTAACAATCCTCTATCTCTGACCTCATTGTAGTGGCAACCGTCCCGCGCTGAGCATGGGATTTTTGTAGTGGCGGGCTTATGTTATCCTTAGGGAGTTGTTTAACTAGCAACTGGAAGCGCATGGCAGAAACATCGATCGACCGCCTCAGCGACGCAGCGCCGCCCACGGAAACGGAAACGCGCGCGGGTGTCGCCCGGGCGACAGGCATTCTGGCGCTCGGCAACGTGGGCAGCCGCGTTTTAGGGCTGGCGCGCGAGATTGTCCTCACCAACTTGTTCGGTGCCTCCCGGGCGATGGACGCGTTCAATTACGCGATTATCGTCCCCAAGACCCTGTATGACCTCTTGATCGCGGGTCACGTCAACAGTGCGATCATCCCCGTGTTGAGCGAAGTCGTCACCCGTGACGGACACAAGGCCCTGTGGCAGTTGGTCAGCATCCTCGTCAGCCTCGTCGCGCTGATCATCGCGGCGCTCGTGCTGCTGCTGGAAGTGTTCGCCCCGCAGGTGATCATTGTCGTGAGCGGCGGTTCTGACCCGGCGACCCAGGCGCTCGCCGCCGATGTGCTGCGCTACGTCTCGCCAGCGCTCATCTTCCTGAGTTTATTCGCCGTGTTGAGCGGCACGCTCTACGCGCTGCGCGAGTTCACGCTGCCCGCGCTGGCGGGCATCCTGTTCAACGCCTCGATTGTCTTTGGCACGCTGATCTTCGCGCCCCCGCTGCAAGCTGTGCTGCGTACTTCCGGCATCGGCTGGCTGATGACGCGTCCGGCGGAAGGCATTCGCGCCGCGGCCTTCGGTTGGCTGATTGGCGCGCTGGTGCAGTTCCTGCTGCAGCTCCCCGGCATGCGCGGTGCGCAGTTCCGCATCAATTTCAACTGGCGGCACCCCGCCGTCAAGCAGATCGCTTTGCTCTACGCCCCGGTGATGTTCTCGCTGGTGCTGGATACGTTTGTGCGCACCTTCAGCTACAACCTCGCCAGTCAAACAGGGGTGGGCAGCGTCAGCTACATGAATTGGGCGACCACGCTGATCCAGTTTCCGCAGGGCTTGGTCGCGACAGCTATCAGCATCGCGATTCTGCCGACGCTCGCCCGCCAATCGGTGCTAACCGAGGATCAGGGCTTCAAGAACACGCTCGGTCTCGGCTTGCGGCTGGCGATCACGCTGATTTTGCCCGCGACGCTCGGCCTGTTCGTTCTGGGCACGCCGATTGTGCGGCTGCTGTTCGAACACGGCGCGTTCACCGCTGCCGATACGCAGATCACCGTGCATGCGCTGCGCCTGTATCTGATCGGTCTGCCGTTCGCCGCCATTGATCTGCTGTTGGTGTACGCCTTCTACGCGCAGCAGGACACGCTCACGCCCGCGGTGATCGGCTTCGGCAGCCTGGTGTGGTACATGCTGGTCGCGGTGCTGCTGCTGCCCACCTTTGGCCTGTTCAGCCTGATGATCGCCGACAGCGCCAAGCACATTATGCACGCGCTGGTGTCCGCGTTCATCCTGTGGCGGCGGCTGAAAGGCTTCGGCGATCAGCGGTTGTTCCGCACGCTGCTCAAAACCGGGATCGCGGCGCTGCTCATGAGCGCGGTCGCCCTCGTCATTGAGCCGCTCGGAGAACGTTTGATTGGTACATCCGGCGCCATCCGCGAAGCCGTACTCGTGATTGCGGCGGGTGGGCTGAGCAGCGCGGTATTCCTCGGGGCAGCCTTTGTGCTGCGCATCGAAGAATTATCGTGGCTGTGGGCATCCGTGCGGCGGCGTCTGCGATCATAAGCTCGGAGGGCATTGTAGGGACGGCCTTCTGGCCGTCCGCTAACCGCGGACGCGCAGAAGCGCGTCCCTACGAAAATGGCGACTGCGGCTGTCTCCCCTCTCCACCCGGAGAGGGGTCGGGGGTGAGGCCGGTTCTACGGCAGGTCAATCGTCCATTCGGTCGCGCCCCACAACACTGCGCCGACCTCGAATACGTCGTCGGTTTCGCCCGTGTTCGGGATTTCCGTAATCTCCTCATTCTGCCAGATCGCCGCGCCGTTGAAGGTCGGGTAGCCGATGAAGGCGAGCGCCTGACCATCCGGCGCGAGCGTCACGCGGGAAGGCGCGCCGGTATAGGCCATCGTCGTATCGAGTACTTCCCAGAACATCCCCATATCCGGCGTGATGTCGAAGCGCACGCGCAGCGAGTCCGCACCTGCCGCGTGACTGATCAGGTGGGGCACATCGGCGAAAGGCACGCCAACGCCCGTCTGCGTATCGAGGATCGTCCAGCGTCCAGAGGCGTAGAACAGCCCCGCATAGGTCTGATTCGCACCCTGCACCGCGTAGAAGTCGAGCACGTAGTCGTCGGCAACCGCGCCGATGCGCGGCGCGGCGGTCATTGTGCCCGCCTCGCTGACCATCAGGTAGCTCTGCTCGCCTGCCGCATCCGCTGACAGGTTGATGATGAACACGCCCTCACCCCAGCGGATTTCCGGCGAGCGTCCCTGCGTGATCGGTGTATTGATGGCGGGCAGCAGCACCGTCGTGGTGGCGGTGGCAAGGTCGTAGATCATCAGGCGCGGCACCTCGACGCCGAAGTCGAACTCCGTCCACGCGAGGCGCGTGCCATCGGGCGACCAGGCAGGCGCCGAGCGGACAATCGCCTTGTCCGTGACGCCCGCTACGAACAGCGAAGCATCGCTGGGCTGCCCGGCAACGGTGAGCGTTTCATCGGTCGCTACATCGAGGAGCAGGATGTCCGAGGGGAGGTCAATCTCTGCGATTTCGCCCTCCGCCTGCACGCGATCCAATGCTTCCAGACCCAGCGGTGACGCCTGACGGTAGGCGATGAGGGCGCCGTCGGGCGCGATGACCGGATTCGAGACGGTGCCCGTCGCGGTCAGCGGTTCGGTCGTCAGCGCGTCGGGATCGAGGCGATACAGGTCGCCGCGCACCCACAGATAGGCGGGCGGGGTGACGGCCTGTGCGCTCAGACCGCTGGCCAACAGGGCGGTGAAGATCAAGAGTAAACCGATTTTTTTCAGCATCGCTTAACTGTCCTCAAAAGAGACGCGCGTGCGCGCGTCTGCTGATCCTGTTCACTGCGGCAGACGCTCGGTGGAGCGTCCAGAAGCTGCTCCATTCTAATGTACGTTGACGCCAGAAATCAAAGACACAACTTTGAACCAGCGCGCAGGATCGCGGGTAAATGTGTGTAGAACATCCAAGCATGCCTGAGCGATCTTGCGACGTGTCCCGTCTCGTGTTAAGTTCTAGGCAGCAATTTTAATACCGCGTTAGGAATTGGCGGATTTGCTGATCCGCTCCCACAAAATTTTCTAGGAGGATGTATGCAGAAGTTCACTCGTTTGACTGCTCTGCTGCTGTTGGTCGCGATGCTGTTCGCGGTCGTCGGTGGTGCAGCGGCGCAAGATGGCCCCAAGATTCTCGTGACCGGGCGCCAGATGGGTTCCAGCGATATTCCGACGCTCGATCCCGCGCTGGCCGAAGACGTTCCGTCGGTTCAGGTAATCACCGAACTCTTCCCGAGCCTGCTGCGCTTGCACGAAGAAACCGTTGAAGTTCAGAATGGTCTGGCCAGCTACAGCGTGTCGGAAGATGGTCTGGTTTACACCTTCAACATTCTGCCGAACATCTCTTGGGTTCGTTACAACGCCGACTCGGGCGCGGTCGAACAGGTGACCGATGCCAGCGGCGCGCCGCTGTACGTCACCGCGCAGGACTTTGCCTATGGCATGCTCCGCACTCTCGATCCCGTGACCGCCGCGCCGTACCAGCTCGTCTGGGCGCCGTGGGTGGCCGGTGGCGTGGAATTCGCCGGTTCCGGTGAAGCCAGCGCCGAAGACCAGCAGGCGCTGCGCGATGCCGTCGGCATCACCGTCGTTGACGACTGGACGCTCGAAGTGACCGTTCCGCAGGTCGCCGCTCCGACCCCGCTGATCTACGCCCAGTGGTTCGCGATTGCGCAGCCGCAGGCCATCATCGAAGAATTCGGCGACTTCTGGATTGACCCCGAAAACATCGTTACTTACGGCCCGTTCGCCCTCAAGGAATGGGTGCGTGGTGACGGCGGCAGCCTGACCATGATCAAGAATCCGTTCTGGGAAGGCACGCCGGAAATCCCCGCCCCCGCGCTCGACGAAGTGCAGTTCCGCTTCCTCGACGAAACCGTTCAGCTCACCGAGTTCGAAGCCGGCAACCTGCAGGTTTCGGAAGCCCCCGCCGCCTCGATTGATCGCATCAACAGCGACCCGGCTCTGAGCGCCGCGCTGCACGTTGCGCCCGGCACCTGCACCTACTACTACGGCTTCAACACGCTCGTCGCGCCGTTTGACGATGCCCGCGCTCGCCGCGCCTTCTCGATGGCGATTGACCGCCAGTCCATCGTCGACAACGTGACCCGCGAAGGTCAGATCCCCGCCTCGCTGTTCGCGCTGCCGAGCCTCGTGGCCGCCCCGACCAGCGAACAGTTCCCGGATCTCGGCATCAAGACCGATGTCGAAGCTGCCCGCGCCCTGTGGGATGAATATCTGGCCGACGTTGGCGCAACCGCCGATTCGTTCCAGATCACCATCTACCACAACGACAGCGCGCTCCATGCGTCGGTCGCGCAGGCCGTCCAGCAGATGTGGGCGGAAAACCTCGGCGTGAACGCGCAGATCACCACCGCCGACTTCGCGACGTATCTCGATCAGCGTGGCAACTACCCGGTCTACCGTGCCGCGTGGTGCTTCGACTATCCGGATGCGCACAACTTCTACTATGACGTGCCGTTCCACAGCGATCTGATCGAAGAAAACGACACGCACTGGAGCAACGCGGAATTCGACAGCCTCATCGATCAGGCCTTCCTGCTGACCGACAACACGGAACGTGCTGCCCTGTACGCGCAGGCGGACAACATCCTCGTCAACACGGACGCGGCGATTGCCCCGATCTACTACTATGTGACGAACGATCTGACCGCTTCGAACGTCGTCCGCACGTACTCGAACATCACCCGCGAATACTACGAAAAGTGGGACCTGACCGACTAATTCGGTCGGACAGCCTGCAAAGTTAGTTGTAAGGGCAAGGCCGGAGCGTGTTGAAGAAAGTCAGGTTCCGACCCCACCCCCGGCCCCTCCCCGAATTCGGGGAGGGGCGACAGATTTCCCCTCGCCCACACAAGCGGGGCGAGGGGGCGAGGGTGAGGGGTTTTTAAACACGCTCTGCCTTGCCTGACGCGGGTAGAAAGTTTTTCACGGGGGACATGACAGTTGTGCATGTCCCTCATGCTCAGTGAGGGGTCGCACTATGGCACGCTTTGTAGCGCAGCGGTTTTTGTGGTTGTTGTTGGTGCTGTTCGTCGTCTCGGCGATCACGTTTGGGCTGATGCGCTTGGTGCCGGGGGGACCGTTCGCGACCGAACGCGGCGTCCCAGAAACGATCCTCCGTGCCTTGGAAGAAAAATATAACCTGACGGGGACGCTGCCGGAGCAGTATCTCAAGTGGATCGGTGATATCGTCGTCCCCCGCATCACGGACGAGACCTTCCGCCCGTCCGCTGTCGACGATTATTTGATCAATATCCGCCTCGACTTTATCCGACCTGATACTGATTTTCGCTGGATGAATTTTGGCCCGTCGCTGCGTATCCGCAGCCGCACGGTGAACAATATTTTTGAGGAAAACCTGCCGATTTCGCTCCAGCTCGGCACGGCGGCGCTCATGGTGGCGATGGCGATTGGCATTCCGGCGGGCATCATTGCCGCGCTGAATCGCAACACCATCTACGATTATACGGGCATGGGCGTCGCGATTATTGGCGTGTCCATCCCGGTGATCATCATGGGGCCGCTGCTGCAATACTTATTTGGTGTACAGTGGCACGTGCTGCCCGTCTCCGGGTGGGGCAAACCGGAGAACGTGATTTTGCCCGCGTTCGCCCTCGGTTTCGCGCAGTCGGCCTTGTTAGCCCGCCTGACCCGCGCCAGCCTGCTGCAAGTCATGAACGAAGACTATATCCGCACCGCTCGCGCCAAAGGCTTGAGCGAACGGATAGTGGTGCTCTTTCACGCGCTCAAAAACTCGCTGATCCCGGTCGTGACCGTGCTCGGCCCGCTGTTCGCGGCGCTGCTCACCGGGACGTTCGTCACTGAAACGATCTTTGGCATCCCCGGCATGGGGCGCTTCTTCGTCACCAGCGTCACCAACCGCGACTATCCCGTCATCATGGGCACAATTCTGCTCTACGCAGGCTTTTTGGTGCTCGCCAACATGGTCGTAGACATTCTCTATGCGTGGCTTGACCCGCGCATCCGTTATTAAGTCGAGAGGCATCCGATGGCTGTCGTACAACAGAGTAAAAATCAGGGTGTGGCCAAACTGGACAGCCGCCCGCAGGGTGAAAGCTTGTGGGTGGATGCGTGGCGGCGCTTGCGGCGCAATCGCATGGCGGTGCTGGGTCTCTTCATCATCATCGCAGCCCTGCTGGTCGCGGCGCTCGCGCCCGTCCTCGCGCCGAAATCACCGGACAAGCAGGTGCTGGCGGATAACAACTCCGCGCCCCGCTGGGTGACGCAGTTGTTCCCCAGCATGCGCCCGCGTGATGAAGGCGGCTATGTGCCGATCAACGATGCCTACCCGATTGGCGCGGATGGTCTGGGGCGCGATCTGCTGAGCCGCATCATCTTTGGGACGCGCGTCTCGCTGGCGGTCGCCTTCATCGGCCCACTCTCGGCGATGCTCGTCGGCATTCCCTTCGGCTTAATCGCTGGCTACCTCGGCGGGCGCGCGGACAACATCATGATGCGCTTTGTCGACATCATGTACGCCTTCCCCACGCTGCTGCTGATCATTTTGCTCATGGCGTTCTTCCGGTCGAGCACCGCGCAAAATGCGCCGGGGACCTTCGCCTATGAACTCGGTCGATTAGATGCGGCGATGGGCGGCATGCTGTTCATCGCGGTCGGCGTCGGTTTCACGTCGTGGATGGGGCTGGCGCGACTCGTGCGCGGTCAAATCCTCTCCGTGCGCGAAAAAGAATACATCGAAGCGGCGCGGTCGATGGGCGTGGGCACGCGCGGCATCATGTTCCGGCATATGCTGCCCAACATCCTCGGCCCGATCATCGTCGCGGAGACGCTGACTATCCCGACTTACATCTCGTATGAGGCATTCTTGTCGTTCATCGGCTTGGGTGTGCAAGCACCAACGCCGAGCTGGGGCGGCATGATCGCGGAAGGCGCGCGCAACATCACGTCGTACCCGTCGCAAGCGATCTTCCCGGCGGTCGCGCTGTTCCTGATCATGTTCGCGTTCAACTTCCTCGGCGACGGTCTGCGCGACGCGCTCGACCCCCGTATGCGCGGCGTGGACTAAAAAACTGACCCCACCCCCGGCCCCTCCCCGAATTCGGGGAGGGGAGCCAGATAAGGCACTCGCCAACCCCAATGTGTTGCGTAGGAACGCGATTTATCGCGTCCGCCGATTCCTATCAATGACGCCAACCCATAGGCGGCTTCTTCAACCCCATCAGAACTCGACTTTTTTATTGCCGCTGGACACACGTTCAATTGGCTGCGAGCAGCGGACGCGCAGAAGCGCGTCCCTACCAATTTAAACTTGGCGCCTTCGCGTCTTGGCGCCTTGACGTTGAATCTTGGCTTCTTTAAATCTTCTTCTCTTCTTTGAGGCGATCCGCGAAGACGTCGAGATGCGCGCTGTGTTCGCGTTTGTGCCCGTAGAACGAGTACACGATGAAGTCATCGAGCGCGTAGTCGGTCCCGTACCACGGCAGCGTCCCCACCTGTGACCAGATGGCCGGATCTACACCCTGCGCGACCGCCAGCACCCGCTGATGCGCCGCAGCATATTCGTCGAGCACGGCGTCGAGCCTCCACGTTTGCCGCAGCCCCACCTGCGAGTCGTTGAAGGCATACGGACCGCCCGTGCCCAGCTCGGTTGTCAGCGGCACGGGGATCGGAGTGTCGGTGAAGCCGCTCAAAATCTCTTCGAGCAGCACTTCGTACGAGGCCAGATGCGCCACAATCTGTTTGACCGACCACCAACCGCACACGCCCTCGCGTTCCCGCTCAGCGGGCGGGATGCGTGCGAGCGCCGCCTGCCAGGTTGCCTCACCATAGCGCAGTACATCTAACGGATTCATGTTCACACCTTTATAGTTTTGCTCACTATAGCATCGAATACCGCCATTCGGGTCGGTTTGTTTTCTGTTACTTGACGGCGTCGATGAAGACTAATATCATTAGTCTTATGAAGTCTAATCACGTTAGTCTTTGCGAGGTCAATCATGTTTCAACCAGTGAATTCCGCACAATCCACCGTCCGCGCTCCACTCAGCGGCCCGAATCTGGCGCTGCGGCTGGAGGGCTTAGTCGTTTTCATCGGTGCCATTCTGTTGTTCTGGCAGCAGGGGGGGAACGGGCTGATCTTCGTCGCGCTGCTGTTCACGCCGGATCTGTCGATGGTCGGCTATCTCGCTAATCCACGCCTCGGCGCGCTGACCTACAACGCCGTGCACATGTATCTGCTGCCCGCGTTCCTGCTGCTGGTCGGTGTGGCGCTGAGCAACCCGGTGCTGATCCAGCTCGCGGCGATCTGGTTTGCGCACATTGGCATAGATCGCACCGTGGGCTACGGGCTAAAATACGCGTCGGCCTTCAAAGCGACGCATTTACAGCGAGTCTAAGACCATGCCCTATCCCGCTCAAGTCCAAGCCGTTGAACTTACCGAGAAAGCCCGTGAGCTGATCGAGTCTGAAGGACTCGACCGGCTCACGCTGGCGTCACTGGCGGCGGCCTTCGGGATCGCCGCGCCGTCGCTGTATCACCACTTCAAAAACAAGATGGCGCTGCTCGTCGCGGTCAACGAGCGCACGGGCGCGCTGCTCGTCGAGCAGGTGCAGTCGTCCATCGCGCACACGGACGACCCGCGCGCCCGCATCAGCGTCATGCTGCACGCCTACCGCGCGTTTGCGCTGGCTAATCCGGCGACCTACGGACTGGCCTTCACCAATACGATCCCCGGTCTGCAGCTCGATCCCGCTTTCGCCGAGGCGCTGGCGCTGCCCCTGCAAGCGACGGTCGCGGGACTGGTGGGCGCGGAAGCGGCGCTCCCGGCGCTGCGCGGTGGCTGGGCGCTGGTGCATGGCTTCGTGATGCTCGAACTCAGCGGGCAGTTTCGACGCGGCGGGGATCTCGACGCGGCCTTTGCCCACGCCGTTACCACCTATATTCGCGGTTTGGCGTAAACCTCGGACGCCGTTGCAAGCGCAGCGACCATCCCGATTCATCCTCCGATTGTTGCAAGCAGCGCCACAGGCTGAAGCTTGCTCGTGAAGTCTTTCCGTTAGCACTCGTATAAGAAATGTGCTAGAAATGCTTGACGCTTTGAGGGTGTTTTGCTATATTTCTGATCGATGGTTTAGCACTCTCACTGACTTAGTGCTAAAACCCTTTCCAGAAGCGTGTTGCAAGAGGAGATTTCATTTATGGCTCTCAACATTCGTCCATTGGCGGATCGTATCATCGTTGAACCGGTCGAACAAGAAGAAACGATTGCTGGCGGTATGCTCGTCCTGCCCGAAACGGCGAAGGAAAAGCCGCAGCAGGGCCTCGTCCTCGCCGCTGGCGCTGGCCGCCGCGATGAAGACGGCGAACGCATCGACATGGATGTGAAGGTCGGCGACCGGGTGCTGTTCGCGAAATATGCCGGCACCGAAATCAAGATGGACGGCAAGAAACTGTTGATCATGAAGGAAAGCGACATTCTCGGCATCATCGAGTAAATGTCGTTTTTATTTGACGCACGATAACCCAGCGAACATTCAGGAGAGAATAACCAATGCCTGCTAAACAGCTTATCTTCCGCGAAGAAGCTCGTCGCGGTCTTCAGCGTGGTGTCGACAAAGTTGCCGAAGCCGTCTCGACGACGCTCGGCCCCAAGGGTCGCAATGTGGCGCTCGACAAGAAGTTCGGCGCGCCGACCGTCACCCACGACGGCGTCACCGTGGCCAAGGAAATTGAACTCGAAGATCCGTATGAAAACATGGGCGCGCAGCTTCTGAAGGAAGCCGCGACCAAGACCAACGATATCGCCGGTGACGGCACGACGACCGCGACCGTTCTGGCGCAGGCCATCGTCAACGAAGGTCTGAAGAACGTGGCGGCGGGCGCGAACCCGATGCTGCTCAAGCGCGGCATCATGGCGGCGGCGGAAGCCATCGCTGCGAACCTGAAGACGCAGGCCACCCAGATCAGCACCAAGGAAGAAATTGCCAACGTTGCCAGCGTTTCGGCGCAGGACTTCGAAATCGGTAACCTGATTGCCGAAGTCATGGACAAGGTTGGTAAGGACGGCGTGGTGACGGTTGAAGAATCGCGTGGTCTGGAATTCGAAACCGAATACGTCGAAGGTATGCAGTTCGACCGCGGCTACATCAGCGCGTACTTCGTCACCAACACCGACTCGATGGAAGCGATTGTCGAAGAACCGTACATCCTGATCTACGACAAGAAGATCAGCGCGGCGCAGGACATCGTGCCCCTGCTCGAAAAGCTCGTGCAGATCGGCAAGCGTGATGTCGTCATCATCGCGGAAGATGTCGACGGCGAAGCGCTGGCGACCCTCGTGCTGAACAAGCTGCGCGGCATGCTCAACGTGCTCGCGATCAAGGCCCCCGGCTTCGGCGATCGCCGCAAGGCGATGCTGCGTGACATCGCCATCCTGACGGGCGGCACGGTCATCAGCGAAGAAACCGGCCGCAAGCTGGAAACCGTTACGCTGCAGGACCTCGGTCGCGCGGCGAAGGTGCAGGCGACCAAGGACGACACGACCGTCGTCGACGGCGCGGGCGATGAGAAGGCCATCAAGGGCCGTATCGAAGAGATCCGCAAGGAAATCGAACTCAGCACCAGCGACTACGACAAGGAAAAGCTGCAGGAACGTCTGGCCAAGCTGTCGGGCGGCGTCGCAGTGATCCGCGTTGGCGCGGCGACTGAAACCGAACTGAAGGAAAAGAAGCACCGCGTGGAAGACGCCCTGAGCGCCACCCGTGCCGCGGTTGAAGAAGGTATCGTCCCCGGTGGTGGTGTCGCGCTCGTGAACGCGATCCCCTCGCTGGAAGGCGTCCGCTTCGAAACCGAAGATGAAAACACGGGCGTGCAGATTGTCCGCCGCGCGCTGGAAGTGCCGATGAAGAAGATCGCTGCGAACGCCGGGATCGACGGCGCGGTGGTCATTCAGGAAGTGCGCCGCCAGCAGAAGGAACAGGGCAATCACAACATCGGTTACAATGTCATGACCAACCAGTACGGCGACATGATCCAGGCGGGCATCCCCGACCCGGCGAAGGTCACCCGTGGTGCGGTGGAAAACGCGGCGTCGATCGCCTCGATGATCCTCACCACCGAAGTGCTGATCACCGATGTCCCGGTTAAGGAATCCGCTGCGCCTGCGCCGCAGATGCCGGAATACTAAAACTCAACCTCACCCCCAATCCCTCTCCCAAGGGAGAGGGGAGTTGTGCGGGCGGGTTCAAAAGGGCGACCTCATACGGGGTCGCCCTTTTTGATTCTTGACTGCTAACATACTGGAACTGCCGTGTTTTACGTATACTCTGTACATCTGGCGGCTGCAGGAAAATCCCATGGATGTCATTACCGAACGTTTGTTGATCCGCGATATTGAAGAAGCTGATTTTGCCGGGCTGCACGCCTTTCGCTCTGACCCGCAAGCCGTCGCCTTCATGGACTTTGGCCCCGACACGCCGGAGCAGACGCGTGAGTGGATCACGGCTACGATTCCGCATAACCGCCGTCAGCCGCGCCTGTCGCACAACTGCTCGATCATTCTGCGGAGCACGGGCGAAGTCATGGGCTGGATCGGCATCGGACGGTCGTCCCGAACTGAGTTAGGCGATCAGGATTTTGGCTACGGATTAGCCCGCGCCTACTGGGGCTGTGGTTATATGACCGAAGCCGTGCAAGCTCTGCTCACCTTTGCTTTCACCGAACTGAAGGCTCAGACGGTTTTTGCCGAATGCTATGTGCCTAATACAGCCTCAGCGCGTGTCATGGAAAAAGCCGGGATGCAGTGTGTCGGACGGTTCGCTAAGCCAAACCCAGTCATTCCAACCAAAGCCGAGATTTTGCGCTTTGTCGCCCACGCGCCGACAAGCTGATCGAAACAACTTAACCTCGAAGCCAGCAATCCCATACGCCTCGTTCTGGCTGATTCTGCGAATAATGCAGCCACAGGGACATGGCAGTCGGCGCCAAAAACAAGCGAGACGCTCACAAATGAGCGACTGACACTTCACCCACCAGCAGCCGCCCACAGGGCAGAAAGCCCGCTTTTTCGAGCGTTCGGCGCGAGGCCAGATTATCCGGGCTGCAGCGGGCGGTGGGCTTCTTCCCGGCCTCGTAGCAGACCCGCTTCAGCTCCTGCACCAGAAAACTGCCGTACCCCTGCCGCCGAACCGTTGGCGAGACTTCCATGAAAATGTCAGCGTAGGGCGGGTTATAGTGCGTCAGGTAGCCGCCCGTCGCCACAATGCCGCTCTCCGTCTCGATGACCCATTCGCCAACGGGTTCCTGTGTATGCGGGAAGATCAGCGGTTGATCCGCCGCCGTCGCCCGCCGAAACATCCCCTCCGGACACTCCAAATGGCTCTCAGCCGCATTCTGAAACAGAATCGCCTCACTGGTGATGTGCTGCGCGCAGTCATAGAGCATCAGCAGCATGAGCGGCAGGTTGGTCTGCGCCTGAATATGTGTCGCCTGACTGACGGCGAGCAGTTCGCGAAAGATCGGCAAGGCGTGGCGGCGTAAGGGCGGCACCACATAGTATTCGAGTACATGACCGGTGTTGTAGCGCGTTCCGACTGTCCCATAACCCGCCAGCCGACCATCGACCCACAGGAGGTAGGCCTGGGCAAAACCGCGCACCAACGCCGAATCGCGCACAATCTGCGCGTTGGCCTCCTGCCGATAGAGTTCACGGAACGCTTGAACATCGGCGTAGGCTGCCGAACGAACTTCGATACTGGTCATGGCATCCCCGGATCAGTCAGCACCAAGCGTGATTATAGTTCTGGAAGCTGTGAACCGCAGAGCGGCGAGAAAATGCTATGATAGAGGGTGAGAGTGGAAAGGTTAGGGACGATGGTCGTGAATGTAGCTGAAACAGTCGCCGTACCGCTGCGCGTGCAGAACGACATCATCTATATGGCGAACACCCGCATCCCGATTGATACGGTGATTGATCGCTATCGACTAGGTGATTCACCTGAACATATCCAAGAAGGCTTCCCAACGCTGAAGTTGACTGATGTCTATTTTGCCATTAGCTACTATTTAGCGAATCAGGCGCAAATGGATGCCTACTTGCAAGAACGAGACCGTCACATGGAAGAACTACGTCTGGAAGATGAACGGCGTAATCCGACAGACGGACTTCGCGAAAAACTGCTGAAACGGCTTTGAGGAATTCATAAAAGAAGTTAATTGGCGAGAAACCAGAGAAAATGCGATGGTAGATATAGAACTTCCTATAGTCGTTAGTTCGCCCAATGATATTCTCGTCTTCAAATCTATAAGCGATCTTGTTGCATATCTCGAACCGATTGACATTGAAAACCACATGTATAAGGCGTGCTACGATAGCAAAGGGAGATTGTTAGGGCTGTTTGTAAAGAATGATGCTCATAACCATTCACGGCTGATAGTAGAGTTGATGGAAGATACGCCACAGCATTTAGAGGAACTGATGGGGGTACTGCAAAAGTTCCTATTTGCAGTTGGTGTAGATCAAACTTGGTTATCTCAAGCATCTCTCGAACAACTGATCTTTAGAGCAATTGAACACCAATAGCTTACTCTAGCAATACAGGGATTTTAAATGCAGCAAATCATCACGATGGGCGGCGGCGGGTTTTCGATGGAACCGGACAACCTCGCCTTAGATCGCTATGTCCTCCAGCAAACGACCGTCGAGCGTCCGAAAGTCTGCTTCCTGTCCCAGGCCAGCGGCGAAGCGCGCGACTATATCATCAACTTCTACAACGCCTTCACGCAGTTGAACGCGATCCCGTCACATCTGTCGCTGTTTCAGCCGCACACCAAAGATATTGAAGACTACCTGATGAGCCAGCACGTGATCTACGTGGGCGGCGGCAACACCAAGTCGATGCTGGCGCTGTGGCGGGAGTGGGGACTGGATCGCATTTTGCGGCAGGCGGGCGACGCGGGGATCGTGCTAGCGGGGATCAGCGCGGGGTGCATCTGCTGGTTTGAGCAGGGGAGCACGGATTCGATTCCCGGCGCGCTGACTCTGCTGCCCTGCCTCGGCTACCTCAAGGGCGCATGCTCGCCGCACTACGATGGCGAAGTGAATCGGCGTCCGACCTATCACACGCTGATCGGCTCCGGGGAGATGATCGCGGGCGTCGCCTACGATGATGGCGCGGCGGGGCATTACATCGACGGGGAGCTGGTGCGCGTGGTCAGCTCGCGCCCGAACGCGAAGGGCTACAAGGTCGAACGGACGGCGGACGGCAGCATCAGCGAGACGGTCATGGAGACGCAGTACTTGCTGGCATAGTCCGGCGCAGGGATGCGATTTATCGCGTCCGCTGTTTCCGACCCCACCCCCGGCCCCTCCCCGAATTCAGGGAGGGGAGACAGCAGACGCGCCGTGCCTCCCCTCTCCCCGCTTGCGTGGGAGAGGGGTTGGGGGTGAGGGGCTTTTTAGACACCCTCTTTATCGCGTCCGCTTGTCCTAAATCCATCTATCGATGTGCTGAGGCAGATGAGCGCATGAAGAAATCCAAGTTTTCGCTTGTTCCGCACAAAGCCTACTTTTTGGAGCTGGTCGAACACACCGATCAGAAGGTGTTGGCGGCCTGGGCGATTGAGTGTGCCGAACGCGTGCTGCCCTACTTTGAACAGCATGCCCCGCAGGATCACCGCCCGCAGAACGCGCTCGCCACGCTGCAAACGTGGATCGACACGGGCGTTTTCAAAATGGCGGTGATCCGGGGCGCGTCGCTCGGGTCGCATGCGGCGGCACGTGAGGTCGGGGAGGATAACGCGGCGCGTTCCGCTGCCCGCGCGGCTGGTCAGGCGGTGGCGACTGCTCATGTCCCTGTGCATGCCATCGGTGCGGCGATCTATGCTTTGCAGGCGATTTACCGAGCTACCGCTGAAGATGCCGAGGCCGAGGCTATGGTTATGCGCGAACGGGATTGGCAGTATCAGCGCCTGTTGGAGTTGAGACAGTGATAGCCGCGAGACATAAAACAGGCGATCCACCCTCGGATCGCCCGTCTTTTGCTTATGGCTAAGGGCTAACGGCTAACCGTTACGCCATCGGCTTGCTGTGTTCGAGCAGCAGTAGTTCGCTGCGGCGGCGCAGATAGCTGCGCGGCGTGGGCGGCGGATTCTCCGCGTAGTAACGTAGAATGCGTTCCAGATACTCGCGCACGGGCGTGTAAGTCATGCCGAGCTCGGTTTTGCTGCGCGTGTTGTCGAGTTCGCTCATCCAGCGCTCGCTGAACGGTGAGCAGTCCGGCAGGAAGCCGTTCGCTTCCAGCAGATCGCGCTTCAGGCGCACGACCTGCGGCTGCACGCCCATCAGGTCGCCCACGATGCCGAGGAACTCTTCGAGCGTCAGCGTTTCGTCCTGCGAGATGTTGTAGACCTGCCCCTTGCCCTTGCCCGTCTCGATCAGCAGCAGCAGGGCGCGGATCACGTCGCCGCCGTAGATGTGGCGCAGCGGGAAGTTCGGCGTGGAGGGCGCGAGGATCGGATCGCCGTCGTTGAGGCGCAGCACGTAGTTGTACAGTCGGTTGAAGTGATCGCGCTCGCTGTTGACCATCGGCAGGCGCAGCGAGGTATACGGGAACTTGTTCGTTTCCCACGCTTTATGCAGCGCATCTTCGACTCGGCGCTTATCCACGCCGTACAGCCATTCTTCGTAGCCGTAGGTGTTCGGCTTGGGCGCGGGCATCAGCCGACCAGCGTACTGGTCTTCGGTGAAGGGCCGCGCCGCCCCTTCGCGCACGAGATACACCTGTCCGCTGCTCAAAAAGAGGTAATGCCCCACGCGCCCTTTGAGCAGCGCGGCGATCTCTTCGGCCTCTTCCTGCTTGTAGAGCGCGTTGTCGATCACCACGTCGAAGGACTTGCCGTCCAGCGCCCGCGCCAACTGCTGCTTCTTCGTTCGGTCACCGCGCAGCCGTTCCACCTGTTCCGGGAGTTCATCACGCGTCAGCCCGCGGTTGAACACCGAGACGCGGTGTCCCTGCGCAATCAACTGATGCACGAGCAGATGGCCGAGGTTGCGAGTGCCGCCAATCACAAGAATATTCATAGAGGGTGATGGCGCTTAGGCGCGCCGTGTCCTTTCACCAATCGTCAAAATCTGCCCTAACTATACCATTGGACGGAGGTTATCGGCATGGGACTTGCTGTACACTATGCACGACGAACTACAATGAGGAGAGGGTATGCGCTATCAACTACTCGGCAAAAGTGGACTTCGCGTCTCGGAACTGTGCCTTGGCACGATGACCTTTGGCGATACGTGGGGCTGGGGCGCGTCGAAAGAGGTCAGCCGCCAGATGTTCGACCTGTTCGCGGAGGCGGGCGGCAACTACATCGACAGTTCGGTCAACTACACCGATGGCACAGCAGAAACCCTGCTTGGTGAGTTTTTGCAGGGGCGGCGCGATCAGTTTGTGGTCACGACCAAGTACACGCTCACCAAACCCGATTCGACCGATCCCAATTCTGGCGGCAACAGCCGCAAAAACATGATGAAATCGGTCGAGCGCAGCCTCAAGCATTTGCAGATCGAGAGCATCGACGTGTACTACCTACACATGTGGGACTACATGACGCCCGTCGAAGAAGTGATGCGCGGGCTGGATGATCTGGTGGCGCAGGGCAAAATTCAGTACGTGGCGATCAGCGATTCGCCCGCCTACATCGTGTCGGCGGCCAACATGCTGGCGGAACTGCGCGGGTGGGCGCGTTTCGTCGGCCTGCAAGTGCCGTACTCGCTGCTCAGCCGCTCGATTGAGCGCGAACTGCTGCCTATGTCGCGTTACTGGGATATGGCAGTCATGCCGTGGGGCTTGCTCAACGGCGGCGTGCTGACGGGCAAGTTCCTGAGCGAAGTCAGCGAGCCGACGCGCGTGAATCCCGAACACCTCAAGCTGAGCGAACAGGCCATGAGCATCGTCAAAGAGGTGCAGGCTATCGCGCAGGAATGCGAGCGCCCGATGTCGCAGGTGGCGATCAACTGGATTCGCCAGCAGACGCACAAAGCGCAGATCATCCCGATTATCGGCGCGCGCAGTGTGGCGCAATTGCAGGACAACCTCGCCGTGCTCGACTGGTCGCTGACGCCAGAGCAGTTAGAGCGGCTGGAGAAGGTCAGCGCGATTGACATGGGCTTCCCCTATGGTTTCAACTACGGCAATCCGTATGCTTACGGCAAGACCTTTTCCAAGATCGACAATCATCACCGGGGACAAATTCTGAAATACTAGGTTAAGGAATGTTCTCAGGTAGGGGCAGACCAATGTGTCTGCCCAGTTTCGGGCGCACACACAGGTGCGCCCCTACAATCGTCTGGAATTTTCCTGCAAGCAACACCAACTCGAAAGCGAGGCCGCTGATGGCCGCTGATTTAGCTCAGTTAGCCGCGTTTTTCGCCGCGCATCCGCAGGGATTCGCCAATCTCGTCGATCTGCCTTACCGTCTGGCGTCGTGGTCGCTGGAAGACCCGGCGAATGTGCGCGTATGGGAGCGTGACGGCGAACTGCAAGCCGTCGCCATGCTGCAAATGCCGTGGTTCACGCTCGACTATACCTTTGCGCTGGGCGCCGATCATTTGCTGCCGGAGATCCTCACGTGGGGGATAGAGCGCATGACGGCCATCGCCCACGAGCGCGCCGACGAACTGCCGCTCGTCGTCTATCTGTCGCCGGAACGCGCCGCGCACATCCCGGTGGTGGAAGCGCACGGCTTCCAGCATGACGCCGATTGGGATATCGTGCACCTCGCCCGTCCGCTCGACACGCCGATCCCGCCTGTCCCGCTGCCGGAGGGTTTCGCGGTGCGTCCGATGAACGGGCAGGTCGAGGCGTATGTCGACCTGCACCAGACGGCGTTCGGCTCGAAGAATATGCGTGAAAGCTGGCGCGCCCGCACGCTGACCATGCCGACGTATCGCCCCGATCTCGACCTGTTCATCGTCGATCCGACGGATCGGCCGGTGGCGTTTTGCATCGTGTGGCAGCTTGGCGACGAGGGTCAGGTCGAACCGCTCGGCGTGCATCCCGATTTTCAGCGCTTAGGGTTGGGACGCGCAGTGCTGCTCGAAGGGCTGCGGCGCTTACAGGCGCACGGCGCGACCCGCGCCACCATCCACAGCTATAAACAGAACGATCCGGCGCTGGCCCTGTATCAGCGACCGGATAACGGTGACTTCCGCCCGGAATACGACGTGACCGCCTATGTGCGAAATTGCCGGTAAGCCGGACCAAAACGCCGTTGTAGGGATAAGGTGCTGTTCACCCCTCACCCCCAACCCCTCTCCCACGCAAGCGGGGAGAGGGGAGACATTGCAAGCGATGTTTGCTCCCCTCCCTGAATTCGAGGAGGGGCCGGGGGTGGGGTCGGAAATAGGTGGCTACGCCTCTTCGCGGAAATAGTCGCGCAGCGGGTCGAGCAGCGGCAGGCCGATCATCAGGATGGCCACGCCGTACATCACCAACTGGATGGGCGCGAAGGCTGGGTAGAAGATCACCTGATACGTCAGCCAGATCATGAGCACAAAGCCGAGCAGCAGCGACGTATCCCATGCCCAGAATTCGTGCGTCCAGTGGCTGACGAGCGTGTCATAGGGCAAACGCGCCCGCGTCCATAACCCGTACACGCTGAGCACACCGCCGAAGCCATACACAAACATCAGAATATAGCCGGGGAGCGTGTAATCGCGGAACGGCGTGCGTTCCAACGCGCTGAGCGGCATGTTCATGCTGCTGCCGGTGGGGTCGTTGATGAGCTGGATACCGCCGAAAATGCCGCCAAAGGCGGTGAAGAGGAGCACTGCGGAGAGCAGCACGAGTAATAAGAACGGTCGCCGTGAACGTTGGGTGGTCATCGCCATCACTCCCGGAGAAACCAATTTTCTCTTGATTGTGGCACGCTTCGGCGTGGGGGATGAGTAGCAGCGGTCACATCGGCAGTAGATGAATGTCATGTAGGGCAAGCTCAAGCGATGTCTTTATGGGGGTGTGATTCAGAGGGTGTCCAATCAGGGCGTCACCTGTAGGGACGAGGCATGCCGCGTCCTAATTTCTAGAAACGCATACCGACGACAAGGCATGAGCGTATTTCACAATTGGTGAAGATGCTGAACTCACCCCCAACCCCTCTCCTAGAGGAGAGGGGAGACAGGCAGGGTTTTTAAGTCCCCTCGCCCTTGGGAGAGGGGATTTAGCGGTGAGGTTAGACAAAATACCAATTCACAAATAGCCTCATGCCTTGTCCCTACAAAAACCCGCTCATCAAGATGACTGTGTGCCTTTTAGACAGCCTCTTCATCGCGTCCGCTGCAAAAGACGGACGCGCCGTTACGCGTCCCTATACCGAATCGTATGTGTGAATCAAAAAGGGCGAACACACCGGTTCGCCCCTACCAACTACAATTCGTCACGCCTATCGATTCAAGCTCATCGGCATGATGACGCTCACAAAGTCGTCGCGCCCTTCGGGGCGAATGACGCCGGGATGCGCCGCGCCGTTGCTCTCCAGAATCACCCGCTCGCTGTCGACCACATTCAGCACGTCGATCAGGTAGCGGATGTTGAAGGCCACCTCCATCGATTCGCCTTCGACCGCCGCGTCGATCATGCCTTCGTTGTCGCCGCGTTCCGCGCTGCGCCCCACGATCATCACTTCGCCGGGTTCGCTGGGACTGTTGGCGGGCTTGATGAAGATGCGCGCGCTGAAGTTGCTGTCGCGCGCGAAGATTTCGGCGCGTTTACACTGCTTGAGCAGTTCGTCGGTGTACACCGTCATGGCAGTGCTGTACGTCTTGGGGATAATCGCGCCGAAGTCGGGGAATTTGCCTTCCAGCAATTGCGACGTGATCACCGTGCTTTCGTAGTAGAACATCACGCCGTCGCGGCCTTCGGGCAGCGTAATGCCGATCTCTTTGTCCTCGTCGGTGATCACGCGGGCGACTTCCGCCATCGTCTTGGCGGGAATGACCATCACGCGATTTTTCGGCACGCGTTCGTCGAGGCGCGCGGTGCGCACGGCGAGGCGATAGCCATCTGCCGACGCCATCGTGATCACGTCGCCGGAGAATTCGGTGTACAGCCCGGTGAGGATCGGGCGGGCTTCTTCGCGCGCCGCCGCATACACCGTTTGCATGATCATCGCCTTGAAGGTTTTGGCGGGCAGCACGACGTCCGGGTCCTGGCTTTCGGGCACGGGTGGGAATTCGGTCGCGGCGATGCCCTTGATGTTGGAATTGGTCGTGCCACAGCGCACATTGACGGTTTGCGTCGCGGTGTCGAGCGTGAGATCGACGCGCTCCGGCGACAGATTGTTCACGAGTTCGGCGAAGGTTTTGGCGGGCAGCGTGATTGCGCCGGGGCGATCCACTTTAGCGCCGATGTAAGTGGTGATGCTCATCTCAAGATTGGTCGCGACGAGCTTCAACCGGGCGTCCTCAGTCATGAGCAGGACGTTCGCCAGTACGGGCAGTGTCGGGCGCGAATCGACCGCCTTGCTAACAATACTTAACCCTCTGGCAAGCTGATCTTGTAAAATCGAAACGCGCATGTGCGCTCTGCTCCGGTCTGTTGAGTTGAAAATTTGTATGAATTATAGCCAAATTACGGGAAATTTGCACGCGTCGTGCCCGCCCGCTCTCAGACGATCTGTCCAACTCACCGCTGGGCAGCCTGCCGAACAAACGGCGTGCGCGTTACTCCAAAAGATCTATATCCCATTCGTGCATTATGGATTATAGTTTGCGCGGCACAGGGACGGAGACCAGCATGCAGTTCGTCATTGAAGGCGTAGTACGCGATTTCACGCCGATCAAGCAGTTTCGGCAGACCTATGAACTTCCGCCGACGTTCGGCGTCAACCTGTTCGAACCGAAAGATTACACCGGGTTGGGCAGCATCGAAAACGCGGGCGCGGAGTTGAACGTCGTGCGCGCCGCCCTGCTGGAAGCGATCCGCACGCCGCGCCCGCTCAGCGCATGGATGACCGAAGTTACCGACCTCGCCAGCTTGTTTCGCAGTAAACTCCTCCAGATCAATCCCGTCGTACACCTCAAAGAGATCGAGATCGACTTCGCGACGGCGGGCATGCACGACATGCTGCAAGCCCTGATCTACGATCTCATCCGCGCGCGGGCGTCGCACCAAGCGCCACCCCCGTTCGACGCGATCTACGCGAATTGGCTGTACAGTTCCATCAAATTATCCCAAACCGTGCATTTATATCCCTATGCCGAGCGCGAGGTTTGGGAAATCAATCTCCTGACGCATGTCTACGGGCGCTTTGGCTTGCAGGTGCGCACGCGCGACGGCATGGTCTATGCCTATGACCCGGCGCTGGCGTGCCCCGCTATGGGGTACACGGCGACGCTGCTCGGTGACATCGCCGCCGCGATCTATCAGGCGAGCTAAGCGTTTATTTGTTGTCCGCGTGGTCGGGATTCAAGTATTCCCACACCTTGACGATCTGATCCGCAATTGGGCGAATGACGTCCATGTCGCCCCAGTAGCGCAGGTGGGAAATCGGCGTCCACTGCTCCAAGACATTGCCGACGTTGACCTCGCGATCCTCCGTCACGACCTGATTGTACTGATCGTTCAGCGTTTTAAGCGGATACCCCACGACATCATCCGGGTCATACAGATTAACCCACTCAGAGGGAATATCGGGGTAGTGGATGCTCAGTTCCGGCGGTGGGAACGTGATCGGTTTGCCGAATTCCGGGTAGCGCATGCTCCACAGGGCAATCGGGCTGCCCATCGTGTACATCAGCGTGAGCGTTTCGCCGCGTTCCAGCGGTGAAACCGCCATTTGCGCGCGCACTTCATCCGAAATCAAATGCTTGTGCTGCAGGTCGTAGAGGTAATTGCTGGTGATGATGGTGCCGAGACTGTGCGCGATCACACACAGCGGAACTTCTGGCCCGGCTTCGACCGCCAGTTCGCGCAGCGTACGCGCAAATACCGCGTGGATCGCATCGTAGACCGTACGGTCAAAGGGCGTGATCTGGTAAGCGATAGCGTCGGCGATGAAGTCGATCATGAAGCCGCGCAGCCGGGGAAAGCGCAGCGTGCCCCCTTCGACCACCCGTGAGATCAGCCGCGTTTCTTCGCCCTGCAGCACGGGCGACCAGTGAATCGGACGGATGATGACATCCGCGCCTGTTATGGGACTGCATAGGCGGGTGATTTCGTCAATCAAGGAGTCAGCGAAGTCGGCGGGTGGTTTGCCGATGCCGTGAATGATCACCACTGCGATCTTCTGAGTCATGGTTTTCCCCCTAACGTCTTTCCTTCAGTATATGCGGTTATGGGTCGAAAGCGGTATTATCACGCGACGTTGTACGTATTGACGAAGGACATCAACATGGCCAATTTCGATTTGACCCGTAAACTCGCCTTGGATGAGGGCGGCAAAATCCTCCTCCTCGTGATGGATGGTCTCGGCGGTCTGCCGCGCACGGTAGACGGTTTAACTGAACTGGAAACAGCGCACACCCCGAACATGGATAAGCTGGCACGCGAAGGCAGCACCGGCTTGAGCATCCCGGTCGCACGCGGCATCGCCCCCGGCAGCGGCCCGGCGCACCTCGCGCTGTTCGGCTACGACCCGATTGTGTATGACATTGGGCGCGGCGTGCTGGAAGCCATCGGCATCGGTTTGGAAGTCGGCGCGGGCGATGTCGCCGTACGCGGCAACTTCTGCACCATCGACGCGAACGGCATCATCACCGACCGCCGCGCGGGCCGCATTTCGACCGAAGAGGGCGAAAAGCGCGTCGAACTGCTGAAGACGATCAAGATCCCCGGCGTCGAATGTCAGGTGAAGGCGGGCGAGGGCTATCGCTTTGCGCTCGTGCTGCGCGGTGCAGGCTTGAGCGATGCGGTCGAAGACACGGACCCGCAGGCGACCGGACTCGCGCCGCTGCCCGCGCGCGCCAGCGCTCCGGAAGGCGAAAAGACGGCAGCCCTCCTCAACCAGTGGCTGGCGGCGGCCAAAGAAGTGCTGCGCGGTCAGGAACCCGCCAACATGTGCACGCTGCGCGGCGTCGCCACCGACCCCAACCTGCCCAAATACAGCGAAGTCTACAAGCTGAACGCGGCCTGCGTCGCCGTGTACCCGATGTATAAGGGCGTGAGCCGTCTCGTCGGCATGAACATCATCGAGACTGACGCGCACGACACCATTGAAGACGAATTCAACAAGGTCGCGGAAGTGTGGAATCAGCACGACTTCGTGTTCTGCCACGTCAAATACACCGACAGCCGCGGCGAAGACGGCAACTTTGACGCCAAAGTGCAGATCATCGAAGAAGTGGATCGGCAACTGCCCAAGCTGCTGGCGCTCAACCCGGACGTGATCATCATCACGGGTGATCACTCCACGCCTGCCGCCTACAAGGCGCATAGCTGGCATCCTGTCCCGACGATCCTGTGGGCGCGCACGGCCATGCCCGGTCGCGTGCAGGGTTTCGGCGAACGCGAATGCGTCAACGGCACGCTGGGGCAGTTCCCCGCGGTCGATCTGATGCAGTTGGCGTTGGGTCATGCCAGCCGCTTCCAGAAGTTTGGCGCTTAGGAGTTTACAGTCGTCAGTTCACAGTTTACAGTGAAGGCAGTTTGGCTTTTACTGTGAACTGTAGACTGTGAACTGAGAACTGCTATGGCAAATGTGGTCGTAATCGGCGGTGGGCTGACCGGATTAGCGGCGGCGTGGGAACTGGAACGCCAGCGCATCCCTTACACGCTGATCGAAGTCAAGAAACGCTTTGGCGGGAGCATCGCCACCGAGAAGCGCGGCGGTTTCACGCTGGATGGCAGCGCGTTCTTGCTCGAAAAGTACGGTGAGTGGGACTTCCTGCCAGCGCTCGGCCTTGCGGATGCGCTCGTTTCGTATGGGCGCTACCGCGACGGTGAACTGGTCTACTTCCGCGACGGCACGCAAACGCTCGTCGATGCGCTCGCCGCAAAACTCGCCGCGCCGATCATGCGCCGTATGGCCGTGAGCAGTATCGGCCCGCTCGACGCCGATCGCTTCGGCGTCTGCCTCGAAAATGGGCTGATGCTCGACGCCCGCGCTGTGATCGTTACCGCGCCCGCCCGCTTCGCCGAACACCTGCTGTACTCGCTCGATCCCGAAATTGCGCTGGCATTGCTGGACTACCGTTACGATCCGGTGGTGCGCGTGTCGCTCGGCTATCGTCAAGCTGATTTGCCGACGCTGCCAGAATTAAACGGTTTCAAGTTCGTGGAAAGTTTCATCCTGCCGGAGCGCGTCCCCGCCGATCATGTGCTGGTGCGCGTGGGTGTACGCCTCGACGAGACAATCAAGACGCCGGAAGCAGCGCTCGACCGGGTGAAGGCGGCAATCCCCGCGCCGCCTGTGGTCGAATGGGCAGCGTATTGGCCGGAGGGTGATCCGCTGACGCGCTATTTGCCGGAGCACACCGCGGTCATGGATATGATCGAGAGTCGCTTGCCCGCCGGTGTGGCCTTAGCGGGCAGCGATTACCGCGCCAAACGACTCGATCAGCAGATTGGCGACGGTCGCGCCGCCGCCCAGAAGATCGCCCGTTATATCACTTCGTAGCGTTCCCAGAATTCGCTGTCGGTGGTGGAGTACGGCTCGCCGTTGGCGCCGACCAGCACCCATCCGCCCGCTGGCACGGTGATGGCATCCAGACTCTCGTTTGACTTGACGAGCGTCGGCTCAGCCACCTTTTTTGCCCACACGCCGGCTACCTTGTAGTAGGGGAGGCAGCCGTTGGCGAGCAAATCTTGTTCCGCGGCGGTGGGCGTCCACTGTTCGTCCCACGGACGATGCGTGCTGTGAAACACGTCCGGTTCGACTGGGCGCTGCGGGTAATGATCGATGGTGGGTTGGACGCGCTCGTCGTCGGGGTCGTAGCAGATGATGTACCCGGCGGGGGCGACGAGCGTATCATATTCAACATGGATGATCTTCGGCGCTTCATGTGGGGGCAGTTCGCGCGCGAGGATCACGTTTTTCTTGCGGTGATAGAAGTTAAACCCTTCAGCGCGCAGTTCATCCTGCGTCCAATGGCGCTGCGTATATAGATCCATGATGTCTCTCCGGTTCGCTTGATCATGATCATACGCAACGATCGGGGCGTTGACAAGCGGTCTGCGCGCGTTTTACAATGAACTTGCTAGCGCGCCTTCATCGCTGGCTGCACCTTTAAAATGGCTACTATAGGGCGTTGTCACACAGGGTCTTCTATGGATCGCGCTGAATATGCAGCAAACCCTAAATACTGTGTATCGTGCAATGAGCCGATACCGTTCGAAAAACGAATGAACACGTTTTGCGGTAAGGCCTGTGCCGCTAAGGCGAATGGTCGAGTTCCGAAGGGTTTAAATCGCAGCCCAAAACACTGTAAGCATTGCGGTGCTTTAGTGGGCGAGCGGCATAACAAGTATTGTGATGACTGTATTGCGCGCCGTGTGTATGATCCCAAGAGTTCGGCGAACATGGCACTTGCAGAACTCAAAACGGATAGCACGAGGCGCAAATGGTTGTTGGAACGGCGCGAACATAAGTGTGAACACTGTGGTCTGACCCAGTGGCAGGGGCGGCCTATTCCCCTTGAACTTCACCATGAGGATGGGGATACCGATAACAATACCGAAGAAAACCTGCGGTTGATTTGCCCGAATTGCCATGCCTTAACGCATACGCATCGACGACGAAATATCTTGAAGAATGGCAAGCGGCAGTTAATGCGGCGCAAGCGGTATGCCGATGGCAAGACTTGGTAGCTAATATTATGCGCCACTATAGCTCAATGGCAGAGCAACCGCCTTGTAAGCGGTAGGTTAAGAGTTCGAGTCTCTTTAGTGGCTCTTATTATTCTATAACAACGTGATTGAGTGCATGCACTCCTATCCTCGGTCTCGACAAATCAGAAAAGTCACGTCCCCTAGGGAATTTGGTGTTGACTTTCTTTTTGACGTGACAGATAATCACCTCAAGTGTTTCGCGAGAAGCACGCGTGTTTTAGGGTAAGTTGAACCTACACAACCACATACCATCTGGGTCGGTGTCCCGAGCGGCAAAGGGGGAAGACTGTAAATTTTCTGCGCGACGCGCTTCGCAGGTTCGAGTCCTGCCCGGCCCACTAGAAATACCCGCTCACCAGCGGGCATTTGCTCCGATAGCTCAGTCGGTAGAGCGTACCCTTGGTAAGGGTAAGGTCACGAGTTCAAATCTCGTTCGGAGCTTATACACCTCCATACGGTCAATAACAGTAAACACAGGTAGGGAACGATGGCGAAGAAGGGTAATCGCGTTCTGGTCAAGCTGAAGAGCACCGAAAGCGGCCACATGTATTACACGCAGAAGAACCGCCGCAATGATCAGGGCCGTCTCGAAATGAAGAAGTACGATCCGATCGTGCGGAAGCATGTCCTCTACAAGGAAACCAAGTAGCGGACTTGACCCGCGTCTCTACGCCGTAGTAAAATAACTATGGCGCAAATTAGGAGCATGGTGTAACGGTAACACAACGCTCTCCAAAAGCGTTATTCAGGGTTCGAATCCTTGTGCTCCTGCTCGAACACCCCAAACACCGCCTTTGCTGAGCGGTGTTTTTATAACAGGACGGCGAACTGCCGAGGAGAAAGTATTTCATGTCTGCCGATAAAACTGTAGGGGATCAAAAAGAAGGACGCCAGCCCCGCCGTCTGAGTCTTGGGCTCCAAAGAAAAGCTGACGCCTCCGCTTCGACGGGTAAGGCGCGTGTCATCTCCAATGCCCCCACGAAAAAACCTGTTAAAACTGAAGTCGAAGAACCTGAACAGAAGCCCCGTGAAGGGAATTTTCTGACTCGGCTGCCGGGTGACCTCCGTGAATACATCGAAGGGGTGCGCTCGGAACTGCGCAAGGTGACCTGGCCGACCCGCGAAGAAGCCATCCGCCTGACGATTATCGTGATCGTGGCGCTCATCGTGACGGCGATCGTGTTGGGCGCGGTCGTGCTGCTGTATACCGAACTGTTCCGCATCGGGTTGGACAGCCCAATAGTCTTGATCGGCTTCATGCTGATCGCGGCGGTGATCGGCGTGGTGATCAACCGCTCCCAGAACCGTCCGACAGGATATAGACGCTAGAGGACGTAATGGTCAAGAAAGACGAGAAGAAGACGAATCCCTTCGAGGATCCCGGTACGGATTACGATCCGGAGCCGATTTACCTCGACGATCAAGCGTCGGACGACAATGACGCGCCCATGCTGCTCGATGAGCTGGCGCCGCCTAAAGCTTCACAAGAGAAGCTGTGGTATGTCGTTCACTGCTATTCCGGCTACGAAAAGAAGGTCTGCCAAGCCATCGAACAGCGCATCAACACCATGGGCATGCGCGACAAGATCTTCGATGTGATTGTGCCGACGGCGGAAGAAATTGAAATCAAGGACGGAAAGCGGCGTACGGTCGAAAAGCGCGTCTTCCCCGGCTACATTCTCGTCGAAATGAAGATGGACGAAGACTCGTGGTATGTGGTGCGCAACACCCCCGGCGTGACCGGCTTCGTCGGCATGGGCAATGATCCCACGCCGCTGCGCCAGGAAGAAGTCAAGCAGATCATGCAGCGCATGTCGGAAGACAGCCCGGTGATCAAGGTGAACTTCAAGGTCGGGCAGAAGGTGCGCATCATCAGCGGACCGTTCAACGACTTCCCCGGCACGGTGGCCGCCATCGACATGGACAAGTCGAAAGTCCGCGTGATGGTGAACTTCTTCGGGCGCGAAACCCCGGTCGAACTCGACTTCATCGAAGTCGAGAAGATGTAAGCGGAACCGCTCGCACAGCGATTTTGTAGGGACGAGGCATGCCTCGTCCTTTTTATTTGCCCTACGTCTAAACCGCGGCTTTATTCTGCGCGCCGCCTATTGTAAAATAAGACCCCGCAAGGTCGAAGTAAGGGAAATCACTCATGGCAAAGAAGGTTAAAGCTATCGTGACCCTGCAAATCACCGCAGGGAAAGCGACCCCCGCGCCGCCGATCGGTCCGGCGCTGGCGCAGCACGGCATCAACCTGATGGCGTTCTGCAAGGAATACAATGCGCGCACGTCCGCGCGTATGGGCGAAGTCATTCCGGCGGAAATTACCATTTTCACCGATGGCTCGTTTAAGTTCGATCTCAAGAGCCCGCCGACCACCTTCCTCATCAAGAAGGCCGCTGGCATCGACAAGGGTTCGGCGACCGCGCACACCGTCAAGGTCGGCAAGCTGACCAAGAAGCAAGTGCGTGAAATTGCCGAAATCAAGCTGAACGACATGAACACACGCGACATCGACTCCGCTATGAAGCAGATCGAAGGATCGGCGCGGCAGATGGGCGTGGAGATTGTCGACTAGTTAAAAGGGTAAAGGGTAAAGTTAAAAGTGGTCGCGCCGGGCGGTGCTGTGCTTTTGACTTATCACTTTCAACTTTTAACTTTCAACTTTTAACTTTTAGTAGGTGGGAGGGCGTGTGCCCGTCGCACCACCGGGAGACTGAACAATGGCTGAACATGGCAAGCGGTACGAAGCGTCACTGAAGAGCTTCGATCGCCAGCACTACTACCCCGTTAAAGAAGCGGTCAGCATGGTCAAAACGATGGCGAATGCCAAGTTTGACGAAACGCTGGAAATGCACTTCCGCCTCGGGATTGACCCCCGTCACAGTGACCAGCAGGTCCGCAGCACCGTGCTGCTGCCCGCCGGTCTCGGTAAGACCGTCCGCGTGCTCGTCTTCGTCGAAACCGAAGATGAAGCCCGTGCGGCGCAAGAAGCGGGTGCCGACATCATCGGCAACGAAGAGGTGATGAACCGCATTCTCAAAGAAAACTTCCTCGACTTCGACGCGACGCTCGCGATTCCGAGCATCATGCCGAAAGTCGGTCGTCTCGGTCGTATCCTCGGTACGCGCGGTTTGATGCCGAACCCCAAAGCGGGGACGGTCGTCCAGCCCGCCGACCTGCCGAGCGCTGTGCAGGAACTCAAGGCCGGTCGTGTGGAATTCCGCAACGACAAGACCGGTAACCTGCACATCCCCGTCGGCAAGGCGAGCTTCGCCGAAGACCAGATTCTGCAAAACGTGAACGCCGTGCTGGATGCGGTCAACCGCGTCAAGCCGTCTGCGGTGAAGGGTATCTATATCCGCCGCGCCGTTCTCACTTCGACCATGAGCCCCGGCGTGCGCCTCGACCTGACGGTCGGCGCGAACGCGTAAGATTTCCCAACTAAACGGGGGCAGATCATGACGATCTGCCCCCGTTTTTGATTCCTCAGACCCGTGTTTGCGCTTATTTGAGCGGTGCGCGCGGCGGCGTATCCGTCGCCGGGTAGTACAGCAGCACGTATTCGCGATGCGCGGGCATGGCAGCCGTCAGACTGAACTGCGGCGCGGAAATTCCCGGCAGATAGCGCATCAGCAGGCGCATGGTGTCCTGATCATCCGCTTCGACGAAGAAGGCGTAATTCAGCCCCGGCTGCAGCGACATCAGGTAGCGCGGGTTGATCTGGTCGGGGCGGAAGCTCAGCAGCGGCGGGTGCGTCTCGATGATGTCGGCGTCATGGCGGAAATAACCGAGCAAGGCGCGCGGCACGCCCGTATCGTGCACGGGACGCCCTACAATGATGCTCTGCGTGTTGGATGGGAACTCCACCGCGCGCAGCGCCACATCGACGCCGTCGCGATACGGCTTGAAATCGCGGATCTGCACATTGAATTCGGCCAGATGCGGCCCGTAGTAGTAATCGACCTGCGCGACCGCGAAGAATCCGACCAGCACCACGGGAAGCGCATAGCGCAGGCGGCGTTCGGGCGGGCGTTCGTCTTCGGGAAATGCCTCGGCACGCCGCGGCCAGATGAACGGAATCAGATAGCGAATCCCGGCGACGATTGCGATCGCCATGGCAGGCATGACGAGCACATAGCGCACGGAAACCATGTTATCGCGCAGCAGGCCATTGCCTAACCCAGTGGCGACCAGCCACAGCGGAATCAGAAAGATGGGCGATGGCATACGCCAGAACAGGTAGAACGCGCCAAACAGGAAGAACGGGATCAGGTAATCGACGATCAAGGCTTGTGAACCGCCATAGTAGGCGCTCAGATCACGATGCGCCACCCACGAGGCGAACGGGCGCGTAAACTGGATCGACAGCGTATGAAAGTCTTCCCAGTCGAAACCGTCGTTGAACAAGTTATCCCAGTATTCAGGCGACAACCCGGAGTCATTCATACGCTCGCTCAACGCCTCGTTGTTGTTGAGGATGATGGCGTAGTACAGGCCGGTGACGAGCGCGCTGGTGATGAACATGACGATGATGCCGCGCACAAACGGGCGCATTTTGCCCCGCTGCAGGATGAACAAACCGAACAGCCACGCGATCATCAGTGGGAAGAAGAGCAAGCGCCCGCCTTCGTAGAAGTACTGCGTTAAGCCGAGCCCGATGCCCGCCAGCGCCCAATCGATGCGGCGGTTGTAGCGCAGGGCGCGCGCCGCGAACAGCAGCGCCATCATGCCCGCCGCCGGGTCGGCGATGTGCAGCAGCGCGGCGCGGCTGTAATGAATGAACGGCGCGAAGCCCGCCAGCATCAGCGCGCACAACAGCGCCGTCTTGCGGTCATCGAGCAGGGCGCGCGCCAGGCCGTAGGTCAGCACGATCACGAGCAGACCCCAGACCACACTGGGCGCGCGCACCCCGGCGAACGTCCAGCCAGTGAACGGGATCGCCAGATATTCGGTATAAGCATACAGCCACGTGAACGGCGCTTGCCCGCTCATCGAAGTGAGCATTGGCAGATCCGGCACCCAGAAGATGCGCTGCACGCCGTCGGTGAAGTGCAGCTCGTCGATGATGCTGCGGATGGTGTCGTTCAAACCGAAGGCGCGCACGAGGAACGCGAAGATCAGAATGGCCAGCAGCGGCAGAACAGCGCGGCGGCTCCAGCGCGGCAGCCGCGGGAGGGGCATGCCGCCCATCCCCCAGCCCCATAAGGCGAGCGCGGCGATGAACAGCGCGATCTGCACGTTTACGTTGACCGACTGCAGAAAAGGGATGCCGAAGCGCCGCATGTTGATTTCGGCGGTCGCGCCGAGCAGTACCACGCCGAGCAGCGCGGGAATCCACCAGAAGCGGTTCGCTTTCGAGAGCGGTTCGGTGGTGAGCGCGGGCAGCGCGGGCTGGAGCGTCGACAGCTTGACCGCCGCGCCCAACAGCAGCGCCCCGACGATCATTTTGAGCGTGCCGTGATCGAGATAAGCTAAGCGGTTCTCAAAGTGAAAATCGAGCGTCGCGGCGATCATCAACGCGAAAGCGGTGAGGCCGAGAACGGAAGCCAATAGGTTGCGGCGGGCGAGCAGCCAGTGTGGAAGAGAAATTGCTTTCAAGAGCTTTCCTAGTTTGAACCGTGGTTGTAAAACGACCGCTGCCGAGGCGAAGAGGACGAGCACAAAACCGTAACCGGAGAGCGGCGGCGGGATGAGGATGAGCAGAGCGGCGATCAGCGCGACGAGGCCAGCAAACAGGCCAAAGCGAGCCCGGGGTGACTGCCACGCCGTCCGTTCGTCTTCAGTTGGGGTGTCCGTGCGTTGTTCGGGGTATTCGCCGTGAATTTCCGCCATGCCACGACAGATCCTGCGTCATCCGGTTCCGTTCCCTAGTGTAAACGATCTTTGGTTGGTTGCGGCGGGAGTTTTTGTCAGCAAATTCACACGATTCATTGGAACTGCGCAACCCCGAGTGTCGTATTATGATGGAGTCACTGCGGCAACCGACGTTTCACGACCTTGTGAAAGAGGATAAAGCTGATGAAGAAACTATTCTTTTTGACCGTAATGGCGCTGCTTTTAGGCGCGTTTGCCCTGCCCGCTGCCGCCGTTCCGGTCACGGATTTGACCGCGCTCGCGGGCTATTTCCCGGAAGGCAGCGTCGCCTATGCCAGCGTCCGCACCGACGACGACTTTGTCGGCACGCTGGATGGTCTGCTCCAGCGCGTGTCGGAAATCGGGGGACTCTCCCTCACCAGTTCCCTTGATACCGTGGCGAGCGGGATCAAGACCGGGGCGACGTTTCAGGATTTATTCCGGCCGTGGCTGGGAGATACCGCCGCGTTCGGTCTGCTCCCGCTGACGACGATGGATGAGTTCCGCAACCCCGTCGCGCTGATCGCGATCAGCCTCACCGATCGCGAAGCCGCCGAAGCCTTCTTCCAGAGCGTCACGCGCCCGCGCGACTACGTGCAGACGCAGGGCGATGGCTTCACCACCTATGAGAGCACGCGCGATAACACACACCTCGCCTTCCGCGACGACGTGCTGCTGATCGCCAGCAGCTTTGCCGCCATCGCTGAAGGCGGCGCGGTCAGCGCGTCCCTGAGCGTCGCCGAACCGTTCACCACAGCCATCGGCCAACTGCCCGGCGCTGATTACAACGCGGTGATCTACATCGACTCGCCGAGCATCCTCAACTTCACGCAGTCGCAGCTTGAGAATGTCGGCCCTTCCGAGATCGCGATTCTGCAAGCGCTCGATGACATCTCACCGCAGGTGTTCGGCTTCACCATTGTGGATGGCAATTCGCTCACCATTGACGCCGTGACGGCGGCCACCGGCGCCGCGTTGAACGTCACGGGCGGCATGACTACACCGCTCGATCTCGGCATCGTCAGCCGCCTCCCGGCGGGGACGCCGCTCGTCATCCTCGGCACGAACTTCGCCGATTCGTACAGCGCGACGCTGGCGCAGCTTGAACCGCTGTTGGCCATGCAGGGCTCGGATGTGGATATGGCGCAGTTCGAAACCGGGCTGTGGCTGATCGAGCTGTTCGTGCGCGGCCTGACCGGGCTGGACTTGCAGCGCGAGCTTCTGCCCGCGCTCAACGGGACGTATGCGATCTACGCGGGCGTTAACCCGGCGGCAGAAGGCGCGGACACCGCTTTTGACCTCGTCTCACCCGAACTGCTGCTCGACTTCGCGCTGACGTTTAGTGTTACCGACACGGCGACCGCCGCGCAGCTCCGCGACAACCTCAACACCATCCTCGGCGACCTGCCGACCGAGCGCATCGACAACCTCGACATCGCGTTCGAGGATAACAACGGTACGCCCGTGATCGTCTTCAGCATGGAAACCGATCCTTTCAGCGGCGATCACATTGAACTACTGCTCGCCGTGACCGATGAGGTGTTCACGGTCGGCACGCGCCGCTATGTCGAAGCTGCGCTTAACCCCGGCGTGGGGCTGGATCAAGATCCGCACTGGCAAGCCGCCGCGCAGTATTTCGTGGCGGACAGCTACAGCCTGCTCTACCAGTCGAGCGCCAATCTCGCGCCGCTGGTCGGCATTTTCGCGCGCACCGGTTCCAGCGACGCCCGTGACATCAGTCAGGTGCTCGGCCTCGTGACCGGGCTGGTCGACAACAGCTCGATCAGCTATGGGCGCCTGGGCGAGACCGGCGTGCAGATGCGCGCCGTCCTCACGCTGGCGGGCGAATAGTCCCAAGCACCTAACCTCACCCCCGGCCCCTCTCCTAGAGGAGAGGGGAGACAAACAGTGTTCTTAAGTCCCCTCTCCCTTGGGAGTGGGGATTTAGGGGTGAGGTTAAACAAAACGCCGATTCAGAAATCGCCTCATGCCACCTCCCTACAATTGATTAACCTACCCCGGTCGGGGGTGAGGTGAGAAACGGACACCCCAAGCATTCAGGTAAATTCCGTCACGCAGATTCAAAGTTGCGGTAAAATACGGGGAGGCGAAGCATGGTGCTGCGCCTCTTTTGCCGTTTCGGGGATAACGTTGAGCATTCGCAAGACACAACGCAGAATTTTGATGGCGTTCATCGGGGTGCATTTTGCGCTGGCGGCGGTCGTCAACCTGGTGTTTTTCGCCGGGAATGCCTTTAGCCCGCTGGCGTCGGCGACCGGCGGCCTGCTGACCGGATCGCTGCTGGTCAATGTGGTCTTCATCGGCCTGCTCGTCGGTTGGATGATTCTACAACGTGGGCGGCTGCGACCTTACGACGTCGGCCTGATCCCGTCGCATATCCCGATGGGCATCATCTACACCTTTGGCTTCTGGGGCATGGCGCAGATCGTGCATCTGGTCTTCAGCCTGCTGACCTACGGCGCGGTCACGCTCAACCCGGAATGGGTGAGCAACGCCAACATGATGATCGGCCTGATCCTCGCCCAGGTGATCGGCAACGCGCTGTTCGAAGAGATCGCGTATCGCGGCTTTTTGTTCCCGCAGATCTACCTGCATCTCGACGGCTGGCGGCATCGCCCGTGGTGGCGTTTGGGCGCGGCGATTCTGATCTCGCAGGGGTTGTTCGCGCTCTCGCATATCCCGAATCGCCTGTATCTCGGCATGTCGCTCGACCAGATCGCGCCGGATTTGCTGCTCCTGCTCGGCTGGGGCTTCCTTTACACCATCATCTACCTCCGCACCGATAACCTGTTTCTGGTGGTCGGCGTGCATGCGCTGGGCAACGCGCCCTCGACGCTGTTCGCGACCGCACCAGTCTTTGCGGGCGGCGGTGCGTCGCTGTTCATGTACGCGCTGGTCGTCCTGCTGTTGTTCGGCGTGCCCATGCTCCGCGCCTACGGGCAGCGCTTCCGATTGGGCTTAGATTACGGCACACAAGAAGGAAGAAGAGAATATGTATAAACGCGGAAAAGACGAGGACGACGGCCTCGATTCCCTGCGCAGCGACTTTGGCGGCGAGGAGGAACTTGGCGACGAACGCGGTTTTCTCGACGATGTCGCGCCCGACGAGGACGCCGACGAGGACAAGCCGCGCGAGAAGCGCTCGTCCGGCGTGCCGGGGAATGTCAGCTTCATCGGCGGCATTTTCCGCGTGATCGGCATCGCGCTGGTTTCCGTGCTGATCTTCCTGTTCATCGGCGTGGGCATCACCTTTGGCCTGAGCGCGGCGGGCATTGTCAAGATCATCGACTTTTCACGCGCCAGCGTCCCCGTGATCAGCCTGCTGCCGACGAGCGTGCCGCCTACCGATGCCCCAGTCGTGGTGCCGACGCAGCCGCCGCCGACGGACGCCGCCGCTGCCGCGCCGACCACCGACACCGCGGGAGGTCAGCCGGTTCCCGTCCCCACGGCGACGCCCGAAAATGTCACGGTGATCCCGCCGACTCCGGTCACCGCGTGCACGGAAATGGCCGACTGGTGGGAAGATCAATCCGCCATCTATGCGACGTACGCTGCGCTGTCGGTCGAACAGCCGCCGCAAACCCTGTTGGCGACGCTCCAGCAGATGCGCGTCCGCCGCGATGCCGCGCAAGCCGCCGTGCTCGTGCCCTGCGTTGATCCGGTGCGGACAGCTTTCGTCAGCGGTTACGACCTGCAGATTCGCGCCTTCGAAACGGTCAACGAGGGTAATCTCCAGGGGGCGCGCAGCCTCATGCTGATGGCTGGCGAGGCGTATGCGCAAGCGCATGCCGGGCTGTGGCGCGCGGGGATCGCGACGGATGGCTCACCGCTCGCTAGCGGCATCGGCGCGGACAGCGGCACATCGTGCGGCGCGGAGGCGTGGTATCAAGCGGCCAAGGCGCAGCGCGATACACTGCTCGATGCTTACCTCGCCGTCAACCCGGAGACGATGCCGCCGCCGCAGATTCGCCAGAATCAGGACACGATGGCCGCCGCCGCGAGCAATGTTGCCACGCTGCAGACACCCGCGTGCGCGTCGACGCCGTCCAACCTGCTGATCAACTACATGCAGGACTTGATCAACGCGCTGCAAATGCAGCTCGGCAACAATCCCGCCGAAACCGAGCGCTTGATCAGCGCATACAACAATCGCCTGCTGCTCAACGCGTGGCTGCATTATCTGGGGCTGAACCCGTAACGCGACGCCGTGTAGGGACGAGGCATGCCTCGTCCTCCCAGAGCGTACAATGCGGGCGCTCTCTTCCTTGAATTCGGGGAGGGGCACTTTTAAAAATCGAGCCAGTGTAGGGACGCGCTGCTGCACGTCCGTGGTCAGCGGACGGCCAGAAGACCGTCCCTACAGTAGGTTGTTTTAGGGAAGATGCCCTCGAAATGTTGAAATTCTCCAGTCGTGAAAGACGGGATCGAGGGTGAGGTTGGCTGCCTTTCCCAACTGCTCCGCCGCATCCTGAAGAATAATCTACTCCGGAGTCCCGATGGCGCACGTGTTCATCTCGTATCACAAAGACAGCAGCCGCGCCTACGCGCGCCAGCTCGCCGATCACCTGATCGCGCGCGGCTTCGACGTGTGGATCGACGACCGCATCGACTTTGGGTCGGAATGGGAGCGCGCGATCTTCGAGGACGGATTGGATCGCGCGGCGGCAGTCCTCGTCATCATGACGAAGGGGGCTTGGGAGAGCCGCTGGGTGCGGCGCGAACGCGAATACGCCGAATTCAAGCGTCTGCCGATCATCCCGCTGCGCGCCGAAGACTACATCTTCCCGCCGTACCTCGCGACGCAGTTCGTCGATGTGCGCGGATGGGTGCTGCCGCCCGACACCTTCCTCGAAGCGCTGGAAGAAGTCGGTGTGACCCGGCGCGCCGACCGTGGCGCGGACGTGGCGAAAGCGGTGCAGGTCGCGCAGGGCTCCGCGCCGACGATTGAGCGCATTCCGGTCGTGACGCCGACCAGCACACCGTCCGTTTCCTCCCCGCCACCTATTGTCAGCCAGCGTCGCTCGCGCAGTCTGCTGCCGTTCGGCGCGGCGATCCTGGTGATCGTCATTGTCGCTGCCCTGTTAGTTCCGTCGCTGCTGCCCCAGCCAGAACAAGTCGTGTCGACGCAAACACCCTCGCTGACGCACACCAGCCCGGTCATCGTCGATGCGGCGACTGCCACGCCGACCGACAGCCCATCACCTGAGCCGACCCTCGCGCCGACCGACACCGAGCCGCCGAATCCCGAAACCGAAGTTTGGCTCGATGTGACGCGCACGGCATCTGCGTGGACACCGCGACCAACGGGCACGTTCACGCCAACCGGCACGGCGACCGCCACCCGCGACGCTACCCAGACCTATGAACGCCTGCGCCAGAATCGCGATGCGACGCTCACCGCGCAAGCGCCTACGCCCAACGGCGGCGGACGGGGCGAAATCGCCTTTGTGTCGAATCGCGATGGGGATTACGACCTCTATGTGACGAATCTGGATGGCACGAACGTGCGCCAGCTCACGGACGAGGACGGGGTCGATGATTATCCGGCTTGGTCGCCGGACGGAGAGCAAATTGCCTTTGCCGCTTATCGTGCGGACAATTGGGAAATCTACGTCATGGATGCCGCTGGGGAGAATCAGCGCCAGCTCACCATCAATCAGGCGGATGATTACGCGCCCGCGTGGTTAACTCAGGATCGACGCCTCGGTTTCACCTCCAATCGCGACGGGGACGACGAGATCTACACGGTTGGCGTGGATGGGACGAACCTCCAGCAGTTGACCTTTGACACTGCGCTTAATTCATCCGCGCAGTGGTCGCCGGATGGCCGCAGAATTCTTTACCTCTCCGATGACGGGATCGCCATCATGAACTCGGACGGTACTGGCGCGTACCAACTGACGATGGAAGGTTCATTGGATTACAGCGCCTCGTGGTCTCCCGACGGCCAGCAGATTCTCTTCACACGAGGTTTTTTTGCGGATGCCGAGATCTATGTCATGCGGGCAGATGGGACGGGGCTGCAAAACCTGACCAACCGCGAAGGGGAAGATTATCAGGCGGCGTGGTCACCCGATGGCAGTCACATCGTCTTTAGCTCGGATCGCGACGGCGATCGCGACCTTTACAGCATGCATGCTGATGGGTCGAACGTGCGTCAGATCACGGACGACGATGCGGACGATATGGCCCCCGATTGGCGTCCGTGATTGAGACGGTGTTTTAAACGCGCACACTTATCTTGGGGAAAGCAGTATTGTAGGGACAAGGCATGCCTTGTCCTCTGTATTCCTCTCTAAAAAATCAGGACGAGGCATGCCTCGTCCCTACAGATGATCCGCTTGATCGTATCTGCTAACCGCGGCGTTACGCGGTCGTCGGCGTGAATGGTGCGGGGATGGTGTTGGCCTGCGCTTTCGCCGAGCGGTCGATGAGCCACGGCATCACCGTGAGCGCGAACAACCAGTACGCCGCATAGCCGATCACGTCGACGAGCGAGGGCGTGCTGTTGTAGCCAAAGAGCGTCTTCAACAGACTGCCCAGCGGCGATTCGATCGCGAGCAGCCCGTTGGTGTCCCACATCTGCTCGATGACCGTGGGCAGCAGCCCCGCCTCTTGAAACTCGTGCAGCGCGCTGGCGAACATCCCCGCCGCGAACAACAGCAGCAGCACGCTCGTCACGCTGAAGAAGTGGCGCAGATTCAGCCGAATGCTCGACGCATAGACCAGCGCACCGATCAACGCGGCGATCCCTAAACCGATCAGCGACCCGACGAGGGTTTCCTGCCCGTTGACCGTGAACGCGGTCGCCGCCAGCAGCAGCGCCATCTCGACGCCTTCGCGCACGACCGCAAAGAACGTCACGCTGAACAGCCCGCGCGGGCTGGTGCGTACGGCGGCGAGTTCGCTTTCCAGACTACCTTTCAGCGTGCGCGCCTGCGAGCGCATCCAGAAGATCATCCACGTCAGCACGGCCACGGCGATCAGCATCATCACGCCTTCGAAGATTTCCTCGGCTCGGCCTTCCAACTCCGCGCCCACCGCCTGAATGCCCAGCGCCACCAGCACGCTCACGGCGATGGCGGCCGCAACCCCCGCCCAGGCATAACGTTGATAGCGCATCTGGTTGGTCTTGCGGAGGTAGCTCAACACGATGCCGACAATCAGCGAGGCTTCGAGACCTTCGCGCAGCGCAATCAAAAGAGGTGCGATCACTATCCTGTACTCCGCTCAAATTTGGATTAAAGAAGGGTGTGCTTGCAGCACTGCTGTGCATTGTACGGGGTGTGCCGGGCAGAATCTACGAACCGTGTTAATCCTAGGTGTATGCGCGGAATTGATCGGATGTTAAGGCGACCCAAATCACGGACTAGCCTGTGATTAACCGCAATTTGCAGTGGGTTAAATTTTTAGTCGGGGGTGATCCGAGGGAACTTAAAACTCAGGCTATCTCCCTTCTCCGCCGGAGCTGAGGGGGCGACAGTTCAATCCGAGACACTAGAATGTAGGGGAGGGGCTTGCCCCTCCCGTGAGCGGGCGAGGCAAGCCTCGCCCCTACAGATTCATCCTGAAATTCGAGTCTTGCCTCTCAGCTCGACCCGGACAAGGATTGGGGGCTACGCCTGAATGAGCGTGCCCACGCTGTGATCTCCAAGTACGGCGCGCTTGAGGTCGTCGCCCGACCACAAATCCAGCACGAGAATGGGCATCTTGTTCTCTTCGCACAGGGTGAAGGCGGTCATATCCATCACCTGCAAGCGGTCGCTCAACACCTGCTTGTAGCTGAGGGTTTCGTAGCGCGTCGCATCCGGGAACTTCTTAGGGTCTGCCGAGTACACGCCGTTGACCTTGGTCGCCTTGATGACGATCTCCGCGTTCACTTCCACCGCGCGCAGCGCCGCCGCCGTGTCCGTGGTGAAGTAGGGGTTGCCCGTGCCGCCCGCGATGATCACCACGCGGCCTTTTTCCATGTGGCGAATGGCGCGCAGGCGGATGTACGGCTCGGCAACCGCTTTCATCTCGATAGCAGTTTGCACGCGGGTCTTGACACCCAGCCGTTCGAGCGCGTCCTGCAGCGCCAACCCGTTCATGACGGTGGCGATCATGCCGATATGGTCGGCGGTGCTTTGCGCCATGCCGCGCGCGACACCCTGCGCCCCGCGCCAGATGTTCCCCCCGCCGATGACGATGGCGATCTGCACGCCGAGATCATGAATGCTCTTGATCTTCTCGCAAATCTCTTCTGCGCGGTCCGGATCAATGCCGTAGCCGTGATCCCCGGCCAGCGCCTCGCCGCTCATCTTGAGGATGATCCGTTGGTAGACGGGTTTCTCTTGCATCGCCTTTTCCTCCTGTGGGCACAAAAAAGGGGATGAACACGAATGTTCATCCCCTTCGTCAAACACTAAACAACGGTATGCAGCGGTCGTCCGAGCATCGATTATTCGGGTACGTCGACCGGCGTGCTGATTTCGAAACGGGCGAAACGGCGAATTTCGATGCTTTCGCCGACTTCCGCGACGGTTTCGGCCAGCAGTTGGCTGATGGTCTTGCTGTCATCCTTCAACCACGGCTGTTCCATGAGGACGATGTCCTGATAGAACTTGTCGAGGCGACCAGCGACGATCTTTTCCGCGACTTCCGGCTTCTTGCCTTCATTGAGCGTGCGCGCCAGCAGCACCTGACGTTCGCTTTCGACCAGTTCGGCGGGCACATCGTCACGCTTCACAAACTGCGGGTTCAGGTTGGCAATGTGGAGCGCAACTTCCTTGGCGAATTTCTTGAAGGCGTCGGTGTTGGCGACGAAGTCGGTTTCGCAGTTGACTTCCACCATCACGCCGAGGCGCTTAGTGAAGTGCAGGTAGCTCTCGATCAAGCCTTCGTTCATCGAACGACCGGCGTTGAGCTTCTTGGCCGCCTTCGCCAGACCCTTCTCACGCAGAAACGCGGCGGCTTTTTCGACATCGCCGTTGGTGCTTTCCAACGCTTTCTTGCAATCGAGGGGACCCGCGCCCGTCATTTCGCGCAAGTCTTTGACCTGTTGTGCGGTGATCGCCATAGAGTTTATTCCTCAGTTTCTTCTTCAAACAGCTTGGAGTTGCGGAGCTTCGCCAGCGTCGACGCGCCCAGCAGCGCTTCATCGTCTTCGACTTCGTCGTACTTGCTCGCCGCCGCAAACACCGGGGCGACATCTTCGCCGTCCTGACCGAAATCATCGGGCTTGCGCATCTGCTGGCCTTCGAGGATGGCATCCGCCAGCGCCCCGATGAGCAGCTTAATCGCGCGCACGGCGTCGTCGTTCGCCGGGATGACGTAGTCAATCGTATCCGGGTTGCTGTTGGTATCCGCCAGCGCCATCACCGGAATATTGAGCGTGTTCGCTTCCTTGACCGCCGTGACTTCGCGCATGGTGTCGATGACGAGCAGCACGTCGGGCAGCTTCTTCATGTTGCGGATACCGCCGAGGCGTTCCTGCAGCTTGATGATCTTGGTGTTCAGGACCTGCGCTTCACGCTTCGACAGCAGTTCGAATTCGCCATTGTCGCGGCGCTTTTCCAGCTTCTTGAGCGCTTCGATCCGGTCCTTAATGGTCTTCCAGTTGGTCAGCGTGCCGCCCAACCAGCGGGTGTTAACATACGGCATGCCGCAGCGTTCGGCTTCGCGGGCGATGGCGTCCTGCGCCTGCCGCTTCGTGCCGACGAACAGCACCGTGCCGCCCTTCTGCACTTTGTCGCGCAGCATGTCGGCATAGCTGTTGAGGTTGACCAGCGTCTGCTGCAGGTCAATGATGTGGATACCGTTGCGTTCGGTGAAAATGTACGGCTTCATCTTCGGGTTCCATTTGGTCGTGCGGTGACCGAAGTGGACGCCCGTTTCGAGAAGCGCCTTCATAGTGACTTGCGTGGGCATTGCATTCTCCTAAAGGGTTCGTGTTTGTGTACAAGCACGCCGTTCACCCCCGGCGGATCATCGCTCAACGCGACAACACGCCGCCGAGTCCGGGCGTGTGAAATTTGGGTCTGCACCCATCACGGCATTCTAGCAGAGCGGGTAAGCGCTTTCAAGATGAGGGATCGCACCCTCACGACGCAGGAATGATCCCCTGTTCGACCAGATACGCCGCATAGGCTTCAGCCTGCAGGCGCGAACCTTCGCCGTTCAGGTGCAGGTGATCGACCCACATCTCAATCCCTTCGGGCGCCACGGCGGCATAATCAATGTAGGGCAGGTCGTACTGTTCCGCTAACCGGGTGACGATCGCATTCTGCTCATCCGCCGCCGCTCGCCATTCGGGCATAGCTTCCGGATCTGCCCGGTCATACGCCCACGTGCTGAGCAGCAAATCGACACCCTGAATCTGGGCGATCCCGATCAAGCTGCGCAGGTTGCGTTCGTAGTACACGGGCGGGTTGAGCGCATACGCTTCCGCATCCGTATAAGTCTGGCCGTCACCGCAATTGATGTACGCTTCGACGGCAATGGAATCCGGATCAGCGGGGTCACGTTCCAGCCCCAGCTTGATCGTGAGGAAGCGGTACAACGTGCTGACACTGAACGTCCCTTGGTTATAGCTGCTCAACATCACATTCCGTGGGTCGAGTCCGCGCAGGAGGTTGGCACCCCGGTAACAATCCGGGTTGGTGGCGCGCCCGGAGATATCAATGACGGACTGGTAAAAGATGATGAGATCGGGGTCGAGCTCCAGCATACGGAATTCGAAGTTGGTCAGCGTGTGCCAGGTGGTGTATCCCCGTACACCCCCGTTGAGGACTTCGACATTGGTCAGGCCATAATCCTCATGCAAAACACGTTCCAGCCACGCCGGGTAGCTCTCGGTGACTTCTGTGGCGCCAAACGTCGAGGAATCGCCAAGGGCGATGATGCGGTACGTCCCTGCCGGTTTTTCAGGCGTGATTTCTGGTCCGCGCAGACCGAAGGCATTGTATTCTTCGAGTGCCGGATCAAGACCGTAACCGACAAACGGCAGCACCACAGCCGATCCGTCGTGCTCGGCCGCCTCTTCGCGGGTATAGATGTAACTGATGCGATCGGATTCGGTGCCAAAGTTGGTGAAAATGAAGCGCAGCGCCAATTCCAGGATGAGCGCGGTGCCGATCACCATTAACGTGACGGTGCCGGCCAGCATCAGACTGCGCCGCAGGCAGCCCGTGGGGGCTTGTTGGGTTGGTGAGGGAACAGTTGCGCTGATCGGCGTGCGGCGCGGCAGCACCAGCAGCGCCAGCAGCGAGAACCCGATAAAAATGCTGGTTAACAGGAGAAACAGCGCCAGCGGCTGGTGGATGAAAAACTGAACGGTCAGGCGGAATTCATTCGTGCTGCCATCCGGCAAAACCACCCGGAGCGCGGGCGTCGTCTCGCTCTGCAAGCACACCGACTGTGCGCTGGCGCCGATGGTCGGCTGATTGTCGAAATACACTTCCCGCACGCCGTCGACTTGCCATTCGACGTTCACACAGGCACCGGGCGCAAACACAACGCTGCGATCAACCGCCAGATAGATGGAGCTGGTGTTCAGTTGAATGTTCGTCGTCTGCGCACCAGGCACCAGCACCGCCCCCGCGCCGATAGCGAGGACGATCAGGAATGCTAGGATGTGGAGATAGAGCGCGTATTTTGGCAGTGAGCGCGTCAATTAGTTGACGAAGCGGTACTTGATCAATGTCCAGAGCGCAATCGGCGCATCCGTCCACTTGATCTTCTTGCCTTCTGTCCATTCGCGTCCGTTGTACGAGATCGGCACTTCGTAGATGCGGATGCCCTGCTTGAGTACCTTCGCCGTGAATTCCGGTTCAAATTCAAAGCGCTTGGCGTGAATCACCATGCCCTCGACGACTTCGCGGCGGAAGACCTTGTAGCACGTCTCCATATCGCTCAGGATGGAGTTGTAGAGGATGTTGGTCGTAAAGGTCAGCGACTTGTTGGCGACCATGTTCCAGAAGTTCATCGCCTTGCGCGGGCCGCCCAAGAAGCGCGAGCCGTACACCACTTTGGAGATGCCTTCTTCGAGCGGGCGCAGCAGCACCGAGTATTCGCGCGGGTCGTATTCGAAATCGGCGTCCTGAATCAGGAAAATGTCGCTGGTTGCGTGCTTGAACGCGGTGACGAGCGCTGCGCCTTTGCCCGCGTTCTGCGGGTGATAGACGATCTTCACATGCGGGCGGTTCTGCGCTTCGATCTGGCGCAGCACTTCAAGCGTCCCATCCGTCGAGCCGTCATCCACGATGATAATTTCGTCGGCCAGCCCCACCGCTTCGACGCGATCCAACACGGGTTCAATCGTATCGCGCTCATTGTAACAGGGGATTAACACGCTCAACGTCAGCCGTTTCGCGCTGGGCGTCGAGCGTTTTTCCGCCGTTTTCATTTGCATTGTTCGTCGCCTTCAATATGCCTTACGGCGGCGGATTATAGCATAGTCTGTGCCTGTCACCAGATGCTTATCTACTGCTCAGGCAGCGTTCCCGTAGGCGCTTGATAATTAATGCAATGTAAAATGAAATAGAAGCAGCCGCGCCACACCTCTCGTCCTTTGGATGAGCAGGTGATCTGTGCTGTGGGGCGGCGGTTACCCAGATCGGGAGCAGACATGACGGATCGACCAGTGACAAATGGGCGCATTCATACGATTAAGCTGTGGGTGAACGCATTTATTCCCTCCACCTACGTGGGTGCGGAGCCGGTGCCTGCCGGGATCCACGCCGGGAAAACCATGCTGACGACGCTGTGGGTGGTGAACCGCTGCTTTCTCACCGATGACCGCACGTTTAGCAATAACGTGCATGCCCAGTCGCGGCTGCACTCCGAAGTCGAAATCGACGTGCAGAAGAAGAAAGTCGTCTACGAGTTTCATCACTGCCACGAAACGGTCGAGATCGATTGTACCAGCGGTGAGGAGAAGTGCCGCCAGCACGGCGATACCAACCATATGCACTTTGAGAATTTCGCCGTGGCGGAAGCGGGCGGCACCTTCAGCATCGATCTTAAAGCGAGTGCCAAGAACCCCTGCCTGAAGGTCGCCAACGTTAAGCTCTCGCCGAACGTCGACCTGTACGGCACGATCACCATCCAGTTGAGCGCTGATAACAGCGCCGCCACGGTGCGCTTCGAGGGGATGATCGAGACGTATCCCGCCTTTGAAATGTATGTAGCGTTCAATGGTTCAGAAGTCGGCCAGCCCGTGTTTCAACTTGACGTCGAGGCGGGGGCGACCGCCGCCAACATCACCGGCGCGCCGACCCGCCCGGTCAATGTGGAGGCGCTGATCAGGCGCGAACCGGCGGATCGCTTTCACACGAGTAAGTAATTGACACATGAGTCCGCAGAGGAACTGATGTGGAGGAGAGAGCATGCGACAGTTGATGATCGCGGAATTCATCACGCTCGATGGCGTGATTCAAGCGCCAGGCGGCCAGGACGAAGATATGGATGGGGGCTTCACTCACGGCGGGTGGACGTTTCCCTACTGGCACGACTCGATAGGTCAGCACTTTTTCGCGGCGATGGCTAACACCGACGCACTGCTGCTCGGGCGTCGGACGTGGGAGATTCACGGCGGCGCGTTCGAGCCGATGGTGGACGATCCCTTTGGCGACACCATGAACGCTATGCACAAGTATGTGGTCTCGACGACGCTCTCGTCGGCACAGGCGTGGCGCAATTCGACGCTGATCCGCCAGAACGTGGTCGATACGGTGCGCGAACTCAAACAGGCCGAGGGCAAAAACATCATGCTGGATGGCAGTAGCGTGCTCGCGCACACGCTGATCGAGCATGACCTCGTGGATGAGTACGTACTGCATGTGTATCCGCTGGTGTTGGGCACGGGGAAGCGCCTGTGGCCGGAGGGCAAGCGCGTCAACCTGACACTCGTCTCATCCGAACTGCTGCCGACGGGCGTGCTGTATCAGCGCTACCGTCCCGCTCGCAGCAGCTGATCGACGTAGAGCGGGGCAGCGGCAGTGTGGTGACCTCACCCCGGTGCGCCGCGCTCAACTGCCCTTCTCCCGCCGGTTGAGGACGGGACACGTTTAACAATTGAGCCATTGTTGGGACGCGCTTCTGCGCGTCCGTGGTTAGCGGACGCCCAAAAAAGGCTTGTCCGTAAATCAAACATCCCACCCTACCCCTGACAGGGGTAGTTTTCAATTGTAGGGACGAGGCATGAGGCTATTTCACAATTGGTGAAAACACCTAAGCACTTCCCCTCACCCCCTAGCCCCCTCGCCCACGCAAGCAGGGCGAGGGGGAAATCCGTCTTCCCTCCCTGAATTCGCCCGGGATAAAGTCAGAAGTCGCCTCGATTTGTTTATCATCATGTGACGTTTCACTATTACATGCTGCTCTTTTTTACATCAATAAATGGTGCAACAGACATATCTTATCAGCCTGTAAACTGAGCTGAATTTTGCTCAACCTCTCCCTTAGACTAGGCAGGATGACTAAAGGACTACTAGCCATAAGTTGGAATTTAGTATGAGATTTTGTCTCACATATTGACACAAACCTGAATCTCCTTTACTTTGTAGTTATGTTAGGCAAGTGTAATACGCTCCTTCTCTCCGGTGGATGCCGTGAAACAACACGCGAACGGTTACGTAAGTAACCGGGTGCTCAAGCTCAATGTCGGCTTTATCCTCAGTGCAGGGCCAGGTTACGCGCACGAGACTTCATTCGACGTGCCACCGGTCCGGGTTGCTGACGATGTTGACCTCACGTACATTCGCGGCGATCTCCGCCTCAGCCGGACCAAAGAGGGTGTGCTGGTTCAAGGATCGCTCCAGGTGGGTGTGGAAGGCGAGTGCTACCGCTGCCTTGATCCGATTGACCAGGATGTCGTGATTGACATCGAAGAGTTGTACACCTACCCGTCGTCTAAGGCTGCGGAATTCAGCATTGGCGACGACGCGATTCTTGACCTCGCGCCGCTGCTCCGGGCTGAAACCCTCATTGCCGATTCGCGGGGGGGACTGTGCAAGTCCGACTGCAAGGGCTTGTGTCCTGAATGCGGTGTGAATCTCAATCGCGAGCCGAACCACGCTCACGAGGACGACATCGATCCGCGCCTGGCAAAATTGAAACAGCTGCTCGACCGTTAATTCTAGTCAACCGAAATCATCTGTTCAGCTTCATCTTAGTCTAGAGGGGGGGATTTACCTTGAGCGACTACGATAGTAGTTATGATTCCCATTTTGCGGGTGATGGTGGCGAATTTCTTGATGATGAGCTTGAAATCGACGAATTTGATGACGACCCTAGTGATGAGCTGTGGGCGGACGAAGATTTTAGCGACGAACTAGATTTAGACGACGAAGACCTCTACGGCGATGAGGACATCATTTTTGACGACTCGATCCACAGCGACACGGTCGGGTTGTATCTCAAAGAGATGGCGCGCGTCCCGTTATTATCCACCGACGAAGAAATTAACCTCGCCATGCGTCTCGAAGCAGGCGCCGAAGCGGCCCGAAAACTCAAGAAAGACCCGAACCACAAGCGCGCGCACGAATGGCATATCGCCATCGCCGATGGTATCGCCGCGCGCGATCATCTGGTGAAGGCCAACACGCGCCTCGTCGTGTCGATTGCCAAGAAGTACATGCAGCGCGGCGTCCCCTTCCTCGATCTGATCCAGGAGGGCAACCTCGGCTTGATGAAGGCCGTCGAAAAGTTCGACTATCGCCGTGGTTTCCGCTTCAGCACCTACGCGACGTGGTGGATTCGCCAGACGATCACCCGCGCGATTGCCGACCAGGGCCGCACGATCCGCGTGCCCGTGCACATGAGCGACCGCATCCGCCGCTTGTATCGCACTGCGCGCAAGCTGGAACAGGACAACGGTCGCAAGCCGTCGCCGGAAGAGATCGCCGCTGAACTCAAGATCGACCCGCGCAAAGTTCGCTGGATGCTGCGCGTGTCGTGGCAGCCGCTCAGCCTCGAACGCCCCGTCGGCGAGGATGACGACAGCGAATTCGGGCATTTCATCGAGAACGAGAGCGCGCCGTCACCTGCACAGAGCGCCTATGACAAGATGCTGCGCGAAAAGATCGAGTCGCTGCTCAATACGCTCACTCCCCGGGAAGCGCGCATCCTGCGCCTGCGCTTCGGCTTGCTGAATGGTCGCAGCCACACGCTCGAAGAAGTCGGACAGAAGTTCGGCCTGACGCGCGAACGCATCCGCCAGATCGAAGGGCGCGCGCTGCGCCGCCTGCGCCACCCACGCCGCAGTCGCCAGCTCCGCGACTACCTGTCCTGAAGATCACTCAACCCCCGCGCCACTCGACGCGGGGTTTTTTGTTTCCCCATACCTGTACTTTAGAATGAGTCGGATCTCCGCCTTAAGCTAACCGCAAAGACACGCCTTAGGATCCATCAGCATTTCTAAGAAGCAACTTAGACTTAATGTGTACTACCCACTATCCTCACAACCTACCTTCACAGGAGCTCTTATGAACAGACGATGGCTGCTTCTCGTGTTTGTGATCGCGCTGCTCGGCGCGCTGCCACTGGCGGCGCAAGAGGAAGTCGGACCGCTGATCATTCGCAGCGTTGGCGTGCTGGATCTCGACGGCAGCGTGTACTACAGTGTGTTTTTTGCCAGCGGTACAGAGGTGCTCAGTGACTTGTCGGCCAGCGCTGCCGTTCCCGTCGGGCTGACGCTCGACGCATCCGTGCTCGCGCCGGAGACGGTGACGGTCACCACGGACGGCAATACCATCTCGTGGGCGCTCACGGAACTGCCCGCCGATACGCTGATCGGTCCGCTGACCTTCCATGTGATAGTAGATGCTGCGGACACGGTGATCCCCGCTGGGCTGGCCGTGCAAGCGACATGGGCGGACGGCGCAGTCGATCTCCCGCAATCTGAAGACGCGCTCACGCCGTTCACCACAACAGGTGCGATCACCGTGGATGCAGCAGGCACGGTCGATGAAGCGGGTGAACCCGACGTGGTTGCCGTTGGCGACACAGGCTTGCTGGTGTATATCCCGGCGGGGGCAGTCAGTGGTGAGACGACGATCAACTTTGAACGCCTGCCCGTCCCGACGGGCGAGGAAGCCGCCGCGTTCTTCCCCCCGGAAGCGGAAGGCACCTGGTGGTGTTCGGTCGTCCGCATCACGCTCGAACCGGATGTCGCCCTCAATCAGCCTATTGTGCTGGCCATCCCGACACGCCGCGCGGTGACGCCCGGCCTCGCCAGCGGCGGCTTCTTCCGCCTGCCGGACGGCGAGTGGCAGATCATGGAAGGTTCGACCATGTTCGTCTCGCCTGACGGTCGGCACACGATTGCCACTGGCGTTCAGGTGACGAACGGGCTGGAAGTCGCCTATGGCGTGAATGACAGCACGCGCCTGTCTGCGACGATCACCGGCACAAACGTCATCGACGGGACGAGCAATACGATCCGCGACGGGACGAGCAATATCGTGCAGCAGTTCACCACGCAGCCGACCAGCGGCATCATCGCCATTTTGATCGGTGCGCGGTAGCCTTACCCCAACCCCTTTCCGGGAGAGAGGGGAAGGTACACGGATCAAATCCTCTCTCCCCGGAGAGAGGATTTAGGGGTGAGATTGCGCGCCTTAGCGCCCCTAATGAATCTTCCAAATCATGGTATAGTCGAAGGTGTTCAGAGGAGCGCGCGCCGATGACTCACCTGTTTGTCAGCCATGCCACCGCCGATGATACCGTCGTCACCCGCATTCACGACCTGCTCGAAAGCGCGGGCGTGAACACGTGGGTGGATCACAAGGACATTCACGCTCCAATGGATTGGGAAACCGCCATTCAGGAGGCACTGAATACCTGTACGGCGGGCTTGTACGTGCTCTCACCGCGCTCGGCCAACCGTGATGAGATTCGCCCGGAAATCCGCACGCTGCTAGCGCTAAACAAACCGCTATACGTCGCGCTGATCGAGCACATGCCGCCGCACCAGTTCCCTTACCGCCTGCGCACCATTCAGTACGTCGATCTATCTAAAGATTTCGCCGCGGGCATGGCCACGTTAATCTCGGCTGTGCAGGGTGGGCGACCGATCAGCGCTGATGCGCCACATATCCTACGCGAGTTTCACCTGACGGGGACGATTTCGCCCGAACTCCACATCCCCATGAGCGGACGCGACGCCGATCTCGACGCCGTGCTGAAGCATCTGGCGGGCGGCTACGTAACGAGCATCCTCGGCGTGGGTGGTCTAGGCAAGTCACGCCTCGCCGCCGAAGTCGTGCTGCGTGACGAGTGGGCGGAGGGCGCGGTGTGGTATGTGGCGAGCGATTACTCGACTGCCGAGGATGCTCTGGCGCTGCTCCGCGAGCACCTCGCGCTGCCAGCGACTGCGAACCGCGCTGACGTGCTCCACGCCGTACGCGCGAAGAAGACGCTCCTCGTGATCGATAACGCGGAGTCGGTGACAGACGTCCGTTTGCCGGACTATGTCAAGCTGGTCAACGATCTGAAAGCGCATAACGCCCGCGTATTGATCACCGGGCGTGTGGAGTGGGATGGGATTAAGCTGGGGCGCGAACACCACACGCAAACACTGGAAGTAAGCGCCGCGCGCCAGGTGGTGCTGGATATGCGCGACGCGTTGGGCGTGCCTGACGACCTGACCGCGCACGCCGAGCGGATCGCCATTGCGGCGCGGCAGCACCCGCGCCTCATCGAGTGGTCGGTGCGCAAAATGAAGAAGTTCCCACCGGAGAAGGTCATCCGCGAGCTGGAGACGTTCAAAGGCAAGGACGTGCAGACCGCGCTCGACGGCATGATTCGCCAGACGGTGGAGCAAATGACCGCGCAGCATGGCGACGATTACGTGGTAGCGCTGCGGCAGTTATGCGTGTTCCGCGGAGGCTTCACCTACCGGGCGGCGGGCGTGGTGCTCGGGTTGGTTATTGGAGCACAGCCGAGCGATCAGCCAACGCGGGTCGAACGCTTTCGGGCCATGGTGAGTTTCCTGCGAAATGTGGGCCAACTAGACGACGAGGTGCTGGAGGATCGACTGACAGTACTGCAAGCGTGGCAGTTTGTGACCTATGCTGACGAGCGATACACGGTCAACTCACTGGTCCTAGCTGTGGTCGGAGAGGACGCAACCTCGCACCAGCCGCATTACGACTATTTCGTTGCGTTAGCGCGGATCCATGAGGAAATGCAAGATTATGCCTCTCTAGATATTGAGTCGGACAACCTAACTGCAACCTTCGAATGGGCTTTGGGAAAAGATGCTGAATATGCTTTGTGGCTAGCTCTCCAATCGTATGATTTTGCTGCCAACCGGGGACGTTTTCGCCAGAATCTCGACTGGTTTGGACGTTTGATGAATCCATTGGCAGGTTACTCGAATGATATAAGGTCTATAGCTCTGAACCGACTAGGTACAGCATATGGAGATCTGAGCAAGGTTGAAGACAGAGAGATCAATTTGCGTAGGGCTATTTATGCTTATGAGGATGCCCTTAGGTACATACCCTCGGAAAAGGGATTTTCAAGCTACGCCATTATTCAGAACAACTTGGGCGTAAGTTATAACGATCTAGCAGATACTGTGGATAGAGAAAATAACCTACGACGAGCGATTCAAGCTTACAACGAAGCCATTAAGTACTGGGAAACAGCGAAGAATCCCCTCAACTATGCTTTGACAAAAAGCAATCTTGGTAATACATATCGAGAACTAGCCCAAATTGAGGACCAAGAACTTAATTTGAGACGTGCAATACAAGCTTATACAGATGTGCTAAAGCTAGTCGATCCTTCTATGCCCCTTGACTATGCTACGATCAAAAACAACTTGGGTGGCGTGTATTGGGATTTGGCAAAAATCGCCAACCGAGAGGAGAATTTACTTCTAGCAAAAAGCGCATACACGGAGGCACTCCAATATCGAACAGCTACTGCAGCGCCCTTCGATTTTGCACTCACTCAATACAATCTAGGACTCGTTTTGGCTGCATCCAACGATCTAGCAGGTGCATTTGTCTGCTGGCGTGAGGCGGAGAACAAGTTCCGTCGTATTGGAGCGGTCTCTGACGCAGACGAAATACTGCGGTGGATTGCCGAAGTAGAATCCAAGCTCAACGCGCCGTCGGAGGAATAGAAACCAAGCCTTGACCCTCACGCGACCGTCCGCTATACTCTCTTGCAATGCGCCGCGGTAGCTCAGTTGGTAGAGCAACGCACTGAAAATGCGTGGGTCGCCGGTTCAAGTCCGGCTTGCGGCACAGTCAAGAACCCCGATTTACCGTCGGGGTTTTTTGTTGCCTGTGTGTGGCCAAGTGTCAGCCCTCCCCTGCAACCTCCTCCCCCAACCCCGTTTCGGATTCGGCGCACACCGCGTTACAATCAGCGTGAACAACCTGAGACACAGGAGGTGGTGACCATGCACTTTCCGAACGATTTCGTGTGGGGCGCGGCGACCGCCTCGTATCAGATTGAAGGCGGCGCGACCGCTGATGGGCGCGGCCCCAGCATCTGGGATACCTTCTCGCACACCCCCGGCAAAGTCCTCAACGGCGACACAGGCGACGTAGCCGCCGATCACTATCACCGCTGGCGTGAAGACATCGCCCTGATGAAGACGCTCAACCTCGCCGCCTACCGTTTCTCAATTGCATGGCCGCGCATTCTGCCAACCGGACGCGGCAAAGTGAATCAGGCGGGAATCGACTGGTACAGCCGCTTGATCGACGGGCTGCTGGCCGCCAACATCACCCCTTACATCACGCTCTATCACTGGGATTTGCCGCAGACGCTGCAAGATGAAGATGGCTGGCTGCGGCGCGGCATCGCCGACGATTTCGCCGAGTACACGGACATCGTCAGCCGCGCGTATGGCGACCGCGTCAAGCACTGGATCACGCTCAACGAGCCCGCGGTGGTCGCGTGGCTAGGCTACATGTTCGGCGAACACGCGCCCGGCCTGAAAAGCGATGTGCCGACCAACGCGCTGCTCGCCTCACATCACCTGAACCTCGCGCACGCCAACGCGGTGCCGATCATTCGGCAGAATGTGCCCGGCGCGAAAGTCGGCATCACGCTCAACCTCACGCCCGCCGACCCGGCGACTGCCAAATCCGCTGACATGGAAGCGGCCACGCGCTACGATGGTTTCAACCGCTGGTATCTCGACCCGGTGTTTCGCGGCCACTATCCGGCGGATATGGCCGAACTCTATGCGCCCTACATGCCGGAAGTGCGCCCCGGCGATCTTGAACGCACGCGTGCCCCGCTCGACTTTCTCGGGATCAACAATTACACGCGCATGGTCGTCGCAGATGACCCCGGCAACCCCTTGGGCATCAAGTTTGTACACCCGGATGGCGAATACACGGCGATGGATTGGGAAGTCGCGCCTAACAGCCTGTTCCAACTGCTGATGCGCGTCCACCGCGAGTACGCGCCGCGCGAAATCCTCATCACGGAGAACGGCTCGGCGTGGGAAGATGTCGTCACCGAGTCCGGCGAAGTCCACGACGAGCGCCGCGTCGCCTACCTGAATGCCTATCTGGAAGCGTGCCGCCATGCGATTGCGGATGGCGTGCCGCTCACAGGCTACTTCGCCTGGAGTCTGCTGGATAACTTCGAGTGGGCCTTCGGCTACAGCAAGCGCTTCGGACTCATCCATGTCGATTATGCGACGCAGAAGCGCACCATCAAAGACAGCGGCAAGACCTACGCGGCGCTCATCGCGGCACAGAAGTAACCCGGGTCCCACCCCGAATGCACGGAGGGCAGCTGTCTCCCCTCCGTGCATCAGATCATTCGTAGGGACGCGATTTAGAGGGTGGCTAAAAAGCCCCTCACCCCCAACCCCTCTCCCTGCTTGCGTGGGAGAGGGGAGGCACAGCGCGTCGGCTGTCTCCCCTCCCTGATTTCGGGGAGGGGCCGGGGGTGGGGTCGGAATCTGACCTTTCTTAACACGCTCATGCTTCGTCCCTACAGACGACAACCTTATTGGATACTCTCTAAATCGCGTCCGCTCATTTTTGAAATCGAACCTCATCCTCAACCCCTCGCCCTTGGGAGAGGGGATTTAGGGGTGAGGTTGAAAGCTGCACCCCGCAGACTCGCCTCTCCACAGCGTCACGATCATCCCCTATAATCGAGAGCGATAGAAATACGCGGATTAGAGGCGCACCCATGTTAGACAAGCTGGCGGGCATCGAGGCACGGTACGAAGAACTCGAACGGCTGTTGAGCGACCCCGAGGTGATGAACGACTACACCAAGATCGCCGAATACAGCAAAGAACGCTCCAATTTGCAGGAGATCGTCGATGCATTCCGCCTATACAAAGGCCAGCTCGATGAGCTGGAAGGCGCGCGCCTCATGGTCGCCGACGAAACCGACCCTGATCTGCTGGCGATGGCGGGCGAAGAAGTGGCGCAGCTCGAAGCCAGCACCGACAAGCTCTACGAAGAACTGAAAGTGATGCTGCTGCCCAAAGATCCCCGCGATGAGAAGAACGTCATCATGGAAATCCGCGCGGGCGCGGGTGGCGATGAATCCGGCCTGTTCGCGGCGGATTTATTCCGCATGTACAGCTATTATGCGACGGCGCGCAACTGGAAGATCGACGTGATCGACCAGAGTGATACGGGCGTCGGCGGCTTCAAGGAAATCAAGTTTGAGATTCGCGGCAAGGGTGCGTTCAGCCGCCTGAAATTTGAGAGCGGCGTGCACCGCGTGCAGCGCGTGCCCGAAACGGAATCGCAGGGGCGCGTGCACACCAGCACCGTGACCGTCGCCGTGCTCGCGGAGATGGATGAAGTTGACGTGGCGCTCAACATGAATGATGTGCGCGTGGATGTGTATCGCAGCGGCGGCGCGGGCGGCCAGTCAGTTAACACGACTGACTCGGCGGTGCGCTTCACGCACATCCCCACCGGAATTGTCGTCGCCGTGCAGGACGAACGCAGCCAGTTGCAGAACAAAGAAAAGGCCAAGGCCATCCTCATCGCGCGCTTGTACGAGATCGAGATCGAAAAGCAGCGCAGCGCGCAGGAAAACGAACGGCGGAGTCAGGTGGGCACGGGCGACCGCTCGGAGAAGATCCGCACGTACAACTACCCGCAGAACCGCGTGACCGATCACCGCATCAACCTGACCAGCTACAACCTCCCGGCGGTCATGGAAGGCGGTATCGACGAATTCATTGACGAGCTGATCACGCGCGATCAGGCGGAAAAGCTGGCAGCGGGCGAAAGCATCGCTTAGAGCGAGGACTGAGGGCAAAGGACTGAGGATTAAGCAAGTCCCCAGTCCCATTCATCTACAGGCAGCCGGATTTAGCGTCAAGTCTTAAAGTGCAGAGATGCCCGGCTCAGTCCTCAGTCCGATTGTGCTTCGATCCACTCGGCGATGGCGGTGATCACGCCGCCGTCTACATGACCGGGGATCTGGTATTCGGCGGGGTTGGGCGCATCCTCACCGGGCATCAGCAGGTGATTCAGCGTGGGGAACGTCTCGAAAGTCACGTCCTCCCGCTCGCCTAAACCGGCCTGCCACTGCGTCAGATCGTCCGCGACGGTCACCTGATAATCGCGTTCCCCTTGAATGAACAGCATCGGCACGTCGAGTTCTGCCGCCGTCGCTACCGGATCGTAGCCCTGCAAGTTGAGCCAGTAGGCCGGGTACGCGCCGAGCAGCACGGTCGGATCGTCAGCATCCTCTTCGGTTAGCGTGTCGATCGCATTGGCCACATTCCCGATCAGGCTCATCAATACGGGGTCGACTGCACCACTCAACGAGAACATATACTGATACTGATCCACTAACGCCTCTTGGAGTGAACGCACATTGCCCGCGAGGACGATCAAACCAGCAATATCCGAATCAGCCGTGGCGATGCGCGGTAGGATGTAGCCGCCGAGGCTGTGCCCCGCGATGTAAATGCGTTCCGGGTCAATGCCGTCGGTGCTGCGCAGCAGTTCCAGCGCCGCCAGCGTATCTTCGGTGTATTCCTGATCGATGGTGAAATTCACCAGATCAAGATTACGCCCATGTACAAACGTCCGCTCATCGAAGCGCAGCACCGCGATCCCTTGTGTTGCCAATCCCCACGCCAGATCACGGAATGGTTTGTTCACTGAGACTGTCTCGTCGCGATCCGTTGAGCCCGAACCCGACAGCAAAATCACCGCCGGGAAGGGTCCTGCTCCGTTCGGCAGTGAGAGCGTCCCCGGCAGCGGAAAGTCACCACCTTCGTTGATCGTCACGTCGATTTCGGTAAAGGCGTCCTCGTCGGCATAGGGCGGTGGTTCAAAGGTTGGTGCTTCAGGCGCAGCATACGTGCCCTGCACGAAGTACAAGCCGCTGATCTTACCCGCCGTGTCGAATGTCAGCCGCAGATCGAGCTGGAAGAGCTCAAATTCGAGCTGCAAAACGCCCGTGTTGGTCTCCGCCTCATAGCGCGTTCCCAGCAGGCTTTGATACGCGCCCACCTGCCCGAGAATTTGCCCCCACGCCTCTTCCAATTGATCGGCGGAGAAGGCCGCCTGGACTTCGGGGCTGAATTGATCAAATACGCCAGCGTAATCGCCGTTCAGAAGCAAATCAAGCACCGCCTGAGCTTGGGTGACAACCGGTTCTTCGGTCGCATCCTGCGCGAACGCCCCGAAGGGCAGCCCCAACAGCAGCAGCGCCAGTGTCACCACGATAAGCCGTTTCATAAGTCCTCCTAGAATGTCTTTGCATCCCGCAAAGGCCTAAAACAAAAACGCACCGTCATTATAGCGGTGCGCTTCTGTAGATGGGCGGGTTTTCGCCCGGATTTGACAAATTATTGACCTACCTCACCCCGTTTACTTGCGCTCAACCCCCTTTGCAAGGCGCACTTTTGCGTGTCCGCAGGTTGTTCTTACTCAAGTAAAGGACGAGGCATGCCTCGTCCCTACAGAAGTGTTTTCTCTGTCTCCCCTCCCTGAATTCGGGGAGGGGATGGGGGTGGGGTCGACGCGGATCAGCCGCTGCCGGCACGGCTGTGCGACGCCACTTCGGTGATGATGCCTTCCGTCGAACCGTTGCGGATCGCCAGCTTGACTTCGCCGATAGCGCGCGTCACCTGAATATCACGCGGGCACGCAGGCGTGCAGTTGTAGATGGTGCGGCAGCGCCACACGCCGTTCGGCTGTGAGAGCACGTCGAGGCGTTCTTTCGCGCCTTCGTCGCGGGTGTCGAAGATGAAGCGGTGCGCCTGCACAATCGCCGCCGGGCCGACGTATTCGCCATTCGTCCAGTAGGACGGGCAGGAGGTCGTGCAGCACGCGCACAGAATGCACTTGGTCGTGTCGTCGAACTTCTCGCGGTCTTCCTGCGTTTGCAGGCGTTCACGGCCGTTGGCGGGCAGCGCAGAGTCGTTGATGAAGAACGGCATCACGCGCTTGTAGTTGTCGAAGAAGGGTTCCATGTCGACCACGAGGTCTTTAAGCACGGGCAGCCCGAGGATCGGCTCGATCTGAATCTTGACCGGCTTGTCGCCGTCAATGAATTCGCGCGCCAGCACCTTACACGCCAGCCGATTCACGCCGTTGATGCGCATCGCATCAGAGCCGCAAATGCCGTGCGCGCACGCGCGGCGCAGCGTGAGCGTACCGTCCTGCTCCCACTTGATGCGGTGGAGCAGTTCGAGCACGCGGTCGGTCGCCTCGACTTCCGTCAGGGTGAATTCCTGAAAGTACGGGCGCTGCTTGTTCGGATCTTCCGGGTTAAACCGCCGGATACGGAAAGTCACATTCATGAGTAAGCTCACCTCTCATCGATTGAGGACTAAGGACTGAGGACTGAGGACTGAGTGGTAAGCGCTCACGGCACACTGCACTCAGTCCTTTCACCTCAGACCTCAGTCCTGACTTCTTTAGTACGTTCTCACCTTCGGTTTGAAGCGTTCGTCGGTTTCCGCCAGCGACATATCGACCTTCTTGTCGCAGTTGACGATCGGGTTCTGCGCGCCCTTGGCGTACACCTCTTCGCTCGCGGGCTTGGTCAGCAGCGAATGCACGAGCCAGTTTTCGTCGTCGCGCTTCGGGTAATCTTCACGGCTGTGACCGCCGCGGCTTTCCGTGCGGTTCAGTGCGCTGATCGTCGTCAGTTCGGCGATGTCGAGCAGGCAGCCCAGTTCCCACGCTTCGACGAGGTCGGTGTTGAACTTCTGCCCCTTGTCGTCGATGTGGATGTCGGTGTTATAGCGGTGCTTGAGTTCGCGCAGCGTGTCGAGCGCGGCCTTCATGCCCTTTTCTTCGCGGAACACGCCAACATCGGCCATCATCGTCTTCTGCATGATCTGGCGCAGTTCGCCGGGGCGGGTCTTGCCCTGGCTGCTGCGGATGCGTTCGAATTCCGCGGCGACTTCTTTTTCCGGCGCCGGGGGCAGCGGCACATAATCCGCCTTCTTAACGTATTCGGCAATCGCCTTGCCGCCGCGCCGACCGAACACCACGAGGTCGACCAGCGAGTTCGTGCCCAGGCGGTTCGCGCCGTGGCAGCTCACGCATGCGCACTCGCCCGCCGCGTACAGACCGGGGATGACCGTCCAGTTCTCATCGCTGACCGCTTGCCCATCGACGTTGGTTGGGATGCCGCCCATCGCATAGTGCGCGGTCGGCTGAATCGGCATCGGCTCTTTGACCGGATCGACGCCGAGATACACGCGGCAGAATTCGAGAATGTCGGGCAGCTTCTTCTCGACATCTTCTTCGGTGATGCGGCGCGTTTCGCCCGCTTCCGCGAGGTAGCGGTTGACGGTGGCCGGGGTCACGTCGAGGTAGACGTAGTCCTTGCCCTTGATGCCGTTGCCGTCGCGGATTTCCAGATAGATCGAACGGCTGACGACATCACGGCTGGCGAGGTCTTTGATGTTCGGGGCGTACTTTTCCATGAAGCGTTCGCCGCGCCCGTTGATCAGCACGCCGCCCTCACCGCGTACGCCTTCGGTGATGAGGATGCCCATCTTGTAAATGCCGGTGGGGTGGATCTGATAGAACTCCAGATCCTGCAGGGGGACATTCCGGCGATACACGACCGCCGCGCCGTCGCCCGTCAGGCTGTGCGCGTTGCTCGTCACCGACCACACGCGCCCCCAACCGCCCGTCGCAAACAGGGTCGCTTTGCTGTGGAAGATGTGCAGTTCGCCCGTGCCCAGTTCCAGCGCCACCACGCCGACGACCGTATTGCCATTGCGGATCAGGTCGACCACGTGGAATTCGTCGAAGAACGTGACGTTGTGCTTGATGCACTGTTGGTACAGCGTCTGCAAAATCATGTGACCGGTGCGGTCGGCGGCATGCGCCGCGCGCCGAACCGGGGCTTTGCCGAAGTTGCTGGTGTGACCGCCGAACCGCCGCTGGCTGATCTTGCCGTCGTCGGTGCGGTCGAAGGGCAAGCCCATGTGTTCCAGTTCGATGACGGCGTCGATGGCTTCTTCGGTCAGCACCTTCACCGCGTTCTGATCCGCCAGATAGTCGCCGCCCTTGACCGTGTCATAGGCGTGCCACAGCGGGCTGTCTTCTTCCAGATTGCCGAGCGCCGCGCCGATGCCGCCCTGCGCCGTGCCCGTGTGACTGCGGGTGGGATACAACTTGCTGATCACGGCGACTTTCGCGCCGCCCTTGGTGGCATACAGGGCAGCCATCAGGCCCGCACCACCTGCCCCGACGATCAGCGCTTCGTATTGATGTGTCTTCATAGGATAACCTTTAACTCTGATCCCTAATGTCGTTCGCTTAAGTTAAAAGTTAAAAGCAGAGAGTTAAAAGTCAGCGTCGTGCCCTTTTAACTGGTGACTTTCAACTTTCTACAGGTCATTCACCGACATGCAGCAGGCCGAGATTTTCGGCGGCTTGCGTCGCGGCGCGCACGGCGTCCATTTCAATCGAGCCAATCAGCGCCAGCCCGCCGACCGTGAGCAGCACCACCCCGGCGATGATGCACAGGATAACCGCCGCGCGGCGGAACAGGGCGCTGCTTTGCGTGTAATCGGTCAGCACGTAGCGCAGGCCGTTGAAACCGTGCAGCGTCACCAAGGCCAGCAGCGCGACATCGTAGATGCGCCACAGCGCGATGGGGCCGAGCAGGTAACCCCAGCGTTCCGCCACATATTCCACTGCCGTGCCCGATTCGTTGATGCCGTTGGCGAGCGTGTTGGCCGCGTCGGCGACGATGGGCACACCCGCTACACTGGCGCCAGCGACCGTGATGTCGAACACGCCCTGAATGATATGCGCGATCGCCAAGTGACCGAACACGAGCGGGACGATGATCAGACCGCTCAAGCGCATGAACGCCCACCAGAAGCGTTCAATCGGAGCGCCGGGGCCTTTGCTGACGCGGCCGGGCTTCTGATTGCCCGACACCAGCCCGATCAGCGCGGAGGCAATGATGGCGACAATCGCCGCGCCGGCAATGCCCACCGCGAACGGCAGTTGTTCCGCCAGCACTTCGGTGATGGGCAGCACCACGCGCCCGGACGAATAGAATTCGAGTACGTGCGTGAACATCAGCAGGAACACGGGGATGAGAATGATCACCGTGCCGCCGAGGACAAACCATGCGGCGCGTGCCTGATGCTTCCACAACACCGGACGCGCATCAAAGATGGCGATGCGCAGGCCGTTCAACGCATGGTAGACCACTGCCGCCACGAGGCCGAATTCGCCGATGGTGAACAGCGGGCTCTGGTACGCGGCAATGGCTTTGACGTACAGTTCCGGGTAGAAGACCGCCCACGACGTGTCGATGACGTGCAGTGTCAGGAATAGGACGACGCCTAAGCCTGAAAGACGGTGGAGTACCCAACTCCACTGACCGATACCGCCGCGATACCGCAGCGTCTCCGTGACGGTGTAGACTAACGAGGTCAAGGTGAATAGCTCCTCATGAACAGTGGTATTTTTCGAGGTGGCGGCTTGTGGTCCAGCGATGCCGCCGAACGCGGCTTGCACTACGGCATGATATGCGGGGGATTATAGCACCTGCCTCGGTGAGAGCAAAAAATAAACGGCTCAATGTTCATAACATTTAGTCTTTTCTAAACGTTGTAAACGTGATCTTTCGCTAGAGAGACGCTGCCAGCAGCCTCGCTCGACTGGAACCGTCTGTTTTTCATGACATTTTTCACGGATTTTTCGTGAGTCCCGCGGTCAAACACCTAAATAACGACCCTATAATGATCTAGGCACGACCCTGCATTTATCCAATAGTAAATAGCCGGAAGAAAGCACATGAAACGACTCATTCTGCTCGTTACGCTGTTGCTCGTCCTATTCGCCGCTACGGCCGTCCCCACCCTCGCGGATGGCAGTGTGTTTTTTAGCGGCACACTTGATGTTTCTAGCCCAGCGATGATCGATCGCCCAGACTACTGTGGTGGTCTGTATGGCGGTTCAGGCCCGTTCTACTACACCACGCAAACCGTCAATGTGGCTGACGCCGCCGGGTGGGGTTTCTACGATTTCAATAGTTGGGTCGACATTGTCGTCATCATCTATCCCGTAGGCGGGTTTGATCCGTTGAATCCGCTGGCCAACTGCGTCGCTGTGCTGGACGAGGTCGAACAAGGGCTGTCGCTCGCACCGGGGAACTATACTTTTGTGACTACCAGCTACAGCGATGGCGACTCCGGCGAGTATGAGTTCGCCTTCGGCTATCCCGGCTTGGCTGGCGGCGGTTATTGGTACGATATCCTGCCGGATGGTCGTCCGGATGACGATGGCAACGGCTGCACGCAGATCGCGAATGATCCCGACGGTTATCTCTACGACTATGAGGAATTTACGCCGGAGATCAGCGGGGTGTACACCTACTATGATCTCTACGAAGAAGCGGGCACCATCGACATCTGGTTCACCATTTATCAGGGAGGCTTTGAACCGACCGATCCGCTGGCGAACTGTCTCGCCAATTTCGATGACGACGGCCAGATCTACTTGCAGGCGGGCGTGAGCTATATCATCATGATCTCGACGCTCGAACCCGGCGAACCGTGCGAGTGTGGTGAAGGATACGATTTTGCGTTCCTGTTCATGACGCTCGGCGCCGGTTCCGCGTCGGTCGATGCGTGCATTTACCCGCTGCCGGCGACTGCCGTGGTCTATCAGATTCCAGCGGGCGCACCCGTGTTCTACCAGCCGGATCTCGCGACTCAGCTCCCGTGGAATCTGCCCGCGGGGACATGGTACATCACCGACTTCAGTGGCGACTTCGCCCATGTCTGGATCGCGTGTACAGGGCAGCAGATCTGGGTGCCGACTAACGCCGTATATATCCCGCAGTAACGCGCCATTCGACTTGCACAGCCCCGGTCCGAAACGAGGAACGGGGCTGTGCAGGTGGTTTGAGTTTGACCTAATTCAGCCCCTGGATGCTTTCCCCAAACACTCAATTCGCAGGCCGAATAGCACCCGTTACGACGCACTCGAGCATGACTGCGCCTGTTCGACGTATTGACGGGCATCGTCGACGCTGCTGAACACATGGATGGTGTGCGGTTTACCGAGCACGGCGATCATGTGCACGGCTTGCTGCATGTGGGGTTCGTTGGCGACAAACAGCAGCTCTTTGACCTGAGGCAGCTGCGAGGCTTCGGCGAATTCAACGCGCGCGGTTGTCCCGATGAACGAAACCCGGCTGAGATCGATGAGCGCATAGAACGTGGCGGGCTGGCTTTGCGCATGACGGCGCAGCGAATTCATCCACCGTCGTGCGTCATTTTTATGGATTTCTCCGTACAAACCGACTGAAAAGATCATGGCGCTTACACTGTCTAATCGATTTCATGTCTGATCATCAATGTAAACGAAAAGAGTATGAATTTTACGTTAAGATTTTCAAACAACGCAAACTGATTTTAATTTATCTGCAATTGATATCCAGCGCTGGAGTGTTCACTCAACTCTCAAGTCTGCGGGCGCGACTCAATCCGTATACTCGATAGTACACGGTCGGCAATTCGCTCAAACGGGAGTGACAGGCATGCAGGTATTGGTCATTGGCGGCGCGGGGATGTTGGGACGTGCGCTCGCGCGTATGCTCCATCAGGCAGGTCATCGGGTGACGAGCTTTGATTTGCTGCCCTGCCCGGAAAGCGGCGTGACCTCGCTGAGTGGCGATGTGCGGGATACCGACGCTTTGCTGGCCGCGTGCGCGGGCATGGACGCCGTGATCCACACCGTAGCCTATGTCAATCAACTGCCCACCCGCCAACCGCTCATGTATGACATCAATGTGCTGGGCGTGCAGCACACGATTGACGCGTGCCGGGCAAACCACGTACCGCGTCTCATCTATACGGGCTCGATTGACGCAGTGTTTGACGGCACACCGATCCGCGATGGCGACGAACGGCTGCCGTACCCAGCGGAGCATCTCGACTACTACAGCGAGACGAAAATGCTCGGCGAACAAGCTGTGATCGCTGCCAACAGCGAGCAGCTCGTCACGTGTTCGCTGCGTATGGCCGGGCTGTATGGCGAACACGACAAGCACCGTTTCCCGAATGTCATTCCGATGGTCGACCGCTCGGGGCGCTTTACGCGTATTGGCGATGGGCGCGCGCGCTTCAATCACGTCTATATCGACAACGCGGCCTATGCGTTTGCGCTGGCCGTCGAACGGCTGCACCCGGGCAGCGCGCTCGCCGGGCAGTGCTACTTCATCACCGACCACGCGCCGAGCAATTTCTTCGCTTTCTTCGAGCGTTATCTCAGCGCGCTCAATCTCACCTATCAGACGACCACGCTCCCGGCGGGCGCAGCGCACATCCTCGCGCAAGGCAGCGAACTCACCTACAAGCTGTCCGGCGGCAAGGGCAAGCCGCCCGTCCTCAGCCGCTACACGGTCGCCGCGACCAGCCGCGATTTCTGGTTCAATCACGACAAAGCGGCGCGGGACTTCGGCTATGCGCCGATCATCAGCGCGGAGGCAGCCTTCGAACGCACGCTGGCCTGGGCGCGGGAGACGCTGATCAGCGGGCGCTGACCCCCTGCGTTGGGCGCAACCTACCGTGGCTCAATCGCCTGTTTTACATGCATTACAAAACATGCATCTACGCCGATGGTTAGGCAGGGCTCATATGATCGGGTATGATCGGCGCTGGTGGTGAGAGCAGCGATCGGCACACGCATGATTCCCGAAACGACCGTAATCGGCAACCGGTATCGACTTCATGAGCGCTTGGGCGCGGGGGGGATGGGCGCGGTCTTCCGCGCGGAAGACCGGCTGACCGGGCAGATGCTGGCGCTCAAGCGCGTCTCCCTGCCGGACGCTTCCGAAGAAGACACGCTCGATCACCTGCGCGTCGCGCTCTCACATGAATTCCGCACGCTGGCCTCACTGCGCCACCCCAATATCATCAGTGTGATCGATTACGGCTTCGACGCGCAGCGGTCGCCCTACTTCACGATGGATCTGCTGCGTGACGCGCGCACGCTGACCTCCGCCGGACTCGGCGTGCCGCCCTCGGAGCAGGCGCGGCTGTTGGCGGAAACGCTGCGCGCGCTCGCCTATCTGCATCGGCGCGGCGTCATTCACCGTGACCTGAAGCCGGGGAATGTGCTGGTTGAACCGAGCGGGCGCGTCAAAGTGCTGGATTTCGGCCTCGCGCTCGAAAAGAACATGCCAAACGACAATACCACGGGCATGACCGGGACACTCGCCTACCTTGCGCCGGAACTGCTGACCGATTCCTCCCCGTCGATCCTCTCCGACCTGTACTCGGTCGGCGTGATGGCCTACGAGATGTTCGTCGGGCAGTTCCCGTACAATATGAAGAACGCCGCGCAGCTCATCAGCCAGATTTACAGCCACATCCCGGATGTGTCGCCGCTCCCCGAAAAGATCGGTGCGGTGCTGGCCCGGCTGCTGGTCAAAAAGCCGGAAGAACGCTTTCAAACGGCGGATCAGGCGCTGGCGGCGCTGGCCGAAGCGGTCACGGAGCCGCTGCCGCCGGAAAGCCTCGAAATCCGCGAAAGCTACATCCGCGCATCGACCTTCGTCGGGCGCGAAGCCGAGATGACGCTGCTCAGTCAAGCGCTCGATACCGCCTTTGGCGGGGTGGGATCGGCGTGGCTCGTCGGCGGCGAATCGGGCGTAGGTAAGTCGCGTCTGCTGGAAGAAATGCGCATTCAGGCGCTCGTCAAAGGGGCGTTGGTGCTGCGCGGTCACATGTCGCAGCCCAGCCCGCCCTATGAACTGTGGCGCGACGTGGTGCGGCGTCTGGTGCTGAGCACGCCGCTCAGCGACCTGGAAGCGGGCGTGCTGCGCGCCATCGTGCCCGATATCGACGCGCTGCTCGGACATCCATCCCCCGAAGCGCCGCCGCTCGATGGCCGTGCTTCGCATCAACGCCTTGTGCTCACCATCACCGACATGATTCTGCGCCAGACGCAGCCTGTGCTGCTGCTGCTCGAAGATTTGCAGTGGGCGGAAGAAAGCCTCGACGTGCTGGAACAGCTCCTGACCTTCGCCAGCGAACGACCGTGGTTGATCATCGGCTCGTATCGCGACGACGAAGCGCCCAAACTGCCGGAGCAGATCGCCGGGGCGCGCGTGGTCAAGCTGGCGCGGCTGAGTGACGCGGAGATCGCGACGCTGAGCGAGGCCATGCTCGGCGAAGCGGGCAAGCAGGAATTTGTGCTCGACCTGATCAAGAAGGAGACCGAGGGCAACACCTTCTTCATCACCGAAGTCGTGCGCGTGCTCCTCGACGAATCCGGCGGCATGAGCGAAGTTGGGCGCGCGACGCTGCCCAAGAGCGTGATCGCGGGCGGTATTCAGGATGTCGTGCGGCGGCGCATGCTGCGTGTGCCCGCGTGGGCGCGTCCGGCGCTGCGGCAGGCAGCGGTGGCCGGGCGCGAGATTAACCTCAAGCTGCTGCCCGCGCTCGGCGTGACCGACGTCGAAGCGTGGCTGACTGCGTGCGCCAACGCCGCGGTGATCGAGGTGGCGGATGGCGCGTGGCGCTTCGCGCACGATAAGCTGCGTCTGTTCCTGCTCAAAGAGATCGCGCCGGACGATTTCAAAGCGATCAACCGCCAGATCGCCGAAGGCATCGAAACGACGTATCCGGACGATCCGGCCTATGCCGAACGGCTGACCGAGCACTGGCGGCAGGCAGGCGAACCGGGCAAAGCATTCATCTATGCGCTGCGAGCGGGCGAATACCTCATCCGCTTGACGGCGGAATACGACCGCGCTGAACGGCTGCTGCATCTCGCACTGCACTTCGACATTGACCGGACGCGGGTGTTCGCGCTGCTCGGCGAGGCTGCGCTGCGCCGCGGCCAGTTCGATCTGGCGACCGATCATTATCAGGTGGCGCTGGCGGGCGCGGATGCCCCCATGCGCACGCGCATCTACAACGGCTTGAGCGAGATCATGCGGCACAAGAGCGAATGGGAACTCGCGACGCAGTACGCGCAGCAAGCGCTCGATCTCGCGCGTCAGCAGGCCGATATCGCGAACGAGGCCACCAGCCTGAGCAACATCGGCAGCGTGCTCGTCCTGCGCGGCGACTTCAAAGGCGCGAAAGAGGTCTATGAGCAGGCGCTCGCCATCCAAACGGAACGTGGCGACCGGGCGGCGGTGCTCGGCAACCTCGGCATCACACTTTACGGCCTGAGCGAATACCCGCCCGCGATCAAGCTGCAAGAGGAGAGTCTCGACCTCTACCGCGAGGTCGGCAACCGCCGCGGCATCGCGCTGACCTATAACCGCCTCGCGACCGCCTACTATCAACTTGGCGAATTTGACCGCGCGCGCGGCTACTATGAGGACGGCCTCGGCATCATGCGCGTGATCGGCGATCCGATTGGCATGTACGACTGCCTCAACAACCTCGGCATGCTGCATTATGGCCGCGGTCGCTACGAGGAAGCGGAGACGCGCTTCGGCGAGGCGCTGCGCGTCGCCCGGCAGTTGGGTGACAGCATCCGCGCGGCGCGGGCGCTCAACAACCTCGGCGCGAGCCTCAAAGAACTGGGGCGCTATGGCGATGCCCGCGCCCATATGGAAGAAGCGATCAGCATCAACCGCGCGCGCAACGACGAGCGCGAACTCGCTTATGCGCTCAACAGCCTGGGCGATTTGCTGGTGGCCCAGGGACGGCATGCCAATGCGCGCGCCGCCTATGAAGAGAGTCTTGCGCTGGCCGTGCGGCTGGATGATCGGCTCATCCGCCCGATCAATCTGGCGTCACTGGGGCTGATTCATGCGCGTTTTGGCGGCTATCGCGCGGCTTATCTGGTTTTGGCGGAGGCGCTGCGCATTGCACTGGATACAAAAGCCAAGCCGCGCATGGCGCATGTGCTGCTCAATACGGCGCGGGTGCTGCATCAGCAGGGGCGCGACCGCCGCGCGGCGGAGATCGGCGGGGTGATCGAAACGCTCGGCACGTTGGAGGGCGAGCATGACCCGACCTATCAGCAGCTCAAGCAGGATGTACGCCGCGAAAGCGAGTGGTGGAGCAAGGGGCGCGCTGCCGACCCGGAAATCGCCATTGCCGAGCTCATCGCCGAATTGGAAGCGTGATCAGCGCGGCACTCACTTGATCAAAGGGAGCGAATGCTAACGGTTGATCAACTTCCAGAACTCATCATGGGCAATCTCGCGGAAGCCACTAGGGTTTACGACCCAAGCACGACTCTGTCCATAGACTAACAAGCGCTCATGGCGTTCAGTTTTGAGAAGTTGCGCAACTTCCTTGAGGAGATAGTGATCGCGGGCTTCAAAGCGGCCCTTTACCTCAACCCATACATTCAAATCGGGGAGGTGAAAATCGACCAAATAACCGCCCGAGCCTAAGGTTTCTGACTCGTAGACCCAGCGCAAGCCTTTTTCTTCCAATTGCGCTGCAAAGCGAATCTCCAATTGAGAACGCATCTGCACGCCTTTGAAGATACCAGGGCGTGCTCCTGGGCGACGTCCGGCACCATGCGCTGGCAGTTCGGTTTGCGCTACAGGTTCTTTACCTTGAGCGCGCAGTTTTTCCACTCGCGCTGCCTGTTTTTCCGCGTCCTTCTGTTTACGCCGTTCTGCGGCTCGATGCTCTTTCACTTGTTTGTTGTGACGGTCAATTATCGTGTTATCGACCCAATAGGGATGAAACCCGGAACATGTCCATACAAGGTTCGGATGCTGCATTGGTTCAGCATTGAGCAGTACCAACACCTGATCAATCAAGTGCTTGAGGTTAGTCTGATACTCACGCTCACTGTCACTTTTCGCCCAGCTAGAGTCAATGCGCCAGAGGTTATGGGATAAAGAATTTCGTTCCCGTGCGCGCTTTCCTCGTTGTTGCAACATGTATCGAGGAATGGTTTGGAAACCTGGAGTGAAGATTTTAAGCTGACGCTTAAGCGAACGGCGAGCTCCCCTTGAGAACACGACAAACAAGCTTCTTGAACTGAACTGTAGTCGTTCCGCAAGATTATCTGTTGGAGCAACAAGCTTTATCGGATAATTCTTCAATTGGAGCGGCGTACATGTGAGGTGGATCGATGCCTGAGTGAATTTCCCCACCAGTTCACCAACGGCAAGCACCCGTTCGCGACATCCGATCAGGTGAATAGCGTCATCGGGGATATCAAGTGAGGTTGTATATACCTCAGCTTTAGGCAGAGCGGCCAAATCAGGCGAGTCAGTGAAAGTGAAAGTAATTTTCATCGACGGTTACGCCGATTCCGCCGCATCCTGATCCGCCACAGCAAGATTAATCGCCGTGGAAATCACTTTCGTCTCTACAATTTCCCAAGAAGGATGGCGTTGTTTTAGCATCGCAATTGCTGCTTCGTGATCAGGGAGATCTAGACCGCGCGCTGTGTAACGAATCGCATATGACCAAGCGGCAGTGACCGACGCAGCATCAGTCGGTTTTGGCGTGATCACAACATAGAAGAAATTAGTGACTCTGCCATAGGGTTGCAGCACAAAAATACGATCCATGGGGTTCAATGCTCCATCAAAGCCTGTGCGTTACTCCTATACATACTAATATGGTTTTGAATACCCGTTCCGTAAACAGGATTAAGCAAAAGCTAGGTAGCCTGATCGCCGAATTGGAAGCGTGATCAGCGCGGCAGCTTGCCCCACACGATCTTGTCGGTGAGGATGCGGATCGTCATCGGGCGATCCACGCTGATCTGACACGAGAGGCGCGGATAACCACCTGATTTAGCCAGCTTGTCATGCCAGTGGATCGGTTCGGGTTCGCCCGCTTCGAACTGCACGCCGCAGGTCGCGCACAGGCCGCGCCCGCCGCAGTTGACGGATCGCGTGACCGCACCATAAGGGGATATGCCCGCATCCAACAAAGCGCGCCGTAAATTCGCACCAGCGGTCACGGATAGGCGGCGCGTGTCGTCGTCGATCAGAATGGTGAGTTCGTGCGTCTGCGTCATGGAATCCGGTCAGCGCCCTCTAGAGCAGTGGACGCGCCGACGCGTCCCTACCTTGGTCGATCCGCAGAGAATAGCGGATTTACCCGCCCAAACCAATCAGCACCCGCACGTAGGGCGCGGAAGTCGGGCGCAAGCCCAATTCCTCTGGCTCGACGCTGAGATTGCCTTGCCACTCGCCCGCGGGCTGCCACTGCCAGCCGATCTGCGCGCCGATCATCGGGCGGAACGAGGGGCTGAAGGGGATGCGCACTTCGATGCCGACGCCCGCGACGAGGTTCGCGCCGCCCGAGCCCAACCCGACGCCGCGCGATGTGTTGTTCTTGGGGCGCACGCTGACGCCGGAACCGCGCCCACCCACACCCACCAGCGGATACACGCGCAGCCACGCTGAATCGATGAGCAGCCAACCGAATACGCCGAAGCCACCGCCCGAGCCCACACTGCTGATCAAGTAGGCGTCTTCCGCCGTGCTGCCGCCGCCTTCGCCCTGACCGCCAACCACCAGCCGCCCGATTTGACTGTAGCCACCGCCGCCGATGGCCACGTTCAGGTCACTTTCGGGGGCGGGATAGCCGTGCTGGCGCAGACCGCTGCCCATCGCGACATAGTCTTCGAAGCCATTACTGCCCACCGCGAGGTAGCCGGTTACGCCGGAACGATTGGTTTTGGTTGTCAGGAGCAGTTTGATCAAGCCCTTGATGATGGTGAACGCGAGCATAGGAACTCCTTGTGATTTTTGGAACAAGTGTAACGCGCTCTCGTTCCTGTGCCAATTTGTAGTATCCTTAAGGGGTGATGGAGAGGGTGTAAGGCAATGGACATTTTCGGTGTTGGTGGTTGGGAACTGCTCGCGATCCTGCTGATTATGGTGGTTGTGGCTGGCCCGAAACGCATGATCGCGTGGTCGTATCAATTAGGGCGCTACGTGGCCATGATCCGCAAGCTGTGGGTGGAAACCGCCAAACAGCTCCAGAAAGAATTCGATGCCGCTGGTGTGGATGTGAAAGTGCCGCAGGAACTACCGACGCGCCAGAACATCGCCAAAGAGATTGGGCGTGCCGCCGCTCCGCTCACCAAGCCGCTCGAAGAGACGATGCAAGAGCTCAAAGTGACCGCCGCTGATGTGCGCCAGCCGCTCACGCCGCTCAAGCCCTCGGATATTAAAGCCCCCGCGCCCAAAACCATCAGCGCCCCGCCGCCGCCCGCCGAATCGAATGGCAATGGTACGGGCAGCAGCGCCGATTTCGGCACGTGGTCCAGCGGCGACAGCGAACAGCAATAAGCCGTTACTCAACGGATAAATGAAAACGGACGAGAGGCTTCTCGTCCGTTTTGTGTTCCTCAAGTTACGCGAACGCCTACAGGCGCTTGATGTCAGCCAGCCGCGAGCTGAATGACCTGCCCCGTACCCGGTTCACTGTAGGCCGCGTTGAGCGTCACATACAGCACGCCGTTCGCATCCTGCGCGATGTCATACGGGAAGTTAAGGTCGGTGACCATGTCGGTCAGCGTGCCGTCGGCGGCAATCGCCACGACCTTGCCCGAATTGGGCACCCAACCGGTATCGTTCACGCCCGACGACATCTCCACTGCGTAGACCGTGCCATCCGCCGCGACATACACATCGGTGACCGCGGTCAGGCCGCTGTAGGTTTCGGCCAGTTCGCCATCCACCCACTTTTCGACGCGCGCCGTGCCTTCGTCAAACGGGAAGGCCGAGAGGAAGCTCACGTACACGCTGCCATCATCCGCCACATCGACGGCGGTCGGCACGGGCAGGTCTTCCCACGCCGCGACCAACTGCACGCCATCGGCTTCCGTCCAGCTCAGCAGCGAATTGCCGCTCGAATCGGCGATGTAAACCGTGCCATCAGGCGCGATCGCCATGTCATTCGGGTTGGAGACGACTTCGTCGTTGTCCGGGTTGTTTTCGGCTTCAAACGCGCCGAGATCCACGAACGTGGTTTCCTCGAGCGTGGCGCGGTCATAGCCGATGAGCGCGCTCGGGTGGGTGGTGTCATCGTCATCATTGACGCCCATGGCCGTCAGCACCCAGATGGTGTCGTCGGTGACCGCCACATCTGCCGCGCCGATGACGCTCTGGAAGTAGCCCATGCTCATGAGGCCGCCAATTAATTCGCTCGGTTCTTCCGCGCCCTGCTCAAGCGTCCACACGCCGCTGGAGTAACCATAGGCCACCGGGCCGAAATCGCCGGGCGCTTCCTGATCGCCACCGTTGCCCGCATCGACGACATAGAGCGTGCCCGCATCATCAAAGTAGATGGCGCGCGGGTTCTGCAGGCCATCGACGATCACGTTGTCTTCCTGCGCGAAGACGGAGGTCGCCACGACCGACAGCGAGAGCAGTAGTACCAGTGCGAAAACTTTACGCATTCGTTTCCTCCAAGACATTAAAAGCTCACCACAAATAACGTCACCATACTTGAATTTAGATGTGAGTCGTTCGTGAGAACGGGCTGACAACTTGCTGGATGTGACCGGGAGCATGCATCGACATGCGGGAAGATCGCGCGCTGGGTATGATTACCGGATAGTGGGGCCTCATGCCCTCGGCAAATAATGGATAAACCTGATGAATACGATGAGTTTTGATTTTCAGTCGCGGCGGTCGATGGTGGTCGGGCGGCGCGGCATGGTCGCCACGAGCAATCCGCTCGCTTCGCAGGCCGGGCTGGCGATTTTGCGCGCGGGTGGCAACGCCGCCGATGCCGCGATTGCGGCTGCTGCGGTGCTCAATGTGACCGAGTCGGCGTCGACCGGGATCGGCGGGGACTGCTTCGCGCTGTTCTACGATGCCCAAACCAAGCAGGTCACCGCGTTGAACGGCAGCGGCCGCTCGCCGGGTCAGCTCACCGCCGACTATCTGCGCGCGCGCGGCCTGACCGAGATCCCGATCCGCTCGCCGCATGCGATTAGCGTGCCGGGCGCGGCGGCGGGCTGGGAAGACCTGCTCAAGCGGCATGGTTCGCTGAGCCTCCCCGATGTGCTGCGCGATGCGATTCACTATGCTGAAGACGGCTTCCCCGTGCATCCGGTCTTCGGGTCTGGGTGGAAACGCGCGGAGTCGTTCCTGCAGACCAGCCCGCACACCGAAGATTACCTGCCGGATGGCCGGGCACCGGAAGTCGGGCAGGTCGTCAAGCTGCCGGGCTTAGCGCGGACGCTGCGCGCGGTCGCGGAAGGGGGCGCGGCGGCCTTCTACACGGGGCCGATTGCCGACGCGATTGTCCGCACGGTGCAGGAACAGGGCGGCGTCATGACGCACGACGACCTGAAGAATCACCGTTCGACGTGGGATGAAGCGATCTCGACCACCTATCGCGGCGTGCGCGTGTACGAATGCCCGCCCAACGGGCAGGGGATCGCCGCGCTACAAGCCATGAATATTGCCGGGGAATTCGATCTGTCAGGGCTGTCGTGGGACTCGCCGGAACGCCTGCATCTGATGGTCGAAGCGATGCGCCTCGCCTTTGCCGATGCGCGCCAGTATGTCGCGGACATGGCGACCAATCCCGCGCCGCTGGAGGGACTGCTCAGCGATGCTTATGCCGCTGAACGCCGCAAGCTGATCCAGCCGAACAGCGCCATGCAGCCACCGGAATTTGGCCGCCCAATTCGCTCGTCAGACACGGTGTATCTCAGCGTGGTCGATGGGTTTGGCAACGCCTGCTCGTTCATCAACAGCCTGTACACCGGCTTTGGCACGGGAATCGTCGCGCAGGGCACGGGCGTGTTCCTGCAAAGCCGCGGCGCGCTGTTCTCGCTGGAAGCCGGGCATCCCAACGAACTCGCGCCCAACAAGCGCCCGTATCACACCATCATCCCTGCCATGGCGACCCGTGACGGCGACCTATGGGCGTCGTTCGGCGTGATGGGCGGCTTCATGCAGCCGCAGGGGCACTTTCAGGTGATCAGCGCCATGCTCGACGATGCGCTGAATCCTCAGGAAGCCTTGAATCGCCCGCGCTGGTGTCTCGAAGACGGTACAGGCGGCAGCGTGCTCGCGCTTGAAGATGGCATCCCGGTCAAGACGATGGCGCGGCTCGCCGAATTGGGTCACCGCGTGCGCCCGGTGTCCGGCAGCGGACGCGGGCTGTTCGGCGACGGGCAGATCATCCGCGCGGAAGGCGGCGTGCTCTTCGGCGGCAGTGATCCGCGCAAAGACGGTCTGACAGCAGCGTTCTAAAAGCAGTAGACAGTAAACAGTGAACAGTTCACTGTTTACTTCTCGATCCCAACCTTTTGCATGGCTCGCGGATAGTAGAGGGTGAGTCGACTCAACGTTTATCCGTAAGGAAGGGATTGTGGAGCCAGCGGTTCAGCTTGAAGATGAGCAGGCGGCGATCACCCGCTTGAAGCGCGGCGATGTGCGGGCGCTGGATGTGCTTGTGCTGCGCTATCAGGTCGAGGTGACACGGGCGGCGTTCCTGATCACGCGCGACCGCGGCGCGGCGGAAGATGCCGCGCAGAGCGTATTCGTGCGGCTGATCGAGCGTATCCATCAGTACGACGCGCGCCGCCCGTTCGCGCCCTACCTCGTGCGCAGCGTCGTCCACGAGGCGATCAAGATTGCGCAAAAGCGTGAACGCGATCTGTCAATCGATGCCGACGAAAACGGTATAGCGCTGGGGGATTTGCTGCCCGATTGGACGACCGAACCCGCGGGGGAATTCGAACGCGACGAAGTCCGCCGCGCCGTGTGGTCTGCGCTGGGGCAGCTTCCCCCGAAACAGCGGGCAGTCGCCGTGCTGCGCTTCTACCTCGAATGGAGCGAAGCCGAGATCGCCACCGCCTTGAGCGTGCCCGTCGGAACGGTCAAATGGCGGCTGCATGACGCCCGCGCTCGCCTGCAAAAGCTGCTCGCTCCCATGATGAGCGCGGCGCTCGCCGCGTGGTTAGGACTACCATGACCGACGTGAAAAACCGCCTGATCACGCAATCCCTCCGTGAAACTGCCCGTGAGGAGATCCCTGAGACCATGAATTTACTACCGGAGATTCATTCGCAGTTGGCGGGCGTGCGCCGCCGTTCGCGCAGCCTGTCCCTGCTCATCGTCGGCGTGCTGATGTTCGTCGTCAGCACGACCGTGTTTGCCATCGTCAGCAGTCAGATTGGCGATCCCGGTCTGGAAGGTGCGCGTGCCAACAACCTGATCACCGATGTGAACCAGACGCAGACCATTGATGACGTGACCGTCACGCTGGAATGGGCGTATGCCGACGCGCAGCGCATTGCCTTTGGCTACAGCATCACCGCTCCGGAAGAGAATATCTTCTACAACACGAGTGACCTGCGCCTGTACGATGACGCCAACAGCTTCGTCGCCGATGGCGGGGGCGGTGGGGGTGGTGGCGGGGGAGTCGGGCGCGAGTCCCAGTACGTGACGAGCTATAACATCACCTTTGCCGACGATGCGCCCGAAGAACTCGCGCTGCACATCGACCTGACGCTCAACCCTATGCAGATGGAGACCGATATCAGCGGTTTTGGCGGCGGATCCAGTGGTGGTGGCGGGGGTGGCAGCACCGGGGGCGGTATGGTGTTGTCGGACACGCCGGAAGTTACGCCCGAAACTGACAGCGGGATGACCAGCTTGCCGAGCGTCGGCCCGTTCCAGTTCGCCTTCACACTGCCGCACTACCCGGCCGTTGAAGTCACCGCTGAGCAAACGGTCGAGTCGAACGACGTGGCGCTCACGCTCAAGTCGGTGAGCGTGGTTCCATCGATGACGACCGCTGAACTCTGCTACACCCTACCGGACGGTCGCGATTGGAGCCCGGTGCTCACGCTGCACGCAGGGGAGGTGGATTCTCTGGTTTCCGGTTGGGGACTCAACGCGCTGCCCACGCCGGAAGACAGAGAACGCTGCGTCACCTATGAGTTTTACGCGCCATACGACTACACACCCACGACGTTCACGTTCACGGCATCCGAACTGCGTACTTCAGCCAGCTACACCCCGGAACGCGCCGAACAGTTCCGCCAAATGCTCGCCGAACAGGGCGTCGATGTGACGATTACACTGGCGAATGGCGAAGGCTTCGGCTATGAGATCACCAAGCAGCCAGACGGGGATGTCGGCCAACTGATTCAGACGGCGATGGAAACGGCATTCAGCGATCACTACGCCGGGGACTGGACCTTCACGGTCGAGATTCCCGGTCTGGAAGAATAAAACCGAGTTTTCAGTTTACAGTGAACAGTTCACAGTGAAGGCAGGTTCTGTCCTGGACTGTGAACTGTCAACTGATGACTGTCAACTTCGTTTACTGCACCATGAAACCGGGCAAGCCGCTGACCGGGGTGCTCGGCGTCGTCCAGATGAGATTCCAGGCCGCGCCGGAATTCTCCGACTGCCCGGTGAACAGCGTCTGCACCTGAGCGCCTGCGCGGTATTCCAGCGTCATGGTGTTGCCTGCCTCCGGGCCGGAGGCGTACAGGTAGACATAGCCACCGGGGGCGCTGGCCACCTGTGAAAAACCCGTCGTCGTAGCGAGTTCGGTCACATTGCCCGACCGATCCAGCGCGACCCAGCGCAGATCGTTGGATTCACTTGGGTTAGCCTCGTCAAACGGCTCCAGCAGGGAGAGCGCGAGCCGCTGCCCATCCTCAATGAATTCGGTGTCCGCCAAAACCCAGTCCGGACTGTGATAGATCGTCACGACTTCGCCCGCCGCATCCCGCATGCGCACGACATTGCTCGCCGGAATCGGGCCACCGGGGTTGCCGACCGGGAGCGTCGGGTCGTTGTCCAGCCACACCACATCCGTGCCGCTCACCGACAAGCCCCAGCGCCACCAGTCGTCGAAGGGCTGAAGCGCGGACGAGTTCAGATCCCACAGGAAGGCGGGTTCGATCGGCGCGCCTTCCGAACCCCAGATCACGCCCGTGAAGATCACCTGATTGTTGGCGAAGTAGCGCACGTCCGGCATGATGGCGAAGTCATTGAACAGGCCGAGGTTGGTCGCATCGGGATCGAGCGGGCTCATGGACGCCATGAGGCTGCCGCTGTCCGCGTCGAGGATGTGCAGCTCCCAGATCGGGCGCGACACGTCCGCGTTCGGGTCACCGGTGAAGTAGTTGACCGTGCCGACCGCCAGCATGGAATTATCGGCGCTGTATTCCAGCCAGCAACCGAGCGTCTGCCCGACCGTCTGCTGATAGAGCGGCATGCCATTCGTCGCATCGACCACATTGAGCGTCGCCACCGCATTCGCTTGGCTGTAGTCAAGCGCGCAGTAGGCCAGCATGTTGCCATCACTGGTGAAGGCGGTATCCTCTGCCCCGAGGAACGCGCCTTCCGGCAAATTCAGCGGGATCGCCGTTTGCGTCCCGTCGAGACCGACGCGCACTAGTTCGCGCGTCACGCTGTTGAAGAGATACGCCGACCATTCCGCCTGCGCGGAGACCGCGCCGACCGTCAGCAGCAGCGCCAAGCTCAGACCGAGCCATTTCAATGCACGCATACAACCTCCTGAAAAAGAGAGTAGTTCACAATTTACAGTGGAGAGTTTACAGTTCACAGTTCACAGTGGACAGTCAAAAGAAAACGACGGACCTGCCGTTGCGCGTCCCTCGCAGACCTTGGGCTCTACTGTAAACGATGGATACCACCCGCCGACTAGTTTTGACTGTGAACTGTCAACTGATCACTGTGAACATAGATCTTCTAGCCGCCTTCCAGCAGCGATTTTTGCGTTGGTAAGCGGTGTTTCGCCAGTTCCTTGAGCCAGCGACCGGAATCGGCTTTGCGCTTGTCGTTCGCCTTCTCGAACAGCTCGTTCGCGGCGAACATGCGCTCGGTGGCGCTGGCGTATTCCCCACGCTGATAATGCGTCAGCGCCAGATAGTAGAGCGTCTCCGGACGGTCGGTTTTGGCGTGGTAGGCCTTGGTGAAGTGTTCGAGCGCTTCATCCCACTTCTTCTGCTTGTAGGCGATCGCGCCGCGCCCATAGTGCGCCAGCATCTCATAGGGAAACAGGCGCAGCGCCTCGACAAAATCGGCTTCGGCCTGCTCGTACTCCGCATCTTCGAGGAAGAGCAGCCCGCGCGCGGCGTAGTATTCGCTGTTGCCCGGCAGCGCGTCGATGGCCTTGCCCAGTTGATCCTCGGCGTTGTCGAGATCGCCTTTCTTGTAGAAGTCGAGCGCTTGCTTATAGGCTTCGTCCGCTTCGTAGCGCGTCAGCCCCAGCCGCTGATTGAGTCGTGGCATACCGTCCCTCCCGTCAGGTATACTATATTACAGAATGGCGTACATTTCGATCAATAGGCCGCCGGATTTGGACAAAAAACATGGATTTTGAACTGAATCAGGAACAAAAGATGTGGCAGCGCATCGTGCGCGAGTTTTGCGAATCCGAAGTCAAACCCCACGCCGCCGAAGTCGACGAAACCGGGAAGCTCCACTGGGACGCGATCCGCAAGATGAAAGACATCGGCTTGAACAGCCTTGAAGTGCCCGAAGCGCTGGGCGGCACCGAAGTCGATACCATCAGCATTGCCATCGCCATGGAGGAACTCGGGCGCGCCTGCGGTTCGACGGCGCTCTCGCTGGCCGCGCACAATGGCCTCGGCTGCGCGCCGATCAAACGCTGGGGCGCGCCCGCGCAGCATGAACAGTGGTTCCCGACTCTGATCTCCGGCGAAGTGCTCGGCGCGCTGGCGCTGACCGAACCGAACGCCGGGTCAGATCTGCTCAACGGCGTGCAGACCACGGCGCGGCGCGCGGGCGACGAGTGGGTGATCGATGGCTCGAAGGCGTGGATCACTAACGCGGGCATCGCACCCGTGATCACCGTGCTGTGCCGCACCGACAAAGACGCGGGCGCGCGCGGCTTCAGCATGCTGCTGGTCGATACCCAGTCGCCGGGGCTGACCATTCACGCGCCGGAAAAGAAGATGGGCTTGAAAGGCTCACCGACACACATGTTGAGCTTTGACGGCGTACGCGTCCCCGCCGACGCGGTGCTCGGCGAAGTGGGGCGCGGCTTCCATCAGACAATGGCGACGCTCGACAACGGGCGCATCGGCATCGGCGCGTTGAGCATTGGGCTGGCGCAGGCGGCCTTCGAAGAGGCCGTCAAGTATGCGCAGCAGCGCCGTGCCTTCGGCAAGCCGATCAGCGAGCATCAGGCGATCCAGTGGATGATCGCGGATGCCGCGCTGGAAATCGACGCCGCGCGCCTGCTGGTCTATCGTTCTGCTTGGCTGAAAGATCAGGGTAAAGACTTCACCAAGCAGGCGGCGATGGGCAAACTCATGGCGACTGAAGTCGCGGAACGCGTGTGCAAGAACGCCATCCAGATTCACGGCAGCTACGGGTACAGCCGCGAATTCCCGGTCGAGCGTATCTACCGCGATCAGCGCCTGATGAGCATCGGCGAAGGCACGAGCGAAATTCAGCGCATGGTGATCGCGCGGCGCGTGCTGCAGGAGTTTTCGTAGACTTGTAAGGTGTTTGTTTATTATCCGGCTGTCCCGGCCTTTGTAACCGAACGGTCCATAGGTGTCCAGTCTCGACCTCTCTATACTCGCGGGGAGCACACACTAGAGGGGTTTTACGGATGGGACAGACCGTTCTCGTTACGGGGGCAACTGGCTTTACCGGCGGGCATTTGGCGCGCCGTTTGATGGCTGATGGGCAGGCGGTGCGGTTGCTCGTCCGGCGACCCGTCGCGGAGTTTGCGTCCGCTGAGAGCGTGATCGGCGATGTGCGCGACAAGCACGCCGTCCAGCAGGCGATGCAGGGTGTCGATACGGTCTACCACATCGCGGCGCTGTACCGTCAGACCAATGTCTCCGACCAAGAGATGCGCGACATTAACGCGTGCGGCACGCAAAATCTGCTGGAGGCCGCGACCGAAGCGGGCGTCCGGCGCTTTGTCCACTGTTCGACGGTCGGCGTGCATGGCGATTGTCAGGACATCCCCACGACTGAAGACTCGCCCTATAACCCCGGCGATATCTATCAGGAGACTAAGCTGGAAGGCGAGGAGATCGCGCAGAGCTTCCGCGACCGTCTGCCCGTGGTCATCTTTCGTCCGGCGGGCATCTACGGCCCCGGCGATCTGCGCTTTCGCAAGCTGTTCAAGGGGATCAAAACCGGGCGCTTCGCTATGATCGGCTCCGGCGAAACGCTCTACCAGATGGTCTACATAGACGATCTGGTCGACGGTATGCTGCTATGTGGATCGCAGCCGGAGGCGATCGGGCGCATCTATATCCTGGCGGGGCGCGAGACGGTCACGCTGAATACGCTCGTCGAGCTCATCGCCGAGGTGCTGCATGTCCCCACACCGCGCCTGCACATCCCGCTCGCGCCCGTCTACGCGGCAGCGTTCGCGGTCGAAATGGCGTTCAAGCCGCTCAAGATCGAGCCGCCGCTGTTCCGCCGCCGCATCGACTTCTTCCGCAAGGCGCGCGCCTTCGACATCACGCGGGCGGTCACTGAGCTGGGCTTCGCCCCGCAGATCAATCTGCGGGAAGGGCTGCGGCGCACAGCGGAGTGGTACACCGCGAACGGGTATTTGTAAGCGCCGAGCACTTTAGTTTTCGCGTTTCTGACCAATAAAACGGACGCCCCGAGAGGCGTCCGTTGTGACTCTACTGCTGCCGTGGCGGCTTACGGGTGGTTGCCCGTGCTTTCGGTGACGGACAGCGTACCGCTGATGAACGTGCCCGAGGCGAAGCTGCCGATCCACACGTCATAGCGGCCGCTTGACGGCGACGAGAAATCAATCGTCGGGTTGAGCGTACCGAAGCTGTCGTCGTTGCAGAAGTACGCGCCGCTCGGCGAATTGATGATCATCGTCGAGTCGCCGCTGCCGACGAAGTAGAAGCGCAGCGTCGGGAACGCGCCGGAGGTGTAGGTCACGCTGAAATCCGGTGCAGCGGTCGCGAAGCCCGTGCAGCCGCCACCCAGATAGCTGACATCGACGCTGCCACCCGAGGTGATGCCCACCTGGAACGGATCTGGCACGAAGCCGGAAGTCAACGACGTCGAACCGTAGTTCGGCGGCAGGCTGAAATTCAGCGTCGGCGCGGCCGTCGGCGGCGTGGTCACGGTCGGCGTGGCGGTGGCGGTTGCCACCGACGGGCTGGTCGGGGTAAGCGTGAACAGCGTCGTGCTGGTCGGCGTCAGGGTCGGCGGGGTGATGATCGAGATCGCCGCGCAGTTGCCGCCAACGCGCACCACCGTACCGGAGACCCAGCCCGTCACGCCGTTGACCGTCACCTGATACCACGAGGCATCGGGGACGCGACCGAGAACGAGCGCGGTTCCCAGGGGCGAAAGCTGCGACACAATGCCAAAGTTCGTGCCGGGGCCGCTGCGGACATTGACTGCCGTGCCGCCAACCGTCGCGACCGTGCACGGGCCGAGCGGGTTAATCGTCGGGAAGGCGATCTGCGTGGGCACGAACAGCGTCGGCGTCGGCACAATGGCTACCGAGGTCGGGAGCGCCGTGGGCTGCACGTTCTGCGCCGTACCACCCGTCGCCGGGCAGCGGATCGGGCCATTTTCGACTTCCAAGCACACGAAGAAGTCCGAGGCCGCACCGCTGAAGAGCACTTCAAGCAGGAAAGAGACATTACCGGGCGGCAAACGGAAGCGTGCGCCCCCGATCAGCGCGCCCGCCGAACCGAGCAGTTCGCCCGTTTCCGAGTCGCGCAGGACGAAGACCGGGCTGGCACCCGCCGAACGGGATTCCGCCGTCAGCAGTTGGAAAGCGGTCGGGTTGCCCGCGACGGTGAAGGCCGCGCGCGTCGTTTGATCGCTCACATTGCTGGTGATCGCTTCGCCGGGTTGGAGCGGTTCCGGCGCTTCGAGCGGTTCGCCCGCCTGAATGCTCAGCAGGAACGCGCCCGCTGTGCCAAATGTGCCGCTGATCTCGATGCGGTACTGACCGGGCGTGGAAATCGGCACCGTGCCTGCCACCGTCGAACGACCCGCGCTGTTGTCGACGCTTTGCAGCACGACGCCCGACGGATCGACCACGCGGAACGCGGGCGCTAAACCGGAGCCAATCGTCAACACCTGAATTTGCAGCGTTTGCGGCGTAGGCACATTCACACTAAACGCCGAGACCGGAACCGCTGCGCTAACTTCCCCCGTCACATTCTCGCCAATGGCAACCGGCACCACGTCGGCCTGCGCAGTGACGCTCACCGCGGTTAAAACAATTAACATGAAAACTACTATGAGCTTACGAATTGTCATCGCTTACGTCTCCACTTTGCCAAGTGCTGCTCTCCCTTAACTGTACGACAAATACGATACATTGCAATCAGGCTAAGGGCGGAGAGACAATAAGAATAAGGATTACGCCGCGTGGGCAGAAAGGCACCGGATCATGGGACGACTACAGGGTAAAAGCGCGTTGATCACCGGGGGTAATTCGGGCATCGGGCAGGCGACGGCGCGCCTCTTCGCGCAGGAGGGCGCGCAGGTGATGATCGCCGCGCGCAATCAGGAGAAAGCGGCGCACACCGTCGCGCTGATCACGGATGAGGGCGGGACGGCGTGGTCGCTGCCGTGCGACGTGCGCCAAGCCGACGACTGCGAACGCGTGGTCGCCGAAACGATCCGCGCGTTTGGGCAGCTGGACATCGTGTTCAACAACGCGGGGATCGTGCCCTACACGGGCATCCTCGACACCAGCGACGAGACGTGGCTTGACACCTTCGCCACCAACGTGCACGGTACGTTCTACATCAGCCGCGCCGCCGTGCGTCACATGCTCACGCAGGGCGGCGTGATCGTCAATAACGCGTCCGATTGGGGCATCGTCGGCGGGCAGGACGCGACCTGCTACGCGGCGACCAAAGGTGCAGTCGTGCAGATGACGCGCTCCATGGCGCTGGATTTCGCGCGACAGGGGATTCGCGTCAATGCGGTGTGCCCCGGCGACACCTTCGTCGAACGCTGGCGTGCGAACGGTCACGCGGCGGACGAGGAAGCCCTGCGCAAGATGGGCGCGGCGCTGCCCATGGGACGCGTCGGGCAGGTGGACGAGATCGCGCGGGCGGTGCTGTTCCTCGCCAGCGACGAATCGAGCTATATGACCGGGCAAATGCTCATCGTGGATGGTGGCAACACGGCTGGTGGTGTCAGCACGCGGTATTGACGACAGGAGACCCTCATGGACACGGATCCGCTCCGAGCACTTCCCCCAGAACCTCCGCCAGTGCCACGTCAACGAAGTGCGGCGCTGCCCCTCGTCATCCTCGTATTCGCCGGGGTGGTGTTCGCCATCTTCTGGCTGCGCCCCGAACAAAAGTCGCTTGAATTCGAAGATTTCCGCATTGTCTACGACAGCCCGTGGTACCTTTCTGCCACAACGCTGTGGGCAACTTGTGAAGATGTTGATCTTTGGGACTGCGACGCGGCCTTTGCCAGCCGTTACACCGAGATCTTGATCGCCCGTTTTATAAGAGAGATTCCCCCGGAGGTAGACGCGGCGACTATCGAAGCGATCAACCGAGAGCAATGGCTCGAACGGAACCCCACCGTGAGCTTCGTTCGCGTAGAAAATCTGGTAATCGACGGTCAACCGGCCGTCGGACGCGTGCTTTCTGGCATAACCCTGAGTGGCAGCGAGGGCGGGCACAGCGGCTACAGAATGGCTATTTTCGTGAAGAGTGGCGTCTCGTTATATACGTTTGATATCGACAGCATCAGCGAAGAACGATTTGAGCAAGATCGCGATTTGGTCATGCGGCTGCTGGACGGCTTCGAGTTTCGTCAGCGCTTTGTCGACGGGAACACGCAGACCTGAGTGCCAGTCGGCGCACACCGACGTGTGCCCAGTTTCGGGCAGACACACAGGTCTACAAAACAGCACGCGCCTTTACTTTTTCGTGCTCAGCCGATCCGCGATGAGCTGCAAGTCGCCCGCCGTGCCGGAGAGCGACAGCGTGCCGAACACCATCACGACGATCGCCACAATCGACTGGGGATACGTCTGCGCGTTGGCGATGGCGTACATGCCGAGCAGCGCCAGTATGACGAACACCAGCGCGGGCAGCCCGGCGACGAACACATACTGGTTATCGGTCAGGTCGTCGGGGATGTCGACGTGCGTGCGCGTCCAACTCACGGCGCGGCGACCGATCACGCGCAGGGCCAGCAGGTGCAGCAGTTCATGGGGAAAACCGAGAATCCGGGTTAACTCGTTCATTTGACTCGGGGATAACCTAAGCGTTCAATCGCGGCGGCGGCGTCAAAATCTTTGGCGGTAAGCTGACTCCCGGCGCTGTGCGTGGTGAAGCTCACGCGGACTTTTTTGTAGCCGATGTACAGATCCGGGTGGTGATCCAACCCTTCGCACACCGTGCCGATAGCGCTCGCCAGCGCAAGTCCCGCCATATAGCTGTCGAGCGTATACGTCTTGCTGATCGCGCCGTTCTCCGCCGTCCAACCGGGCAGCGCGGCGAGCCGGGCGGTGATGTCGGCTTCCGTCAAAGCAGCAGCCATAGCAACTCTCCTCTTCCGATGGAAATAATGCTCCCAAGCTTAACCAGTAAACCTGAAACGTGCATGAACGCAGCCGGCAGGACTACGGTGCTGGAGCGCGGCGGCGCAGATGCAGAATCGGGTACGGTTTGCCCAGCCCATCCCGTTCCGACCGGGCGAAGACTTCAAAGCCGAGATGCAGGTAAAAGCCGACCGCCTGCGGGTTCTGCTCGTTGACATCGACCTCGGTCGCGCCGAGTTCTTCAATGGCATGGGTCATCAAGCGCCGCCCCGCGCCCTGACCACGATAATCGGGATGGATGAACAGCATTTCGACCTTGTGCCCGCCCACGGCGCTGAACCCGCCCACGATCTGCGCTTCGTCGCGCACACAGGCGAGCGTCAAATGGGGGAGCACCTGCCGCACAAGCGGCCGGAAGATGTCAATATCGGCGGGAGCGACAAAGTCATGAGTAGCGCGGACAGACGCTTCCCAGACTTCGACGACCCGCGCAAAATCGGCGGGGTGCACAGCAAAAACACCCGGTTGCAACGGCATGATCGTCCTCCGTTGAGTGCGCTGAGCATAACGGATTTGTTATACGTTACTTACTATACTCTCCTTCTATCGAGTGTGCATCAGTTGCTTTCAAGCGCAGTTTTCAGTACCATTGGAGGAAAGTTGAATGCTGAAAGAGGATAGAATGGCGGATGTAGTTCTGGAACAGAAGACTGGCGCGGAAAACGTCATCTGGGATCTGTCGATCTTTTATCAGAAGCTGGATGATCCCGCCATTGATCGGGATATGGAACGCGTGCAGGGCATGGCGAACGACTTCGCCGCCAAGTATCGCGGGCGCGTGGCGCAGCTCGACGCCGAGGAAATGGTCGACGCGATGGTGGAAATGGAAGCCATCTACGATCTTTCCGGGCGCATTGGCTCGTATGCCTCGCTTAACTTCAGCACGGACACGACGAACCCGCAGGTCGGGCGTCTGCTCCAGCGCGTGCGCGAACAGGGCGCGAAGCTCGCCCAAACGCTGCTGTTCTTTGATTTGGAATGGAAGGCCGTCGACGACGCGGTCGCCGCGCAGCTTCTGGCGAATCCCACACTCGGCAAGTACCGTCACCCGCTGGAAGCGGACCTCCGCTACAAGCCGTACACCCTGAGCGAGATCGAAGAGCAGTTGATCGTCGAGAAGGATGTGACCGGGGCGGGTGCGTGGGTGCGCTTCTTCACCCAGTTGACCAGCGCCATGCGCTTTGACTGGGAAGGCGAAAAGGTCAATCAGTCGAAGATCCTCGACAAGCTGCACAGCGAAGATCGCGCGGTGCGCGAGAAGGCCGCCGAATCGGTCACGGCGGGGCTGCGCGAAAAGCAGATGGAACTGACGTATATCTTCAACACGCTGATGCTCGACAAGGCGAATGAAGACCAGCGGCGCGGCTACCCCACGTGGATTTCGGCGCGCAACCTGTCGAACAAAGCGCCGGATGCGGTGGTTGAAGCGCTCATTCAGGCAGTGACCTCAAACTACGACATCGTCGCGCGGCACTACCAGCTCAAGCGCGCCCTGCTCGGCCTGGACGAACTGCGCGATTATGATCGCTATGCGCCGCTCAAGATCGACGCGCCGGAAGCTAACTACTCGTGGGAAGAAGCGCGCCAGGTCGTGCACAGCGCGTATACCGCCTTCAGCCCGCGCCTCGGCGAGATTGTCAACCGTTTCTTCGACGAAAACTGGATTCATGCACCTGTGCTGCCCAACAAGCGCGGCGGCGCGTTCGCCGCGCCGACCGTCGCCACCGCGCACCCGTTTGTGTTCGTCAACTACCTCGGCAAAGACCGCGACATCATGACGCTGGCGCACGAACTCGGTCACGGCGTGCATATGTATCTCTCCGGCGAGGCGCAGGGTCAGACCGGGCTGTACACGCCGCTGACGACCGCCGAAATGGCGTCGGTGTTCGGCGAAATGCTCACGTTTGAAGACCTGATGCGCCGCCAGCCAGACCCGGCGGTGCGCCTGAAGGCGCTCGCACATCGCGTCGAAGACAGCTTCGCGACCGTCTTCCGGCAGGTGACCATGAATCGCTTTGAAGACGGCATGCACACTGCCCGCCGCAGCGAAGGCGAACTGCCAACTGAACGCATCAATCAGATTTGGCTGGAGACGCAGCGGAAGATGTTCGGCGACAGCGTCACGCTCACGGACAACTACGGCTGGTGGTGGAGCTATATCGGTCACTTCATCCACACGCCCGGCTACGTGTATGCTTATGCCTTCGGCGAACTGCTCGTGCTGGCGCTGTTCAACGTGTATCGCAAGCGCGGCGCGGACTTCGTGCCGCAGTACCTTGAAGTGCTGGCGGCAGGTGATTCCGATTATCCGGATCGCATTCTGGCGAAGGTCGGCGTCGATTTGACCGACCCGAACTTCTGGAACGAAGGTCTGGCTTTCCTGCGCAGCATGGTCGAAGAAGAAGAACGCCTCGCCCGCGAAGTCTTCCCAGAGAAGTTCTAGACGAGTTCACAGTTTGCAGTGGACAGTGGGCAGCTTCACTTTGAACTGATTTTGACCCGGCCTCCCTCCCCGAATTCAGGGTTGAGGGGGCGACAGTTCAAACCGAGACAAGAGCATGTAGGGGAGGGGCTTGCCCCTCCCGTTAGCGGGCGAGGCTCGCCTCGCCCCTACAAATGCATCCTGAATATTCAGGTGTCCCCCTCAGCGGAACTCAGTGAGGGGAGACAACAGACTCGTCGTACCTCTCCTCTCCCCGCTTGCGTGGGAGAGGGGTTGGGGGTGAGGGGTGAACATGCCTTGACCTGCTCGCTCAGTTCGCTGTGCGCGCACCGACCGAAGGAGCTGCCGATGTCCCAAGACTATATCATCCGTGAGGCGACGCCCGACGATGCCGAGGCGTTGATCGCGTTCATGAAGCGCATCGCCGACGAACCGAACAACGGCACGACTTTCACGTCGGCGGACGAGTTTACGCTCACCGTCGAGGAAGAACGAACGCTCATCCGGCAGCATCACGAGGCGGAAAACGAGTACTGGCTGCTCGCGCTCACGCCTGACGGCGAACTGATCGGTGAGGCGAACGTCATGGCGGGGCGGCGCGCGGGCAAACGCACGGTCGGGCTCGGCATCGCCATCGCGCCAGCGTGGCGGAATCGCGGCATCGGCACAGCGATGATCCGCCAAATCATCGACTACTGCCGCCAGAGTCCGGCCATTCATCGCCTCGAATTGGGCGTGTACACCAACAACCCACGCGCGATTCATGTGTACGAGAAGCTCGGTTTTGAGCATGAAGGCGTGGAGCGCGAGGCGTTCTGGAAAGCTAACGAGGGCGGCTACCTCGACTCGCATCGCATGGCGATCCTGTTCGACGACGCGCGCTAGATTTCGGCGGCACCGATTCCGCCTCATTGGACTCACCTCGTGGTAATTGTCACAAGGGGTGAGGATGGGTTATAATTTTTAACGTTGATTCCCATTCACAAGGCAAGTTGAACCCTTATGGCCAAGCGACCCCCTGTTTATCCATTTACCGCCATCGTCGGTCAGGAGAAGATGAAAATCGCGCTCATCCTGAACGCGATTGATATGCGTATCGGCGGCGTGCTGATTCGCGGCGAACGCGGTACCGGTAAATCGACGGCGGCGCGTGCACTGGCGGCGCTGCTTCCCGAAATTGATGTTTTCACGGATTCTCCGTTTAATGACGACCCCGCGCGCCCCGACACCTGGTCGGACTGGGCTCGCGATAACCAGAACGGGCATCAGAACGTTTCGCGACGGAACGTCCCCTTCATTGACCTGCCCGTGAGCGCGACGGAAGACCGCGTCGTAGGCACGCTCGACATTGAAAAAGCCATTCAGCAGGGTGTGAAGAAGTTCGACCCCGGCGTGCTGGCGAATGCCAACCGCGGCATCCTGTACATTGACGAAGTCAACCTGCTCGACGATCACGTCGTCGACCTGCTGCTGGACTCGGCGGCGATGGGCGTGAACGTGGTCGAACGCGAAGGCATCAGCTTCGCGCACCCGGCGCGCTTCATCCTCGTTGGCACGATGAACCCGGAAGAAGGCGATCTGCGCCCGCAGCTCCTCGACCGCTTCGCGCTGTCGGTGGAAGTCGAAGGCATCCGCGACGCGGGCAAGCGTATGGAAATCGTCGAGCGGCACATCGCCTACGAATCCGACGCCGAAGCCTTCCGCGAAGAATGGCACCCCAGCGAACAGCAGCTTGCGGAACGCATCATCGCCGCCCGAGCGCTGGTCGATGATGTGACCTACACGCGCCGTGACCTGTACAGCATCGCCACGCTGACGAGCGGCCTGCACATCGACGGTCACCGCGCCGACATGGTGATCCTCAAGACGGCGCGCGCCTATGCTGCCTACAATCTGCGCGACGAAGTCAACCAGCACGACATTCTGCTGGCGCTCGAACTGGCGATCCCGCACCGCCTCAAGCGCGGTCCGTTCAGCGACGCCCAGATGAACATGGCGGAACTCGAAAAGAAGATGGATCAGATCGAGTCCGAGTGGGGCGAAGGCGACGAAGCGCAGGAAACGACCGAAGAAGGCGCGGAACAGACGGTCAAAAAAAAAGCCAATCCGTAGCAACGGATAGCGATCAGGACACGCCGGATTACGGTCAAACCGACCCGCAGCCTCAGAACGTCTTCGACAACCGCGATGCGTACTGGTGGGAGGGCGGCAAGAAAGTTCAATCCGGCGCGGAATTTGCCACGCGTAAACTGCAAACCAACCTCGACCAGATGACCCGCCGCCAATCGGGTCGTCGGTCGCGCACCAAAACCGACCGCAAGCGCGGTCGCTACGTGCAAGCTCGCCCCGCCAACGGTCGCACTGACGATATCGCCTTCGACGCCACGCTGCGCGCCGCCGCCCCCTTCCAGAAGGGACGCGCCGATCAGAAGGCCGCGACGGGCATGGCCTACGCCCTGCGCAAAGGCGACCTCCAGCGTAAAGTCCGCGTCAAGAAGACCGCCAACCTGATTCTGTTCGTGGTGGATGCCTCATGGAGCATGGCCGTCAGCGAACGCATGACCGCTACCAAAGGCGCGATCATGTCGCTGCTCACCGATGCTTACCAGCGCCGCGACCGCGTCGGCCTGATCGTCTTCCAGAAGGACCGCGCCAACATGATTTTGCCGCCGACCAACTCGGTCGTGCTGGCGAAACAGGCGCTGACGACGATCCCGGTCGGCGGTAAGACGCCGCTCTCCGCCGGGTTGTTCATGGCGCATGAATGCGTGCGCAAAGAGAAGAATCTGCACCCGGACATCATCCCGTTGATCATCCTGCTCACCGACGGCGCGGGCAACGTGTCCATCGGCAAGGATTCGCCGCAGGAAGAAGCGCACCGCATCGCCGACTCGATCAAATTGGATGACATCAAGACGGTCACGATCAACATGGAGCATGTCGCCTTCGATCAGGGGTTGGCGAATCGCCTCGCCGAACGTCTCGGCGGGCCGTGTTACACGCTCGCTCAGATGCGCGCCGATACGCTGCTGGAAACCGTGCGCAAAGAGATGGAATTCAACAAGAAGTAGCGTATTACCTCCCCTTGTCAGGGGAGGTTTGCGGGTTGCTCAATTGAAAACGGGATCGCATTGACGAAACCCTGTAGGGACGAGGCATGAGGCTATTTCAGAATTGGTAAAAATACTCAACCTCACCCTGCTTGCTGCGCAAGCCGTCCCTCTCCGTGGGGAGAGGGACACGATCCGCCGTTCTTTTGCCCCTCGCCCTCCGGAGAGGGGCGGTTGAGCGAAGCGAAACGGGGTGAGGCTAGACAAACTGTCGATTCTGAAATGACTTCATGCCTCGTCCTGTTTTTCTCTGAATTGGGCAATCCACCGATCGACCCCACCCCCGCCCCGTTTGTGTGGGAGGCAAACAGGCAAGGCCAATTTCGTTGACCTAGCCGGGTGACAGCACATACGCCAGCGCGCGCGACACGCCCGTTGCCACATCGACCTTCCCGGTATCGATAACATATTTGGGCAGGTTAATCGGATCAGACTCCGCCTTGAGCTGGCGATACAGATCGAAGTTGCGGTTGGCGGCGAGATGTGTGTGCTGCGACCGGGCCAACCGCGCGGCGACCAGCGCGTCATCCGACACGCATTCGATGATGCGTAAGGGCACGTCGATGCGCTGCGCGAAGCTCACCAGACTGTCGACCTGATAGCGCTTCGAGAACGTGCGCCCGTCCAGAATCACATGCCGCTCCGGGTGGTGGCGGATGTGATACTCCGCCACCTGAAACATGACCTCGACGCACAAATCGTTCTGCGCGGACGCGTACTCGACGTGCTCCGGCGCGAACAGAGCCGCGCGAATCACATCTTTGTCCAGCAGGACGGCGGGCAGACGCTGCGCCAGTGGACGCGCGATGGTGCTTTTTCCGGTGGCGGGCAGCCCCGCCATCGCGATCAACATGGCGTCTGTCAGCCTTCCTGCCGCGGGAGCGCGTGCAGCCACAGGGTGGTTTCAAAGAGATTTGGGCTCTTGAACGCCAGCGACCCGGGCGTGATCATGTCGGCTCCGGCGGCGCGCAGTTTAGGCACAGTCTGCTCGCGAATGCCGCCATCCGCCGAGATTTTGATCTGGTCCCGCAGACCGCGCTCGGTGAGCAAACGGCTCAGGGCAGTAATGCGCGGGCACGCCTCATCGGCCAGCCCCACACCCTTGATGCCGAGCTTCGTCCCCATCATGACGATCACTTCGATCTGGTCGAGATAGGGCAGAACCGCTTCGATGGGCGTTTCCAGTTGGATGGCGATCCCTGCGCTGAGACCGCGCACGCGGATCTGCTCCAGCGCGGCGGAGAGTTCCGGATTTTCGAGGTGCACGGTGATGATATCCGCGCCCGCCTCGGCAAAGTCGCCGATCAGCCGTGCGGGATTGAGCGTCATCAGGTGCACGTGAAACGGCTTGGGCGTGAGCGGTCGCAGCGCGCTCACGAGGTCGGGGAAAAACAGCAGACTGGGCACAAACTGCCCATCGGCAACATCCAGATGATAAAGATCGGCGAACGGTTCGGTGCGCCGCACATCGCTCGCCAGATTCGCTAGATCGGCTGACCAGAGCGAATAGTCCGTCAGCAAGCGCCCGCTAGGTAAAGCCTGTATTTTTGACACGCGCCTCGTCCTCAAACCACAGCTAAAAAGGCAAGTGTAGCGCGCTCTGCTGCTAGATAGAAATGCGCCGGGCGCACCAACGTGCGCCCGGCTGGTTGCTTGCTGTATTCATGTGACGTGCGTCAGGGTTACCGGCTCGCCGCTACCTGGCGATGAGCCAGTTCATCGCCTCGTCGGGATCCTCAAACACCTCAATGTTGAGACCGTACTCACTCAGCGCATCGACGATGCGCTTCATCGCAGCGCGCCCCACAGATTTATCGGGCAGCACGACCGCCCAGTGCTGCCAACCCGCCTTAATCATGGGCATCACCCAGTATTCCAGCGCCCATTCGAGATCCGCCTGCGGGACGGCGGAGTTCTTGCGATCATCGGACAGCCATTTCGACGCGCCGTACTGCTGGAAGGCGGTCAGGCCAACTTCCAGAATTTCGCGCAGCGCGTCTCCATAGATGAATTTGCGAAACTCATGGTGGACGATTCCGCTTTCCGGGTGATAAACGAGCGTCGCGTAATCGTTTTCAAGCAGCGTATATGTCGTCATTGTGCTCCCTACGTTGTCGGTTCAGCCGGCGCGGTCTGATCGACCGTTTCGAGCCAGTGCAGCGCTTCTTCGGCGTTATCGAAGGCCTGCGCGGCAATCCCCTGCGTATAGCCCTCTTTCATGAAATAGTTCAGGTTGACCTGCCCGGCTTTCTTGTCGGGAAACACAACCGCCCAATACTTCCATCCAGCGGCGCGCATCCGCGGATTCCAGTCGCCGAGCGCCCAGATGCCGTCTTCTTTGGGCAGCGCGGAATTCAGGCGATCATCGGACAGCCACTTGGTCGCGCCCCGGCTCTTGAACAGTTCGTAGCCCGTATTCAGCACTTCGCGAAACCGTTCACCGTAGACGTAGCGATGCCATTTATGATGCACGATACCCGCTTCCGGGTGATACCACAGCGTGGCGTATTCGTTATCGAGTATGACTTCAGCCGTCATTGAATTGCTCCATTCAGGTATCTATACACGCTAACATGACGGTGGCCAGCGGACAGCCGACCACCGGAGTGTTTACTTCATCGAACGCAGCCATTCGAGGGCTTCGTCGGGATCTTCAAATGCCTGCGCGATCAGCCCCTGTTGGTGACCACCGCGCATGAGCCAGTTAATGTTGACTTGCCCGACTTTTTTGTCCGGCAGAACAGCCGCCCAGTACTTCCACCCGGCGGCGATGACGCGCGGATTCCAGTCGGTGATCAGCCAGGCGGTATCTTCTTTGGGAATGGCAGAGTTCAGGCGGTCATCCGTTAACCACTTGCTCGCCCCACGCGCTTTGAAGACGTCATAGCCCGTGTTCAGGACTTCACGGAACTTCTCGCCGTAAATGAACTTATGGAACTTATGGTGCACGATGCCCGAGTCCGGGTGATACCACAAGGTGGCGTATTCGTTTTCGAGGATGACCTCCGGGGTCATGGCTTTGCTCCAGCTAACTGTGTGTGGCGATAGAATGACAGTGGCCAGCGGACGGCTAACCACCGGAGTGATCAATTTACGGAGCGCAGCCAGTTGAGCGCTTCGTCCACATCATCGAAAACTTCCGCGGTAACCCCCTGCTGGCTGAGCTCCCGGATGAAGTAGCTGAGATTGATCTGGCCGATTTTTTTGTCCGGGTAGAGCACCGCCCAATACTTCCACCCAATCGTCTGAATTCGGGGCATCCAGGTACTGAGCGCCCAGGCGGTGTCTTCTTTAGGAACGGCGGAATTCAGCCGATCGTCGGACAGCCATTTGATGGCACCGCGCGCTTCGAGGATATCTGCGCCGCGCGTCAGCACCTCGCGGAAGTTCTCGCCGTGGATGAACTTGTGAAACTGGTGATGCACGATGTTGCCTTCGGGGTGATACCAGACCGTGGCGTATTCGTTATCGAGGATGACTTCAGCGGACATGGGGCAAATCTCTCCTTACAGGCACTGTGTGTCGCGAGCGTCGGTTGGAAGCTAATTGGACGGGTTCAATCGACAGAGCGAAGCCAGTTCAGCGCTTCGTCTACATCATCGAAAACTTGGGTGGTAACGCCCGCCTTGTTCAATAGACCGATGATATATTCCAGATTGATTTGTCCAATCCTTTTATCCGGATAGAGCACCGCCCAATACTTCCAGCCGATTGCCCGAATGCGCGGCATCCACACCGTTTGAGCCCATGTTCCATCCTCTTTGGGCAGCGCTGAGTTCAGCCGATCGTCGGACAGCCACTTGGTGGCGCCGCGCGCTTCGAGGATGTCCGCACCAAAGGTCAGCACCTCGCGGAACTTCTCGCCGTGAATGAATTTGTGATACTGGTGATGCACGATTTGGCCGTCAGGGTGATACCAGACCGTGGCGTATTCGTTATCGAGGATGACTTCAGCGGACACGGGACGTTCTCCTAACGTGAACAGAATCGATTGCAAGGCTGGGTGGTCAAACACGATCATGTCTGGCGCGCTGACCACCCCTCCGGGTGAACAAGCTATTGAGCGGAGCGCAGCCAGTTGAGCGCTTCGTCAACATCGTCAAAGGCTTGAGCCGTAATTCCCTTGACACCAGTTTCGCGCATGAAGTAATTCAGGTTGGTCTCGCCGACTTTCTTGTCGGGGTAGAGCACGGCCCACAATTTCCAACCAGCGGCGCGCACGCGCGGATTCCATTCGGTGAGCGCCCAGATACCATCGTCTTTCGGCAGGGCGGAGTTCAGCCGATCATCCGACAGCCACTTGGTGGCGCCGCGCTGTTCGAAAATCTCTGCCCCGCGGTTCAACACAGCGCGGAAGTGCTCACCGTAAATGTACTTTTTCCACTTGTGATGCACGATCCCCGCGTCCGGGTAGTACCAGAGCGTGGCGTATTCGTTATCGAGAATGACTTCTACAGACATCGTTCTTGCTCCCCGGTCTAAATTGCCTGCTTACGTTCAAGTGGCCTATGGTTCAGCCGTACTACCGTTATTTCACAGATTTGAGCCAGTTCATAGCGGCTTCAGGGTCTTCGAACACCCGCGCAGTGACGCCATAGCCATTCCCTTCACGCAGGAAATAGTTCAGGTTGGCCTGACCTGCTCGCGTGTCGGAGAAAATCACCGCCCAGTACTTCCACCCGGCGGCGCGCACACGTGGATTCCACACAGTGAGCCCCCAGATGCCGTCGTCCTGCGGTACGGCAGCATTCAGCCGATCATCCGACAGCCACTTGGTGGCGCCGCGCTGCTCGAAAATCTCTGCGCCACGGTTCAGTACCTCGCGAAAATACTCACCCGAGATGGGCTGTTTGAACTGGTGATGCACGATGCCCGCCTCTGGGTAATACCAGAGCGTGGCATACTCGTTGTCAATGATGGTTTCGACTGACATGGTACGCTCCGCTTAATCCACGGATGTCAACCAACGCAGCGCCTGATCAGCGGTTTCAAACGCGGCGGTCTGAATGCCGTGCCCCTGATGCAAGCCCATGCTGAAGTTCAGGTGTACCTGCCCGACCCGCTTATCCGGCAGGATGACGGCCCAATACTTCCACCCGGTCGCCCAGACACGCGGCGTCCAGTCGAACTGCGCCCACGCGGCATCTTCGGTGGTCAACGTCGAAATCAAACGGTCATCAGCTAACCATTTGGTCGCGCCCCGGTCATTGAAGAGATCGATAACCGTATCGAGCACCTCACGAAAGTGATCGCCGTAAATGAATTTGTGAAATTGATGCTGGACGATTCCGGAAGCGGAATCGTAGGAAAGCGTTGCGTATTCGTTATCGATGATGACTTCTAGAGACATGCTATCCTCGGCTCACTCCACCGATTCGAGCCACTGCCGCGCCTCGTCGGGGTCTTCAAAGGCTCGGACTTCCAAACCCCGCGTGATGTATTCACGCATAAACATGTTGAGATTAATCTGACCGATTTTGCGATCCGGCAGCACCACCGCCCAGTATTTCCACCCGGTCGTCCAGACGCGCGGCGTCCAGTCGAACTGCGCCCATGCGGCGTCTTCGGTGGTCAATGTGGAATTCAGACGGTCATCGGCTAACCACTTGGTCGCGCCCCGGTCATTAAAGAGATCGATGACAGTATCGAGCACCTCACGAAAGTAGTTGCCATAAATGAATCTGTGAAATTGATGCTGCACGATTCCGGAATCGGGATCGTAGGAGAGCGTTGCGTATTCGTTATCGATGATGACTTCCAGGGACATGCTATCCTCAGCTCATTCCACCGATTCGAGCCACTGCCGCGCCTCGTCGGGGTCTTCAAAGACGCGGACTTCCAAGCCGCGCGTGAGAGCGTGAAGTTGTGCCGGTCATCCGACAGCCAATTCGTCAGGCCAAGCTGCTGGAAGTGGGCTTAGCCCACTTCCAGCAGCTCGTACAAGGCATCGCCATAGGTGAATTTGCGGAATTCGTGATTAATGATACCCTTCTCCGGATAATAGAGGAGGGTCGCGTAATCGGTTTCGATGGGGGGGCTACATTGTTGTTATATCAGATCTCAATTGTGAGGAGTTTAGTACAATTCTAGCGCATTACTCTACGGATTCGAGCCACTGATAGGCTTCTGACGGATCTTCGAAAACAACGATTTGCACGCCATACTGGGAATAGGCTTCAATCACGCGCATCATAGGCGCTCTGCCAACTGTTTTGTCGGGCAACACCAGTCCCCAATATGTCCAACCCGATTTGACCATCGGCTCAATCCAGTTCGCCACCGCCCAATCAATATCGGCTTGTGGCAGGGCAGAATTCTTACGGTCATCGGAAAGCCATTTCCGCAAACCGAATTGCCGGAAAACCACTAACCCCAGCTCCATAATGTTACGAAACTCGTCTCCATGAATATACTTATGAAACTCATGATGGACGATCCCCGACTCTGGATAATACCAGAGGGTTGCATACTCGGTATCGATGATGGTCTGCGTTGTCATAATCATTTCTTTGCTTGGCGCGTGTTAGCATTTCCAGAGAAGTTTACTCGACTGATTCGAGCCAACGAAGCGCTTCGTCGGCGTCTTCAAAGACTTGTACTACTAAGCCTAGCGCAATGTATTCGCGCATGAACATGTTCAGATTGGTCTGACCAATCTTCTTATCGGGTAAAACCACTGCCCAATATTTCCAACCTGCATCGCGAACACGTGCATTCCAGTCAGTAAGTGCCCATTCCCCATCTTCCTTGGTCAAAGTCGAGTTGTGGCGGTCATCAGAAAGCCATTTGTTCGCTCCATACTCTTTGAAGACATCCACTCCTTTATTGAGAACTTCGCGGAATGGTTCTCCATGAATGAACTTATGAAACTTGTGGTGAACAACCTTTGCTTCTGGATGATACCAGAGCGTCGCATAATCATTATCGAGAATGGTTTGAGCAGACATTTAATTGTTCTCCTAGGTCATCCTTGTCAATTTACTATCATGATAGTCAAATAGCGTATTTCTTGACAAAAATGTATTGTGATTTTCGTAAAAAATTCCGTCATTAAATTTCTTAAGCTAATTTCTCTCTATAATCACTATTCTATAGATAATGGATTTAGCTATTCTACTCTAAACCATCTTCTTTTCTCTAAGGTATAAAGTCTTCTAATATGGACACAACATTAATAACAACCCTACTAACTAAAAACGATATAACGCCGGCGTCGGTCAGCGATGTCGATCGATTTATAGCGCTGGAAGCGACTGTAGACCAACTCAAAAAGAAGATTGCTGTTCTTGAACAGCAGCACACCGATGATCAGGTTGAACTGCAAGCCATTAACGATGAATTTGAGCGTGCCTACGCCGAAGCAGAACTGGTACGCGAATCAGAACGCGCACGCAAAGAGGCTGAGCGGGCCAATAACGTGAAATCGGCGTTCCTCGCGAGCATGTCGCACGAGCTGCGGACGCCGCTCAATGCGATCATCAACTTCTCCAAGTTCCTGAAAAAAGGCATTCCCGGCCCGCTGACCGCCGAACAGGATCAGCTTATCGGCAACATCGCCGACAGCGGTCAACACCTGCTCAACCTGATCAACGACGTGCTCGACATGTCGAAGATCGAGTCCGGTTCGCTGAAGCTCTACATTGAACCGGATGTGGACGTGCGCGACATCATCGAGACCGCGCTGCGCTACACCGGTTCCGTGATCGGCGATAAACCGGTGGAACTGCAAAAAGAACTGCCGGAAACCCTGCCCAAACTGAACGGCGACCGCAAGCGTCTGCTGCAAATTCTGCTCAACATTCTGTCGAACGCGTATAAGTTCACGGAGCAGGGCCACGTCAAAATCAGCGCGCGCAGCGAGAACGACAAGATTGTCATCGCCGTCAGCGACACCGGGCCGGGTATTGCGGCGGAAGACTACAAAGACGTCTTCACCGCGTTCAAGCAAACCACCAGCGGGCTGCGTCAGGGCGGCAGCGGCACGGGCTTAGGCATGCCGATTTCGCAGAAACTGGTGGAAGCGCATGAAGGCCGCATCTGGTTTGAAAGTCAAGTTGGTGTTGGCACCACATTTTTCGTCGAACTCCCCTTGCAGTCAGCTCTCATATCAGAATGGAACGAATAAAATGCCTAATGTCCTTTATGTTGAGGATGATCCGTTAAGCCGGAATGTTGTACGCATGGCACAGCGGATAAGCTCAGTGATTACGGGCTTGACCGTATTTGATGACAGTCACGATTTTGAGCAAAAATTGCTCGAGCTCCCCCAACAGCCGGACCTGATTCTGCTGGATATTCACATGAAGCCCTACACGGGTTTCGACATGCTCAAGATGATCCGCAGCCATCCCGAGTACGACCGCACATACGTCGTTGCGCTGACGGCAAGCGTTATGAATGAGGAAGTGCGAATGCTGCAGGAAGCGGGTTTTCAGGGCGGCATTTCCAAGCCGCTGCACCTCGAACTCTTCCCGGAACTGATCCAGCGCATTGTAAGCGGCGAGCGCATCTGGCATGTGTGGTAACTGACATTCCAATCCTTGATCGCCATCGTGACTTGAACTGAAAACGAACCCAAAGTAGAAAGAACCCAAGATGAGTCGGCTCAACGCGCTAATCATTGACGATAACGCGAACAACATTCTGGTTTTGCAGCAGCTTCTGACGCTCGAAGGCGTCGGCTCGGCCAAGCTGTCGACGGCAAACAATCTGCTCGCCCAGCTCGATATGCTCCCCCGGATCGATATTGTCTTCCTTGATCTGGAACTGCCCGGCGTCAACGGCTATGAGGCCCTCGAAATTCTGCACGCGCACGCCCAGACGGCCTCCGCGAAGATCGTCGCCTATTCGGTACACATCAGCGAGCTCCACAACGTGATTGAGCTCGGCTTTGATGGCTTCATCGGCAAACCGCTCAACTCGGAATCGTTCTCGGATCAGTTGTGGCGTATTCTCAACGGCGAAAAAGTGTGGTATTCATCGTAAAGTTGGAAGCGCGCGCTCGCGCAAGTGGCGCGTCTAGGACAGAGGTAAGCTGGTATGTCGCTTCGGGGTAAACACATCCTCATCATCGAAGACAATGTGCTCAACCGGGTGGTTTATCAAATCACGTTGGGCGTTGAGGGCGCGAATCTGGTATTCGACCGGAAGGGGCGCGACGCGATTGTGCAGTTGCAGATGTCCCTCGACTGGGATCTGATCATCCTCGATCTCATGCTGTATGGCGGCATTTCGGGGTTTGACGTGTTCAAAGACATTCGCGCGCTGCCCGCTTACAATCATGTGCCGATCGTCGCCGTGTCCGCGTCGGATCCATCGACCGCCATTCCCAAAGCGCGAGAACTTGGCTTTTCCGGCTTCATCAGCAAGCCGATCAACGAGTCACTGATCTGCTCACAGCTCGAAGCGATCATCGCGGGCGAACACATCTGGCACGACGGCACGCTCGTCGACACCTAGACGACGTTCATTCACCACTGCCTGTGAAGAGCCAGCCGCCGCCGCTGGCTCTTTTGTTTTACCAAGCGTTTCAGGTGGGGGTGTGCGCCCGGTGTTGGGCTCAGGCGCTGCGGATCACGTCGATTTTCGATCGTTTCCACTATCGAACCAACTGGACATTGTGAGCGTTGACAGAACAGTGCAGAATGGTGTGAATTTGATTGCACGACAGGATTCGCATGACGCACGCTGACAGCCGCAACCTATCTCCTGATCAACGGGAAAAGATTTACCGCAAAAACTTCGTCTTCTTTTTGACCGATGGCATTCTTTTCACCCTGGCGATGAGCATCCTCGGGCCGAGCACGCTGATTCCCGATTTCATCCGCCGCCTCACCAGCTCAGAAATTCTGATCGGCATCTCATCCAGCCTGTTCGACGTAGGTTGGACGCTGCCGCAGTTGTTCATCGCGCGCTACATCGTGCGCTTTGAGCGCAAAAAGTGGTGGTTCGCTGGGCCAAACATCCCGGTGCGGTTCGTCATGCTGATCTTCGCGGGTTTGATCGTCGTGTTCGGCGCGGCGCGCCCGGAAGCGATCCTCATCGCCTTCCTGATCTGCTACGGCATCACGGCGGTCGGCGATGGCATCGTCGGCGTGCCGTGGGCGGATCTCTCCGGGGCGAGCCTCGACAATCGCTGGCGCGCGCGTATGTTCGGCATCATGACCGCCAGCTCCGGCCTGATCATGCTTGGCATCTCCCCGTTGATCGGCGTGGTGTTGGGCAGCGGCGGCCCGGGCTTCCCCAACAACTACGCGATTCTGTTTGCCGCGGCGGGCGTGCTGTTCGCGCTGTCGATCATCCCGACGACGCTCATTCACGAACTGCCGAGCGGCAAAGCGGTCGAGAAAATCCCGTCGCTGGGCGAATTCCTGCCGAGCCTCGGGCGCGTGCTGCGCACCGATCACCCGTTCCGCGCCATCATCATCACGCGCATGCTGACCAGCCTGTTCGCGATGGCCAGCCCGTTCTACATCGGCTTTGCGACCGTGCAGCTCGGCCTGTCGAGCGCCGTCGCCGTGCCGACGCTGCTGGCCCTGCAAACGGTCGGCAGCGTGAGCGGCGCACTGCTCTACACGTGGTTGGGCGCGAAGAATAACGTGCTGTTCATCCGGTTAGCGCTGATCGGCGCGGCCTTCCTGCCCATCAGCGCGTTGATCGCGTCGGTCGTCGGGCCGTTCCCGCTCTACGTTGGCTTTTTGCTCTCCGGCATCACCCTGAGCAACCTGTTCATCAGCTATCAGAACTGGGTGATCAGCTATGCGTCGCCGGAACAGCGCCCGATCTACGCCGGGCTGTTCAATACCATTTCCGCGATTGTGTCGCTGGCCGCGCCGTTCATCGCCGGGACGATTGCGCAGAACCTCGGGTATGAGGTGCTGTTCCTCGTCGCGCTGGTGATGGTGTTAAGCGCGCTGTTCGTCACCTTGCGGTATCTGCGTGACCCACATGCTGTACAATTAGCAGCGGGGCTTGCCTCCGCGGATTGACCGAATTGCCAAGGGGTACGCATGATCGACGGTCTGGATATTGCCGCATCCGTTCGTGAAGGCCAACACTACCGCCGCGCTGCCCGCCGCTGGCAGGTGATCGGCGTGGCGCTCGTCGTGCTGGCGGTGCTGGGCGCGCAGGGACTGGCGACCGTCACGCTGCGTCCGCTCGCTCAGTTGTACTTCCTTGACGGGCAGGACTGGCGCGAAATCCCGCTGCCCGAAGGCGAATCGCCTTATGAAGTCCTCGGGCTGAATGACGGTACGCTCTGGGTAGGCACGCACTCCGACTGCGGCTTTCTGCAATATCAAGCGGGCAGTTGGTCGGACTGCACGGGCGGAGGGGCTTCAGCCGACTATTTCGACCGCCCGATCAGCGTCACCGACGGCGATCAACTGTGGTCAGTGCGCGACAACACGGTGATCCACTTCGACGGCACGCAGTGGATCACGTACGAGAATGCGCTCTCGGGCTATAGTTGGAATGACATCGAAGCCTCGCCGCTCGGCGTCTTCGTGATCAACCTGTATGGGCAAATTGCCATCTTCGACGGCACGCGCTGGCAAACGCAGCAGCTTTCCACGCTCATTCCGGCGTCCAATCTGGGCAGCACCTACGCCAGCAGCGCCGATCTCGTCAAAACGCCGGACGGCATCATCTATCTGGCTTACAACGGCAACCTGTTCCGCTACGATGGGCAGAGCTGGCAGCCCTTCGGCGGGCCGACGCGCCTCTCTATCAGCCGACTGTATGGCGCGACTGACACTGTCCTCTGGGTGTACGATAATACGCGCGGCGTCGGCACACTCAACCTCGAAGGGCGCCTGACCTTCAGTCGCAAAACGTTCAATTCACCCAGCATCTTTCCCGATCAACTGGTTATTCGCAACAACGCGCCGCTGCTGATCGACATTCAGGGCATTCACGAGTTGGATAATGGGACCTGGCGCATCCTGACGACGCCGCCGCGCAGCAACTGGTTTCATGATCTGTTGAGCGTGGATCACGCGGGCAATCTGTGGTGGATCGCCTACACTCAGAACCCATACATGCCTTATTCTGAGGTGCGCCGTGACCTAGGCCTCTTTATGCGCTATGGCTGGTGGATCATCGCGCTCGGCGGGTTGGCGCTGCTGACTATTGTAAAGCCGGGTCGCGCACGGCGCGCGCGCCGGACTCAGCGTCGTCTGTGGGCAGCACTGTACGACGTGCCGGATCTGGTCACGCTGCAAGTCGGCGGCGGGCTGTACCGCCTGTGGCTGCCACTGATCGTGCTCCTCGGGCCTGTGGCAATGGTCACGGTTGCCTGGGGCGAGTTTCAGCGCGAACGCTGGTATGGGCTGGTGGCTGCCGTTCTCGTGTTGATCTGGCTCGCGCTGCCGTTTGCTGCGCGCCGGCGCGGCTACATCCCGGCGCGGCGCAGCTTTACGATTGAGGACACCCCGCTGCTGCTCTCGTATCATCTGATCGTTACGCTTGGTCTTGGTCTGCTGCTCTACTTTCCGATTGAGCAGGGCTGGGCCGCCCTCGGCTTCAGTCCAACCATCGGCGTGGTGCTGTACGTGCCGTTCGTGCTGTATCTGGCCTGGCAAATCCTCCGCGTGTGGTTCGCTGCGCAGATTCACAGCGCCAACAACCTGATCAACATGCAGCAGGGGGAGGCTGCGCTCAAGCAGTTGGCGTGGATGGAGCGCTGGCTGCCGCTGCAAGCGTGGGTGCAGCTGTTGCGGGCGCAGTTGGCCGCTCAGCAGGGCGATGTGCCCACCGCAGCGGATCTCTTTCGGCGCAGCCTGTACGAATTCCAGACGCAGCCGCAGCACGCCGCCACGGTTCTGCTTCAGTTAGCGCACCTTCGCGAACAGCAGGAGCGCCCCGACCTTGCGCTCAAGCTGCGCGAAACGGCAATCAGCCTGTACCCGGAAGCGCCGCAGGGCTACACAGCGCTCGCCGATTTCTACGAGCGCCAGCAGATTGAACCGGCGCGCGTGCAGAGTCTGCGCGCGGCAGCGGGAGCGGTTGGGAATTAGGAAACCGTGTCGCTGGTCATCATCAACTGCTGCACCTGGCGGTTAGGGATGGCGAAGAACACGGCCAGCCCAATTGAAATCGCGAGGCTAACCGGGGGGCTGATGATATCGATCAGCACGGCGGCGAGATACAGCACCAGACCGATGTTATACGACCGGGCAATGTGCCGCGTGATCGCCGGATCAACGGCGTGACTGAACAGGCGGTTGTTGTGCGCGGCGTAGCGCCACAGCAGTTGAAACATGATCGCCACGAGGAAAAACCACCCGTTATAGATGAACACGGCCGCTTGCTGCTGCGGGTCAAGCAGGTATACCGCGACGATTGATGTAGGGAACGGCACGACGGTCACGCCGAAGAGCAGCAGCCCATTGAGCAGCATGAGGTTGTTATCCGAGCGGCGAATGATCGTGAACAGGCGGTGATGATTGATCCACATGACGAGCACGAAGAAGAAGCTCGCCGCAAACGCCAGATAAATCGTCCAGGACTTCGCCAGTTCGGCAAGTAACCCGTTGGCCGTCACCGCCGCGGGGTCGGGCAGCCTGACGTTGAAGATCAACAGGGTGATGACAATGGCGAACACGCCGTCGCTAAAGGCTTCGATGCGCTGCGTTTCTTTCTCGGTTTCAGGGTATTTGGTCATGGCGTCCTCGGATAAGTAGGCTGTCTAAAACGACGATTAGACTATAATTGACATACGTCCATTGTGGATGCGGAGCAGTTTCGTTAACATGTGTCCGGTAAGACGACGAACAGGATAACTATGACTCATGCATTGATCACCGGTGGGGCGGGGTTCATTGGCAGTCACTTGGCAGAGCGACTGCTCGAACACGACTACCAAGTTACCATTATTGATAACCTCAGCACAGGGCGCATTAAGAATCTCGCGGCGATTGAGCATCATCCCAAGTTCCGCGCCGCCATTGAAGACATCCGCAACATCCATGTCATGGATCGGCTGGTCAGCGAATGTGATGTCATCTTCCACCTCGCCGCGGCAGTGGGCGTGCAGCGCATCATCAGCGAACCCATCGAAACTATCGAAACCAATATTGGCGGCAGCGAAGTGGTGCTCAAGACGGCGCGCCGCTACCGTAAAAAAGTGCTCATCGCTTCGACCTCGGAAGTCTACGGCAAAGGCGTGCGCTTCCCGTTCCATGAAGATGACGACAGTGTACTCGGCGCGACGACTCGCTCACGCTGGAGCTACGCCGCCAGCAAAGCGATTGACGAATTCCTCGCGCTCGCCTACCTAAAAGAGACGGGGCTGCCCGTCGTAATCTTCCGTCTGTTCAATACGGTGGGGCCGCGTCAGCATGGGCAGTACGGTATGGTGCTGCCGCGCTTCGTCAAGTGGGCGATCAACAATGAGCCGATCATGGTGTACGGCGATGGTGAACAGCAGCGCTGCTTCGCCAATGTCAACGATGTCGTCCACGCGATTCACCTGTTGAGCGAAGCCCCCGGCGCGATCGGGCAGGTGTTCAATATCGGCAGCAGCGAAGAGGTCTCGATTTACGAACTGGCCGACCGGGTGCGGCAGCGCGCGGGCAGCACCTCGGAGATCAAGGTGATTCCCTACGAAGAAGCCTACGAAGCCGGGTTCGAAGACTTCCGGCGGCGCGTGCCCGCGTTGGATAAAATCTGCGGGCTGGTAGAATGGAAGCCGACGACCTCCTTAGACGACACAATCGACCAGATTATCGCCTATCACCGTGAGGAAAAAGCACATGGCTGAAATTAATCGTAAAGAACTCATTCTGGCGCTCGTCGGCGCGGGGACCACGCCCCGGCTGGCGGGTGTTGACCTATCAGCGCTCGACATGACGCGTCTGGATATGACCGGGGCTTCGGCGCGCGCGGCGAAGTTCGTCGCGGCGACCCTGCGCGAAGCGATTCTCATCAACGCGAACCTGAGTTTCAGCGATATGACCACCGTGCAGGGGGTCGGGCTGGACTTGAACGGGGCGAACCTGACGGGCGTCAACTTCAGCAGCGCGACGCTCACCAGTGCGCGCCTGACGAATGCCAACCTGACCAATGCGATTCTGAATGGCGCCAACCTGACGGGAGCGAACATGAAGGGCGCGATTGTCACCGGCCTCAAATTCAACGAATCGACCACCTGGCCGGACGGCAAAAAAGGCAGCCAGGGCAACCCGGTCAGCTATACGACGTAAAAACGAGTTCACCGTATACGCGGGGACTAACGGTCAACCACCAAGCCTCACCCCAGAACCTGACGGTTCTTTGCCCCTCTCCCATCGGAGAGGGGCGGTTGAGCGCAGCGAAACGGGGCGAGGCCGAGTCACAATACACATCACTGCTCTAAGCCATTAATCGGAATTGCCCTGAAAGGACGAGGTATACCTCGTCCTGTTTTGACGACAGTCGGTCACTGGCCTAGCTGTGAACTGTATAGTGAAAACTGTCTGCTTTTGCCCTAATTGAAATTGCAGGGCGACACTTCGCGGACGGCCTCACCGAAAATCCACGCCTGCGTATCATCGAGCATCACCACGCCATACCACAAGCCATCGCTGCTCAGCCCGTTCGCGCCGATCTGCGTGCGCACGGTGAGCAAACCGACCACTTCCGCATCGACGCTGGGTTCGCGGCGGATGTTCACGCGCGAGTTGGTGCTGACGAAGCATGCAATTTCACCCGCGGCGCTCTGTGCCTGCCCGACGGGTTCAGATTGCGCTGGTGCGGGCGTCGCCTCGACCTCGGGTTCCGGCTCAATTGCGCCTTCAATATCGAGGATGACCTGCCCCGCACGCGCCGGGTCGTTGGGGATCACGGTGATTTCGTAGCTGCGATTGCTGTTATCGAGCGTGAGCCGCGACGCGATGACATTGGTCAGCCGGGCGGTGACATTGCCGCGCGGGTCGCGCACTTCCACCAGATACGGGAAGTCGGCGGGGTCGGCGCTCGCGCTGAGCGTGGTCGGCTCATCGGGAGTCGTTTGTAACAGGAATACCTGCGGCCCGGCATCGACGGCAAAGTCAATCGGCGTCAAGCCGGAGCCGATGCCGACCGGTTCGCCATCCTGCGCCCAGACGCCAGTTGCCAACAATAATAGTCCAATGACAATGAGTGTAAGACGTGCTGCTGCGTTCATCCAACCACCTCGATTATGGGTTGACTTGCTCGGCTGTCCCGGTCAAAGTCCATGTCACTAATGTGCCCTCTCCCCGGAAAGCGGCGATCAAGATACTGCCACTCTTCGAATCGAACACCACTTGACGTGAGATAATCGTATCACCACATGCGAAAGTCTGCCCACCGGTCGCAAACCGAATATTTTCGACGCCCGTTCCGGTGCAGGTTGCGGTGATGGTCAATGTGAGTTCGCCGTCCGGCTGTTTGGCATCCCGATTCACGTTGAGCACAGTATACACCACTCGATCTTCCTGATCGCCTTCAGAGTACGACACCACATCGCTGATCGTGGTGACCGTGCCGGTCGTCACCTCCAGTTCGTAGTCGTTGTCGGCAGGCGCATACGCCAGCGGCGTGACGGTCGGCGTCCGTGGGGTCGCGGTGGCACGCGGCGTGCGCGTGTTGGTCGCCGTATGCGTTTCGGTCGGTGGTGGTGGCGTCGCAGTATTGCGTGGTGTACGTGTGTTGGTCGCCGTGGGTGGCACAGGCGTCTCAGTCGGTGGTTGGGGAGTGGCCGTCGCGCGCGGCGTGCGCGTATTCGTCGCCGTGGGCGGCACGGGCGTTTCTGTGGGCGGCTGCGTATTCGTCTCGGTTGGCGCGGGCGTCGATGTGGGGCGGCGCGTATTCGACGGCGTAAAGGTCGGTGTGTGCGTCTCGGTCGGCGTCAGGGTGTTGGTCGGCGTGCGCGAGGGCGTCAGCGAGGGGGTGAACGTCTCGGTCGGCGTGAACGTCGGCGTAAACGTGGGCGTAAATGTCGGCGTGAAAGTGAGGGTCGGTGTGGGCGTTGCGGGCGGCAGCACCCGCGCATCCTCGATGCTCGGCGCGCGCTCTTCGTAATCGGAGCCGACGCGCACCAGCACGATGCCCGGTTCGACGTGCGGTTCGATGTGCAGCGTGAACACGGCATCGCCGCTGCCGAGCTCCAGCGTCACAATGAAGACGCCTTCGGCGAATTCGGCCAGCACCGTCCCGTTAGAATCCAGAATCTGCGCGGTGAAGGGGATATCGACCCCCATGAGCGTCACAACCGTCGGTTGATCCGGGTATTGGCGGACACGGTAGTTGGTCGGCGGGTCCTGCGCAAAATCGATTAAAGCGGTGGTATCCGCTGGAATCATGATCCCCTCGTCACTCTGGGCGAGGAGCAACCATGTGGACAATAACGATACGATCACAATCCCTAAACGCACAAACCGCATATCTTCTTCCTCGTAAGCAGCAATGCCTATTCTACTATTGTCCACGATACGAAGAAGTCAAGCTGTGGTTCTTGGTACGAATTCGGTTAGCCTGCTGCTCCCGGGCTCACGCGCAGCACGTAGTTGATGTAGCTCTGCGGGCTGTTGGGCGCGTAGGTGATGGTGAAGGGCTGCTGCGGGCTCGTGACCGTGAACGGCAGCGTGAGCGCATCGCCGCATGTGAGCGCTGGCGTCTCGTACGACCAACCCCAGCGTACCGCGTTGGGCTGCGCCCCATCACAGTCGAGCGTGAGGGTGAATTCGCGCAGATTGTTGGGCGGTTGGGTGTACAGGTTGATGATCATCACCCACAACACATCGAGCGCGTCGCCGTCCGGCGTGGAGATGGTGTTGCGGAATGAGCCGTCGCCGTCGCGATCCACTTGCAGCGCGAAGACCTCGGCGTCGGGCGCGGCGATCGGGATCAGCGGATTGCGCACGCGGGGCAGTGCCTCGCACACGCCCGAAAAGCGTAGATTTTCCGCGCGCAGCCACCCGCGTCGCTCGCCGTAGTTGACCGTCACCCAGCCATCATCCGTCCTGCCGAGCGCGGTCAAATCGGTGACCAGCGTGCCGAGCTCCGCAAATTCCGCCCCGGGGTACGAGCGCACGAGGAGATCGCCGGGGACGGCGCTGCCGACGAGGCACTGCGGGGCCAGTTTGGGCGCATCGATCAGCGGGGCGAGGGTGGGGGCTGAGGTGGGCGTGGCGAGTGCGGTGGCCGAAACCTGATTGATAGGACACACGGCGGGCTGCATCAGGAGCAGCACGACTAACCCGGCGACCACCGGCAGCAATCCGATCACTAAGGCTTTCGTCCACCCGATCACCGCACACCCCCGAAAGAAATCTATTCGTTACCGTGTACGATAACCGGACTCCCGTCAATCTCATGGACGGGCGGCGTACTCTCACCTGACCGCTGGACTACGCTCAAACGACGACCTTCGGCTCGTGACTCAAGTAGTGTCATTGGCAGCGGTAAAAGACAACCTCACCCCCGACCCCACTCCGAATTCGCGGTGGGGCCGGAAGCAAGCCGATTCACTGACAAATGTACCGGATTCGCAGTAAACGATTTCGCATTCTTCGGCTAAACCCCTATTCAGACCCAGACGTCTCACGGTACACTGTGGATGTGTTTTATGTGGGGATAGGAACGAATGGACCAAGAGGCTGTAATCGAAAAGCCGCCCTTAGATCACGAGACGCTCCGGGATGTGATTGACCTCTCGTTGTGGGCGGGACAGATGCTCCTACAGCACGGCGCGGATACGTCTCGCGTCGAAAGCGTTGTACACCTGATCGGCACGTCGCTTGGAGCGACGTGGCTCGACATTCTCGTTTCCCCAAATGCCCTGATCGTGACGACGATCAGCGGGGAAGAATTCCGCACCAAGGTGCGGCGCGTGGTGACGCTGGGCGTCAACCTGAGTATCGTCTGTGCGATAAATGACCTTGCCTATCGCATTAGTTGGGGCGAGGTCGACCGTGTTGGCGCGCGCGCGGAACTGCTGCGCATCAGCGCCATGCGCTCGAACTACAATCGGTGGGTGGTGGTCGGCATGGTAGGCCTGGCCTGCGCGGGGCTTAGCCGCTTGTTCGGCGCCGATCTAGCCGTATTCGCGGTAACTTTTCTTTCGGCTGGGGCGGCAATGTATATCCGACAGGAAATGAGCCGCCAGCATTTCAATTCGTTCATGATCGTTGTCGTGACCGCGTTTGTCGCTGGGTTAGGCGCCAGCACCGCGACGATCTTCCATCTCAGCCCCAGCCCGCAGATCGCGCTGGCGGCGTCGGTGCTGCTGCTGGTCCCCGGCGTCCACCTGATCAACTCGCTGCGCGACATGATCAACGGGCACATGGTCACCGGTTTGGTGCGCGGGTTTACGGGCGCAGTGATCTCGATGTGTATCGCGCTCGGCCTGCTGCTGGCGATGCAGTTGATGGGGGTCAGCGGACTATGAACCTGTGGACAGTTCTGCAAGACTTCTTCTGGTCCGGCGTGGTCGCGGTCGGCTTTGCCGTGCTCTTCAACGTGCCGCGCAAAACCTTGATCGCGTGTTTCATCTGTGGCGCGTGTGGCCATGCGCTGCGCACGCTGTTGATGCAGCTCGGCGTATCGATTGCTCCGGCGACGCTCGCGGGTGCGGCGACTGTCGGGCTGATGAGCGATTTGTTCGCGCGGCGGTTGGAAACGCCGTCGCTGGTCTTTGGTATTTGTGGCGCGGTGCCGATGGTGCCGGGGTCGTTCGCCTACCGCGCCATGCTCGGCGTGATCCGTCTGGCGACGACCGCGCCCGCCAGCACCGAACCGATCCTCATGGAGACAGCCGTCAACTTCGTCAACACGGGCTTGATCCTCGCGGCGCTCGCGCTCGGCATCACCATGCCAATGCTGTTGTTCCGCCGTCCAAAACCGGTGGTGTAACGTAAGCAGCAGCCAACAAAAACGGGGCGCTCCAGTCATTGGAGCGCCCCGTTTTGCTATTCTCTCAAAGTGGATCGCCGCTATTGTCCACTCAGCAGCGGCTGAATATCCGAGCCGACCACCACCATCACATCGGCTGACGTGAGGCCATCAGACGAGACCTGAATGCGATCTTCGGGCAGGCCGAGGAGCTGCGCCAGATAGCGCGCGGTATAGGGGTTGCCCGTGTAGTCGCGGATGACGGTTACGGCGCTGTCGTCCGGTTCCGGCATGTTGCCCACCGCGCTGATGGTCACGCTGCGGCTGGTCAGCCAATCGCGCGTTTGTGTGGCCAGCCCTTGCGTCGTCGTGTTGTTGTAGACGACGATATTGGCGGCTTCAGCGTTCGCCCGATCGCGCAAATCCGACGTGTTGAGCGTCTGGTTTTCGCCAAACACTTCCTGCAGCAGGCCACGGAACGCCGAGTAGTTGAGAATCAGCACCTGATCGCCGTTGGGGTTGGTCTGCGGCGTGGTGTAGAACTGATTGATTACCGCGGAGCGAATATTCTCGCGCGGGATGTCCTGGGCCAGCGACGCCAGCGCGAACAGTTCTTCCTGCGACAGGTTCGTGACGTAGCTGTCGGAGAGTTCCGTCCATAGTTCCGGCACATGTACGATCAGGTTGGCGATGCCGCCCGCACTCATCACCGTGTCGCGCAGTGACTTGATCACTTCCTGCTGGCGCGCCGCACGGTCAAAGTCGGAGTTCTGCGTGTGGCGCGTGCGCGCATACTGGAGCAAGCGCGTCGCGTCGAGCGTCTGGCAGCCCGCCGGGAAGGTCACATGGATGAAGCCGTAGCCCGCGTCGGGATACGTCGGGTCGTCGATGGCCTGCGTCGGGCAGACTTCGACACCGCTCGGCGCGACGAGATCGACCACGGTCGTGAACACATCAAAGTTGACGCGGATGTATTTGTCCACGTCGATCCCGAGATTTTCGGTGACGGTGCGCGCGGCCAGCGCCGGACCACCGCCGGGGTAGCCGTCGCGGTCGCCGATGTCGTTGGCCGTGTTGATGCGGCTCGGCTGGTAGCCGGGGATTTGCACCCACAGGTCGCGCGGAATGGAAAGCATGCCCACGCTCTTGCGCACCGGGTCCACGCTGATGATCATCATCGTGTCGGTGCGGAATGTGCCCGTTTCGCCGCGCCGTTGGTCAATGCCCATGAGCAGAATGTTGAAGCGCCGCGGATCATTCCATTCGTAAGCGGCCAGCACATCGACCGTGGCCGTGGGTGCGATGCTCGTGGGCGCCAGGGTCGCGCCGGGACGCGGGGTGACGGTTGGCAGCGAGTAGGGCGTCGCCGTAGGCGGCAGCGGAGTCGGCTGCGCGCGCAGGAAATCGGTGAATGACACCAGTTCGATGCCGCTCTCGCCGAGGTCAATGGCGGCCTGACGCGCCGCTAAATAGGAAACGCCGGAGCAAAGCGCCGTCCCGATGACGAACACGATCACGCCGACGATGAATAACCAACTGGGAATACGCATAGCGAACACCTATGACAACTGCTTGTGCGTCGCCATTATAGCCGACGATCAGCGCGGCTTGAATGACGCTTTCCCTACGGCTAGAAAGTATGAACGTCGCAGCGCAAAGAATAAAACCCTGAACCACAGATAACACAGAGAGCGCAGAGGAGCAGAGTAAAAAGAGAGTGAACCGCAGAGAGTAGAGTCCAACAAAGTGATGTTGCAAAGTGGGCAGATTTGCGTAGGGACGCGATTTATCGCGTCCGCTGTTTCCGACTCCCGACCAGATATACAGATGTGCCGCTACTCAACCCCCGTTCGCCAAGCTATTTCTAGTTGGTAAAGATGATCGCACGCTTAGAAAATGGCAGTCTGTCGGCGTGGATGCCGTTCGCCGGGGTCAGGTTTTCGATCTTTGATCCGTCTATACAACGTAACCCCTTAGACAACCAAGAGGTGAAACATGGCCAAGGAAATCGCGACGCTGGGCGGCGGGTGTTTTTGGTGCACGGAAGCGGTCTACGACGAGTTGAACGGCGTAACCGATGTGGTCTCCGGCTATTCGGGTGGTTGGGTCAAGAACCCATCGTATGAGCAGGTGTGCGACAAGACGACCGGGCATGCCGAAGTCGTGCAGGTGACGTTCGACAACAGCGTAATCAGCTTCAAGGACATCCTCAAGGTGTTCTTCACGGTGCATGACCCGACAACGCTGAACCGGCAGGGCAACGACGTCGGCCCGCAGTATCGTTCGGCGATCTTCTACCACTCACCGGAACAGAAGGCGACCGCCGAGCAGGTGATCGCCGAGGTCACCGCGGATGGGCTGTGGCCGAACCGCATCGTGACGGAAGTCACCGAATTCACGGAGTTCTTCCCCGCCGAGGCGTATCATCAGGAGTTTTTCGCGCGCAATCCGTATCAGGGCTACTGCCGCGTGGTGGTCGCGCCGAAGGTAGCGAAGTTCCGCAAGCAGTTCATGGCGCAGTTGAAGAAGTAACGCGGCCTCACCCCCTCACCCCCTCTCCGCCCGGAGAGGGGGAATAATATGGGCGGTTTGTACCCCTCTCCCACGGGAGAGGAGAACGAGGGGTGAGGCGCTGTGCGTCTACTCGATGTACACGCGCACGTTTTCCAGCGTGTAGACCGGGACGAACGGGAACAGCACCGGGACGCTCGTGATGTACTGCTGGTACTCCGGCAGATGTCCGTAGCGCTGCGCCTGCCCTTTTTCCAGCCGCTTGGTCGAGCCCATCATGATCAAGGTGATGCAGGCGAGGCCGATCAAGCTGATGACCCATTGCAGAATGCCGTTATAGATCGACAAGCCGATCACCCAACTGCCGAGCCACACCATGATCTCGCCGAGGTAGTTCGGGCAGCGCACCAGACGATACAACCCTACGTCGCAAAACTTCCCCGGTGACTGGAGCTTAAACGCCGATTTCTGCTGATCGGCGACCGTTTCGAGGATCAGCCCGCCGTACAGCACGATCACGCCGAGCCATGCGATCACCGCGCTGATCCCGGTCGGCTGCGCCGGCGCGGTCAGCATGAACAGCGCGGGCGAGTACATCGCCACGTACAGCAGCGATACACTGACCCAGATGAAGAACTTCACCATAAGCGGGAGCGCCTGCGCCCGCGCCACCTGATCGTTGACGCTGGTCGGCATCTGGGCGGTCGCCTCGCGGCGCACGAGATACAAGCCCAGACGCAAGCTCCACAGCAGCAGCGCGACATTTTGCAGTCCAGCGATCAGCGTGAGTTGATCGCGATACACGAGCACGGTGACGATCACCATGCCAGTGATGGCGAAGGCGTAGCCGACGCTGATAAACCACACCGTTTTGCGAAAACCAATGCTGGCAATGACCAGGCTGAGCCCGATGAGTCCGAGAATGAGCGGGGAGATCGGCGACAAGAGCTGTTCCAAAACGCAAATTCCTTTATAGTGACGACGATGAATGCTACCGTCTAGTATAGTGACAACGGCGGCTGGATTGCGTAAACATCCGCTCACCGCCGCTGTCACGCGCCCTAGTCGATGGCGACGCGGACCTTTTCCAGCGAATAGACCGGAATGAACGGGAACAGCACCGGAACATTGCGGGTATACGCCTGATACTCAGCCAAGTGACCATAGCGGGAGTTCTGGCCTTTTTCCAAGCGCTTGGTCGAGCCCATCATGATCATGACGAGCAGCACCAGGCCGACCGTGCTCAGCACCCACTGAATGATCCCCGAATAGACGGATGCGCCGACCACCCACAGACCGATCCACACCATGATTTCGCCGAGATAGTTGGGGCAGCGCACCAACCGATACAGGCCAACATTGCAAAACTGCCCCGGCGACTTCAGCTTGAATGCCGATTTCTGTTCGTCGGCGACCCATTCCATGAGCAGACCGCCCACCTGAATGGCGATGCCGATCCACGCGACGACGAGGGCCAGGCCGGTCGGCTGCGCGGGCGCGGTCAGCGTGAACAGGGATGGCGAGAACATCGCCACGTAGAGCAGCGACGAGCTGATCCAGATGGCCGCCTTCACGAAGATCGGCAGCTTGTTGATGCGCGCATTTTGTTCGGCCACCTGCGCCTGATACGCGGTCTGACCTTCGCGGCGGATGACGAAGAAGCCGAGGCGCAAACTCCACACCAGCAGTACCGCATTTTGCAGCAGGGTGACCAGCGTGAGCTGTTCGCGGAAGATGATGACGACGGCACCGATCATCGCGGTGATCGAAAAGACGTAGCCGATGCTGATAAACCAGACGGTTTTGCGAAAGCCGATGCTCGAAATCGCCAGCGCGAGCAGGAACAAGACAACGATAACCGGGGAGATGGGGGCGAAAAGCTGCTCTAGCACGTTAAATCCTTTGCCTGTCTAATAATTAGGCATTCTACCTATCTTTATCTAGAAAGGTAGAAGTCCTATGCAACTTCTCATAAATCGTTGCGGCACCGCAGAACGCGGTACAATCAAGCGAAACACAGGTTGCCGAGAGATAACAGGTATGGAACTCACCGCGAATAAGTTCAACGAGCAGGCCGTCATTGCGCTGGAAGATATCACGCTGCAAACCGCGCTCGACCGCGGCACGGGCAATGCCGATGGCCGCCGCCGCGCCGTGATGAGCGAACTGGAACACGCGCAGCTGCTGCGCCAACAGGGGCGCGGGTCGCGTCTGCGCGCGCTGCATGATCTGCCTGAACTGCTGGAACAGCTCGAACAGAATGTGACGGCGAAAGGCGGGCATGTGCTTTGGGCAGCCGATGGGCCGGAAGCGAACCAGCACATTCTGGAAATCTGCCAGCGGCACAACCTCAAGCGCGGCGTGAAGAGCAAGAGCATGGCGACCGAAGAGATCAACCTGCTGCCGTTCCTCACCGAACACAATATCGAGATGATCGAGACTGACCTCGGCGAATACATCGTACAAATCGCGGATGATCACCCCAGCCATATCATCATGCCCGTGATGCACAAGACTAAAGAGCAAATCCGCGACCTGTTCATGGAAAAGCTTGACATGCCCCATACCGATGAAGCCGCGGCGATGACGGCCTTCATCCGCCAGCACCTGCGCCACAAGTACATCGAGGCGGATTTCGGCATGAGCGGCGGCAACTTCATGATCGCCGAGACGGGCACGGTCGTGATCGTCACCAACGAAGGCAATGGTCGGCTGTCGACGGGCATCCCCAAAGTGCATATCGCGGTCGTTGGCATCGAGAAAGTGCTGCCGACGTGGGAAGACTTCGGCACGCTGATCCAGCTTTTGCCGCGCAGCGCGACCGGGCAGCGCCTGACGGTCTATGTCAACGGTTTCAACGGGCCAGCGCCGGAAGCGGAGAACGATGGGCCGGAACACTTCTACCTGATTCTGCTCGACAACGGGCGCAGCAACATCTACGCCAGCGAATACACCGAAGCGCTCGCCTGCATTCGCTGCGGCGCGTGCCTCAACGCCTGCCCGGTGTATCAGAATGTGGGCGGTCACAGCTACGGGTGGGTATACCCGGGGCCGATCGGCGCGATTGTCACGCCGCTGCTCAAGGGCATCGAAAATGCGTCACCGCTGCCGTTTGCCAGCAGTTTGTGCGGCGCGTGCAAGCAGGCCTGCCCGGTGGATATCAACATCCCCGACATGCTGCTCATGCTGCGCCGTGACCTCGAACACGTGCAGGACCCGCTGTGGAAGATCGCCATGAAAGCGTATGGCTTCGGCTTCAGCAAGCCGAATCTGTTCGAAATTGGCGGTAAGGTTGCCAACTTTGGCAGCCGCTTCGTCAACCCGAATACTGCGCCGCTGCCCTATCCGCTGAGCGGGTGGACGCAAAACCGTGAGTTCCCGCCGTTCGCCGAGCAGTCCTTCCATGACTGGTGGCGGGAGCATCGCCAGAATAAGAGTTGAACCGCAAGCGTGAAGCTGCCTAATCAAGCAAACGGACGCTTGAATGCGTCCGTTTGTGTTCTGCGCAGGTTCGCACCAGCACCCTTGGGTTGATCGAAGCACACCCTTAGTCCACGTCTGCGACCCCGCGCTGTAGACCTCCATGCAGTCACCGGTCAGACGGCGGAGGAGACCCTCCGCCATCTACGAACGCGCAGAATTGGCCGTGCACAGGATCAAGACGCGCGTCTTGGTCATCGACTAGGCGTTCGGCTTCTTCGCGGTGATGCGCGCGCTGTAGATGCGCGGCATGCCCGGCTGAACTTCGATGATGCCTTCCGCATCCGACTTATCGACGAGCGTGATGTCCGTGAAGCCGGCTTCCGCCATCATGCCGGTATAGAGCTTGGCATCAATTGCGCCCGTCACGCATTCGGCCCACTGGGCGGTATTGGCGCGCAGCTCGGCGCTGAAATCACCTTCGGTGACGATGTCGCTGATCGAGATGCGCCCGCCCGGCTTGAGCACGCGCACAGCTTCGCGGAACACAGCGGCTTTATCCGGCGACAGGTTGATCACGCAGTTGGACATGATCACGTCAACCGTATTGCTCTCCACGGGCAGCGCTTCGATTTGTCCCTGCCGGAATTCGACATTCGCCGCGCCCATCTTGGCCTTGTTCTCATTGGCCTTGGCGAGCATGGCGGGCGTCATATCTACGCCGATCACGTGCCCGGTCGGGCCAACCTGTCGCGACGACAGGAAGCAGTCGATGCCCGCGCCGCTGCCGAGGTCAAGCACGGTTTCGCCCGCCTGCAGCCCGGCAATCGTGACCGGGTCACCGCAGCCGAGCGAGAGATTGACCGCGTCGGCGGGCAGACCTTCCAAGAGTTCGACGTTATACAGGCGCGGCTCACAGCAGTTGGAGTCGCCGCAGCACGAAGTCTGCGTGCCGCTGGCAATCGCGCCGTAGCGTTCCTTGACGACGTCGTGAATAGGGGTAGACATGATGTTGGTCCTCTGGTTAGTCCGGGATATTCCGGACGGTATATTCAGCGTACATCTCTATAGACGGACGAACCGCGCTAAAGGATGCAAAGTCGCTCAGCACGCCGTATCGGCGCAGCACTGGCAGCGCGGATAGTAGTCGATCACCTTGCCTTGCCGATCAAACTGGAAATGGCAGCAGGCGAGCAGCAGCTCGCGCAGCATCTTTTTGCCGCGCTGCACCCGCGATTTGGCGGCGGGCAGCGTAATCCCCAACCGCTCCGCCATCTGCTGCTGCGTCAGCCCGTGATACTCGGTGAGGAGAATCGCTTCACGGTAATCCTCCGGCAGCAGTTCGATCATGTGCATGACGCTCTGGCTCAAGCGCGCGACGATTTCCTCGCGGTCGGGATCGTCGTCGGCGTCGGGAATCGGGATCAAGTCGCTGATCTCCGCCTGCGGCTTTTCCGCGCGGTAGTAGTCGTTGATCACGTTGCGCGCGATCTGGTAGACCCACGACTCCATACGGGCGGGGTCGCGCAGCGCATCGACGTGCGTATGCACTTTGAGATACACCTCTTGCAGCAGATCATCCGCGGTCGGCACATCGGGCACGCGGCGGCGAATGAACTGCTGCAGCGTCGGGTTGAGCGTATTCCACACGGTTTCGACCACTTGATCCATCAAGCTACCCTCAAACTAACATGGCGTCGGGCAGTCGCGCAGCGTCGGCGCTGCGGGGGTGCGCGGCTTTTCCCATTGTAGACGGAATGGCAGCTTGAAGTGTAGCGCCAGTCGGCGTGTTTTTTGGACGCTGCGCGCCAACCGCTGTTGTTCCGCTTCGCGCAGCAATTCTGCCTGGCGAATGTTGGCCGAATACAGGTCAATCTGCATGGTAGATGTCCTTGTTCATCGAACGTGCATAACTATAGACGAATGGGGATCGCCAAAGGATGCAAATTGGTCACATAGGAAACGCATGAGAGACGGCTTCTATAACATTTCAAATAACATTAAAATGAAGCTGTGAGTGAGGAGAGAGATGATGCCAGAAGAGATTCAAGAACGGTTGACCGCGAATACCCCGCGCGACCAACGCAATCTGTTTTTGTGGGGTTGGCTGGGGCTCGTCGTGATCTACAACCTGTTCGTGATCATCAGCCTGCTCGGGCGCGGCGGCGACCCCAACCTCGGCTATGTGACGCCTGACTTGCCCACCTCGAACGCGGGCATCGTCATCGGCGTGATCGGGCGCGGCGCGATCAGCCTGTTTTCGCTGCTGCTCGCTGTCGGCTATAAGCTCGGTTGGTACGGGCTGGTTGGCGCGTATGTGGTCGCGGTAGTGGGGAGCCTCGCGGCGGGTTGGAATATCGGTTCCCTGCTGGAAATCGGGCTGGTTTTGTTCGTGGTGTGGCTGCTCATTCGCGGGGCGTGGCATCGAATGAAGTGAGGCAAGGCCATTCGCATTTAGCGATTAGCCATTAGCCAGAGCCCGGTAACTCACGCTATACTTTGCACAGACGTTTGCCCATATGCTCGACAGGCTTCGTCTTTCGCTAAAAGCTAATGGCTAAACGCTCAAAGGCTGATCTCATGTCCAGCTCCCGCGACCAGATTCTCGGCAAACTCCGCGCCGTGCGCCGTCCGTTTGAGGATGCGCCGCCGCGCCCGAAAACCTTCCTGCCTGTCACGCTGCAAGACGATACATCACCTGCCGCGCTGCTGGAACGCTTCACGCGGGAGCTGACCAATCTCAAAGGCGATGTATTCCCCGTCGTTGGGGAAGCTGCCGCGTGCGATCAGGTCATGAAGCTGCTGCAAGCCCAATCGACGACGCGCCTGCTGGCGTGGGATTTCGCGCACCTTCCGGTCGCTGGCCTCGAAGCCGCGATTCGCGCCGCGGGCATCGAGATCGTGCAGCCGAACGCGCACGGCGCCGACCGGGATGAACTACTGGCGCAGTGTGTCGACGCGCAGGTCGGCTTGACCGGGGCGGATGCCGCCGCCGCGACGACCGGAACGCTCATCTTCACCACGGCGCCGGGACGCGGTCGCATCCCGACCGTGCTCGCCCCCGTACACATCGCCGTGATCACGCTTGACCAGATCATGCCGCGCGTCGAAAGCTGGATCGCGGCGCAGCGCCAGAGTGGTTTTCCCGGTTTCACGCAGAGCGCGAACTTTTGCTTCATCAGCGGCCCCAGCCGCACCGGCGACATCGAAATGGAATTGATCCTCGGCGTACATGGCCCCGGCAAAGTACAGGTCGTGGTTATACAGTAGAGCGCCAGCCAAACCACTTAGGACGAGGCAGGAGGCTATTTCAGAATCAGCAGTTTGTCTAACCTCACCCCTAAATAGGGTTGTCCGGTAGTGAAGAAGGTATCCAACCAGTACACTTTTTGTCGCCAAACAAGGAGTGGAACATGGACTTGGATACCTTCTTCACTACATTGTATGTCGTTGTGGACGA
>JAYRZU010000113.1:0-57787 GCA_041916315.1 Anaerolineae bacterium
ACGCCCAGGATGACCGCCGCCGCGATCAGCGAGCCGGTCGAGGTGAACTCCACCCCCGGCACCAGCTTGGCCGAGGCCCACAGACCGATCGCCGTGACCACGGCCTGAACAATGAAACCCAGCATGACGCCTCCAACTGAAGAACCTTGACCATATAAGCGCATATCGCGGCGTTCCGCTCCGTGCGCCGCACGAGATCGCCTGCTAGGCTGGCCGCCCACCCCGAAGGAGACCCCCATGAGCCTTCACGGCGCCTACGACCCGGACAACATCTTCGCCAAGATCCTGCGCGGCGACATGCCCAGCGTGAAGGTGTGGGAGGACGACGACGTCCTGGCCTTCATGGACGTCTTTCCCCAGTCCGAGGGGCACGTCCTGGTCGTGTCCAAGACCTCGACCGCCCGCAACATCCTGGAGATCGAACCCGAAACCCTGGCCAAGCTGACCGCCGCCGTCCAGCGCACGGCCCGGGCGGTCGAAAAGGCGCTGAAGCCCGAAGGCCTCAGCCTGATGCAGTTCAACGGCGACGCGGGCGGCCAGACGGTCTTCCACCTGCATTTCCACATCGTGCCGCGCTGGGCCGATCGCCCGATGAAGGGCCATGGCCACGCCCCCATGGCCGACGCCGAACAGCTGAAAGCCCTGGCCCAGAAGATCGCGGCAGCCCTGGACTGACCGCCTACAACGGTCCCTTGAAGATGAAGAAGGCGCCGCCGGCGATCAGGGCGAAGCCGATCAGGTGGTTCACCGTCAGCTTCTCCCCCAGATACATCACCGAGAAGATCGCGAAGACCAGCAGGGTGATCACCTCCTGCATGGTCTTCAACTCGGCCGCCGAATAGACCTGATGGCCGATGCGATTGGCGGGCACGGCCAGCCAGTATTCGAAGAAGGCGATCCCCCAACTGATCAGGACCACGATCCACAGCGGCTTGGCCCCGAATTTCAGGTGGCCGTACCAGGCGAAAGTCATGAAGACGTTGGACAGCGCCAGCATGACGACGGGCGCGAGATAGGGCAGCGAGGGCATTCGATCAGTGTGCTTGCGTCAAAGAGATTCCGCCAGCATAAGGCGGGCCACGCCGGTTTAGCTCAGCTGGTAGAGCAGCGGTTTTGTAAACCGAAGGTCGCGGGTTCGATCCCTGCAACCGGCACCACCCTCTCCCGATCAGACCGGGAATGGTCACGCCCTCGCATTGCGAGATGCGACGCCGTTATCCGCATCAACAGATCGCGGTTCCTTACGCCGTCATCCGCCGGCCTACCCGGGCTCTCAGGCGTTCGGCGTCCATACGTCGCAGGGCGAAGCATGGAGAGGCTTTGCAATATGCCGTCCATGTCTCCTGAAAATGAAATCTCTTTCCGCCGTATCACCTCTGAAAATGTCAGCGAAGTCTGCGAGTTGAGCGAAACTCTGTCGCCGGCGCAACGCGCTGTAGTCGCCGACAACGGCGTGTCCATCGCCGAGGGTTTCTGTTCCGAAGCGACATGGCTTCGGGCGATCTACCTGGACGAAACCCTTGTCGGCCTGGTCATGGTCAACGATGGCGACGAGTGGGACGACGGCATCGACTGCGACGGCCCCTATCTGTGGCGTCTGATGATCGCAGGCCCGCACCAGGGCGCGGGCGTCGGCCGCCGGGTCGTCGAACTGGTGAAGCAGCGCCTGCGCCGACGCGGCTACGCCACGCTCTTCACCAGCTACGGCCTGGGGGAAGGCAGCCCCGAGGGCTTCTATCGCCGCCTGGGGTTCGTGCCCACGGGCGGATATTTCGGCGACGAGGTCGAGGTCTGCGCCACCCTTTAGGGCCCGTCGCGGCCCGAGTCGCGCTTGTCGCAGAGGGTGGAAGCCGCTAGGCCTTCGCCTTCTCCCCTTTTCCGGCCCGTAGACACCGCAACTTCGGCCGCCTCCCTCATGTCCGAGACGACCAACAAGCTGGGTCACAGGATCCGAACACGGGGCGCCCGCACCCGGCGCGCTCTGCTGGACGCCTTGCGCGGTCTGCTGAACAGCAAGCATCTAGGCGAAATCCGGCCGGCCGACGTGGCGGTTGCTGCGGGGGTGTCGGCGCCGACCTTCTACACCTACTTCGCTTCGGTCGAGGAAGGCCTGCTGCTGCTGTGCGAAGAGGCGGGCGAGGACTTCCAGCGGCTGGCTGCGCACATCCACGCCGACTGGTCCGGCGAGCGCGCCTTCGAGGCCGCCCGCGCCTATGTGCTGGAGGTTCTGGGCCTGTGGAGCGACCACGGACCGGTGCTGCGGGTCGAGCACATGCTGGCCGACATGGGCGAGCCCGCCTTCGCCGAGAGCCGCATCCGCCGCCTGCGGCGCCTGCACCTGGCGCTGGAGCGCCGCATCGCCCAGGCCCACGCCAGCGGTCTGCACCCGGAAGGCCTCAATCCCCGCCTGACCTCCTATGAGACGGCGAACCTGGTGGAATCCGTCGCGGCGGGCTTCGAGCTGATGCGCCGCGCCGATACGCCGGAAGCCATCATCGACACCACCGCCCATATCGTGGTGAAGCTGACCACCGGGCGCTGACGCCCTCGCTTGGACAAGCTGTCCATTGCGACGGCGCCCTCATGGGCGAACGCATGACCCTCGGCCAAGGAGTGCGTCATGTTCCGTCTTTCGTCCTTCCCCACGATCCGCCGCGCGTCCGGCCCGGCCGTCGTGCTGGCCGCCGCGCTAACAGTCTCTCTGGGCCTCACGGCCTGCGGCCAAGGCGCCGAAGGTTCGGGAACCGGCGCGGCCGAAACTCCCAAGCCCCCCGCGCTGACCGAGGCAGAGAAAGCCGCCCTGCTGGCCTCCCTGCCCGCCCCTTATGACCAGGCGGATCTGGAGAACGGCCGCCGCGCCTTCGCCCGTTGCCGCTCGTGCCACACCATCACGCCGGGCGGACCGAACATGACGGGGCCTAACCTGTATGGCGTGTTCGGCAGCGAGGCGGGCGCGCGGGATAAGTACAGCTATTCCCACGCCATGCGGACGGCGGACTTCACCTGGGACGCCGAAACCCTGGACCATTGGCTGCAGAACCCACGCACCTTCCTGCCCGGCAATAAGATGAGCTTCGCCGGCCTGCCCGACGCCACGGATCGTCGGGACGTGATCGCCTTCCTGAAGGTCGAGACGGGGTTCAAGCCGACTGGCGAATGAGCAACGCCTAGCCTTCTCCCCTTGCGGGAGAAGGTGGCCGAGCGGAGCGAGGTCGGATGAGGGGTGGCTGGGCGCAAACCTCTTCAGCCTTCTTGGCGCCGTGCCGACACCCCTCATCCGTCTGCCTTCGGCAGCCACCTTCTCCCACAAGGGGAGAAGGAAATTACTCCGCCGGGCTCATGTCCGGCTCGAGGCCGTCGCGCTTCTCCTGCGCTTCCCACTCCTCGATCTTGCGGGCGGTGTATTCCGGCGACTTGGTGAAGCGCGCCAGCACGCCGTAGATCACCGGCACCACGAACAGAGTCAGCACCGTCGCGAACATCGCGCCGGTAAAGATCACCACGCCGATGGTCTGACGGCTGCCCGCCCCCGCCCCTTGCCACAGCACCAGCGGCAGGGCGCCGAAGGCGGTGGCGATCGAGGTCATGATGATCGGCCGCAGACGCAGCGACGAGGACTCGATGATCGCCTCGCGGATGGTCCGGCCCTGGTCGCGCAGCTGGTTGGCGAACTCGACGATCAGGATGCCGTTCTTGGCGGCCACGCCGATCAGGATGATCAGGCCGATCTGGCTGTAGATGTTCAGGCTGGAACCCGCCATCAACAGACCGAACAGCCCGCCCGCCGCCGCCAGCGGCACCGTCAGCATGATGACCGCCGGGGTGATCCAGCTCTCAAACTGGGCCGCCAGCACCAGGAAGACCAGCAGCAAGGCCAGGGCGAAGGCCCAGCCCACGGCGCTGCCCGCCTCCTGCTGGTCGCGGGCGGCGCCGCCCCAGCGGATATTGGTCACGCCCTGCGGCTGCTTGGCGACCTCGGCGTTCAGGAACTGCACCGCGTCGTCAATGGTCATGCCGGGATTAAGGTCGGCCGCCAGGGTGATCGCCCGCTGTCGATCCAAACGACGACGGTCCGGCGTATCGCCCGAAGTCTTGGTCGAGACCACGGCGGACAACGGCACCAGCTGGGCCGTGCCGGTCGAGACATAGAGCGACTCCAGGTCCGTCACTTCGCGGCGATTGTCGCGCTCGGTCTGCAGGATGATGTCGTATTCCTGGCCGCCCTTGATGTAGGTCGTGGCGCGGCGCGAACCGAACATGGTTTCCAGCGTGCGGCCGATCTGTTGCGAGGAGACGCCCAGGGCGGCCGCCTTCTGCGGATCGACGTCGACCAGCAGGCGCGGCGCGTTCGGCTCATAGTTCAGGCGCGGACGCGAGAAGCCGGGGTTCTCCTGCGCCGCCGCCAGTATGGGCTGCAGCCAGTTGTAGATGGCGGCGTATTCCGAACCCGTCACGACCATCTCGACCGAGTTGGAGTTGCCGCCGCCGCGCTGGAAGGCGCCGGGCGTCGAGGCGTTAACCTGGGCGCCGGTCTGGTTGCGCAGCTTGCCGTTCAGCTCCTGGGCGATCTGGTCGGCCGAGCGGTCGCGCTCGGACCAGTCGGACAGGTTCAGAATCGCGCTGCCCGAGCTGAAGCCGGAACCGCCGAAACCGGGCGAGGACACCAGGAAGTTGGCCGCCTCGCCGTTCTCTCGATACTCGGCCAGGATCGGCTCCAGCCCCAGCATGATCTCGCGCGTGTAGTCGAAGCCCGTGCCCTCAGGCCCGGCGATGCGAAGCGTCACGCGACCGCGGTCCTCGTTCGGCACCAGCTCGTTCGGCAGGTGCAGGAAGATGCCTGTAGCCCCCGCCGCGGCGGGCTTGAGCGAATACTTTGGATCGGGGCCACCCTTTGGACGACCGAGGTGCGACATCAGCGCGACCGACTTCGGTCCCTGGCTGAGGATGTACTTAAGCGTGGGCACGGCAGCACGGATACGCGTATCGTCGGTGATCTTGTCGCCGTCCAGCGGCACATTGAAGTCGACGCGGACCAGCACGCGTTTGCCCTTCAGGTCAATATCCCGCACGTTCATTTTGTTCATGGTTGTGTCTCCTGTTGATGGTAGGAGCAAGGCATGCCGTGCCCCTACGGGATAGGCAGTTGGGTGTGTTGCGTAAAAAAGGCGCAGCTCTCCCAGGGTGACGGGGGCGCGCCTTTAGTGAGCACCCCTCTCCAATGGGAGAGGGGCGGGGGTGAGGTTGAGTCTTACAGGCGATCGCCCATGTACTTGGTGAGGTCGGCCACGCGGCTCGAATAACCCCATTCGTTGTCGTACCAGGTCACGACCTTGCACAGCGTGCCATCCAGCACCTGCGTCGACATCGCGTCGATGATGCTCGAACGCGGATCGCCCTTGTAGTCGATCGACACCAGCGGTTCATGCGACACGCCGAGGATGCCCTGCATCCGGCCCGCCGCCGCTTCTTCGAGCTTAGCGATCAGCGTCGCGGTGTCGGTGGGGGTGTTCAGCACGGCGACGAAGTCGACCAGCGAGACCGTCGGGGTGGGGACGCGCACCGAGAAGCCGTCGAACTTGCCCTTGAGTTCCGGGATGACCAGTGACACGGCCTTCGCGGCGCCCGTCGTCGTCGGGATCATGCTCAGGGCTGCGGCGCGAGCGCGGCGCAGATCTTTGTGCGGCAGGTCGAGGAGCTGCTGATCGTTGGTGTAGCTGTGAATGGTCGTCATCAGCGCGTGCTTGATGCCGAACGCATCGTTGACCACCTTCGCGGCGGGCGCGAGGCAGTTGGTCGTGCAGGAGGCATTCGACACGACCGTGTGCTTGGCCGGGTCGTATTTCTCTTCGTTCACGCCCATGACGATGGTGATGTCTTCGTTCTTCGCGGGGGCGGAGATGATGACCTTCTTCGCGCCACCTTCGATGTGCTTGCCCGCCGTCTCTTTGTCGGTGAAGCGGCCAGTGCTTTCAATGACGATGTCCACGCCGAGGTCACCCCACGGCAGCTTCGCCGGGTCTTTTTCCGCCAGCGCCTTCAGTTCGTCACCGTCGACGATGATCGAGCCGTTGCCTTTTTCGACCGTGCCCGGATAGCGGCCATAGGTCGAGTCATACTTGAACAGATGCGTCATCGTATCCAGATCGCCCAGATCGTTGAAAGCGACGAGATCGATTTCGCCAGCATAACGTTCACGCAGAGTGCGCACGACCTGACGACCGATGCGACCGAAACCGTTGATACCTACACGAATAGCCATGTTTGCTGTCTCCTTACGTATTACGGCACTTGAGCGATGGACATTTTGGGCGGCGTCCCACCGGAACGCTCCGCTTCGCTCAACCATAAGATCGCCCGAACGAGTTTTTGCGGGTCATGCCGCCATGGGCGATCAGAGTCCACTAGATCGGTGTGATGCACTTGGTATCGCTGCAATATTTCGTGGTTCTCCGGCGCAGGCTGCACGTACCGCGTGTTCGCCCCGGCATTTTCTGACGGATAAGCGTTGTTGGCCAGCACAGCTTGAAACACGCCGCGCCCGATGTGGCGCTCCAGCGCCAGCACGTGATCGGCCACCGTATATCCGCTCGTTTCTCCCGGCTGCATCGCGATATTGCAGATGTACACCTTGTAAGCTGATGTCGCGCGCAGCGCTTCGGCAATCCCCTTGACCAGCAGATTGGGGAGGATGCTCGTGTACAGGCTGCCCGGACCCAAACAGATGATGTCCGCGTTCAAAATGGCCTGCACGCTGCCGCGATACGCCTCGGCGTTTTCCGGTTCGACCGAGAGTTTCTCGATCACGCCGCCCGCCTCGGTGATGTTTGACTCGCCGCGCACTGTCAGCAGGCGGGTCTTGCTTGCCTGCCGGATATTTGCGACTAAGGTGACATCATTCAATGTTGCCGGGAGCACGCTCCCCTGAATATTGAGGACGCGCTCGGTCTCGATCAGGGCGGTTTCAAGGCTGCCCGTCACACCCGCCAGCGCGCTGATGAACAGGTTGCCGAAGGCGTGTCCGCCGAGATCACCACTGTTGAAGCGATACTGAAACAATTGGGTCATGAGGCTTTCGTCATCGGCCAGCGCGGCGATGTTATTGCGTAAATCGCCGGGAGGGAGCACGCCGAGTTCGCGGCGCAGTCGCCCGGAACTTCCGCCGTCATCGGCGACGGTGACGATTGCAGTGATATTGCCCGTGTACGGTTTCATCCCTTTGAGCACGGATGGAAGGCCGGTGCCGCCGCCAATGGCGACGACTTTGATGCCCTTCTGCGTCATGCTGTGTCGGTACACGGCGTCAATCACTCGACCCTGAACCATCTTTCGGTATGGCGCGAGGATGTTGCGCGACAGTTTGAACTCGGCAATCCCACAGAGCAGCAGCCCCACGAGTACGCCCGCGCCAATCTCTATCCAACCGATGCTTGGCAGACTGCGCGCCGCCAGCGTGGCTTGCGCGAGCTCCAAAATCGCGAAGGCTAGGCTTAGCGCGATGATTCCGATTCCGAGTGCGAGGAGCAGCAGCCAGCGCTTAACTCCCAGCCCCACCGTAAACCACTTTTGGAGCGCATTTGCCAGGTTCATCTAGTCGTAACCCGCCATACACTGATCAAAGAGAGTAACACCACGTCCGCGTGCTGTCAAAATTTTTAGGCGGATTTAACACGATACGTGATGAAAAACAGGGTGATCGCGCTGAGGATCGTCAACCCGCCAATGGTGATCGCCGCGTCGAACCAGAATTGTTCCGGGAACAGGCGGATTAAGGTGTCGGAGTAGTAGAACTGCCACGTCCCGCTTTCGAAGAACAACTGATGGAATCCGGTGAAAAAAAACTCCCAATTGAACACTGCTGTCAGCGCAATGGCCAGCAGCAGGGCTACTGTCACAATCGCGCCATTGCGGATGCTCATCGCCAGTTGATGCGGTGTGCCGCGATAGTACAGATAGAGCAGGGCGCCTACCGCCAGCACCGCGCCGACTAGGGCGATTGCGAACGCAATCTGCGTGACGACCTTGACGTCGCGCAAATGCTGAAGTTCGCGCAGGGTATACATCGTGCGCCCATCATTCAGCGTCAAATCCGCGAGGTACTCGATATCCTCGCCGTTGAGCAGATAGCGCAGCGTATATGGCGCGTAGTCCATGCGTTCTTCAGTCGTGAAACCATACGGGTCATCAGGAAAACCGGGGCGCGTGTATTCGAAATACAGAAACGCGGGCGTCATGATGATGCGCACAATCAGCAGCACGAGCAGGGGAGTGAGGATGATGGTCAGGTATGCCTGCGCCAACCAACGCAGGGCTGGACGGCCAATCTGCTGTGCTTCGGTCATCTCCGTCATCTGAGCTGCTCCACGCCGCCGCCAAACAGAAAATTCAGCACCATCGAGTCGACCATCGTTTCGACCGGGGCGCGGTTGTCCGTGAAGATCGTGTCTGACACTGAAATCGGGACGAGCGCGGTCACCGCGAGGTTGAGCGTCGTTTTCAGGTCATCCGGCGCGTCCTGCGGGATGAGCGCCACATTGCGGATGAAATCCTCGCTGGTTGTCGGTTGGACAGTCGCCACGAGAATCGTGTTGAACGAGTAAGGGACATCCATCGCGTGCACGGTCGGGTAGACCTGCAGGAGCGTCGCCGTCAGTGCGTCGATCAGCCGTCGATCGGTATCCGTGCGCCCCACGTTGATCGCGACAACGCCATTCTCCAGCAGATGATCGCGTACTTCGCTGAAGAATTCGACCGTCGTCAACTGCCACGGGATGTATGGCGGGCGGTACGCATCGATGCCGATCACGCTGTAGCGCGTCTCCAGTTGATTCAGCGCGTAGCGCCCATCCTCGACGATCACATTCAGATTCGGCATCGCCGTCTTGTTCATGTCGAAGTAGCGTGCGCCCGCTTCCACAATCGCCAGGTCAATCTCAATGCCGTCAATCGGAATTGCGCCGTAGATGTGCGTGTACTGCCGCGCAATCGTCCCTGCCGCCAACCCGATCAGCGCCAGCGATTCGACGTCATCTGGCTGCGTGTCTGGGTTGAAATACGGTGCGGTCAGGAAGAAATCCCATGTGCGCCCGTAGGCGTACTGCGTTGCGTGCCACTGGCTGTGAATGCCTTGCCCCTCGTTTAGATACAAGTAGCGGTTGCCAGCGTTATCTTCCTGCACTTGGATGTAGTTGTAGGCGCTTTCGTCCTCGTAGATGAGCTGCGCGCCTTCCGCCGCCGCCCGCAGTGGTGAGCCGTTCAACACGAACAGCGACAGCACCGCGATCAGCACCGGCATCCACAAAAAGCGCAGCGCCCGCGTGCCTTCTACGCGCCATAATCCGATCAGCGCGACGAGGAACAACACGCCTGCGAACAACAGGAACGTCTGAAATGTGCCGAGTTCCGGCAGCAGGATTACCACCGGCAGGAATGTGCCCACTAGGCTGCCCAACGTGCTGATGGCGTATAGGCGTCCCGCCGTTTTACCCGCCGACTGTGCATCGGCGACCGTCAGCCGAATCGCGAATGGCGACACCGTACCGAGCAGAGTGATCGGAATCGCGAATAGCACCAGCACGGACGCGAACGATGCGATGGACAGCGCCCCGTCGAAGTTGCTGAAGGCCGTCGCCGCTGCCGACAATACGGGACGTGCTACCAGCGGAATTACCGCACTGAGAAATGCGCCCCATACCAATATGCGATAAAACGTGGAAAAATGAGGTGAACGGTCGGCCCAGCGCCCGCCAACGAAATAACCAACGGTCAGGTATAACAGCATCAAGCCGATGACGTTCGCCCAGACCAGATTACTTGTGCCGAAGACGCTGCCCAACAGACGCGACGCCAGCATTTCGACCGCGAGGGTCGTCATGCCGCTGGTGAATACTGCGAGGTAAAGGTAAGCCAATGACTGAGAATCCTAAATCAATGAACACCCACATTCGCCGTGCTGAACCCGCGGATGCGCCGGGAATTACCCGAATTATACGCGCGGCGTGGCAAGAATATAACCCTGACGTTTTCCCGAACGTGATTCCCAAGCATATGACCTTTGTTGCGGAGCGGGGTGAGGCCGGCATCATCGGCTTTGTTGACTCATTCGCCACGCAGCGCGACGAAGACGATGCCTATATCCGCTGGGAAGTCGACTGGCTGGCGGTCGATCCCAAACATCACGGGCACGGCACCGGAACCGCGCTCATCGCTGCTGCGACCGAAGCGGGGCGAGCGGCCCACGCCATGATTGCCCGGGCGCTCGTTCGCCTTCATAATGACGCGTCCGAACGTGCCTTTGAGAAAAACGGCTATAAGCTAGCGCCCGATGTGCTGGCGCTTTACATTAGCACTGTCCCACTCAAAGAACTGCGCTCCGTTGCTGATCACCGCCAGTCCTACCTGATCACGGTCAATCGTCTCAACGATACCGCGATCTGGATCGAAGGTGAAATCACCGACCGGGTGCTGCAGCAGGCCCGCTACATGATTGGTGTGCGCGGTTGGCATGCTGCCGGGGCGCTCGTCCCGCGCACCGACCGCAAGCTGCTCAAGCTCGTAGAGGCGGAAGGGTACAAGCACATCGCCAACTACCGCCAGTACATCCTCCGCTACTAGCCGCTCTGCTTCCACGCTCTGTTCGCCCCTCTCTTAGTTGAGAGGGGCAGACGTGAGGTTTCGCCATTCATCACGTCTGCTTGTTGATTCGTCCCCATAACGCATAAGCGCGCTAAAATATCCTGCAGCGTTCATGTGGATCGATTCTCGCGCAGAATCAGAAACGGACGATGCGCCCATGTCTCCCGCTCCCCTCCCGCGAACTGGTGTCACTTTTCTAGTCAACGACGTTCCGGTCGACCCTGGACTCTATCCGCTGGTGGCTGCCTGTGATGTGCTCAAGCGCGTCGCAGTCAATCATGTCGAGGCTTGGTCGTGCCGCCCGCCGCTTATCGAAGCCTCAGTTCACCCGCTGATCGACGCCATTCACCGTGCTTTTGCTCATCACAAACCGTTGATTCTATCCCCTGATCACATTTGGCTGCTGCTCTGTCAGGGGTTTGCCGAGCACGTCAAACTGCATCACGAGGAATTGCGCTCGCACTTCACCGCCAGCGCCGAGAAGGTGAAGCTCTCTGTGCGCCGCGATTACTTTATCAAGGGCAACCCGGCTAATCCGTGGGGCGATGTCTTTCCTGAGTTCGCTGACAAGATCCGGGAGCACAGCGGCAGCATCGTCGACGTATTGACCGCACGCTTCTCCACGACGACTGCTCCTGAACAAGCCGCTTTCCAGATCACGTTGATGGACGCCGTGCAGTATTACTTCCAGTTTGAAGTTAATACGTTGTGTGGAATTCCCTCTATCACTTTGGAAGGTACATCAGAAGACTGGCACGAACTCATCCTCCGCTTTGAGCGGTTTCGAGACTACGGGTTATCCGCTTGGGTTGATACGCTGCTGCCCATTTTGCAGGAGTTCACTCGACCGGGAGAAAACCGCGAATTCTGGCAGTCGATTTTCAAATATCATTCCGAGAGTGGGGGTGACTATATCACGGGCTGGATTGGACTTTTCTTCCCGTACCGCCACGAGCAGCGCAATCCCGGTGCGTGGGGTGAATGTCCGTCGGAAGAGGCGAGTATCGGTTATAGCTCCTTGCCCGATGGCATTTCGACCGCACCCTTTACGTGGGCTTTTCCACTTGACGGGCTGACCTTCGAGATGGAATTTGTGGCCGGCTTTTTGGGGATCAGTCAGGATTCTCGCACTTATGCCGTGCGCCCCGAGATCGGTTGGCTCGTCTGTGAAGTGGTTCCCGAAGCGCCGCACAAACCGATGGGGGAACGAACATGGGAGGAGATTGGGGACGCGTTCATGAACCGGAAACCAATCCGCCGCCACTAGCTCAGCGGTAGTGCCAGTGCATTGGCGATGTCGTCACCCTTGCGCACCACCACCGAGGGGATTTTGCCGAGCCGCAGCATCGCCCGCGTGTCGTCGGCTTTGATGCCGCCGCCGAACGAATACGGATCGATCAGCACGCAGACCGGGCGAATGCCTTTGCGCGCCAGAATCTGCGCCTCGCCGATCCACGACGCGTCCAGCGACGAGGTAACAATCACCAGCGTCGTGCCGCGCGTCAGGTAGGGCGTTTCCAGCGTTAGCATTTGACCGAGCGTATATGAGGATAGACTGCGTGCGACCGCCAGCGTCTGCAAAATGTGCAGCAGTTGGCGGTTGCCGCGTTCCGGTTGATACACTTCACGGTGTGGCACATACGCTGCGAACCCGAGCGCGCGTTCCTGTTCGATGAAGTGCTGTGCCAGTGACGCGGTGATCACGACTCCGTATTCTTCAGTTGAGGGCGGAATGCCGATCCCATTTGGAATCACCGGGCCGTTCCCCCGAATACGCTGCACAGTTGGCTCTTCGACCAGCGACCCGCGCGAGAAATCCATGAACAACCAGATGTCCACCATCGGGTCGATCTCAAATTCTTTGACCATCAGCCGATCTTTGCGCGCGGTCGATGCCCAGTGGATGCGGTTGAAGCTGTCGCCCGAGGCGTATTCGCGCACACCCGCCGCATTGGTCGTCACGTTCTGCGCACGCTGTCGCTGCGCCTCACCGCCGGAGAGCACGCCCATCGGCAGTTGAAAGCGGCTGATCGGCACCGTGGCCGGGTAGATGGTCACGCGTGAGGTGGCGGCAAACTTGCGTGGCGAAATGAACAGGCCGAACGGGTCGCCGCTCATAATCGTCAACGGACCAAGTCGGAACTCGCCACGTGTCAGACAGGGTGTCTCCACGTTCCACCGATATTTGCCGCGGATGCCGAGTGATGGCACCACATGACTCGCTCGGTGCCCCGGCAGCTCGGATTCGTCGCGGACTTCCAGCCACAGCTTCGGCAGCCACGCCCGGTTGTGCACGACGAACGCTTCTTCGAGGTTGCGCCCGACCTGCGCGCGGCGCGCCCGCGTTTTGCGTCCGACGCTCACCCAGCGCACGGACACCCACGCCCACAGCAGCGAAACGATCAGCAGACCGCCCAGCAGATAGGCGAGGTTGAAGAAGATGGCGCGGCCCGTGAACAGCCCGGTGATCAGCGCGCCAATCAACAGCAGATAAATCGTGTTGCGGCGATTTTGCATGGGGTTCGACGCTATGGGCGCATACCCAGCGCTGAACCGCCGGGGACAGGCGTCGAATTCAGAATATCCTGCACGATGGTGCGCGCCGAAATATCGCGAATACGCGCCGCCGGCCCCACGATGATGCGATGCGCCAGCGTCGCTTCTGCGAGCGCCTTCACGTCATCCGGTTCGACCGCATCGCGCCCGGCCATCGCCGCGCGGGTTTGCGCGCAGCGGAACAGCGCCAGCGATCCGCGGGGACTGCTGCCGAGGTACACATCCGGGTGCTGCCGCGAGGCACTCACCAGCGCGATGATGTACTGCTTCACGTATTCCGATACGTAGACTTGGCGCGTTGCGTTCTGCGCAGCGATCAACTCTTCGACTGACACCACTTGGAGCACATTCGCGAGCGGATGCTCATACTGCTGCGATGTGAGAATGCTCATTTCTTCGTGTGGCGTAGGGTAACCCAACTGGATGCGCATGATGAAGCGGTCGAGCTGTGCTTCTGGCAGCGGAAACGTCCCTTCATATTCGATGGGATTCTGCGTTGCCAGCAGTAAGAACGGCTGATCCAGCGCGTAAGTGACGCCGTCCACCGTGATTTGTTTCTCTTCCATCGCTTCCAGCAGGGCAGCCTGCGTTTTCGGCGTCGCGCGGTTGATTTCGTCCGCGAGGACAATCTGCGCCATGATCGGACCCGCGCGGAATTCGAACTGGCGCGTGGCTTGATTAAACAGGGAGACTCCCGTTACGTCTGATGGGAGCATATCGGGTGTAAACTGAATGCGGCTGAAGCTGCATCCAATCGACTTGGCTAACGCCTTCGCCATCATGGTTTTGCCGACGCCGGGAATGTCCTCAATCAGGATGTGCCCTTGGCTGAGCAAGCCGAGCACGGTCATGCGGACTTCATTGCGTTTGCCGACAATCACTTGGCTGACGCTGTGGACGATGCGTTCTGCGACGTTCTGGACGACTTCGAGTCGTTGGCGCGGACGGGCGTTATTGTAGACCTGATTCTGATCGGGCATGCGTTCACCTTACACCTGCGTATCCGTCGAGTGTAACACAGGTTGTGATAATTTTCGAGGCGAATAGCCGCTATACTAGCATATGTGAACGGTGTTTAAGCGACGATCCAATGACTTCTTTCATACGCTTCCAAGACTTCTGCCTGATGGCAGACCGATTACGTCTCCCCCTCGTTGTACAATCAGTGGCTGGTCGCTTCGTCTACCTCAATTCCTACTTCCAACGTCTAACTGGCTATGTGCTGGATGATTTACGTGACTGTACCCCCGTGCAGCTCGTGCATCTGGATGATCGTCACATCGCGCTCGACGCCTACCAGAAGCTCGCGCAGGGCAGCGGGCAGGCGACGTCGCTCCGCTATCGGCTGCGCATCAAGAACGGCGATTATGTGGTGATCGAGAACACAATGACCGTGCAGCAGGACGAACACGGCAAAGACGCATGGATCATCTGCACGCCCGTCATCGAAACGGTCAATGAGCAGGCGCTTGAACAGGCGCGCCAGTTGGTCGCTATGGAAGAACGGCAGCGCCTCGCCCGCGATTTGCACGACGCCGTAAGTCAGACATTGTTCTCGGCCAGCGTTATCGCGGAAACGCTTCCCATTCTCTATGACACTAATCCCGACGAGGTTCTGAAAGGGTTGAACAAACTCTCCGCGCTGACCAAAGGCGCGCTTGCCGAAATGCGCACGCTGCTGGTTGAACTGCGCCCCGGCGCGCTCACGGAGATCGAACTGAGTCAACTGCTCACGTATCTTGTCAACAGCTTTCGCACCCGTCTGGAAGGTGAGATCGTGTTTGAAAATGCCGGGTGTGCCAAGCGCATCGACCCGGAGACGAAAGTCAGCATTTACCGCATCGCGCAGGAGGCCATGAATAACATTGTGCGCCATTCCCGCGCGACCTTCGTCTCGGTCGAATTGAACTGCACGCCGGGGCTGGTCGAACTGGATATTCGCGATAATGGCGTCGGCTTTGATGCGCGCGGCGTATCCGCCAGCCACATGGGGCTGCGCATCATGTACGAACGCGCCGAATCCAGCGGCCTTGAACTTGACATTATTAGCGTACCGGGTGAGGGCACTCAGGTACATTTGCAGAAAAACGGAGCAGCGCAGTCTTATGAGCGATGAACACAAAATCCGTATCATGATCGTCGATGACCATCAGGTTGTCCGGCAGGGGTTCGCCGTGTTCCTCAAGGCGTTTCCGGATCTGGAATTTGTCGGTGAGGCGGTCAACGGTGAAGAAGCTGTCGAACTCGCGGGCAGCCTTCAGCCCGATGTGATCCTCATGGATATGATCATGCCGCGCCTGGGCGGCGTGGATGCGACGCGCGTCATTCGGGATGCGAACCCCAACATTCAGGTGATAGCGCTCACCAGCTTCACTGATAATAAGCAGTTGGTGCAGGACGCGCTCAACGCTGGCGCGATCGGATACCTGTTCAAAGATGTCTCGATTGCTGACCTCGCTAAGGCGATCCGTCTTGCCTATGACGGTACGCCGGTGCTCGCGCCGGAAGCGACGCGCATGTTGATTCAGGCGAAAACGCAGCGCAGCCCCAAAGATTACAACCTGAGCAAACGCGAACTCGAAGTGCTCAGCCTACTCGTGGACGGCCTGAGCAACGCCGAAATCGCGGATCGCATGTCGGTGAGCTCATCGACCATCAAGTTTCATGTGAGCAGCATTCTCGGCAAACTGGGCGCGGCGACTCGCACCGAAGCCGTCTCGATTGCGCATCAGCAGAAACTGGTGCCCTGATTCGAGCTGCTGACAGCTAAACCTTTATGCTTTCCTGTTGTGATGTTCCATAAACACGTCTAGAATTAAGGTATTCGGATGTGTTTGTGGAATCTCAATGATGCCTGCTGAAATCCAAGCTGCCACCCTGACTAACGCCAAACGAGTCCTGATTGCCGAAGATAATGCTGATCTACGCAAGTTGTTCTCGTATGTCTTCCAGAAAAACGGCTATGCCGTACATACGGTGGCAGATGGTCAGCGGGCGCTCGATTTCCTCAATACGCAGCCGCTGCCGGATGTGATCATCCTCGATGTAAACATGCCGTATGTGAGCGGGTTGGATCTGCTGCAGCACGTGCGGGCCACCTCCACCATGAAGCATGTGCAGGTAATTCTTGTCAGCGGCAATTCCACGGTTGAACATGCGCCGGAAGCCGCGCTCGCCGACCTCATGCTGATAAAGCCTGTGAGCCCCAACGATCTCGTTACACTCGCCGATCGGCTCATCGTCTGAAGAACCCTAACTTGCCGTTTGAACCTCCTCCTGTATAATAATTCTGACAGTATCGACCCCGAACAGGAGCAGTACCCTATGCCAAGATCGCGGACTGAGTTGATGGTTGATCGGCTTCGAGACCTCCAGGCGACCACACCGGAAATTGAAGCTTCAGCGGTCGTCAGTGTGGATGGACTCGCGATGGCCTCGTCGCTCCCCGCTAACATTGAAGAAGATCGTGTCTCCGCAATGTCGGCGGCGATGCTCTCGCTCGGCGAACGAATTGCTTCGGAACTCGGGCGCGGCGAACTGGATCAGGTGTACATTCGTGGTGAAGACGGGCTCGTCATCCTGATGTCCGTCGGAGAAGAAGCGGTGTTGACGACTCTTGTGCGTGAAGGCGCGCGCCTCGGTTTAATCCTGCTTGATATGCGCCGTACCGCAGACGATCTCGAACGCCTCGTTTAACGAGGTCATTGACCTTAACCCTCACAGAAGACTGTTCGGCGGGGCGATCATCCACCCCGCCGCGTTTTTGTATTGTGGCTGTGTCTAGGCGGTGGTGCCGCTGCGCCCACCGGAATTTCTCTTGTATTCGCTGAGTATGATCTTTTCGGGGAGACGATGAGCGCGAATCCCAAGTATATCTTTTGCACCGGCGGGGTGGTCAGTTCCGTAGGGAAGGGTGTCACCGCCGCCGCTATCGGGACGATCCTGAAGGCGCGCGGCTTGAAAGTCGCCGTGCAGAAGCTTGACCCGTATCTGAACGTGGATCCGGGGACGATGAGTCCATTTCAACATGGTGAAGTGTTCGTGACCGCAGATGGGGCCGAAACCGACCTCGACCTCGGCCACTACGAACGGTTCATCGACGAAAACCTCAACCGCGGCTGCAATGTGACTGCGGGGCAGGTCTACAGCTACGTCATCGAAAAAGAACGGCGCGGTGACTACCTCGGCGGTACGATTCAGGTCGTCCCGCACATCACCAATGAGATCAAGCGCCGCATCGTGCTGGTGGGACGCGAGAACAACGCCGATGTCGTCATCGTCGAAGTCGGCGGCACGGTCGGCGACATCGAAGGGCTGCCGTTCCTCGAAGCCATCCGCCAGATTCGCCAGAGTATGAATCGCAGCGACACGCTTTATGTGCACGTTACCTTCCTGCCGCACATCGGCGCGACTGACGAACTCAAGACCAAGCCGACACAGCACAGTGTCGCGGAACTGCGTGGTATCGGCATTCAGCCGCATGTCATCATCGCCCGCACCGATCACGACGTGACCAAAGACGTCGTCAACAAGATCGCGCTGTTCTGTGACGTGGACGAACGCGCGGTGATTCCTCTCAAAACCGTCGATCTGCTCTACGATGTGCCGCTCATCCTTGAGGACCTCGGCCTGGGCGACTTCATCATGGATCACTTTGGCCTCAAGCCGCCCGCTCCGCAGCTCGAAGACTGGCGGACGATGGTGCGCCGGATGCGCGAGGTCAAGGATGTGGTGCGCGTGGGCATTGTAGGCAAGTACGTCGAATTACACGATGCCTACATGAGCGTCAAAGAGGCGCTGTTCCACGCCGCCAGCAAATGTGATCGCAAGCTGGAAATCGTGTGGATACCCTCTGGTGACCTCGAAAAAGATAAGGGCTGGGATCTCGTCCGCAGCGTGGACGCGATTGTCGTGCCCGGCGGATTCGGTTATCGCGGCGTTGAAGGTAAAGTTCTCGCCGCGCGCTTTGCGCGGGAGAACAAAATCCCGTATCTCGGTTTGTGCCTTGGCATGCAGACCATGTGCATCGAATTCGCGCGCAACGTCCTTAACGTCGAGGATGCGACCAGCTCTGAATTCGAAGGCAGTGGCGATACACATGTTATTGATATGATGATCGAACAGCGCGGCATCACCGATCTTGGTGGTACAATGCGTCTCGGCATCTATCCGTGCCATCTGACGCCCGGATCGGCCGCCGCTGCCGCCTACAGCGCAGTCGGCGCGATTGACCAACCTGTGCAGGAACGTCACCGCCACCGGTTTGAGTTCAATAATGACTTCCGGCAGGCTTTTCAGGAGAATGGCATGGTCTTCAGCGGCCTCAGCCCGGATGGGACGCTGGTCGAAATCGCGGAAATTGCCGATCACCCGTTCATGGTGGGCAGTCAGTTCCATCCGGAATTTCTCAGCCGTCCGAATCAACCGCACCCGTTGTTCCTGCGGCTCATCCAGACGGCCATCCAGACGAGCCACACGCCCACTAATGAACGCGAACCAGAGAACGTTACCGGAAAGTGAGGTAGAGATTTATGTCGGTCGCAAGTTACTTTCAGGCGATCCCCAAAGCCGAAGTCCTGATCCAGTTTGAAGGGGCGCTGCCGAAAGCCAGTCTCGCAGGGCTGGCGGATCGCAATGACATTGCCGAAACGCTTAAGCATTTCAACGACTGGATCAAGCTGCTCGACCAGCCTGATCCCAAGCGCATGCAGGACATTTTCAAGGTCACGAGCACGTGGTTTCTCCACGGCGAAGACCTGACGCGCGCCGCCTATGACCTCGGTACGTGGCTGGCGAAGCAGAACATCCGCTATGCTGAAATCATGGTCAATCCGACGCTCTATGTTGAACTGCCGTCGCAGATCGAAACCTTTTTCGCCGCTCTCAATGACGGGCGCGACCGCGCTAAGCGCGCCTGGGGTATCGATATTTCGTGGATTCTGTCCGCGCCTCGCGAAGACTCGCGCCGCGCCGACGATTATGCCCGTTGGGTGAGCACCGCCGTTGCCAAGCGCGCCGGGGTGATCGCGCTCGCTTTGAGTGGCCGTGAAGACGTTGCCGCGCTGCCCTCATTCGAGCGGGCGTTTCGCGCGGTCGAGAAGAAAGACATTCCGCGCGTTGCCCGGGCTGGTGAACTGGCCGGCGCGGAAGGCGTGCGTCAGGCCGTCGAACAACTGGTACCCAACCGCGTCATCGATGGATGGGGCGTTGCCGACTCACCGGAAGCGCTCAACGATTTTCGCGATCAAGGGATCACGCTCGCCGTTAGTCCGACGCGCGCGCTCAAGCAGGGCTGGGTTGCGGCGCTGAGCGACTACCCGCTGCGCCGTCTGTACGATGCGAATATCTCGCTCGTCGTCGGCTCGGATATGCCGCTGATCTACAAGTCCACGCTCGCTGACGAACTGACCGCGCTCGTCGATCAGCTCGGTTTCACGGTCGAAGAAGCTGAGGATATCGCCCTCAACGGCGTGCGCGCCAGCTTCCTGCCCGAAGATGCGAAGTCGGAACTGCTGGCGCAGGTCACCGACGAACTCGCTGCCCTCCGCGCCGAACACCTCCAACCTCAGGCCAAGTAGCTACAAGCAAACAGTCCACAGTAAAGAAAGTCTTTACTGTGGACTGTGAACTGTAAACTGTCTACTGCTGTTGCACGTTACGCTTCGGTGAAGTCGCCTTCGACCACATCCTCCGGTCGGCCATTCCGCTGACCTTCGGGATTGTAGCTCCCGCCCGCGTTCGCGCTGTTATCCGCTGCGTACATCTGCTGTGACAGGGCGTAGGTCGCGTTTTGCAGCGCGCTCGTCGCCTGCTTGATCGCGTTCACGTCGTCGCGCTTGACCACATCCTTGACCGCGTTGATCTGCGCTTCAATCGCGCTGCGATCCGCCGCCGGGACCTTGTCGCCGAGCGTCGTCAGCGATTTCTCCGCCTGATACACCAGCGCATCCGCTTCATTGCGCGCCTGCACCAACTGATGCCGCTGTTCGTCTGCCGCGCGGTTCTGATCCGCTTCCCGCACCAGTCGATCGACTTCATTCTTGTTCAGGTTGGTCGACGCCGTCACGGTGATCTTCTGCGCTTTGCCGGTCGCCTTATCGGTCGCCGTCACGTTGAGGATGCCGTTCGCATCAATGTCGAACGCCACTTCAATCTGGGGCATACCGCGCCCCGCCGGAGCAATCCCTTCCAACCGGAAGTGACCGAGCGTCATGTTATCCGCTGCCATCGGGCGTTCGCCCTGCAGCACGTGGATATCCACCGCCGTCTGACCGTCTTCCGCCGTCGAGAAGATTTCGCTCTTGCGCACCGGGATCGTCGTGTTGCGTTCGATCAGCTTGGTCATAACGCTGCCCATTGTTTCCACGCCGAGGCTCAGCGGGGTCACATCGAGCAGCAGCACATCCTTGACTTCGCCGCCGAGCACGCCCGCCTGAATTGCCGCGCCGACCGCGACCACTTCGTCCGGGTTGACGCTCTTGTTCGGCGTCTTGCCGATCAACTGCTGCACCAGTTCCTGCACCATCGGCATGCGGATGGAACCGCCGACCAGCACCACTTCGTCAATCTGGCTCTTGTTCATGCCCGCGTCGCTCAGCGCCTGGTTGACCGGACCGCGCAGACGTTCCACCAGCTTGGCGCTCAACTGCTCGAACTTTGCCCGGCTCAACGTGATCGTCAGGTGCTTCGGCCCGGACGCATCCGCCGTAATGAAGGGCAGGTTGATTTCCGTCTGCACCGTGTTCGACAGTTCGATTTTGGCCTTTTCCGCCGCTTCCTTCAGCCGCTGGAGCGCCTGCCGGTCGCCGCGCAGGTCGATGCCCTGTTCGCGCTTGAAGTCGTCCGCCAGCCAGTCAACGATCACCTGATCCCAGTCATCGCCGCCGAGGTGCGTATCGCCGCTCGTCGCCTTGACTTCGATCACGCCGTCGCCCACTTCGAGGATCGACACGTCGAACGTCCCACCACCGAGGTCGAACACGAGGATCGTCTCGGTTTCCTTCTTATCCAGCCCGTAAGCGAGACTCGCCGCCGTCGGTTCGTTGATGATGCGCAGCACGTCCAGCCCCGCGATCTTGCCCGCGTCTTTGGTCGCCTGCCGCTGCGCGTCGTTGAAGTACGCCGGGACGGTGATCACCGCCTGCGTGACCGTTTCGCCGAGATACGCTTCTGCGTCCTTCTTCAGCTTGCCGAGAATCATCGCGCTGATTTCCTGCGGCGTGTACGTGCGGTCATTCGCCGGAATGCGAATGCGCGCGTCGTTCGCCGATCCACCCTCGACTTTGTAGGGCAGGTACTTCGTTTCGGCTCCCGCCTCGCTGATGTTCTTGCCCATCAGCCGCTTGACCGAGAAGACCGTGTTTTCCGGGTTCACTACCGCTTGCCGTTTGGCCGCCTGCCCGACGAGGCGTTCGCCATTCTTCGTGAAACCCACCACCGACGGCACCGTGCGGCTGCCTTCGGCGCTGGCGATCACGACGGGTTCGCCGTTTTCCAGGACTGCGACAACCGAGTTCGTCGTACCAAGGTCAATGCCTACAATTTTCGCCATATCCATTACACCCCTCGTTGAACGTCCTGTTTCTCACGCGCAACGTTTCACTAGTCCTATTTGACGTTACAAGCATCATTATAGGTGGGCTGTATATGACGACTGTCAAAAAAGCGTTTGAATGCTATAAGAGGCTGTTTCTGACGGGGATTTCTTCGTAGGGATGCGCTCTATCGCGTCCGTTTTCCCTCTTGTAGAGACGAGGGCAGGGGAGAGAATTTTTTACCACCCCGACTTCGCGAAATGTTCCATCAACAGCCGATGCCGGAACACAAACCCGCCGCCGACCTGTCGCGTCAGCCCGTGCTCCGTCGTGTACTTGAGGAACTTCGCATAATTCAGCGGCGCATCACCGGAATGCCAGAGGATGCGCCGAATCGCCGCGTGCCTAATCACCACAGCACCGCCGTATTCCTGTCCGAAGACCAAACCGAAGTACAATCCGCCACTTAGCCAACCTCCGATGCCGACAATTGCCCAAACTACCAACCCGAAGGTCACTCCTGCCATAATACCGACTAACAATCCGTTGCTTACCATGGTGGCAAATCCGAACACAAGACCTGCAACCAGTCCAATGAGCCGATCTGCACCTAGCACAACAATTAATCCGGCACCTACTCCTCCAGCCAATCCAAACACAAGCACAGCGACCAGCCAATTGCGCATAGTGTTTCGCATACCTTGGTTGGGTACGGTTCGACTAGGAATATTCTGAGATTCCAGCCCTGTGGCTAACCCAAAGACTAGCCCAATCACTGATCCAACAACCAAGCTAACAAACAACTCGGTGACCAAGCCGACGATCAAGCCTGTGATCAGTCCAGATAAAAGACCCCACCACATTCGGTTCCATGACCAATTGAGCCGATCCGTAAAATCTACGGACGTTACATCGTCAAATGAAATGTTCAGTGAGACGACAAATGCGACAATAAGTCCAATGCTTAAATTGACACTAAATCCAATGACTGTTCCAACGATTAGCCCGACGAATAGTCTGAAAATGAACGGGAGCCGACTATAAGATATACTCTGGTCATTATTCAACCATCTGAGCTGTAATTCCTCGATCTGAAAATCAATCTTCTCATCTTTGACCAACTTATCCGCCAGCCAAGCCAAGTAGTGTCGCGTTTCCGCCTGCGCGTAATCGGGGTTTCCCTTATCAACTGACAAACACCGCTCCACATAGGCACTAAACAGGTGCTGCGTCTGCTCTGTGTCGTTCGTAAACCCGGCGATTTCTTCGCTCGGCAGTCCCCGGTACGCAATCGCCATGATGTTGAGCATCAGCGGCGAGTCCGCCAGTTCCCGCAGCACCGCATCGCTTCTCAACGCCGCCCGCAGACTCTCCCACTTATCGCCTAACTGCGCCAAATACCCGTCCGCCTGTTCAGACGTCAACGCCCCCAACTGGATCGCATTCTGCAACTGCAATTGCGCCGTCAGCCGCTCGTATTCCTCGATCCGACTGCATACGACGATCCCGTTATCCACGCCCGTAACACGTTTCCAGTACCCATTGATCGCCGTCACGCACGCATCCCGGTTCGCCTCCGGCACTTCATCCAAGCCATCGAGCAGCCACAGGAACGCGCCATCGCCCACCAGCCGCTCCGCCAGCTTTTTCGACACGCCGTATTCCCTGTTCAGCCGTTCTGCAAGCCACACTTCCAGTAGTTCCGGTTGCTGTTCTGCCCACGATGCAAGGTTGACCACCATCGGGATCGGCTTCTCTTCGTCTCGTTCTGCCTCGGCGACCAAATCCTTCGCCAGTTCCAGCAGGGTCATCGTCTTGCCCGAGCCGGGAGCACCCAGAATCAGCAGCGCGCGTCCCGTCCGCCGAAAAACATCGGCAATCTGTGATCCTGACTTCAGCGTGATCGTCTCGTAGTCGGGGTTGGTCAGCGTCTTCTTGATCTGCGGTTCAACCGCCTCTCTACGCTGTTCGGCGGGCAAATCCAGCCACACATCCCCGATCTTGTTCTTCTCGTAGACGCCTTCAATCCAGAACTCGCGCACCTTCCGCAGCAAAATCGCGCGGTAATCGTCGCGTTTTTCTCCCCCTCGACTCTTTTCGGAGAGGGGGCCGGGGGGTGAGGTTGTACTTGGGACAGGGGCTGCGATCTGCTTTTCCAACGCCGCTTTGAGCTGTTGCCACCCTTCACGTTCGTCTCTGGTGAAGTCGGTGTACTGATAATTCGCAAAGAACGGGTTGATCTCTTCTAAAGGCTCAAGCAGCAGAGGGCGGAACTGCTTTTCTTTCCGGATTGCATAGTCCCACTCCACTTTGCACGGGTTCGAGGCCATGCTGTTCGGAGAATACACGGCGACCACTGCATCAGCTTTTTGCAGTGCCTTCCAGATCTCGTCATACCACACGCCGCCTTTGGGAATGTCGTCGTGATCACGCCATGTCTGATGACCCCATGCGCGGAGTTGGTCGCGTAGACGGATGGCGAAATCCACATCTTTGCTGCTGTAACTGATGAAGACGAGCATGCTGCATTTCCCATGTGACAGTGAGTGTCAACAGACTCTTAGTATAGCTACATTTTGGGTTTGAGGAACGTTTAGGCAGGCAAGTCCCCCTCTCCTCGAGGAGAGGGGGTTAGAGTGACTTTACTTCGCGTCCGCTTGCTGCCGCTTGAAATCGACAAAGCGATAGCCGACACCGCGTTCCGTGAGGATGTACTTCGGGTTGCTCGGGTCTTCCTCGATCTTCTCGCGTAGGTAGTTGACGTACAGCCGCACATAATGCGCCTCGTCGCGGTACTCGTAGCCCCACACCTTCGCCAGCAGTTGATCGTGTGGCACGGTCCAGCCCGCGTTCTCGATCAGATGATAGAGCAGGCGATACTCGGTCGGGCGCAGCTTGATCCGCTCGCCGTTGACGATCACCTCGCGGCGGTTGAAGTCCACGCTCAGCCGTTCATCAATGCGCAGCACAGCTTGATCCGGCGAACTGGACGGCATGTCGAAGCGGCGCATTACCGCTTTGATGCGGCTCGACAGTTCGCGCGGTCCGAACGGCTTGGGGATGTAATCATCCGCGCCGAGTTCCAACCCGTAGACCTTGTCGTTTTCTTCGCCCTTCGCCGTGAGCATGATCACGGGGATGTTCGTGAATTCGCGCAGCATTCGCAGCGTCTCAAACCCGTCGAGCTCCGGCATCATCACGTCGAGCAGCACGATGTCGGGCAGTTTCGTCCGCACTGCTTCCAGCGCTTCGAGCCCGTTGTGCGCCTCCACGACCTGATGCCCCTCCAGTTCGAGGTTCATGCGGATGAAGTTGATCATACGCGGTTCGTCATCCACTACGAGGATACGTTTGCCGTCGCGTCCGGTCGCTTTGGGAACTTTACTGGTCATCTCGTTCCTTCTTCCTACCCTCCCACAAAGACCCTCGCTCTTTGAGAAACGGGGCAGGGGAGTCCAATCCTCTACCTTACCCGCGAAAGATTGGTAGAAGTGAAGTTTTTGCTCTTGTTTTGTGAACCGCTAATCGTTACGGAACGGCAGCGGGAACGCATCGATGTCATCCGCCGACGGCAGCACTTCGATAAAGGTGATTCGCCACCACGGGATGATCAACGTGTTGACTCCGTCTTCAAGGTTTTCGAGATCTTTGTCGGCTTTATCGCGCACATTGCGCCCGACAAAGACGTTATCGGTCGGGCGCGGGAGATCATCAATATCACACTTGATAGGGTTTTCATTAGTCACATGGACGAGAACGGTGTGCATAGCGGCTTTGTTCCTGTATCAACTACGTATTGAAAAAGATGCGGGCGACCAATTTGCCGAGGCGAATCTCATCGCCATCCCGCAGGACGCGTGGCTGTTGGGCGACGAGCCGCTGACCATTGAGGTGCGTCCCATTCGCGCTGCCTTTGTCGATGAGCAGCAGTCCATCTTCTGAGCGGATGATGACGGCGTGGATGCGAGAAACGCCTTTTTCCACCGCGCCGTAGGGCATCAAGTCAACATCGGGCGTGATATTGTGCTCGGCATCGAGTCGTCCAATGGTGATCTGCTCAGCGGGCTTCAGTACCAATGGCGTCGAAGTGCCGACAATGCGCAGCAAAATGCTCGCGCCGGGCTTGAATTCGGCTGTCCCGTAGCTGGTGCGCCATTCGTAGGCTTCCTCATCGATCTTCTGGGTCGTCAACACCGTTGTGGGCTTATCCTCGGTGAGCGGTTGGCCGCAGTCTTCACAAAAGAAGAACCCTTCGCGGTTGGCATGTTTGCAGAACCGGCACTCCTTCATACAGCCTGCCTAACTTTCGAGTTCGCTGTTACGGATCATTCCGCTCACGAGTGTGCGGGTCTGATACTTGATGTTCTTTCGCGCTTCATCCGAGAGCACCGCTGTGTTTTGCACATGAATCGCGTTTTGGCGGACTTCTTCGGCGAGTTCGCCTTCGCCAAGCTGGAACAAGCGCGTTGCCAGCTTTTCTAGGCGGCTGGTCGCTTCGGCGATGTTGCCCTGATCGATGGCTTCCTGCGCGCGTTCCTGCATGCGGTACAACGTGAGCCGTCCGAGCGCTTCCATGATCGCGGGCGGCGTTTCCTCATTGACCGGGGATTGTGTGATCCCTAGCGAGATGTCGCTCAGCGTCTGAAACTTGCGCTGCTCATTCGTCATGATGTCACCGACCGCCACAATCCGCGCGATCGAGCGGTATCCCTCCGTCATATCGGGGGGTAGTTCAAACTGCAGGAGTACCGTCGTCAGGCGACCGATTTGCAGGCTGCCGAGCGGAATATAGCCGGTGTCAATGGAGAGTGGCTGCGGGTTTGGCATCAGTTTGAAGGCCGATTCCAACTTGACGCCCAAATCTGGCGCAATCGAGATCATCAAGCGTTCGGCGAAGCCGTTGGCGAGCCCGCGCACGTGATCATTCAGAAACTGCACGACGGTGCGGGGTGTTTTGATGTGTGTAGACGCGCCGCCTGTCACCGAGGCGAGGTCGTCGAGGAACTTGTCGTTCCACTCGTGCCCCAACCCCATCGCGCTGATGCTGATGCCTTCTTTTTCGACTTCCGCGGCCAGCGCGAGGCAGCGTTCTTCATCGCCATACGTGTTGCCATCCGTCAGCAAGATCACGTGGTTGATCAGGCGCGGGGCGAGAAATTTGCGATTTTGCTCAATGCCGAGCGCTAGGCCCTTGTAAATCTCCGTGCCACCGAACGCCTTCAACATGCTGATGCGCGCTTTGAGCGCCGGTTTGTCAGACACCGTGGTCGCCGGAATGACGAGTTCCGCGTGGTCATTGAACGCTACTACCGACAGAATATCCTGTGGCCCCAACTGGTCAATAATCCGGTGCGCGGCGATCTGCACCCGCTCGATGCGACCCTCGTTCATCGAATTGCTCTTGTCGAGCACGAGCGTCAGATTCAAATGCGTTTGGGCGCGAATGAGCTCCTGCACCTCTTCGGCGCGCGGGTCCGCCTGGATCTCAGCCAGCATGTACACCACTTGCGTCTCGCTCAGTGGGTAGATGTTGCGTTTGCTTGGCGTCACACGCAGCGAGAAGGTGAGCGCATCCGGTGACCGCAGTTTCGCTTCATCATCGTAGGCGCGCCGCTCACGCGCATTGTTGAGCGTGTTATACGCGGCGGTGATGTCCTGAAACTGCGCGGCGGCTCCGGGATTATTCCGGTTTGTATCCGGATGCAGTCGCCGTGCCGCCCGGCGGTAGGCATCTCGTATCTCGTCTTCTGAGGCATCAGGGGCGATGCCTAGCAACACATAGGGATCAAAGTCGACAGGCATAGACCGCGCTATCCGAGTGAACTCTTAGTGAGCTTAAGTAAAGTTAACGTCCAACCTCTAGTCTAGTGGCGAGAGGCTATCCTGGCAAGTTGAGAACCACGACCGTGACGTTATCCAAACCTCCGCGCTTGTTGGCAAGTGCCACCAGTTTATTGCATGCGTCTTGCGGGTTGCTGTTCTGGCGCACGATATCGACGATTTCTTTGTCCTGCACCTGATTCCACAGCCCATCGCTGCACACCACTAGGCTCGACTTCGGCGGCACGCGGCGGAACATCGTATCAACTTCGACCACATCATTCTGACCGAGCGCGCGGTAGAGCACATTCTTCTGTGGGTGTTCGGCGGCTTCTTCCGGCGTGAGCTGGTCCAGTTCGATCAGCCGCTGCACCAGCGAATGATCGCGGGTGAGCTGCTCGATCACCCCGTCTTTCGAGATGATATACACACGGCTGTCACCCACATGCGCGACATACGCCAGATCGCCGATCAGAATCACCGAGCTGAACGTGGTGCCGCCGTCCGGCACCTGGACCATAATGTCGCCGTTGGCCTTCTGGATTGCTTCGGTCAGCGCTTCGGTGATCGGCGCTTGGTTCTCAGTCTGCCCGCTGAGCATCGGCAGCCAGATCGTCGTGGCGACCGTCGCCGCGACCGTCTTGATGGCTAGGGCCGACGCTTTCTCGCCATCATGATGACCGCCCATGCCATCCGCGACCATGAACAGCCCGAAATCCGGGCGCTCATCCGCGCTGCGGCTGCTGACGAAATAGCACAGCACGGCATCCTGATTGTTATTGCGCACCATGCCTACATCGCTCAACTGACCGAAGATCAGGTGATCGTTTCCGAGGTAGCTGAGCAGGGATTCCTGTGACAGCGGACGTGTTGCACCGTCGGCAATGATGTGCGGGGCGATATCTGGCGGCGTCATGGGCGCTTCGTACGGCGCTTCAACCTTGATTTCGGTGATTGGCTGCGGTGCGGGCGTGGTCGTCGGCGTCCCAGAGTCAGCCGTCGGCTTGCTGGGATCGTTGCTGAATATGCGTCGGAACAGATTCATCATTTTCTCCGAAGTGCGTGCTTAAGTGCCGATTGGGAAGGCATAAAGATTGTGATCGAGCGAGCCGATCAAGACGACATCCCCGGCAACAAATGGCGTTGCTGTAATCGCACCTCCTGTTTTGTACTTCCACCGTTCGCGCCCGTTGTCGGCATTCAAGCAGTAGAAATAACCGTCTGTTCCGCCGAAATATACGGCGTCTTTGTGAACGAGTGGTGAGGCAACGATCGGTTTACCGATTTCAAATCTCCATTTTTCGCGCCCGGTTTGCGTGTTCACGGCGTAGAAATTCCCGTCCGTGGACCCAAAATAGAGCAGCGATTTGGCTTCCATCGGCGATGAGATGATTGCGCCGGTCGTACGGAAGCGCCATGAGTTGTAGCCTGTATTCGCATCCAGCGCGTACATAAAGCCATCGCTCGCGCCGATGTAACACATGCTTTCCACCATGTTGACAAACGGCGACGACATGACGTTGCGTCGGGCGCGGTACGTCCACTTGCGGTTGCCTGAGAGCGTGTAGGCGCTCACTTCGCCCGTCTCGCAGCCCGCGATCACCAGTTCGTTCGTCACGAACGGGCGCACGCGAATCGGCGATTCCATGTTGACGGCCCAGTGTTGGCGGCCGTTTGGCGCTGAGACTGCATACAGCTTGCCGTCATCGCTCCCAAAGAAGACAAAGTTGTGCGCCACGCGCGGCGTGCTGCGGATGCGTTCTTTTGTCGCGAACGTCCAGTTGACACGGCCCGTGCGGTAATCGACCGCATACAGGCTGAAGTCTTCTGAGCCGAACACGATGTTGCGATTTACATCGTCGATGACGGGCGACGAGGCAATGCCACCCTTAGTCGCGAACTTCCACAGCATGTCTTTGTTGTCCAGCTTGAGCGCGTAGACGTTGCTGTCATACGACCCAACATACACCGTTTCGCCGAGGGCGGTGGGGCTGCAGCGAATCTCATCTTCGGTCTTAAACTGCCATTTCGGCTGAACCGTGCTGTCCGTCTCTTCATTGAAGAATTCTGTCGCTTTTTCTGATGGTGGCGGCGTTGGTGACGGCTGCTGGGGCGGCGGGTAACCCGGCTGCCCATACGGCTGCTGATACTGCGGCGGGTAGGGCTGCTGGTACTGCGGTGGCGGGTAGTACTGCGGCGGTGGGTAGGGCTGCTGGTATTGAGGTGGCATCTGCGGCGGTGCCGGGCTCTGCGGTGTGGCGACCACCAGACCGGGGCGCTGACGCAAGCCTTCCAGCGCTTCTTTCATCTCGCGGCAGGTTTGGAAGCGATCGATGGCGTTGAAGGCCAGCGCGCGCTCGACCACGGCGATCAACCCCGGCGGTACTTTCGGATTCAGTGTCGCCAGCGGCCGCTCATGGAAGCTGAACGGCGGTTCGAGGCGTGGATCTTTGCGCGATAGGATGTGATGCAGCGTCGCTCCGAGGCTGTAAATATCGCTTTGCGGCGATACATCGCCTTTGTATTGCTCCGGCGCGGAATAGCCTTCCGTACCAATCATCGTGTTCTTGACGCCCGTCACGAACGCTTTGGCAATGCCAAAGTCGATCAACCGGACTTTGCCGAGGCTGTCGATCATGATGTTCGGCGGCTTCACATCGCGGAACACAATCGGATCAGGCTTTTGCGAGTGCAGGTAATCCAGTACATCGCACAGGTCAATGGCCCATTCGATCACCTTATCAATCGGGAATTCTTTGAGCTGTGCCAGCAGGATTTCGAGGTCTTTCCCGTTGATGTACTCCATCACCAGATAGGCGCGGTCATTGATGTCGAAGAAATCATAGATCTGCGGGATCGCCGGATGACTCAGCGATGCCAGAATGTTCGCTTCGCGCCGAAACGTCTTAAGCATCCCGGCACGTAGTGCCGAATCGGTCACCTGCGCCAGCATCTCTTTGATCGCTACCAGTTTCTTCACATCGGAGAAGTTGAGGTCGCGGGCTTGGTAAACAGTCCCCATGCCACCGCCGCCCAGCACGCCGAGGATTTTGTAACGGTTGTGAAGTACGTGATTCGGCTTAAGCGAGGTGTCTTGACTGTTGTCGCCTCCACCCGTGAATTGTGTCGTCTCAGGCATTCGACCTCACTTTACAGACGTGCACAGAGCTATAACCCAAGGCATCATAGTCTTGAAATAGTATATTGAACCTGACAGAATACCGCAATCATGAGGCTCTTGGTGTATTCTAACATGACCCCGGTATCGCTTTACCTTCACGTTCCGTTTTGTTCGACAAAATGTACGTACTGCGCGTTCAATACCTATATTCAGCTTGAACATCTCATCGAACCGTTTGTTGCGGCGCTGATTGCTGAAATTCACGTGGTCGGGCGCAGCCAGCCCGGCCTCGACGTGCATACGATCTTCTTCGGTGGTGGCACGCCGAGTCTGCTGACACCAGAACAGTACGCGCGCATCTTTGCTGCGCTCCGTGACGTGTATAACGTCTATCCGGACGCGGAAATCACACTGGAAGCCAACCCCAACGACCTGCACCGCGACTATACGACCGCGCTGCGGCAGGTCGGTTTCAATCGCATTAGCATTGGCATGCAGTCCGCCAACGAGAACGAGCTTCAGCTTTTCCGCCGCCGCCATGACAACGACGCCGTTGCCCGGGCAGTGACCGCGGCGCGCGCGGGTGGCTTCACCAACCTCAACCTTGACCTGATCTACGGCATCCCACACCAAACGCTCGACGGGTGGCGCAACACGCTCACACAGGCGGTTGCGCTCAAGCCGGAGCACATCTCGCTTTATGCGCTCGGTCTGGAAGAGGGCACCGCGATGGATCACTGGGTGAACACTGGGCGCTTGCCCGCACCCGACGATGATCTCGCCGCCGATATGTACGATCTGGCGACCGAGGTGCTCGGCGCGGCGGGCTATGACCAGTATGAGATCAGCAACTGGGCGCGGCCCGGTTATGCCTGTAAGCATAACCTCCAGTACTGGCGCAATCTGCCGTATCTCGGCTTCGGTCCCGGGGCGCATGGTTTTGCGGGCGGCGCACGGTATTCTGTGCTGCTCTCACCGCAGCGCTACATCAAGCTCTTGCAGGATGTTTCTACTGACTACGAGTTTCCGCGCGCGCCCGTCACCGACATGTTCGATCCCGTCACGCGGGAAGGGGAGATCGCCGATACGCTCATTATGGGGCTGCGCCTCGTACGCGAGGGCATCCACCGTGAGACCTTTCGCCAGCGTTTTGGCGTCGACCTGCTGGACGTGCACCGCGCTGCCATCGACCGCTTCACCGCGTCCGGTCTGCTCAGCGTGACCGACGAACGCGTCACCCTCACCGATCAGGGTCGCCTGCTCAGCAACATCGTTTTCCGCGAATTGGTGTAAATCCCCTCTCCCAAGAGAGAGGGGCTAGGGGTAAGGCTATCTTTAGAACGCCCGCTGGAACAGACTCTCGGTCAGCTTTTTGAGACCCACTGCTGCTGCGCCCTGCGGTTGGGCGCGCTCCAATGCCGCCATCGCCTGCTGATAGAAGTTGGTCTCATAGTCGAGCGTTTTGTTCTGCGCGCCGACCGCGTTGAGGATGCTCACTGCCGCCTCGACTTCCGCCGCGCCGAACGGTTCGCGCCCGTACAGTTCGACTAGTTCGGCGCTCTGTGACAGCCCATACAGCACGGGCAGCGACTTCTTGCGCGACAGGATGTCCGTTGCTGCCGATTTGCCCGTGACCGCCGGGTCGCCCCAGATGCCGAGGATGTCGTCGCGAATCTGGAACGCCAGCCCGAGGTTCAGCCCGAATTCTGCGAAATGCGCCGCGGTCTCGTCATCGTGCGACCCAATCAGCGCGCCTATTTGCGCGCACGCCGCCACCAGCGCCGCCGATTTGCCGCGGATCATCGAAATATACTCGTCAACGCTGACCGTTTGTTGCTTCTCGAAGCGCATGTCCATATGCTGACCGCGCGTCAGTTCAATATTGGTCGCGTTGAAGATACCCCATACTTTGAGCGCAACTTCCGCCGGGATCGGCAGGCGCTGCATCGCGCCGTAGGCCAGCGCGAACAGGGCGTCGCCCGCGTTGATCGCATTCGCGCGTCCCCAGATCGTCCACACCGTCGGGCGCCCGTGCCGCGTCGGGCTGTCGTCTTCGATATCGTCGTGCACGAGCGAGAAGTTATGCAGCAATTCCACCGCCGCCGCGGCGGGCAGGGCGGAGCGGAAATCGCCACCGGTGGCCTCTGTCGCCAGCAGCACCAGAATGGGGCGGATGCGTTTTCCGGTCGGGTGATTGTAGGGCTGCCCGTCCTGATCCACCCAACCGAGGGGGTAGCGCAGCATGACACCAAAGTCCGGCGCGGTGACCATATCATCGACGACTCGGCGCATGGTCGCGTCGAGTTCTGCAAGGTAACGACTGGCAAGCTGGGTTATCAAGAGGGCTTAGTCCTTTAGAAGCGGTGTCCGCTGTAAGTCAGCAATGGTTTCCGCGCCGCTGCACAGCATAGCGATGCGCAGCTGCGCGTTGAGTTCACGAATCAGTTGGTCGACGGCTTCGACGGAGACATCCGCCGCTTTGAGGAAGGCGCCCGCCAGTCCACCGAGCGTCGCGCCCAGTGCAATCGATTTAGCGATGTCGATGCCGTCCTTCAGACCGCCGCTGGCGAACACGGGCAGGTGCGGCGCGCCCGTGACTGCATAGCGCACCGCTTCCGATGTGGGAATCCCCCAGTCGGCAAACGCCGCCGCGACGCGAGCATGGAAATCGTTAGGCGCGCGGTGATATTCGACCTCGCTCCACGAAGTCCCACCCGACCCAGCCACGTCAATGGCGCTCACGCCAGCGTTGGCCAGGTCGCGCACATTCTTTTCGCTGAAGCCCCACCCGACCTCTTTAGCGATCACCGGGACTTCCAGCAGGCGGCACACCGCCTCGACTTTGGGCAGCAGCCCGGCGAAATTCGTGTCGCCTTCGGGCTGCACGGCTTCCTGCAGCACGTTGAAGTGCAGAATCAGCGCGTCCGCGCCGATCATTTCGACGGCGCGGCGGCATTCATCCAGTCCATAACCGTAATTGAACTGCACTGCGCCCAGATTGCCGAACAAGAGCACATCCGGAGCGACATCGCGCACCTTATAGGTATATGCGACTTCCGGGTTGCGAATCCCCGCGCGCTGTGACCCGAGGCCGAGCGCGATCTTGTGTGTCTGCGCTGCTTCTGCTAGGTTCCGATTAATCTTGAGCGCGAGTTCCGTCCCGCCGGTCATCGACGAGATCAGGATCGGCGCGCTGATCGTCTTGCCGAACAATGTTACCTGCGTGTTGATTTCGCTCAGGTTGAGTTCTGGCAGCGCCTGATGCACAAAGCGGTAGCGTTCGAGCCCGGTCGTCAAATGGGGAAACTGGACATTGCGTTCGAGGTTGATGCGAATGTGATCGGCTTTCCGATCTTCAATCGAGGGTGTCGTCATAGACGAGGATTTCCTTTTAAATAAACTGGCAGCGAAAATGGCCTGTGCCACTGGAGTATATACGCATGTTGGGGCAGCGATGGTGTATTTCTGAGAATCTGCTCACGCAAGCGCGTGACTTTTGCACGACTCGCGTGTTTCCACATTTTGAACGAGCCAATCGTACCTGATCACGTCAAACCGTGTCAACATAAACAACACTGGCAGGGCTTGATAATCTTTGTATAATTTGGCATCTGAACTCGATCTACTGACTTGCTCCGTATGGAGGGGGATAAAGCATGGCGTCAACCGATGAACGTGTCCGTAATATTGTCGTCGACCTGCTCGGCGTTGATCCTGAAAAAGTAGTGCCGCCCGCGCGCTTCCGCGAAGATCTCGAAGCGGACTCGCTGGATCTCGTCGAACTGATCATGGCCTTTGAAGAAGAATTCAGCGGCGAAATCAGCGACGAAGACGCCCAGAAGATTACCACCGTAGGCGAAGCTGTCACCTACATCAACGAGCGCATGATCAAGTAAGGACAAGGTGCGGCCTGCCTTGCCCGTGTTCAGCGCGGAAATCTGCACCAATCAGGACGAGCCTCGCCTCGTCCTTTTTGTTTCCCGAGACGGGTTGTCTGATTGGCGTTTCTGTCTCTCGTCTGAGAGCGAGTGACTGTGTGATGCCCTTCGTAGAGGCGCGATTTATCGCGTCCGCTGCTCACTTTTGCGTGAGTTTCGTGTATGAATGCGATCCATGACGCCGGAATTTCAAACTCCTCTCCTTGGGAGAGGGACAGGGAGAGGTTAAACGTTACCCCATTCGGCGACTCGACCGCCACTCAACCGCCGTGATCACCGCTACCGCCGCAAACAGCGCCGCCAACAGCACCCCGCCGAGTCCCATGCTCACGGGCAGGCTGAACCCCTGCATCAACTGACACGCCTTGCTCAGCCCGGCGATCACGGCCCCTGTGCCGACCACGCCGATCCCGACGCGCAGCCATGTGTCCACCCGCCGCACTAGTCCGCTCACGCCGAGCAACCCGCCGACCAGGGCGATGCCCGCGACCAGCGCCTGCTGCTGATAATTCGGGTCGTTCGGATAATCGAGGATTTCCAGCGGTGGCAGCAGCGCCGCCGCAATGAGCAGAATCGCCACCACTGGCAAGATTCTGCTTGTTATCCCCCCTCGCCCTTGGGAGAGGGGGTTAGGGGGTGAGGTTAGTCTCTTCTCTCCCTCTCCTCTTTTCGGAGATGGGGCCAAGTGGTGAGGTTGCATGCCCACCAGCACTGCGACCAGCGCCAGCGGCAGTCGCAGAAGAAAGCTCGTCAGCAGCGGCGATTGTTCCCCGCGCACGGCCTCATGCAGACTCGTCCACTCGCCGAGATCATACCCGCCGAGCGTCAAACTAACGCCGGGGTTGATCACCCACGGCAGCACGTAACAGGCAATCATTACGCCAATCAGCAGCCAGAAGCGGAATCGCATGGCGCTTATCCCTGACTTACGAGGTTATCAATGCGCTGGCGAATTTGATCATCTTCGGCCTGCTGCGCTTCGAAGAAGTTGACCATGAATTCGCTCCGCCGCTGCCGCAGTGCCATCGGCGCGACTGCGCGAATGTCATCCACAGTCGCCACGTCGCGGCTGTCTGACGCGGCATGGGCGCGCGCCGCCTCGAACATCGTGTATTCGGCGCGGTGCGAATCAATATCCAGCTCATTGACCAGCTTGAGCCCCAGCTTGACCGCATCATCTGCCAGCGTCGTCTTCTGTAGGCGGTCGCGTGCCATGAGGATTTCCTCGCGCACAATCGCTGTCTCTTCTTCCCACTGCCGCACGAACGTATTCGGATTCTGCCGGTATGACCGCACGCGCTGATATACTTCCAGCCGTTCTTCGGTCTCCATCAGCCCGCGCACGTTCACGCGCAGCCCAAACCGATCCATGATTTGCGGGCGCAAGCGACCTTCTTCCGGGTTCATCGACCCGATCAGCACGAAGCGCGAGCGATACGTCCCCGCCATTGCCCCGCGCCGCACGGTATAGCTGCCCGCCGCCGCCGCATCGAGGATCGCATCCACGATCTCGTCGTTCAGCAGGTTAACTTCGTCGATGTATAGCAGATTATTGTCCGCCCGCGCCAGAATGCCGCGTTCCAGTCGGATTTTGTTCTGCTGCACGGCGATGCGCTCGTTAATCCCGCCGACCACATCCTCAAGTCGCGCATTGAGCGGCAGTTCGACCAGCTTGACCGCCTCGTAATGCGAAATCGTCTCACCCGCCTGGAACTTCTCCCAGCAGTCGGGATACAGATACTTTGCGTTCTCGCTTTGCAGTTCATAGGGTAGGGCGCCATCTTCGCAGTCACTGACCTCAACATCCGGCAGAATTTCGGTCAGGCTGCGCACTGCCGTTGTTTTGCCCGTGCCGCGCGGCCCAATCAGCAGCACGCCGCCAATCGCCGGGTTGATGACCGCCAGCATCAGCGCGACGCGCATCTCATACTGCCCGACCACCGCCGTGAACGGGTAGGGTCGCGCATCGGCAATGCCGAGCTCCGGCGCTTTTGCCGAAAGCACCCGCCGCGCCCCGGCTTGATTCAGGATGCGCAGCAGCGTGGATGCGCCTGCGCCTTCGAGATCGGGGAGGAATTGATCGTCAGTCATGGCGGCGCTTTTCGGTGGCGCGCTGCTGCTTGCGGAATTCCTGTCGCGCTTTCGCTCGTTCCGCGCGCTCGCGTTCCTCATCGCTGACATAGTCAATCTCCGGCACAACCGCCGGGCGACCATCTTCATCCAGCGCCACGTAGACCAGATACGCGATATTCGTCGTTTTGGAGGTGCCGTGCAGGGGATGCTCGGTGACGACTTCGACGCGCGTTTCCATGCTCGTGCGTCCGACATACGTCAGTTCCGCGTTACACATGACCAGCATGCCGAGCAGAATGGGTTCTTCGAACGTCATGCTGTCGATGGCGACCGTCACCACCGGGCGATTCGCGTGCCGCATGGCGACCAGCGCGCCCGCTTCATCGACCATCCGCATGATCACGCCGCCATGCACGTTGCCGTGACCATTCGCATCCTGCGGCCCCATCAACGCGCTCAGCGTAAACCGGGAATCCGCGACTTTCTTGCGCGTGCGTTCCACTCGGCTGCTCTCCTATTCTGCTGTGTGGGAGGTGAGTAAGTATCCGCTCAGCCTATTACCCCATTTTAGCCCAACGGTCGACAACGTCGACTTTGCTAGGTCCCCTCCCCGTATTCGGGGAGGGGTCGGGGGAGGGGGTGAGGTCCGGTCTACCTTATCCCTATGCCCTGTATGACCGATTAAGCGTTATCTTCGCCTGCGTCCGGCGCCAGGTCGGAGACGCGCTTGAAGATATCCGGATCCCATTCTAGCACATCGATCTTGTCATAGCCGAGATCGCCGCTGATGGGTGGCAGGGGGGCACGACCGGGGACTTTGGTCTTGGGAGGGACAGGCGGGAGTTCGCTGGAATGGAGCAGCGGGGGACGTTTGGCGCTGCGTTTGCGCACAATCCGTCCATCCGGGAACAGATTGCCGATCCATTCGCCATACTTGGTGTACACGTCGTAGTATTCGGTGCGCACAAAGCCGATATAGTCGCCGCGCCCGTCGAAGAGATAATCGCCGAGCTTAGTCGCTTGCCAGTCACCAGCCGTGTCGAAGATGAAGAACGGTTTGTTCGGATCAATGACGAATCTGCGGGACATGAACTTTCCTTGGCATGATTACGATGCACTTGGATTATATATGGGGATAAACTCGCGTGCGGCTTAAGACTGGCCCGTGAGAGCAGGGGAAGTTAGTGCCGGACTTGTTTGTATGCCAAACTGCCTGTTTCTCGTAGGGGCGGGGTTTATTGCGTCCGCCTGATCACGCGAGCGCCTATCAACTCTTTCCGGTTTATTTTTTGCCCCTCTCCTAGAGGAGAGGGGTCGGGGGTGAGGTTGCTTTACCCCAACATTGATTGGTACACACCTGCCAACTGCTGCGCCGCCGCATCCCACGTGAACGTCTTCGCGCGTTCCAACCCGCGCCGTGACAAATCCGCGCATAATGCCGCATCTGTGAGCAGCCGTTCTAGCGCCCCAGTGATTGCGTCCTGATCGCTGGGGTCGACCATAATCCCCGTGTCGCCTGCCACTTCTGGCAGCGACGATACGTTGGAGGTAAGCACGGGCGTCCCGCAGGCCATCGATTCCAGCACGGGGATGCCAAACCCTTCATACAGCGAGGGCAGGGCCGTGATCAATGCTTGGCTGTACAGCGCGGGCAAATCGGCGTCGTCGGCGAAACCTGTCATGCGCACATAGTCCGTCATGCCGGTCGACCGAATCGTCTCGTAGATCGGGTCTTCCAGCCAACCTTTCCCGCCCACAATCACCAGGCCGACATCATAGCCATTTGCCCGCAGGGTTGCCAGCGCCTTGATCAGCCGGGCGTAGTTCTTGCGCGGCTGCACGGTTCCCACCGATAGAATGTAGGGTCGCTCCGGAATCTGGTATTTCGCGCGGATTGACGGCGTTTCTGTACGCTGAAACCGTGTATCAACCCCGCTCAACAGCACTGTGATCTTCTCGGCGGGCGTGTTGTACAGCGCCATCAGATCGTCTTTCGTCGCCTGTGAATCCGCCAGTACATGATCCGCGCGGCGCACCGAACGCGGAACGACGACGTCCAGATACGACTTTAGTGAAGGGCTCGCGGCCTCGGGCACGCGCACAAACGACAGGTCATGCACGGTGAGCAGCGTGCGCGTCTTGCCGCGCGTCGGCGGCAGCGTGAAATCGGTCGCGTGGTACAGGTCAACTTTTCCCGTGAACAGTTCGACGGATAGCGGCACCTGGGCGCGCTGCCACAGCCGCGCCAGCCACAGCGGCGTAATCGAAGTGCCCCGCCACGTGAAGTTCCTGCCCGGTGCGGCAGGCAGCGGCTTTTGCGCCGTGACCCCGCTCACGAACAGTCGATAATCGGTCGTTGTGTCAAGGCGCGCCAGGGCCGTCACCAATTCGCGCACATACCGCCCGATGCCGCCCCCTTGCTCATAGGCTGCCGTGTAGTCGATTCCGATGCTTGGCACTGGGGTTTACCTGACTCCCGCTGATTGCAGGGTGAGAGTGTTTTTCACCCCTCTCCTCTAGGAGAGGGGCAGGGGGTGAGGGTATTATCCCCTTCTCCCAATGGATAGGGGTTAGAGGTCAGGCCAAAACTACTTGACGTCTTTGTACGTCCAGTAGCGATTCGCGAGGAAATTCCACACCATCACGATGATCACGCCAATCAGCCAGGCCACCATCGTGCCGAGCTTCGCTTCGGCGCTCTCCGACGGCACATAACCCGGTCGCAGCAGTTGAATTTCCGGCAAGAAGATCGGCATCAGCGCGGTGCCGAGCCAGTGATAGGCATTGCTGATCCACACTGTCCGCCCAAACCAACCGACAAAGCTGATTACGAAGAACTGTGCCAATTGCTTGCGGATGGAACTGGAGCGCGAATCCGGGTAGGTCCAGTAACGATTCCAGATGAAATTGCTGGTCACGGCGATGATGAAGGCGATGCTGCTGGCCACGGCGACCTTGAGGTCTTTGCTTGGTTCGACCGGGGCGAGGACCGTCGCTTGGAGGATGAACAGCGTTCCGGCGTCGATCACTGCGCCGAGGGCGCCGACAATGGCAAATTTGAGGAAGCGCTCGAGTTCTTTCGCTTTGCCCCCGCCCATGCGGGAGGCAATGGTTTGAATCGGTGCATCCAGCGGGTTACGAACGGCGATACGTCGGATATGCGTCATAGACCTAGATTCTCTTGTCCTCTAACTTCGTGCTGGAGTAGGGCGAGGATGCCGAGCATCACGCCCATGTGCATGAACAGATTGTTCACCCACAGGTTATCCGTGAAGCTGTGGACAGCTAAATAGACCCAGGTACCGAGCAAACCCACAGCCGTGAAGCGGCTCAGTTGATCGGGGTGACGCCGTACGCGCCAGGTGATCCACCCGATCATCACCCAAAGTGCCACATAACTGAGCAATCCTATCATGCCAGTCTCTGCTAAAACATTCAAGTAGTAATTATGCGCATGGCCCAACGCTAGCTCCCAGTTCATGAGACTGTAAGCGGGATACGCAGCCTCGTAGTTGCCGAAGCCTACGCCGAGCAGCGGGTTGGCGGTTGCCATGTTGACCGCCGCCTGCCAGTGCGCCAACCGCTCGATCACGGCGTAATTCTCGGCGGTGATGGTCACGCCGCGCACATCGTTGATGGCAAACGTTTCCTGCGTGAAGCTGTTGATGCGTGCCACAATCGATGCAGGGACGCGCCCTGTCGTCCACAGGAACACGCTGAGTGCTACGCCAATGACGATTAGTCCAAGTCCGTAGCCTGTACGGCGGGGCAGGGCAAATGCCATCACGCCGAGCGAGGCAGCGAAGGCCAGCCACGCGCCGCGGCTCACCGACACGTACACGCCAACGGCCATCAAGCCAAACGCGATTCCGTAAAACGCCACTGGGACGATGTCGCCCAACGTGAGCGGCGCCTGCCGCCATTTGCGCCACACCCGTAGTCCATAACCGCCCGCCGACATCAACGCCAGCGGCGCGAGCAGTCCCATGAACCCGCCAAATGGATTTGGCTGTCCGAACGTCCCGAAAGCGCGGAAATGGTTGCCGTTCACCAGCAGATGCAGCGCGCCGCTTCCACCGAAATACTCGTAGATGCCGATCAGCGCATTGCCGATGCCCGCCACCGTCAGCGCGAACACGATCCACTCGCGCCCCTGTTTCTGCTGCCCGAGGTCATACACGGTGGCGATCAGCAGCAGGATCTGCGCCCACTTCAGCCACTCGTTGAGCCACGCGCTCATGCTCCACGCGCTGAACGCGGACAGACTTGCCACCGCGAAAAATCCGATCACGGGAAGGTAGATCGGCGTCCAGCGGATGCGCGGCAGCCTGCGGTGATTGACGAGCGCCGTGCTCGCCCACACGCCGATGAGCAGAATCAGGCAGAGTTGACCAATGTCGAGGGGCAAGTGGATGGGCGCTTCGGTGGCAATCAGCGTGCGCAGCGGCGCAAATACCAGCAGCACCAGCAGCGCCGCATACGGTGTGATCACGATACACGCAAGCAGCGCCGCCAGCGCCAACCCCGCGCCCGAGACCGGGGCGGGGAGCAGGGCGCTCGCCATGCCAAGCAGCACGGCGAGCACGCTCCACAGCACGCTGTGACGCGCCAGAGCTGCGGTCATGCGCAGCCTAGATGACGTCGCGGAAGTACGCAACTGTCGGCGGCAAACCTTCCGCCAGCGTGACTTGCGGTTGCCAGCCGAGGATTTCTTTGGCTCGGGTCGTATCTGGACGGCGCATCTGCGGGTCACCCTTGATGCGTTCGCTCTCCTTCATGATGATCCCGGCCTTGTTGCCCGTCAATTCGTTCACGATTTCCGCGAAGCGCAGCACGGTCATTTCCTCGGTCGTGCCAATGTTGACCGGTTCGGCGAAGTCGCTTAGGAGCAGTCGATAGACGCCTTCGACGAGGTCGCTCACGTACTGGAAGCTGCGCGTCTGCGATCCGTCGCCGTACACGGTCAGCGGTTCACCCCGCAGTGCCTGCCCGACGAGGTTCGGCACAACACGGCCATCATCCAGGCGCATGCGCGGCCCGTACGTATTGAAAATGCGGACGATGCGCGTAGCCAACCCGTGTTCACGGTGATAGGCCATCGTCATTGATTCGGCGAAGCGCTTGGCTTCGTCGTAGCAGCCGCGCGGACCAATCGTATCCACGTTGCCGAAGTAGGTTTCGGTCTGCGGATGCACCAGCGGGTCGCCGTAGATTTCCGAGGTCGACGCGATCAGGAAGCGCGCTTCTTTGGCCAGTGCCAATCCGAGCGCATTATGCGTGCCCAGCGCGCCGACTTTCAGCGTCTGGATCGGGAACTTCAGATAGTCGATTGGACTGGCGGGCGACGCAAAGTGCAGCACCGCGTCCAGCGGTCCCTTGACGAAGATGTAGTTGGACACATCATGGCGAATGAAGCTGAAGTTGGCATTGCCTGCCAGATGGGCGATGTTTCGCTGATTGCCCGTGATTAGGTTATCCATGCCGATAACCGTGTGACCTTCGTTCAAGAAGCGGTCACAGAGATGAGAGCCGAGAAACCCGGCCGCTCCAGTGATGAGAACGCGCAAGTCGGACCTATCCTTCCTGACTAATTACCTGTGTCGAGTCTACCAGAGAACCCGGCGGTTGTCTGTGTAGATTGCTCGCAATCCCCAACAAAAACGTAAAAATTATTGCGAGGTCAGGGACAAATACGCTGTTGTCGACCAGCCCGTGCGCCAGCAAGTTGACCATGCTGCCCATTGCCCCGATGATCAGCGCCAGTCGCAGCGCTTCTGGTTGCGCGCGGTAAACGCGGATGGTCGTCTGCCAGAAGGCCGCCTGAATAATCAGGAAGATCAGCAACCCACCCGCACCCAAACGCACCAGCCAGTCGAGGACCCAGTTGTGCGGGTGTGAGAGGCTTGGTTCTTGCCATGCATCCGGCATCATGTATTGTCCGCGGAACGCATTCAGGAACTGATCCAATCCCCAACCCGTCAGCGGTCGTTCGGCGATCATCTGCAGCGCGCTTTGCCATACCCGCACCCGGAAAAAGCTTGTGCCCTCGCCGAGATCAACCACCCGGGCGAAGCGCGGTGACTGCATCGCTAGCGCGAATACCGCCGCGCCCACGCCCGCCAGGCCAACGACCGCTAGTCGCGCCCGTCGGCGCAGAGCCAGCAGCAGAACCAGCAGTGCCGCCGCCGGAGTCCCGATGAACAGCGCGCCCGCGCTCTGGCTGAGCATCGCCGCCAGCGCCATCACGCCGAGCGCACCCAAGCCGAACAGCCGCCGCTTCCGGTCGAGCGGCATGAGCACGAACGCCAGCGCGAACGGGAAGCACCGCCCGATCAGTAAGCCGACGTTGTTCGGTGATCCGTATACGCTCGCCAACCGCTGCGCGCCGCCTTCCGCGGTGATCACGCCTTGCCCGCTGGCAAATAACACCAAGCCGATGACCGCCACAATCACACCCGCGATCACGAGCGCATCGACGACCCGCAGCAGGTCTTTGATCTCGCGCACTGCCGTTCGCAGAATCAGGTAGAGCAGGGCGGGCTCAATGACCATGACGCGCAGCTCGGTGATCGCTTTACCGCGATCCGCCGCCCACAGTACCGACAGCACGCTCCACACCACCAGCGCCACCACCCCCCAATCTAGCCCGGAGAGGCGTATTCCCCCTCTCCTCGTTTTGGAGAGGGGGTTAAGGGGTGAGGTTGTTTCTTCCCTCGCCCTTGGGAGAGGACAGGGGTTGGGGGTGAGGTTTGTTCGTTTCGGCGCTAACGCTTGCACCATCCGTAGCGCCCACGCCGCCGTTGTGATGAGAATGACCAGTTCCGCCATCGGAAACGCGAACTTGTACAGTTCTACCGGGAACAAGAAGAACGGCGTGTAAAACACCGCCAACATCACGCCGAGCTCTACGCGGTGATACACAATTACGAATAACACGATGCACGCGAGGATCGTCACAATCACGTGCGGTTGCACGTAGATCAGTCCCGCTGTGACCAGCGCCAGCCCGAGCTGAACAGGTTCGCGCCGGAACACGTTCGGTAAGGCGTCATTCCATGTCAGCAGCATGCCAATCATCACCGCCAGCGACGTGACGACGCTCAGCGCCAACTGCCCGACATCCCCGAGCGCTGCCCAGACTTTGTTCCATCGTCTCCACAATGGCGACCAATTGATCCGCGCCAGCGACAGCCCCGCAGCGACCAGACTTACCGCCGCGGTGACCAGCGCCACGCTGATCTGTCGGTTGTACGGTGCAGCTAGATCGCCCGAACTCACGGCAATGCCCGCCAGCGCCCATTGATCCCACCCGCGATCCGCCACGACGTGCAGCGTATGCACGCCATTCCCGAGATCCTGTGCCACGGGTACGAGCGCCAACTCTGGCAGTTCCGATCCACTGCGCAGGTTGATGAAGGCATTGCCGTTCGGGTCACGCGGCGCGGCGTTGGCGCGATCCGCCCGTCCATCAACCGTGGGATAGAGGAATGCCAGATAATCGCCCTGCCGCAGCAGCAGCGCTACGTTTGATCCGACGAAATCGACCTCAAATTGGCTGTCGTTGATCCAGCCGATGTCCGCGCCCAGCTCGCCGAATGTCCACACACCGCTGTAGCGCGTGTACGGATTCGCCGGGAAGTACAGTCCATTCTGCGCGGCGTTGCTTGGATTGCGGTTCGTCAGTGAATTGAGCAGGGGGGTCGCCGCGCCCTGCTGATCGACCAGCGCGAACCCCCACTGCGGATCGTCGTGCGGAACGTCAGGCTGCCACTGCTGCACGATCATCCCGCCGATCCACGGCCATTCCCGTTCCGCGCGTTCCAGCGCTCCGACGGTATATGCGACCTGCCGATCGGCGGCGACGCTGCCCCAGATCGACGGCGCGCCCGACCAATCGGCGGGTAGGCTGTTCCACCCCCACGCCGACGCCCAGAGTGCCTTCTGACCGTCGCCGTACTCTAGCATGATTTCGCGCAGTGCCACAATCCGCGAAAAATTCAGCACGTTGGGATCAACCGTGTAGTCATCCAGCGGTAGATCGAAACCGTAGGGCTTGGCCGCGACCGCGTCCATGAAATCTGCCGCGCCGAGTCGATACAAATCAGCGAGATACGACACATCGCTGATATTGAGCGTTGTATTCTCTGTCGTCGGCGCGAGTGCTGCCGCGATGACTGTCGCCCCTGCGTCCGCGCCGTGAATCGCCGCGTAGGCGGCTTGCAGCAGCGCCGCGTAGTCTGCCGCGCGCGGTTCAAGGCCTCCCCAGGCCGCCGTCAGATTTGGTTCATCCCAGACCTGATAGACATCAATGGTCTGCCCGTAGCGTTCCGCATACGCTGCCGCGAACGCTGCGAACGCCGCCGGATCATCGGGTGGCGCACTCACGCTCAGGTCGGTCGTGTCTGTCGGCTCCCCTCCCTGAATTCGGGGTGGGGTGGTGTTTGCCCACGTTGGACTATTTATCAGCACCGCGACTAGTTCCAGATCGCGTCCCGTAAACGCCGTCACAATCCGATCCCACGCCGACCAATCGTATTCGCCCTCGGACGCCTCGATTTCATCCCAGCGCACGAATTGCCGCACCCAGTGCATGTGCGCCGCTTCCATCCGATCGAGCTCTGCCGCGAGTTCCTCGCTGTTATACTGTGTCAACTCGGCGTTCACGCCGAGCAGCGGCCCGCGAAATGGTAAATCCGCCGTCTGCGTCGCATCGACATATCCACGCAGGCGTTCGTCGCGTTCGCGTGCTGTGCCCGCCGCCGCGACGATGCTGCCGCACAGCGCCATCAGCGCTACCAGCGCGATGATGATGTCTCGTCTCATGCTGTCCTCTGAGGGAAGATCATGTTAGGGGTGCTAGGGACGAGGCCTGCCTCGTTCACTTCGCTCGCGCCCCTTCTCCTCGTTTCGCGGAGGGAGTTGGAGGGTGAGGCTGTTCCCCTCTCCTCTAGGAGAGGGGTTAGGGGTGAGGTTTTCATTTGCCTTCTACCGCGTCCACACCGGGTGACTCGCGCCGCGATCCAACGTGATCTGATTGGCGATGCCCGACTCGACGTCCACGACCCACAGATTGCCGCCATAGATAAACGCGATCTGCTGGCCATCGGGACTCCAAGTGAAGAACGGCGCATCCGCCGTGATCCCCGCTTGCCCCGCCTCCGGGTACAGCACCCGCGCGTTGCTGCCATCGCGATCAGCGACGACGAGGTCGTATTCCGCGCTCCCGCTGATGCTGTTCGACAGATCGCGCGCTCGCAGGTAGGCGATATAACCCGTATTCTCCGCGACCAGCGGCGAATACTGCGGCTTCGACCAGATGCCCGCGTTTTCCACGACATCCGCGTTGTAGGCGCCCGCCGTCTCGGTGACCGCCACGTGGAACGCCGGACTCGTGTCCGCCGATTCGCTGCCAATGGGTAGACCATGTACGGTCGTCAAAATCAGATTGCCGTCTGGCGACCATGACACCGTCGCCCGCCATGACCACGGCTGTCGCGTGTTGAATACGGGATAGGTTAGCAGCGTATTGAACAAGCCTGAGCTGAGGTCAACCAGACCCATCGAGTCGGCGCGCACCCAGGCGAGCCGCTGCCCGTCCGGTGACCAGTCGAATGTCGTCCCCCACCAACTGTACAGCCCCGTGGTCGACGCCGCGACCAAGGACCGCGCGTTGAGCGATTCGCCGCTGTTCGTGTCGATGCGCATCATCCACAGGTCATTATTCGCGCGCCAGCCGGGCGCTTCACCTGTTTTTTCGCCAGTCGAGTAGCTGATCGTGTTGGCTTCGCCAGGCACCCAATCGGCTGAAATGATATTCTCGGGGACCAGAGCGAGCGCATCGCCCCCACCCGTCGTATCGTTGATCAGCCACAGTTGGTTGAACGTCCCGCCGTCCTCGCTTGTTGCTTCGCGGCTGAAGAGCAGTTGTCGCCCGTCATCCGTCAGCGCGAACACACGGTTGTCGGCATCACCTGTCGTCGTGAGCGGGCGCTTGTCGATGCTGCTCCCGCGTATAATCCATACATTGCCGTTGCTGATATAGGCCAGCGTCCCACCGATTTGTACGGGGTCGAGTTCGCCCGTCGGCCCATACGAGATGACTGCATCCACGGGCGCGGTGATGATCGTGCTGCGAATCGGTACGGGCTCCTGCCGTACCCCATCGCGAATCTGGACGCGGTAGCACGTTTCTTCGACGCCGCTCTGCCCCGCTTGCACGACGCGTTCTTCACCTGGTGGCAGACCTTCATTCGGCACACGCCGCTCTTGGAAGGCGATATCTGTTGTGGAGCAGTCCTCGGTTTCACTGACACGCACCACCGTGACGCGCATCCCATCGCTGATCTGGGTGTATAGCGGCGGAGTCACGTCATCCAGCGTGCCCAGTTCGACCTCAACCTGCGTCAAGAACTCGCCGACCGTGATCGGGTTGGACTGCGGGTAGGCGCGTTCCTGCCCATCGACGACCAGTGACACGATCAGCGAGGGTTGGTCGTTAGTCGTGCATCCGGCAAGCAGAACCCACGTCAGTAAGATCAGCCAAGTGAATCTTCGCATAGCGAACTCCATCGTGCATTGGAGTTCTGTTATACCTGAAGTTGTCAGCTTCGGATAGAGCCTCCCCAGCAGCGTATGGAACTCGTCAGCCAGTGCCTTATCGGAGTCGTTTGTCTTTCCCTCTCTTGAGAGAGGGAATTGAGGGGTGTGGTTCGCTGTGTAAGTCTGCTTGCATTGTGGAAACTAGAATTACCAGCACTTCAGTCTAGCCGTAGGGGCGAGGGATAAATCTGTCTCCCTTCCCCGAATTCGGGGTGGGGTCGGAGTCTGAACTCTTGAAGACGCTCTTGTCTCGCCCCTGCTTCAATTCTGTTACCTTGTTTCCTGCCCCTCTCCGAAACGAGGAGAGGGGCTAGGGGTAAAGGTTGCTCTACGCCGGGAACAAGCTGCTGCGCAGCATTTCCAGCGTCCGCAAAATATACAGGTTGACCGCGTTGACGCCGTAGGTCGTCACATCGCTGACCGCGAGGCTGCCGCCGCCATTCGGCGAGACGCTCAGCGACACATTGTCGCCGTTCAGACCCGCGTTCGGCAATTCGCTCAGCCCGCGATACACGTTGATCAGCGGGATCATGTTCGCGTTCGCCGCGTCGATGATCTGCTCGTTGATCGCGTTGAGCACGTCCTGTGACACGAAGCCATCGGTGCGCGGCAGAGTCGTCATCAGCACGGGGATCGTCCCGTTGCTGACCACCGTATTGATGATCTGCTGCAGATCATTGCGGAATGCCGACATGTCGCGACCCGGGTCAAGCGCGTCGTTCGCGCCCACCGAGATGATTAGGATCGCCGGTTTCACCGCCTGCAGTTCGCATGCGAGGACGTTGGCGCCGCCGGGGCACAGGCTCTGATCCACGTTGCCCGAGTCGAGTAGGTCGTAGGAGCGGCGGTCGCTGCCAATCGCCTGCGATTCATGCACCAGACTATTCGTGCCGTCTGCCAGCGTGACCGCGTTGTACCAGTTGATCACTGTCTGCAGGTCGCCATTCTCGCCAAGGTTGAACTGCGCCGTGCCGAACGGGGTCAGCAGCGGCAGCCCGACGTCGAAGCGGTCTTGGAACAGGTCGTCACCCGCCAGCGACAACACCTGCGCGGAATTTCCATTCGCCACGCCGTTGTTAAAGATATTGCCGAGGTTCGCCAGAATCTGGCTCAGGTCCGGCAGCACCGGCGTCTGCATGACGATGCTCGGCGCGCCGACGGTGGGTTCCGTCGTCGGCGTTTCGGTCGGCGTGGGCGCTGCGGTGACGGACACCAACTGTTCATCCGTGTCAAAGGCGCCGCTCGGGTCGCTGACGGTCAGGCGCACGGTGTAATCGCCACCTGCCGCGTACGCATGCAGCGGACTCTGTTCGTTGGAGGTTGTGCCGTCGCCGAAGTCCCACTGGCGGAACGCGATGTTGCCGCTCGACAGGTCGGAGAACTGAACCGACTGCGGGCTGCCTTCGACGGGCGCAAAGCTGAAGCTCGCCGTCAGCGGCGTCTCAATCGTGACCACCTGCGTGGTTTCCGCGCTCGGCGCACCCGGATCCGACGACGTGGCGACGAACAGGCGCACATTATATGTACCCGGCGTCGGGAAGGTATGAATCGGGTTCTGTTCATTCACGCCGGAACCATCGCCGAAATTCCACTCGTAGTAGCCGATATTGCCCGTCGACTGGCTCGTGAACTGGATCGTCAGCGGGTCACCGCCCACAGGGGCAAAGGTGAAGTTCGCCACCGGCGGGACTTCCGTGTTGGTGGCGGTCGGTTCGGGCGTCGCGGTCGGCGGCGCGACAACCGTCACGGTTTGGTCGAGGACGTCCGGCGTGCCGCTGAAGTTCGCGACCGTCAGACGCACGTTGTACGTGCCGCCCGCCGCATACGTGTGGATCGGGTTCTGTTCGTTTGAAGTCGAGCCATCGCCGAAATCCCATTGCCAGAAGGTGACCGGCCCTGTCGACTGATCGACGAACTGTACGGCCAGCGGGTTGACCGAATCGACGACGAAGCTGTAGAGCGCATCCGGCGGGACTTCGGTCGCCGTCGCGGGCACATCCGTATTGGTCGCGGTCGGTTCGAGCGTCGCGGTCGGCGGCGTAACCACCGTTACAGCTTGGTCGATGAAGTCAGACGCGCCGCTGGAATTCGCGACCGTCAGGCGCACGTTGTAGGTGCCGCCTGTCGCGTACACATGAATTGGGTTCTGCTCGTTCGACGTGGTTCCGTCGGCAAAATCCCACTGCCAGAAGGTGATCGGCCCGGTCGAGAGGTCGAAGAACTGCACCGCCAGCGGAATGACCGCATCGACGGCGAAGCTGTACTGGGCGTCGGGCGGGACTTCCGTCGCTGTGGACGGCACATCCGTGTTGGTTGCGGTCGGCGGCACGTCGGTGTTCGTCGGCGTGAAGGTGAGCGTCGGCGGCACGGTCGTGGTGGTCGGCGTGAACGTGAGCGTCGGCGGCACGGTTGTCGGCGTCCAGGTGAACGTGGGCGTCCACGTCGGTGTCGGCGGAACCGGACTCGTCACGGTGATCTGCCGCACCGCGGTCGACGAACCGCCGGGGCCGCTCACTGTGAGCAGCACGTTATAAGTACCGGGGATATTGAAGGTGTGTACCGGGTTGCGTTCTGCGCTGCCCGTGCCGTCGAGGAAGTTCCACGCGTACGCGCTGATTGTCCCCGTCGACTGATCCGTAAACTGGATGGTCAGCGGCGCGACCCCGCTGGTGCGATCCAACGTGAAGCCCGCGACCGGGGCGCTCGGACTTTGCGCGCTGATCTGCCGCGATACGTTGGCTGATCCGCCCGGACCCGAGACGGTGAGTGTGACGGTATACAGGCCGGGATTCGCAAACACATGGTTCGGGTTCGCTTCCGTCGATGTCGTGCCATCGCCGAAATTCCACTGAATCGAGTTGATCTGCCCGCTCGACTGATTCGTAAAGTTCACCGTCAGCGGGACCTGCCCGGTCGCCGTGTTCACGTTGAACGCGGCAATCGGCCGTTCGATTTGCGGGGTATTCGACGGCACAGGCGTCGGGCGGAAGTTCTGCACGCGGATGCCATTGACGACTGTCGTCAGCAGCGTGCCGTCGCGCAGGAACACGCGCAGTCGCAGTTGGTATGTCCCATCGGGGATCGACGAGGTCGTCCAACCGCCAAGTACGCCATTGCTGACGGGGGTCGTGATGGCGGGCGTCGCCGGGTACCACAGGTTGCCCGGGTTTGGTTCCGGCCCATATTCCACCTGATATTGGAGGAAGTTAGGGTGGGTTGCCGACCCGAAAATCGTGATCCCACCCGCCACCACATTGCCGGGAACGGGCGATAGGATTACGATATTGACAGGCACAGACGGGATCGTTGGGAGTGGACGCACAGTCGCTGGGACGATTACGACCGCGGTCGGCGGAATCTGTTGATTGACCCGCGTTGGATTCGTTGTGAGCGGCAAGGTGGTGGGTGCGCCGCTCGTTGTGGCTGGCGTTCGCGTTGGTAGTCCGGTTGGACCGCCGGTCGTCGTCGCCGCCTGCAGCGTCTCTTCGGCTGGATTACCCGCGCCGAGATTGCACGCGCTGAGGATGAGCGCCAGCACGACCAGCAGCACCAGGACAATTTTCCTGTACTGTACCATCAATTACGTCCCTTTCTTAATCGAAAAACCAAGCGTTCCTGAGCAAGATTATAGCCATAAGCACCGTTCGTCGTAGGGGTAAGCGCCATGAAAGCTATGATTGTAGATGATGAGCAAGCGATCCGCGATGCGCTTGGCAAGAAGCTGAAGCGCGCGGGGTATGATGTTTTTCTGTGTCAGGATGGCAATGAAGCCCTGCGGGTCTTCTATGCCGAACGGCCTGATATCGTCATACTGGATATTGTAATGCCAGAAAACATCGACGGCCTGACGGTTTGCCGACGGATTCGCGACGTTTCGGATGTCCCGATCCTCATGCTCTCCGCGCAGGCCGTCACCGAAGAGGACGTGATCGACGGCTTGACCGCGGGGGCGGACGAATACCTGATCAAACCCGTCCGCCTTGATGAGTTCGTCGCCCGCGTCGACGCGCTGCTGCGCCGTATGCGCCTCGCCAGCTCCGACAGCGACCAGCGCTATGATGACGGCTACCTCAGCGTCGATCTGCATCGGCGGCAGGTGCACGTCAACAACCGCAAAGAGCACCTCACGCCCACCGAGTTCAAGTTGTTGGCCGTCCTGCTCGAAAACGCCGGGCGCGTCGTCTCGCAGCGTGATTTGCTGGAGCAGGTGTGGGGGCACGAATACGTCAACGATGTGTACTACCCGCGCGTGTACATTAGCCAGTTGCGCCGCAAAATCGAAAAGGACGCCGCCAACCCGCTCTACATCCTGACCGAGCATCGCATCGGCTACCGATTCGAGAAGCAGCCCAAAAAAGCCTAACCTATCTTCTCTGAACGTTGGGTAGAGTGCGCCCGTCTTCTTCCCTCTCCCGAAGGAGAGGGATTGGGGGTGAGGTTGATCTTTTCTGCGGTACTAGACTGGATTAAGCGCCTGTGACTGAACTCAACACGCCCACCCTCCTGCTGAGTGGTCTCACGCTCCCCCTCGCGTTGAGCTTCTTGCTCATCGTGCTCTGGAGCGACCGCCGCAAGGAACTCAACCAGTTTTTCGGCGTGTTCATGCTGCTCGTGTGTTTCTGGAACGGCGGCTCGTTCATCTATCAGGCGCTCGGCTTGCTCGATCAGGTCGATCCCGGCCTGCGGAACGCGGCGGTGCTCTTTGTCGAACTTGGGTTCGCCGGGTCGAGCGTGGCCCTCTACGCACTGACTGTCGTGCTCGTGCGCAGCTTCGCGCTCCGCTTCCGTTGGCTGACGTTCGCCTCGCTGCTGGTCATTTTCGTCTATCGCCTGTTTCTCGTCGTTCCATCTACCGCCATGCCGGAACAACCGCAGGTGCTGCCCGCCGTGTTTTTTGTGCTGTTTGGCGGCGGCACGCTGCTCCTGCTCTGGCGCTATTACCGCAAAATCCGCTCGAGCATGCTGCGCTTCGGCCTGATTCTGTTCGTCGTCGGGCAGGGCGTCAGCTTTCTCAACCCGCAGTTGACCATCACCGATCTTTCGCTCGGTATATCGGCCTTCGCCTCTTTGATCATCAGCTTTGCCATTTTGCAGCAGGAGATTCTGCGGCCGCTGGCGGAACGCAATTCGCAGGTCGAAGCTATCCAGCGCCTGAATATGGCGATCACCCGGCAGGCTTCGCTGGACGCGCTTCTCAACCAGATCGCGCGGCAAGCCGCGGCGCTCCTGCAAGCCGACGGCGTTGGTATCTTCCTGCACCATGACGGCGTGTTTCAGTTAGCCAACGTCTACAACCTGCCGGAAAGCTATCTCGCCGTGCAGATGCCGCTCGGGCAGGGCATCGCCGGACGCGCGGTGCAAACCCGGCAATCCCTCGCCCTCGACGATTACGCGCGCGACTGGCGTGGTTCCGACGATCTCCCACTCGCCAAAGAGACGTTTGGCTCGCTCGTGTGTTCACCGCTCATTCACGGTGATGAGCCCGTCGGCGCGCTGCTGGTCGTTGCCGGTCGTCAGGGACGCTTGTTCGGGCGCGAAGATGTCTACCTGCTCGAACTGCTCGGCGCGCAGGCCGTCGTCGCCATCGTGCACAGCAATTTGCTCGAAGAACAGCAGGAACTGAATCGGCAGGTTGAATATGCCCGCAGCCAGCTTGAGACCGTGCTGTCCAGCACCGAAAGCCCGGTCGTCGCCGTTGACCGCGACTATCGCTTGATCTTCGCCAATCCCGCCGCCCGGGCCTTGTTCCCCGTGCGCGACGATCTCCCCCTCGTCGGGCAGATTCCGCCAGATGCGCTGCCAACGCGCCAGCTTTTCCGCGATATTCGCCGCAGTCGCGCCCACACCTACGAACTCGCCCTCGGCGACACTTTCTACCTCTGCCATCTCGCGCCGCTCGGCTACCCGCCGCGCCGTATCAGCGGGTGGGTTGCCGTCCTCAACGATGTGACTCAGCTCAAAGAGCTCGACCGGATGAAGAGCGAGATGGTGCGCATGACTAGTCACGACCTCAAGAACCCGCTGCAAGCGGCGATGGCAAACCTCGAACTCCTGCAGGACGAACTCACCGACGCGGATATTCACAATTCCGAAATTGATGACTCCATCATGCAAATTGACAAGCAGTTGTCGCGCATGAACCGCATCATTCGCGGCATTCTCGACCTTGAGCGCGTCAAAATCGGCGCGCGCAATTTTGACTACTGTCCGCCCGCACAAATCGTTGACCGCGCCTTCGACGAAATGGCTGCGCTCGCCGCCGACCGCCGCATCCAACTCGTCGCCGATGTCCCGCCGGATTTGCCCGCGCTCGCCTGCGATCCTGACCAGTTTGAGCGTGCCATCATCAATCTAGTTGAGAATGCGATTAAATTCTCTCCCTCAGGCGCGTCGGTAGGGGTGCGCGTTCGCGCAGAAAACGGTACGCTTGTGTTTCAAGTCGAGGATTCAGGAGTCGGTATCGCGGAGGAACTCCAGCCGCGGGTCTTTGATCGCTTCTACCGAGCCAACCAGAAGGGGACGGAACACGTCACTGGGTCGGGCTTGGGTTTGAGCTTGGTCAAGACCATCGTGGAGAACCACCACGGCAAAGTGACGCTCACCAGTCAGGTGGGCGTTGGTACGACGTTCACCGTCACCGTGCCGCTCACCGCCGTCAAGAATTAGGAGTCGTATGCGCCGTTTTACGTTGATCGGGGCTGCCTGCCTCGTGTTTGTCTTTGGTCTGCTGACCGTGTCCGCGCAGGAAAGCGCGCCCGCCCCCACCAAAACGCCCACGCCCGCGCCTGAAGTGACCGAAGTTGCTTCGGCGTCGGCAGAATTCGAACCCCTCACGCAGAACGAACTGCACATCCTCACCGGGAACGTGCAGCGCCCCAACGGGATCGGGTTGTTCAACAACAACCTGTATGTCGCCTGTACGGGTGACAGCACGCTTTACGAGATCAATTCGGAGAGCGGCCTGACCGCGACCTATATCTGGGGCGTCATGAACGCCCACACCCTGTACATTGATGAAGGTTCTGACCGCCAGATGCATCTGTGGGTGCCGGATTATCAGGAGAATAACCTCAAGCAGGTGACTCGTCTCGGCATGCAGCGCGTCGCCTCTGGCCTGAACGGGCCGTGGGGTATCACGGCCATCAATGACGAGGATTTTCTCATCACCAATCTGCTGGGGAACTCGATCACCCGCGTATCGCGTTCAGGTGATGTCACCGCGGTGCTCGAAGGTCTCTCGTCGCCCACGGGCATCGTGAATACCGACGAACACGTGTTTGTCGCCAACAACGGCAGCGCCCGCCGCGCCATTGAGTGGTACGCGCTGGACGATCTCGCCTCGGCGGTCACGCCGACCGCCGCGCCCACCGATCAAAGTCAGGTGCTCGTCAGTGGCTTGCAGAACACGACGGGGATTCAACTCGCGCCGGACGGCAATCTCTACTTTGCCTATTCGCTGGCGAATCGCGGCGTCGTCGGGCGCGTCAACCCGCAGACTTGCCTTGACAACGGTGGTTGCTCCAATGCCGACGTCGAAATCGTCCTCTACACCGACCTGACCGCGCCGCTGGCTGGCCTAGTCATCACGCCAGACATGCGCATCTTCGTTCACACCATGTTCGCCCCGGAACTTTACTGGGCGCAAATCCAAAACTAACTCACTCAAACAAACCCCCTCTCCTTTGGGAGAGGGGCAGGGGTGAGGCTCTCTTTCCCCTCTCCATCCGGAGAGGGGGTTAGGGGGTGAGGTTACAGTATCTTCCCCAAGAACTGCTTCAAACGGTCATGCTGCGGATTCTCGAATAAATCCGCGGGCGTCGTCTCGATGATCTTCTCGCCGTGATCCATGAACACGATGCGGTTGGCTGCTGCGCGGGCAAACCCCATCTCGTGCGTCACCACGACCATCGTCATGCCTTCGCGGGCGAGATCGAGCATCACGTCCAGTACTTCTTTAATCATTTCCGGGTCGAGCGCCGACGTCGGTTCGTCGAACAGCATAATTTTCGGATTCATCGCCAGCGCGCGGGCAATCGCCACGCGCTGCTGCTGCCCGCCGGAAAGCTTCGCCGGGAAGACGTCGGCTTTTTCCGGAATGCCGACCTTGACCAGCAGCCGCCGCGCGATCTGTTCGGCTTCCGCACGGTTGCGCTTGCGTACGACCGTCTGCGCCAGCATCAGATTGCCCATCACGCTCAAGTTTGGAAACAGGTTGAACGACTGGAACACCATGCCGACTTCTTCGCGCACGCGGTTGATGTCGCACTTCGGACTGTTAACCTGTACATCTTCCACCCAGATTTCACCGGAATTCACCGTTTCCAGCCGGTTGATGCAGCGCAGCAGCGTTGATTTACCCGAGCCGCTCGGCCCGATGATGACGATCACTTCGCCCGCGTAGATGTCCAGGCTGACGTTTCGCAGCGCCTTGACCGCGCCAAAGTGCTTCGTCGCGTTGCGAATGCGGATGATCGGTTCTTCGATCTGACCGGGCTTGCTTTCTTTGGCGGCAGCTTCATTCATCGCGTTTATCCTGTTGCAAACGGTGTTCGAGATAGATTACGCCCAACGACATGAGGATCGTGACGTTGGCGTATATGAACGACAGAATCAGCAGACCTTCCGGGTAGCGGAAGCGGTTGCTGGCGTACTGCCGGGTGAGATGCGAAATTTCCGGCACGGCGACCACTGAGGCCAGCGAGGTGTCCTTCAGCAGCAAAATGAAGTTGTTTGCCAGCGCGGGCAGCACGTTGCGAATCGCCTGCGGCAGAATGACGAAGCGCATCGCTTCGACATACGTCATACCCAGTGAGCGCGCCGCTTCCATTTGCCCCTTGCCGATGCTTTCGATGCCGGCGCGGAAGACTTCGGACATGAACGCGCCATACGTCACAGCGAACGCCAGCACGATGCGCACCACCGGGTCGATATCGCGGGCCCGCAGCGTTGTCGTATCGATCATGGCGGGGTCAATGCCCACGATGCTTTGAATGAAATTGTCTAAGAAGGGGATGCCGGGCAGTGTATCCGTACCTGCGATCAGATCGACCAGCGCCGGGGTCACGACAAAGGCGAAGATCAGGATGATCACCAGCAGCGGCAGCCCGCGGAATAGTTCCACATACAAGGTCGTTACATTGTAAATAATGATATTTTTCGAGATGCGACCCAGCGCCACGATCAGGCCGATGACCAAGGATAGGAGAAACGACAAGATTGTGATCTGCACCGTTACGCCGATCCCGACGACGATGTAATCCCATGCCTCGATCATCACGTCGCTGTTGAAGATGGAATACAGCACAAAGATGTCGATTAGGATGAAAGCGATGAACCAGCTCCGCCGCTGGATGATGTTGCGGACGAGGCTTCTGCCGTCGAAGAAGGGTTTAGGTGCGGCTAGGTCAGGGGTGTTTTGAGCCATTGTGCGATCCTAGAAAAAGAGGCGGATCAAGTCATTGATCCGCCTCAGGCGATGTTAGGAGATTATTCCGCTTCGAACCACTTCTCGTAGATGTCGTCCCACACGCCGTTTGCTTGCAGAGCCGCCATCGCCGCGTTGATCGGCTCGACGAGGTCGCTGCCGGTTGGGAAGGCGAATGCCAGACCCTGCTGCTCGCCAATCGACGATTCGAGCGTCATCAGGCCGCCCTGGGACTCGATCCAGCCTTCCGCCGCCGGACGGTCGACCAGCACCGCGTCGACATCGCCGTTGAGCAGCGCTTGAATCGCCGCGCCGAAGGTGTCGAACGAGTTCACGCGTTCCGCCGGGAAGAAGCTGAGCGCGGTGATTTCGTTGGTCGTGCCGATTTGCGTGCCGACAAAGGCGTCTTCGATGGCCAGCAGTTCGTCGGCATTGGTGAAGCGGTCTTCGCCTTCGCGAACGAGCAGCGTTTCATCGTACGCCTGATACAGCGACGAGAAATCGACCGTTTCATCACGGTCTTCGGTGTAGGTGATGCCGTCCGCGGCCACGTCGTATTCGCCGTTGGCGATCGCGACCAGCATGCCATCCCACGCCGTTTCGACGTACACGGGCACGCAGTTGAGCAGGTCGCAGATCGCGTTGAAGGTGTCGTAATCCCAACCGACTGCTTCGCCCGCTTCGTTGATGAAGTTGTAGGGCGGGTAGGCGTTTTCGACCGCAATCGTGACTTCACGTCCCTCAAGGTCCGGCACTTCCGGCGTCACGAACCAGCGGGTATAAATCTGATCCCACCGGCCACTCGCCTGCAGAGCCGCCATCGCCGCATTGATCGGCTCGACGAGGTCGCTGCCGGTCGGGAAGGCGAATGCCAGACCCTGCTGCTCGCCAATCGACGATTCGAGCGTCATCAGGCCGCCCTGGGACTCGATCCAGCCTTCCGCAGCGGGACGGTCGACCAGCACCGCGTCGACATCGCCGTTGAGCAGCGCTTGAATCGCTGCGCCGAAAGTGTCGAACGAGTTCACGCGTTCCGCCGGGAAGAAGCTGAGCGCGGTGATTTCGTTGGTCGTGCCGATTTGCGTGCCGA
>JAYRZU010000114.1:0-6462 GCA_041916315.1 Anaerolineae bacterium
AAGCGTGCGAACGGGCGCGCGTCAGACAACCGTTTGCGGCGCTGCTGCGCGCTGAACTCGCGCTCAACGACTCGCCGAACGCCATCAAGCACTACCAGACTGCGCTCAAGTGGAGCAAAGCGAAGCGTGCGCACATCGCGCTGGGCGATGCGAAGACCCTGCTCTTGTTGGTGCAGGAAACGCCGCTGATCTGCCCGCACTGTGGCAAAGAAGCGGCGATCTCGCTGGATGACTGCGGCATTTGCGGCTCCAAGCTGGCGATTCGCCCGCTGGTCGCGCAGCGCTACGGGCTGGATGAGGGTGCGGCGACCCACGCCGCTGTCATCGCCCACGTGGGGTTGGCCGAAGCACACGAAAAGCTCGGCGATCTGGCGGCGGCGTATGCCCAAGCACAGTTGGCGCTGGCCGCGCTGCCCGCTGAGCATAAGGCGGCGGCAGCTTTACGCGCGCTCGTGACGCGGCTGGAAAGCGGCGCGCCGCCCACCTCGGATCAGGCGGCGCTCAAAGCGTATGCGCTGTTCCAACATGGCGGCTTGAACGCGGAGACCCTACTGCAAATCGGGCGCATCAATGAGCGCCAGCCCGCCGATTGGCGCGCGCTGCCCACCCAGCAGCGGACGCGTTTGGCCAAGGCGCTGATCGCCGCTGGTCAGCTCAAATTGGCCGCAGAGACCATCGACGCCGCGTTCGCCGATAAGCCAAAATCCGTGCCCGGTTTGCGGGCGGCGCTGAACGCGCAGATTGAGGCAGAGATCGCCGCGCTGCTCGACGAACCGCCCGCACCCGAAGCGCTGATCACGGCGGCGTCCAAGCTGCTCGAACTGCACGCCGACCCCGATTTGCTGTATTCGCGGGGCATGGCACGGCTAGCGACCGAACACGATCTGCTGGCGCTGGATGATTTCTACAGCATCATGCAGTCGGACGCCGACAAACCGCTCAAGACGCGGGCGCGCAAGCAGGCGGTCGGCGTGCTGGAGCGGCGCTGGAATATCGAAGGCGCGCGCACGATTCTCGATCAACTGGATCCGCGTGACCCGGATGTGCAGGCCATGCGCGAACGGCTGGATCGGCGCGAGAACGGCGAACCCGTCGTGCATATCGAGGCGGCGAACGAAGTCGTCATGGAGGACACGCTGACGCGCAAAGCCGCGCCGCCGTTCTATCACGGCTTCTTCGCGGTCGCCGTGCGCGAGATCGGTTTCCCCGGCGGCGCGGACTGGTATCAAAAGCTGATGACCGCGCACTACGAATTCGTGCAGGTGCTCGGCGCGCTCCGTGACGTGATGGGCGACGCGATCTTCGTGCTGCGCCTGATCAGCAATCCGCACCCGCTGATCCCGGAGCGCGGCTCGATGACCGTGGCGCTGCTGGCGCGGGTGTCCTCGGCGACGCCGGAGCAGTGTCACGCTCACGCGCTGCAACTGTGGACGGACATGCACGCGATTCTGCCGCTGGCGCAGGAGAATATCTATATCTTCGAGCCGGTCGTCGACGAGGACGAACTGCGCGGCCTGCTCACGCCGTTCGAGTACGCGCACACCGCCGAAATCGCGCGGCGCGAGACTGACGCCAACGAGACGAAGTTCATCGCGCCGTTCACGCCCGGTACCTTTGACATTCACAATCTGCACTGGGTGTTCCTGCGCCAGAGCCAGCCCGCGATGATCAGCATCCACCTCAAGCCGACCAATCTGCTGCCGTGGGAGAAGCTGACGACCGCGCAGGCGCTCCACCGGGCGGGCGCGGCGGTCAACGACGACCCGAGCGCGCAGCCCGTGACGCCGGAAGGCTTCAAGATGATTTCGCGCGTGCAGTTGTGGGAAGAACTGCGCCAGACGCACGCGCACAACAACACGCTCAAATTTGCCTACCTGCTGCGCGTGTATATCGCGGGGAGCGCGGGCACGAGTCAACTGCTGCCGGAGATGGCCGGGGCAGCGCTCTTCGGCCCCGTGCGCGAGGCGGGGACGCTCGGCGGCTACGAGATTCTGCGCGCGACCAGCGCCGACGAAGCAGGCGTGATGCGGCGCAACCTCTCGCGGCTCGACGTGGAAGCGGCGGCGGGCGGATCGCGCATGCGCTACCTCGTCGCGGAGACGGAAGCGGCCAACATCTTCCGCCTGCCCGTGCCGCAAGCCGATGGCATCCCCGGCATGGTCAAGCTGGAAGGGCGCCCCGTCGTGCCGCCCGCGGGCATGCCGGACACGGGCGCGCGGCTTGGCGTGAGCGCGGCGCGCGTCAAAGGCGTGCCGATGGCGATTCTGCAGGGGCTGAACGACCGCCGCCGCCACATGTACGTGGTCGGCAAAACGGGCATGGGCAAATCGACGCTGCTGATGACACTCATACTGCAAGACATCGAGGCGGGGCGCGGCGTGTTCCTGCTCGACCCGCACGGCGATCTGTGCGAGGACGTGCTGGCGCGCATCCCGTCGTACCGCGCCGACGACGTGATCGTACTCGACCCGTCGGAGGAAGCGCGCCCGCTCGGCATCAACATCCTCGAAAGCGAAAACGAGGCGGACAAGTACCGCATCGTCAACGAATTCATCGCCATGCTCCAGCGGCTGTACGATCCGCATAATCAGGCCATCGTCGGGCCGATCTTCCAGCAGACCGTGCGCAACGCCCTGCTGGCCGCCATGTCGATGCCCGATGGCACGCTGGTCGACGTGTACCGCATCATCAGCGACCCGGAGTACATCAAGCGGGTGCTGCCGTTCATCAAAGACCCGCTGGTCAAGAGCTATTACGAGGACATCGTGCGCAAGATGAGCGGCGCGAGCGATCACTGGAAGGCGGAACTGCTGCCGTACCTGCTCTCCAAGTTCAGCCGCTTTGTGGAAGATGCCACGCTGCGCCGCATGATCGGCCAGCCGCGCACGAGCATCCCATGGCCGAAGGTGATCGAGGAGCAGAAGATTCTGCTCGTCAACCTCGCCAAAGGGCGCATCGGGCAGGATAACGCCTCGTTCATCGGCGGGCTGGTGTTGAGCGGCATGCTGCAAGCGGCCTTCAAGCGCGGCAATATGCCCGCCAACAAGCGCAAGGACTTCTTCATGTACATTGACGAGGTGCAAAATTTCAGCACGCCGATGCTGGCGACGATGCTCAGCGAGGGGCGCAAGTTTGGCGTGGTGCTGACGATTGCCAACCAGTTTTTGCACCAGCTCGATCACACGATTTTGGAGGCGGTGTTCGGCAACGTGGGCAGCATGGTCGCCTTCCGTTTGGGGACGCAGGACGCGCCCGCGCTCGCGCCGGAGATGTACCCGTCGTTCAGCGGGGGCGATTTGATCAACCTGCCGCAGTTCACCGCCGCGGTCAAGCTGATGGTGGACGGCGTGGCGGCGCGCCCCTTCACCATGAAGACGCTGCCGCCCATGCGCCCGCCCGACCGCGCCAGCGCGGAGGCGATTCGCCGCGCGTCCGGTCTGCGCTACGGGACCGATATGATGCAGGTGCAGCAGACGATCATGGGGAAGTTTTGACCCCACCCCCGTCCCCTCCCCGAATTCAGGGAGGGGAGAAAGATCGTTCATTGTAGGGACGTAATTCATGGCGTCCGCTGGTTGGCCTCACCCCTGTATCCTCTCTCCGCTCGGCTAGGGGGTGAGGCTATTCCCCGCCCATCTCCGACTGCCACTGGTTGAGCCAATCATCCTCAATGCGCGTGCTGATGCCGATGCGCAACTTGATGGCGCGGGCGGTCTGCATGTAGTCGAGCGCCGTCACCCGATCCCCCTGTTCCCACAAAATGGTGGCGATGTTGGACAGCGTGACCGCTTCGCCGCGTACATCGCCGACCTCGCGTTTGAGGGGGAGCGCCTGCTCGTAGAAGTCGAGGGCTTTGTGCTGGTCACCGAGAGCATCCCACACCATGCCGATGTTGTTGAGGGTCGTCGCCTCGCCGCGTTTGTCGCCGACCTCGCGTTTGAGGGGGAGTGACTGTTCGTAGTAGTCAAGGGCCTTTTGCTTATCGCCGAGGTCATCCCACACCAAGCCGATGTTGTTGAGCGTGACTGCCTCGACGCGTTTGTCGCCGACCTCGCGGAGGAGGGGGAGCGCCTGTTCAAAATAGTCAAGCGCCTTTTGCTTATCGCCAAGGCCGTCCCATACTGAGCCGATGTTGTTGAGGGTGGCTGCTTCGCCGCGTTTGTCGCCGATTTCACGTTTGAGGGGGAGTGACTGTTCGTAATAGTCAAGAGCCTTTTGCTTATCGCCAAGGTCGTCCCATACTAAGCCGATGTTGCTCAGCGTGGTTGCCTCGTTCAGCTTGTCGCTCTGCACGCGCGCTGCTTCGAGCGATTGCTCATGGTAGGCAATCGCGTCATGTTTCATGCCGCGCTGATCGTGCCAACTGCCCAATGTACCTGTGAACAAGCGGATGCGTCCCTGCGACTCACGGGCGCGGGCAACCGCCAGCCCCGCCCACAGCCAGCGCCGCCCCTCCGCGCCGATGTAACGGTTGAAGATGTAGCTTTTTACCGCTGCCGCAAAGTCTTCACAAGCGGTGAGGAGGGCGGGATCGTCGGGCAGGGTTGGCCCAGAGGACGAGGCATGCCTCGTCCCTACGGAATCATTCTCTTGAGGCGGTTCGCTCAGGCGGTGCAGGATATCGTCCTGCGCGGTTGGATCATTCGTCCCGGCGAGGCGGGTGGCGAGGTCGTTACCGAGGGAATGGATCTGTTCGAGGTCGTCGGTCAAGTCCCACCACGTCTCCGGTGGCTTGCGATTGAATGTGTCATATGCCAAATCGATCAGGTATTTACGGTGGTTAGCTTCTACTGCGTCCAGTTCGCCATTTTCGCGCAGTTGGGCGCGGGCATAGGCGCGCAGCAGGCGGTGCTGGGTATACCAGTCGTCGCGCGTCTCATCTGCCGTGATCAACCCTTCGGCGGCGAAGTCATCTAGCGCGTCGGGGTCATCTTCGCCCCAGATCGCGTAGATGTGGCGGGCGCGGAAGGCGAGGTCGGGCGGCAGCGCCCCCAACGCGCGGAACTGCGCCAGTCGCTTCTCGTGCAGGTCATGATCATCGGCGTGGAGCGCGTCGAGCGTCAATTTGAGCGTCAAGCTCACGCTGTCCTGCTTGCTGGCGGCGTCAGCGCGTTCCAGCTTGAGGTCGGGGAAGGCGTCGCCGTCGCGCAAACCCTGTTCAAGCGTGTCTTTCAATTCTTTCACGCGCCGTGTCTGGAAGTTGCGCCGCAGTTGACGCGCCGCCAGCGTCAGCGCCAGCGAATGCCCCTGCAGGAGCACGCTGATCGCTCTGAGGTCAGCGCGGGTCGCTGCGGCGCGCTGGTCGCGGATCAGGTCGAGCATGAGATCTGCGCCTTCGTCCGGTGCGAGCGCGTCGAGGCGGGTGGTGTCGGCGTCGAGCGCGGCGGCCACGTCTTCGCTGCGGGTGGTGATCAGCACGCGGGCGTTCGGTGGCGCGGCGGCGCGCAAAATGCGGGCAGCGTTCACCGTCTCTGTCCACACATCGTCGATCAACAGCAGGACGGGCGTGCCGCAGCCATCATTTATCAGGTGCTGCCGGGTGTAGGCGATCATTTGGTTAAGCGCCGTCCCCGGTTGGAATGTCCCGCCGATCCACGTCTCCATGACGGCAGCTTCCATGTTTTCGCGGTAGTTCTGGCCCAAGCAGGCGTACAGCTTGAGCTGGAAGCGGTCATCCTGATTGGCGTAAGCACACGCCAGCGTCGTCTTGCCAATGCCGCCGATCCCCTTGAGCGCGGTGATCGCCGTGACCGCGCCGTCCGTGCTCAGCGCGGATCGCAGCGCCGCCAGTTCGTCCACGCGCCCGACGAAGTGTTCGGGGTTGGGCACGAAGTTGCAGTTAGGACGCGCCTTTTTCAGACCACCCAGGGTTTCATTGAGCGCCCGCTCCACCTGTAACTGCAAGTCATGCGGCTCTTTGAACAGCGCGCGGATCAGCTCACTGTTGATGCGTTTCTTGAAGGTGGTCAGCTTAGATTTACCTGGCTCGCCTTCGACAAAATCGGGCTGCCAGGGATGTTTCTCATCGATGAGGAAGCACAAGCGCGGGAGATTGTTGTCGGTGGCGCGGTTGAATTCCATCTCCGTGATCGAGATGTCGCTCCCGGCTGGGCAGAAGCCGTAGCGGTGGGCGAAAATGCCGATGTAGATGTCGGATTCGTCCACCTTGTCCATGCATGCTTTGACGGCGTTGGCGTCCATCGCTGGCCAGTATTCCATCATCACGGGCTGGCAGTCGCAGGCAATCACCGCGTCCCGAACTGCCTCACGATGTTTGATCAGGTCGTCTTTCGTGCTGCCAATGAAGACTTTGGTCATGCGAGCCTCTCAGCGGAGCGGATGGTTTATTCGATAGTAGCACGAATCTCGGTCGGCGCTAATAGGGGCGCGGCAGAATAGGTAGGGGCAGACCTATGTGTCTGCCCCGGTTGCGGGCGCACACACAGGTGCGCCCCTACAAGA
>JAYRZU010000115.1:0-49597 GCA_041916315.1 Anaerolineae bacterium
CCGGCCCCTCCCCGAATTCAGGGAGGGGAGACAGATGGGATACTCATGTAGGGTTGCAGTGCAAGCACGGTGAGGTTGTGCTAATCTTCCAACTGCCCTAAGAACCGTTCGCGGTTGGCGCTGCGGGCGATTTTGCCGCTGCTCGTCTTGATCAACTGGCGCGGCGGGAGCACCTCGACGTAACGCGCGGTGACTTCGGTGTTGGCGGCGATGCGCGCGCGGACTTCGCGCACAATGTCGCCGCGCTGATCGTCATCCTCGGCCTGCGCGTCGGTCTCCGCTTCCACCAGCACGGCGATATCTTCCGTGCCGAGCTGCGCGTTGGGCACGCCAAACGCCACCACGCGACCGGGATGCACGTTCGGCACATCGTTGAGCAGGTTTTCGATGTCCTGCGGATAGACGTTCTTGCCCGCCACGATGATCAGGTCTTTCTTGCGCCCGGTGACGTACAGTTCGCCGTCCGCCAGATAACCCATATCCCCGGTCATGAACCAGCCATCGTGGAACGGGTTGAGGTCGTCGCGCTGATAGTAGCCGGAGAGCATGCAGTCGCTGAGGATCTCGATCTCGCCGATGTGTCGATCCGGCAGCCCGCCGCCCTCCGCGCTGACCACGCGCACCTGTGTATTGGGCAGCGGCATGCCGCACGAGACGATCTCCATACTGGGCGCATCCGGGTCGGCGGGAGCGGCGATCTTCTCCTCGGCGAAGCGCTTGCGGTCGATCAGGTCGAGGCGCGGTTGGGCTTTGCGCGGCGTCTGCGTGACGGCGAAGGTGTTCTCCGCCATGGCATAGCACACTTTGAGCGCCGACTCACTCAGGCCGTAAGCCGCGTATTTCTTCAAAAACACGCGGTGACTGTCGGCATACACGGGTTCAGAGCAGTTGACCACCCAGCGCAGCGACTCCAGCTTGACACCCGTGAGCGCCGCGTCCCGAATACGCGTTGCCATAAAGTTGTAGGCGAAGTTCGGCAGCCACACATGGGTCGCATGGTGGCGCGTGATCGCCTGCAGCAGCATGACGGGCTGGCGCACCCACTCGAACGGCGACATGATCACCAGATGCACACCGACTTTGAAGGGCATGATGAAGGCGGCGATCAAACCCATGTCGTGATACAGCGGCAGCCACGAGGCGATCACGCTCCAGTTGCCCATCACGTCGACCGCTTCTTCGTACTCCTGAATCTGGTTGATCACGGCGCGGTGCGAGAGCATGACGCCCTTTTGCAGTCCGGTACTGCCAGACGAATGCTGCAAGAAGGCGGTCGCTTCAGGGTCGGGGAGGGGGCGCGCGAAATAGATCGTCGGGTCGCCCGTCGCCTGCAGTGCTTCGGTCGTGATGATTTCTACATCCAAGTCGTCGAGCGTCGCGCGCAGTTCCGGCTCGAATTTGGCAAAGGTAATCACCGCGCGCACGCCTTCGAAGCCGATCAACTGGCGGATACTGCTGTAGTAGTGCTCAGCATCCAGCTTGTCGTTGATGAACGGGAAGATCGACGGGATCGCGCCGATCAGCAGCGCGCCCCAGAAGGCCGCCATCACGCTGATGCTCTGTTCCATCACCAGCACGACCAGATCGCCGGAGGTGATGCCCGCTGTTTCCAGCGCCGCCGCATAATCTGCCGCTTCGTGGAAGAATGTGTGGTAGTTGTGTGGGGTTTCGCTCCCATCTGCCGCGACGAAGGTCACCGCCGGGTGGTAGGGATGCTCCTCGAAGTGGTAGCGCGCGTATTCGATCAGCGTGCGGCGATTCATTTCGCCTGTTTCGCTTCAATGTTGCGGATGATGTGGTCGAGCGTGCGCATGTTGGCCACCGTGAGTTCCGGATCGGCAAAGTGGACGCCAAACTTGTCTTCGATGAAGACGGCCAGTTCGGTCAGGCTGAACGAATCGACCAACCCGCCTTTGAAGAGATCTTCGTCATCTTTGAGCGGGTATTTCTTGTCGTGAATCAGGTCGGTTTTGATGAATTCTCGAATGGCTTCGCGCATGGTTTTTGTCCTTTTTTCTAACAAGAATGATACTACTCTAACCTTTACTTGCACGTATTTTAACCCTGTGCTACAGTGAGTTTGAATTTTGCAACACGAGTTTGAGGATTCCGACTTCGGGGCGTCTCATGAGCGAAAAGATTCTGATCATCGATGATGAACAGACGACGGTGAAACTAATCGAGATTTTGCTCCAGCGTCGCGGCTTTGATGTCATTACGGCGTACAGCGCCGAGGAAGGCTTGAAGAAAGCCTACCGCAACCAGCCCGATCTGGTGCTGCTCGACATCATGATGCCCGACATGGATGGCTGGGAAGTGTGCCGCCGCCTGCGCGACATGTCCGATGTGCCGATCATTTTCCTCACCGCGCGCGGCGAACTGCGCGACATGGTCTATGGGCTGGAGATTGGCGCGGACGACTATATTTCCAAGCCGTTTGAAAATGATGAGCTGGTCGCGCGCATTCGGGCGCATCTGCGCCGCGCGCCCAAAGCCGTCATGAGCGAAGAGCTGATCTTCAACAATGGTGAATTTCGTGTCAACTTCATGAACCGTGAAGTGCGCGTGCGCAACGAAGTCAAGCATCTGACGCCCAAAGAGTTCAGCCTGCTCGGCGTGCTGGTACGCAACGCGGGGCGCGTCGTGCCGCGCAACGAACTGGTCACCGAGGCCTGGGGCGAAGAATACGGCGACGCGATTGACAGCCTCAAGCTGTACATTCACTATCTGCGCCAGAAGGTCGAACGCGACCCGGAAAACCCCGATTACATTTTGACCTCACGCGGCGTAGGCTATCGCTTCGCCAATCACTAAAGGCAGTGCAAAGGTACAAGTTGAAAGTTAAAAGTAGTGCTTGATGAGCACTACTTTTCGTTTGGGGATGGATAAGCTAAATCCTTAGCCCCAGCAACCACACACGCCTGAAGGGACGACCGTTCAATCCAACGCGGAGAAATGTAGGGGAGGGGCTTGAGGCTCCCGCTGGTGGGCGAGTGTCTAGAAAGGTCAGATTCCGCCCCCCCCCAGCCCCTCCCCGAATTCGAGGAGAGGAGCCAGCATCGTTTGGCCAACCAGATTTGTATTCGTTGGGCGTCCCTACTTAGGCTGGCGATAGGCACGCCAGCGGCCTATCCAGAACGGACACCCCTTTTAACTTTTGACTTTCACCTTTTAACTCGACTACACGTCCAACAGCACGGGCACATTGAGCACATAGGCGCGATACAACGCCGCGAAGAACTGCTTCAGCTCGCGAATCGTGTGATCGTCGGCGTCGGTGGGCTGCATCTGCAGCGGGAAATCGCGTTCGAACTGCTCCGGCGTGAGCGAGCGATTCATGATCAGCACCACTTGATGCGCTTCGAGGCTGCGGGGAATCGCGCCGAAGAGCAGCAGCAGCATGCCCCCGTGGGAGGGCTGAATGTGCCCGGTCAGGAACAGCATCTGAAAGACCTGATTGGCCGTGAGCAGAAACTCGACCATGTCGCGCCCCGGCAGCTTGGACTCCTCGAAGATCGCCGGGTTGGTGCGCAGCGGCGCGACCAGTGCGCCATCGTAGCCGAGTTCGATCACGCCCTGCTTGAGCAGCAGCCAGATGATCGGCTCGTCGATACCGGGTAGTTGATCGAGCAGCCAGCGTTCCGCTGCCAGCGAGATCGGGTACTGAATGTAGTTCATGCAGCCGAACGGCGCGTTGGCGACGTTCGCCGGACAGCCGACGCAGTGGTGTTCCAGCGGAGCGAGCGCGTTCGCCTCGTCGAGCAGATCCTGCACGACGATCACGCGGGTCTCTTCGTCGCCGTTCGCTGCGGTGCGCGTGAACTCAAAGCCCATTTCGCTCGGCGGGCGCTGATCGCCATTTTCGCGAAACAGCCGAATCACCTGCTGCGCCCGTTCGCGCGCCTTCAATCGGTCGAGAATGCCACCTGTACTGAGCGTCGTCTTCGGCACGCAGCCGAGATCGACGATGTAATCTATTGCCATTGCCGCCACAATCCTCTAAATAAAAGGACGAGGTCAGCCCTCGTCCCGACGAAAACGCTGTCCAGAGGGGCGCACGGCCGTGCGCCCCTACATTGCACATTTAGCCGACGGCGCCGAACTCCCACACCCGCAGTGTACCGTCAAAGCTGATGGACGCCAAGCGGGTGCCATCCGGGCTGAAGGCGAGGCCGTTGACCGCATCGGTGTGACCGCGCAGCGTCGCCGACACCTCGCCCGACGTCAGATCCCACACGCGAATGGTGCTCGTCGCGGCATCTGGCGCGGACGGATCGCCACCGGCAGCGGCCAGCGCTGTGCCATCTGGGGCGAAGGCCAGCGCGCGGATCGGCGCGTCAGTCGTCAACGTGTAGACGGTGCTCAGGTTCAGCGGGTCGGTCACATCCCACACGGTGACGGTGGTTTCCGTGCCGACTGCCAGCAGCGAACCATCGTCGCTGTAGCTCACTACCGTGATGACGTCGCCGGTCGCCGTGGTGCTCGTGCCGGTTTCCGCCGCCGCTTCGCCCGCTTCATAATCGACGAGCAGCAGCGTGCCTTCGACGGTGCCTGCCGCCAGTTCTGTGCCGACCGGGCTGAACGCCAGCGACGTGATCGGCGCGGTCACTTCAATGCTGCGGATGAATTCGCCTGTCGCCGCCGTCCACAGGTGAATGGCGAACAGTTCGCTCAGCGACGGATCATTGAACGAGGCGTTCGCTGAAGCGATGGTGCTGCCATCCGGGCTGATGGCGACAGCCGTGACCGTTGCGCCAAACTGTTCGAAGTGCATGTTGAGCGGTTCGCCGAGCACGGGTTCGACCGGCGTGAGTGCCACCTGACCCATGCCGCCGCCCGTCAGCAGCGCGACGCCGTCACTGGAACTGCTGTACTGCAGCGCCGTGACCGGCTGATCCAGCGGAATCTGCGTGGGCAGCGCTTCGAGGTCGTCCGGGTTATAGAACAGAATCTGCCCGGTGGCTTCGCCTGCTTCATCGACGACGCCCGAGACGGCCAGTGCAGTGCCGGAGGGCGACCACGCCAGATACGGGTTAAAGCGTCCGGCGACGGCCGTGTATTCCCATGTGCCGCCGACGGCGGGTTCCGGCGTGCTTTCAACTGTGGATGTCACCGCGCAGAAGACCACCGTGCCGCTGCCCGTGGGCGCGCGGTAGTCGAAAATCTGGTCGTCAATAGTCAGCGTGATCACATAGCCGCGGGTGACGACCTGCGCATAGGCCATGTCGGGCTGCGGACACCCGAGGCTGGCATCATTAAAGATTTGCTCGGCCCACGACCAGTTGTCCAGATCGTTAAGCGTATAACTGGTGCCGAGGCGGGTGTTCACATCAGCCAGCGCCACTTCGATTTCAGGGGGTGGGGCGGACTGGGCGCTCACCGCCACAGGGATGAGCAGCGCCAGAATGAGCAGAAATAGACGTCGATACATACCAGTACTCCCTTTATCCGGTTGGATGCTACATTAAAATTCTACTTGCATTACAACCAATTTTACAATGACCACCGCAAGATGCGCGCTATGCGCTCAACCAACGCCTCACCCACGTTTTCAAACTGCCGAGAAAAGTTCACAGAAAATTAGACAAAATACCTATGTACTTTAAACTTGATTTAACATATACTTCAACCAAGCTTAAAACTAAGCGCGGACGTTCGCTTTTCAGAAAGGGGAGGACAGTATGTCATTTGCAGCGTTGGTGTGTATCGCTCTCGTGCTAACCGTCGGCTATTTCGTCGTTCTCCTCAGCGCTGAGGCGGTTTCCTGGCTCGTCAGCCGGGTGAATTTGGCTCTGCATGCCCGTCGTCTCCAGCCGCAAACGGCCCGCCCGATGAGTCCGCGGCGCGCGCAGCTGTCTTAACAATCCCCAACTCACCACTGAATTGAGCGGCGGCATCCCTAAAGAGCACTTAACTGGGATGCCGCTTTTTTGATCTCGTCGGTTTGCGTGTCACTAAACATCACATAGACCAGCGTGTCCCGCAGGTCGCCCGCCGGATCGCGCGACTGCCAGCGCATGCGCACCTCCAGTTGAAAGCCGACGCGCTCCGCGACTTTAGCGCTGCGAATGTTATGGGCGTCGCAGCAAATTTCCACGCGTTTTGCCCCGAGCACGCCAAAGGTCAGCCCGCTCAGCGTGGTGACGGCTTCCGTCATATAGCCGTGACCCGCCATGCTCGTACGAATCCAGTAGCCAATCTCAAAGCGCGGCACATCCCACGCGATGGTGTGCAGCCCGATATTGCCGAGATAGTGGTCATCGTCTTTGCGGAAGATCAAATAGTTAAGTTCTTCGCGGGTGCGAAAGCGCATGGCGGATTCGCGCGCGAACGTCTCCGATTCGGCGATGGTTTGCCCTTCGCGCGCCCACGGCATCCACGGACGCAGTTCGGCCAGCGATTCGTTCACCGCTTCATTGATCACCGCGCCGTCGTTGTGGCGCGGGACGCGCAGCCGCAGGCGCGCCGACTCAAGTTGTTCGGGGATATGCGCTAGATACATTCTGGTTTAACTTTCACCCACTTAGCGGACGATCAAAGGCACGCAGTGGTGCCACCTTCACCGATCCTGCCGCCCCCGGAAGATGGAGTCGAAATTCGCGGGCAGCACATACAAGATCGGAATCAGCACGTCCATGAGGTCGGCGGCAGCAATGCTGACGAACGAGACCAGAATCGCCAGAAAATACAGCGATGGGGCGAGTAAAATGCGCCGCCGCACCAGACGATCGACTTTGGCGTCGAGCGCATGCCCCAGCAGATGGCCGTCTCGGGTGGCATACGCCCAATGCAGGTACAGCACCACGCCCACACAGATCAGGTTGAGGTTGTATACGATTAAGCTGAGGCGGTCGCTGCCGTAGCGACTGAGCAGCCCCGTCGAGAAGGGCACGAGCGCCACGAACATCATGTACACGATGTTGATCCACAGCAGCGTGCGGTCAGAGCGGCGGATGTAGAAGAACTGGTTGTGATGCCCGACCCAGTACACGCCAAGGATGATGAAGCTGATCACATACGAGATGATGTTCGGAGTGAGCGCTAGCAGCGCCTGCCCCAAACCGACCGCGTCCACCTGTTCCTGTGTCGGCACGCGCATGTCAAACACGAGCAGCGTCATGACGATGGCGAAGACGCCATCCGCCAGGGTTTCGATGCGGGCTGTACTCAGCGTTGGCAGTTTAAGCGGCGCGGGCGTATTGGGTTGGTCAGTCATACATGTGTCCTGAGGATGCTGATCTACTGCGGCTATTGTAGCGGATTTTTCTGCCGAGAAAACTCACCGCCGCCTGTGCGCCCAAAGGCTTATGGCGACGATGGTGGGATGGGTGTACGCTAGCAGTAAAGCGCGCCAGTTTTCGGGGAAAGGATGAGTTATTCGATCAAAGTGTACGAAAAAATTTGAGATTTTACGACATTGTGTACAATAGAGCTATAAGTCGTTAGCGAAAAGAGAAAATAGCATGATCATCGGGATCCCCAAGGAAATTAAGGACAACGAGTTTCGCGTCGCGCTGCCCCCCGGCGGCGTCCGCGAGCTGACGCGGCGTGGTCACAAGGTCATTGTGGAGACGAACGCAGGCGCAGGCAGCGGTTTCACCGACAACGAATATGTGCAAGCGGGCGGGCAGGTGGCGCACACGGCGGCGGAAGCGTGGAATCGCGCGCATCTGGTGCTCAAGGTGAAAGAGCCGATGCCTTCGGAATATGGTTATTTGCGCGACGACTTGATCCTGTTCACGTATCTGCATCTGGCGGCCAACGAAGACCTGACCCGGGCCATGATGAACAGCGGCGTGACGGGCATCGCCTATGAGACCGTCGAAAATGAACACGGGCAACTGCCGCTGCTCGCGCCGATGAGCGAAGTCGCCGGGCGCATGGCGACGCAGATCGCGGCGTTCTATCTGCAAAAGCCGGAAGGCGGACGCGGCATCCTGATGGGCGGTGTCCCCGGCGTGCGTCCCGCGCATGTCGTGATCCTCGGCGGCGGCTCGGTCGGCACGAACGCGGCGCAGGTGGCCTTGGGCATGGGCGCGAACGTCACGCTGCTCGACCTGAACACCGAACGCCTGATTTACCTCGATCAGATTCTGCACGGGCGGCTGACGACCATTTACTCGAACGAGATCAACATTCGCGAAGCGCTTGTCACCGCCGACGCCGTGATCGGCGCGGTGCTGGTCGCCGGGGCGCGCGCCCCGCGTCTGATCACCCGCGAAATGCTCTCAATCATGCCGCGCAGCAGCGTGATTGTGGACGTGGCGGTCGATCAGGGCGGCTGCGTGGAAACCACGCGCCCGACGACCCACAGCGACCCGACCTATGTGGTTGATGGTGTGCTGCACTACGGCGTCGCTAACATGCCGGGCGCGGTGCCGCGCACCTCGAGCTTCGCGCTGTCGAATGCGACGCTGCGCTATATCCTCAAGATCGCGGGCGGTAATCTGCGCGATGTGCTGGACAGCGACCTTGGTCTCGCCAAGGGCTTGAACCTGTACGCGGGGCAGGTGCTGCACCCCGCTGTCGCCGAGACGTTCGGCCTGCCGCTCGGCAGCTTCGATCAACTGCTGGCAAAGGTGCAGTAGGCATTTCTTGGTAGGGGCGCACGGCTGTGCGCCCCTACGCTCGCTCACTCAATGCTTGAGTCGGTGGATCTACCGACTGGCGTCCTTAAGCCTCGCTGTTTTTCCGCAAGAAATCCAACAAAATCGGGTTGAATACCTCCGGTCGCTCAAAGCTGGGGACGTGCGCCGCCCCGTCGATGATGGCTTTCTGAGCGTTCGGAATACCCTCCGCCAGCACGTCGGCGGCGCGCACAATCTCGGGATGATCGAGCGCACCCGCGACGATTAAGGCTGGGCAGCGTAGCGCGTCCAGACGCCCGACCGCAGGCGGATCGAGCGGGTTGCCGGGCTGCATATCGGCGATGCCGAAGGTGCTGCGCTCGACCGGGATGCGGTTCATCGCCAGCGCCTGCGCGCGCTGCGCCGCGTCGACCTGATCGGGTTCGCGGAACTGCCCGTCAAACCAGATGCGGATCTGCAATTCGTTGGCGGTCGCCACATCGCCTGTTTGCAGCGCGCCGATCATCTCGCCCATGTAGCGCGGCATCTCGCCGTGCATCTCGAAGCCACTCGGCGTGGAGCCGACCATCGTCAGCGACGCGGCGCGTTCGGGCTGTTCCAGCGCGAGATCAAGCAGCAGTTCGCCGCCCATTGAGCACCCGACCCAATGCGCGCGCTCGATCTGCAAATGATCAAGCAGGCGGCGCACATCGTCCCGACGGCAGCGCGGCCCGGTCGCCGGGCTGGACGCCCCGAAGCCGATCATATCGAAGCGGATCACCTGAAACTCACGCGCCAAGGTTTCCCACTGCGGGTCGAACATACGCCGGTCGAGAAACGCCGCATGCACCAACACGACGGGCATGCCCGCGCCCGCCACTTCATACCCCAGCACGCCATCGCCGAGATCCAGTTGACCGCTCATCGTCTGCACCATTACATCACTCCTCGTGTCTCCATCTGATAGCTTTATGGTAAACTGCTTGGGTGACATCTCTTGTCATCCAAGTTGAAGGAGATTCCGGATGCGGGCAGATCGCTTGTTATCACTGCTCCTGCTGCTGCAAACGCGCGGCCAGTTGACCGCGCAAGCGCTGGCGGCTGAACTCGGCGTGTCGCGGCGCACGATTTTGCGCGACGTGGAGGCGCTCGCGCTGGCGGGCGTGCCGATTTACAGCGGGGGCGGGCATGGCGGCGGAATCGCGCTGGACGAAGCGTATCGCACCACGCTGACCGGGCTGCATGAGCCAGAGATCCGCTCGCTGATCGTCGCCGGGAGCACGTCGATTTTGCGCGACATCGGCTTGGGCGAGGCGGGGGATCGGCTGCTGCTCAAACTGCTGGCGGCGATGCCCGCAGCGCAGCGCCCCACCGTCGATCACATGCGTCAGCGCATCCTGATCGATCCGGGCTGGTGGTGGCAGGACGCGCAGACGCCGCCCTTCTGGGATGACTTGCAGCAGGCGGTCTACGACGATCAGCGGGTGGCGACCGTGTATGAGCACTATGACGGGACGATCTCCGAGCGCACGCTCGAACCCTACAGCCTGGTGAACAAGTCGAGCCTGTGGTATCTGGTGGCGCGGCGGGAGGGCGAACTGCGCACGTATCGCGTCGCGCGGTTTCACGCCGTGCGGTTGCTCCCCGAGCGCTTTGACCGCCTGCCGGACTTCAATTTGCCGACGTACTGGCGCGATAACTTACAGTCGTTTGTGGAGAGCTTCAGCGGCTACCGCTGCATGCTGCACGTCGCGCCGGAACGCGCGCCGTTCGTCAAATGGCTGCTGGCGGGACGCTGGGAGATCGCCGGTGAGCCGGATGCAGACGGTTGGATCACCTTACGACTCTCGATGGAGTCGCCGCTGCTGGCGCAGATGCTGGTCTTTGGGCTGGGCGCGGATGTGCGCGTGTTGGAGCCAGCCGAACTGCGGGACGCGGTCGCGCAGCAGGCGCACGCGCTGATCGCGCAGTGGACCAAGGAATAGGCGTAAGCCGCCATATGGCGGGCGATACGTTATGGCTTAGGTTACAGAATTGCAAGATATAATCAAATAGGCGCAAACCGACCGAATTCTATTTTGCTGCCCACTGATTTAGGTGCTTGCTGCTGTAAAGATAAAGGCTATGACGCAACCGTCCAGTTCCAGCGACGATGTCCTGAACTCCCCTGCAATTGATCCGCAGTCGGTTGAAGCTGCCTTGCGTGCCAGTGAAGAACGCTATCGAAGTCTCGTCAACAGCCTGGATTCGGCTGTCGCGATGTTCGACGCGCGCGGTTATATGCTGTTCGCCAATGCGTACGCAGCCCGGGCGCTGCGCCTTCCGCCAGAAGCGATGATTGGCAAGCATATGACCGAACTGTTTCCGCCGGAAACCGCCGAATGGCAGTTGGATGCCATCCAGCAGGTGATGCAGACGGGAAACGGTCAGGTTTTCGAAGGGACGACGATGATCGGCAGCGAAACTCACTGGTTTCGCACGAGCGTGCAGCCCGTCCGCGATGCTCAAAGGCGCGTGACGGGGGCGTTGATCAATGCGCTGGACATCACCCAATTGAAACTCACCGAGCACGCGCTGCGCGCCAGTGAAACTAAGTTCCGCGGTCTGCTGGAGACTGCGCCGGAAGCCGTGATCATCTGCGATGCCGCTGGCATTATTCGCCTGAGCAATGCCCAGGCACAGGCGATCTTTGGGTACAGCTCGGCGGAACTGATCGGGCAGAATATTAGCCTGCTCGTGCCCGAAGAAACCCGTAGCGTCCACGCCGAACTGGTGACGAGTTACGTGCGTCAACCCCGGAATCGGCATTTGAGCTCGGGGTTTCTAACGAAAGCGCGCCGTCAGGATGGGACGCTGTTTCCGGTGGAAATCGGCTTGGGCTATTCCCATGACGATGATGAACTGGTCATCATGTGTTTTGTGGTCGATGTGACCGACCGCCAGCGGGCCGAAGCGACGCTTAAGTATCAGGCCAGTCTGCTGCAGCGCGTCTCCGATGCGATCATCACGGTTGATGCGGATAAGCGGGTCACATCATGGAACAAAGCCGCGACTTATATATACGGCTGGAGCGAAGCTGAAGCGCTCGGTCAAACGCTGCCGGAACTGCTGCAGGCGGATTTCCAGAAGCAAACCCTGCCCGAAATTTGGGCGCAGATCCAATCTGGCGCGATCTGGCGCGGGGAGATCGTCGAACGCACTAAAGACGGTCAACTTCGCTGGATTCTCTCTTCGGTCACGAACCTTTATGATGGGGATCAATCGGCAGGCGCGGTGATCGTGAATCGCGACATCACCGAACGCAAGCGGCGCGAGATTTTGCAGAAACGTATGACGCACATTCTCGAAAGAGTCGCGGTCTCGCTGCCGCTGTCCGACACGCTCGACCAATTGGCGCGCGCCATTGAAGAATACGAGCCGGAGGTGCGCGCGTCGGTGCTGCTGCTCGACCCAACGGGTGAACGCCTGTTGCTCGGCGCGGCTCCCAGCCTCCCGGAGGCCTACAACACGGCGATTCACGGCATTCGCATCGGTCCGCAGGTGGGCTCGTGTGGAACGGCGGCCTACGAGAAACGCCTCGTGCTGGTCGAAGATATCGAGAACGATCCACTGTGGACAGACTACAAAGCGCTTGCTTTGGCGCACGGGCTGCGCGCTTGCTGGTCACAGCCGATTATGGCGGATGAGCAGACCGTCCTCGGCACTTTTGCGCTTTATTACGGGCAGCCGCGCTTACCCGGCGACGATGAGCTCGAACTCATCGATTTGGCGGCACATATCGCGGGCATCGCTCTGCGCCGCGTGCAGACCGAAGTGGAAAAGCAGCGGGCGCAGGCAGCGCTCCAAGGCTCGTATGACCTGTTAGAACTGCGCGTTGTCGAACGCACGGCCGAACTGGAAAGCGCCAAGAATCAAATTGAGCAGCAGTACGAAGAAGCGCGTGTGATGCAGACGTATCTGCGCGCGCTGCATGAGGTGAGTATCGTGCTGGCGCGCACCGAGACGCTGGATGCGTTCTACCAGACGGCGGTCCGGCTTGGACGCGATTCGTTTGGTTTCGATCGGATGGGGATGGTCTTGTCCGATCCTGAACAGCAGCAGATCGTTGGTACCTATGGCTGTGACATGGATGGCAAACTCATCAATGAGTATCATGTGCAGCTGCCCTTCAGTTCACTGCCTGAGATCTATCGAACTACGATGGAACGCGGCATACGCTTCGCCGTGAATGAGAGCGCTCCGCTCTATGACCGACCGAAGTTTCTCGCGGTCGGCAGTCAGGCAGTCGCGGCACTGTGGGATGACGACCTGCTGGGCTGGATATCGGTTGATAATGCGATTCAGCACCATCCGTTCAGCAAGGCGCAGTTGGAAGTGCTCTCGCTGTACGCCATGACAATTGGTTCGCTGCTGGCGCGCAAAATAGCTGAAGAGAAAGCGGTCTCCCTGTCGCAGCGCTTGAACATGGCGACGCAGGCCGGCGGTATCGGCATTATGGAATGGGATCTACAGAAGCGCGTAACCACGTGGGACGAGCGGATGTGTGTCATTCACGGGATCCCTAAAGCTGATAGACCCTTCCCTGAAGACTGGGTCAATCACTTCATTCACCCGGATGACCGGTCAGATGCCGAAGAACGGGCGAAACTGGCCCGGCTGGAAAACCCCCATAGTGATGCCTTCCGCATTGTGCGTCCCGACGGGGAAATTCGGCATTTGAATCTGCACAGCGTTACGCTGTTTGGCGACAATGGCCTGCCGACCAAAATCATCGGCGCAGTGTGGGACATCACCGAGCACAAACGGAGTGAAGAGGCGCTGCGGCAGGCGCTGGCCGCGGAGCAGGAACTGGGCGAACTGAAATCACGCTTTGTGTCGATGGCGTCACACGAATTCCGCACGCCGCTGGCGGCGATCATGGCGTTGGCCGAATCGCTGTCGATCTATCGCCACAAGATGGACGACACGCAGATTGAACTGCGGTTGGAAAAGATTCGCCGGCAGGTCGACCACATGATCGGCATCATGGATGATGTGCTCCAATTGGCGCGGTTGCAGAGCGGGCGCATGGAGTTCTTACCGACGCCGGGTGATCTGGATGCGCTGTGCCGCGACGTGATCGAAGAACTGGATATTCAATCGTCGAATCGTGGGCGCATCGTCTACACCGCGCCCGAGCACGCGCTGGCGCTGAGTTTCGATGTGCGCCTGATGCGGCAGGTGATTCACAATCTGCTCGCCAACGCGCTCAAGTACTCCCCGGCGGATAAAATCGTTAAGCTTAAACTGTCTAAGGACAATGTTAATATTTGTTTACGGGTAATCGATGAGGGCATCGGCATTCCGCCCGACGATCTGAAACATCTGTTTGAAGCCTTCCATCGGGGGCGTAACGTCGGGACGATTCCGGGAACTGGTTTGGGCTTGAGCATCACGAAGCAATTTGTCGAGCTGCATGGTGGGACCATCAATGTTGCATCAGAGGTTGACGCTGGCACAACCTTCATCGTCACTATGCCCATCGACTCAATTGAGGACAGCGCAGATGGTAAAGATACTGGTTGTTGAGGACGAAGACGCAATTCGCGACGAGGTTACGGATTGGCTGGGCTTTGAAGGGTATGATGTGCACAGTGCGCCCAACGGGCGGTTGGCGCTGGAAGCAATTCGTCGTGACCCACCGGATTTGATCGTCTCTGACATCGCCATGCCCGAAATGAACGGCTACGATCTGCTGCTCACGGTTCGCCTCGAATCGTCCCTGGCGCAGACGCCCTTCATCTTCCTGACGGCGGCGGTTGACCGCGAAGCCGTCCGCAAAGGGATGAATCTCGGCGCGGATGATTACATCACCAAGCCGTTCACCAATCTCGAATTGCTCAACTCGGTGCGCACCCAATTGACCAAGCGCGGCGTGCAGCAGGAACAGCAGATGGAGCAGCTCACGATGTTGAGCAATGCGCTCAGCGAGGAGCGCGAACGGCGTCTGCTCAAGTCCCGTCTGATCGCCATGATCTCGCACGATTTTCGCAATCCGCTGGCGGCGATTCTCTCCTCCGCCGATCTCATCAAGAACTATGAAGATCGCATGACGCCCGCGCGGCGGCATCAGTATCTGGATCGCATCAACGGCTCGGTGCATTTGCTGCTGCAAATGCTGGATGACCTGATGATGGTCGCAGGCATGGAAAGCGGGCGTCTGGAATTCAACCCGGAGCAAATCGATGTTTTACGCTTCATCGACGGCATTGTGGACGAATTCCGGTTGATCGATCAGGGTGGGCATGACATCGTCTTCGAAGAGCAAGTCGATGTGATGATTGAGGCCGATAGCAAACTGCTGCGGCAGCTCGTCGTCAATCTTATCTCCAATGCGATCAAGTATGCGCCGACGGACACGACAATTCGCATTTGCCTCGCCGAGCAGCCCCGGTACATTGAGCTGCTGGTCGAAGATCAGGGCATCGGCATCCCGCCAGAAGATCTGCCGAATCTGTTTGAGCCGTTCCACCGGGCGGATAACGCCAAGGGCTTCAAGGGGATGGGCTTGGGGCTGACGATTGTCAAGCAGTCGGTCGACCTGCACGGCGGCACAGTCTCCGTCGAGAGTCAAGTCGGCTACGGGACGCGCTTCGTCGTGCTGCTGCCTAAACAGCATGGTTCCACGCTGGAAATCGGCTTCTAAACCAGTGACCGAATGTCGTCAAAACAGGACGAGACATGAGGGTGTTGAAAAAGGTCAGATTCCGACCCCACCCCCGGCCCCTCCCCGAATTCAGGGAGGGGAGCCAACAGCGCCTGCCAAGCCGAATCCGTCTTTGTAGGGACGCAATTTATTGCGTCCGCTGACGAAGGGAAAGGCTTTAAGGGATGATTTTTAAACACCCTCATGTCTCGTCCCTACGATCTCCGTATTCATAAGTTAAACTGCATTACCTCGTCCTTCAGGATGATTCCTAAATCCCTCTGCAATCCGGAATAACGCCCAACGGATGCCCTGACCCGGCATCCGTTTTTTATGTCAAATTCAGGGTCGTGACGGGTAAGGTGATGGTGAAGGTTGTGCCGCGCCCTTCCTGCGAGTCGACGGTGATCGTCCCGCCGTGCAGTTCGATGGCCTGCTTGGTGATGCTCAGCCCCAGCCCCGTCCCCGAAATGCCGCCGACATTCGACGCGCGATGAAACGGCTCAAACAGGTAGGGGAGGTCTTTCGCCGGAATGCCGATCCCTTGGTCGCGGATGTGGAGCGTGACAGCGGCGTTGTCACTCGATAAGTGCAGGTGTACAGGCAGCGGGTTCTCGGAATACTTGAGCGCATTGCCGACCAGATTGGTGATCGACTGGCGGATGAGGTTCACATCCATACTCAGCATGACTACAGAGCCCGGTGCGGTCAGAACCACGCGGTTGTTGGTGGCGGGGCGGTTGTTGAACTCCTCGACGATTTCGGCGCACAGCGTATTCACATTCGCCAACACGGGTTGGAAATCCAGTCGACCGGACTGCATCCGTCCGAGCTGGAGCACATTCTCCATGATCCCGGCCATGTGATTGACCTGCCGCCGGATATTTGCCAGACGCCCGCCAATATCCTCGTCGTTCATGCGGTCGCGGTAGAGCGTGAGCGTTTCCGTCGAGGCGAGGATGGCGGCCAGCGGGGTGCGGAACTCGTGCGACGCCATCGACACGAAGCGCGATTTCAGGATGTTCGCCTGCTTCTCGGCTTCCAGCGCGAGGCGCAGGGCTTGCTCGGCGCGCTGGCGGTCGCTGATGTCGTGGAAGCTGCATACAAAACCGTCGTCGGTGATGTTTTGCAGCCCGATCTCGACATTGATCACCGCCAGATCGGGTGTGACCAGGCGCAGTTCGAAACGGCGACCCCCGCTCTCAGTGAGCGCACGGTTGACGGTCTCTCTGAAGCGTTGGTGGTCATCTACATGGATGATATCGAACAGCGAGGTCGGTTCGGTCGCATAGCCGGAGAAATGAATCAGCCTACGAAAGGCGGCATTCATCTCCACCAGCCGGAAATCTGCGTCGAGGAAGGCAATCCCTTCGAGACTGTAGTTGAGGATCGCCTGAATGCGCTCGTTCTCCGCGTGGAGCTGGCGGGTGCGCTCTTCAACGCGCGTTTCCAGTTCAGCCGTATGCCGTTCAATGGCCTGCGTGAGCCGCATTTGCCGAATGGCGATAGCGACCTGTCCGCCAACTTCGGCGGCGATCTGCTCGTGTTCGGGTGTGAAGAAGTTCGGCGTGGAATCGATGAGGTTGAGCATCCCGATGGTTTGCCCCTGCACCTTGAGCAGTACATGCAAAATCGAGCGCAGACCCTCTTTGATGCCGATCTCATAGAGCGGGTAAGGCGCAGGAACCAAGCGCATGTCGCCTACGTTCATGACGCCATGATCATCAAACTGCGCCAGCCATGCGGGCGCTGGTTGTGCGGTGCGAACGCCTTCAACCACTTCAGAGTTGGCTGAGTTGATGGTCTGGTAGAGTTGAGCGTCGCCGGTTTGCTCATCGTATAAAAGGATGCCGATGCGTGTGCACGGGACGAGGCGGTTCAGATGTGTTATGCCATTGGCGATTACATCATAAATGTTCTGAGCTTGAAGCAGGGCGTGATCGATATCGTGCAACACTTCTAAGCGTTGTGCATTGCGTTGGAGTGCCCGTTCGGCCTCGACGCGACGCGTTTCCTGTTCCGTAAACTCCATCGCGTATTCGAGATCGCCGGCCATCTCATCCAGCAGACGGAGCTCGTCCGGATCAAAGAAGTTTTCTTCTGCCGAGGCCAAAGTGAAGAGCGAACGGACGATACCGTTGATCTTCAGTGGGTAGATCACGTAAGTATAAATCCCAAGGCGCAAGAGGGCCTCTTTCCCCGCCGAATAGGTATACGAGGTGGTCGCCATGTTATTGACGACTAAACGCTTACCTGTCCGCAGTACTTCGAGCTGCGGGTAGTTAGGGGCTTCCTCTCCGTCCTTAATCGACAAATCAATACGGTTCAGAAGTTGCCGATTCAGTCCCTCCCATGCAGTGGGAATGATTTGGCTTCTATCTGGCGTAATTTCTCCGATCCACGCAGTCAAAAAGCCGCCCTGATTGACAGCAATGGAGCACACAGTTTGAAACAAGGTCGGGAGGTCATGGCGGAGGCGGACAATCGCCTGGTTGGTGTCGCTCAACATAGAGAGCGTGCGGTACAGTTTGCGCCCCTGCGCTTCAGCCTGCTTGCGTTCGGTGATGTCCTGCGAGAGCACGAACACGCCTTCGGGGACGGGCTGCACTCGGAAGGCATACCACGTCGACGGACCATTCGGGTAGGGGAACTCGGTTTCATAGTCGTGTGCTTCGCGTTCGAGCAAACCCCGGCGCAAATACGGATAGGCTTCGGTCTGCTCGAAACCGGGAAACGATTCCAGCAGCGAGCGCCCGACCATCTGCTCGCGCGTCAGTCGGCTGTAGCGGAGACCAGTCTCGTTGATGTAGAGGCAGCGCCAGTCGAACCCAAGGATCATGCAGCCTTCCAGCAGGTGATCAAACGCGCGATAGGCATGATGCACCCAATCAGTCGAGAGGGCAGCCGGTTGGGCGGATGCTAACTGAGCTTCCAGGAATGCAACGCGCTCTTGGGCGAGTTGCAGATCACGGCGGGCGGCGTCAAGTTGGGTACCCATCTGAGGAATGTCGTCTAACATGGAGATCAAACTTTACTAAATGCAAGACTTGCAAAAGTCTGTGAGGTTCAACGTGTTTATATCTTACATGATAATGCCGGTAAAATCATTAAGCCCGGCTGTTATTAATAGGCTTTGCGCGCCGAAAGTGGTCATTCGTTGATATTCAACTGCGGAAAGGGGGATTAGGATGCTTGTCATTGTCGAAGGGGCGGATCTGGTCGGGAAGTCGACGCTGGTCGAGCGCCTCGCCGAACGGTATGACCTGCCGATCATCAAGCTGCGCTGGGCGCTGCTGGGCGACCCGGAGATCGAGACCCGCGCGATGGCCGCGACGACTATCGCCATGCTGCGGGTGACCCGACCGCGCGCGATCTTCGACCGGGCATACTTCTCATGGTGGGCGTATGCGCCCGCTTTAGGCTACGATGCCAGCTATATGCCAGCGCTGATCGCGGATTTTACGGGCATTGACGCGCATGTGATTGTGCTGACCGCGAGCGACGCTGAACTGCGCCGTCGGTACGAGCGTAAGCCGGATGCCTATTTCTCGCTCGACGTGATCCTCGCCGCGAATGCGCGGTTTCCATATCTGCTGCCGCTGCTGCCGACGTCGCTGCCGCGCCTGCACATCGACACCAGCGTACACGCTGCGGACGCGGTCTACGCGCAGGCGGAGGCGTTTATCCGCGACTGAAGGCGGCCTTTACGACTCGTCGCCTTCTGTCAGAAAGGTCACCTGCTCGTAGACTTCAGCCAGGGCGAGCGCGCAGTTGATGGATGCGAGTTCGATGTGCCCCGCCAAGCCAGCGACATCACTGAACTGCCAGAGAAACCGTGTTCCTGCCGCACGTAGCGTTCGATATGGGGGCTGTCCTGTGCGATCAAGACATATTCCTGCAAAGACTCGAGTTTGCGGTAGCTCTGGAATTTCTTGCCGCGGTCGTAGCGTTCGGTAGAAGGAGAGAGCACTTCGAAGATCAGCGTCGGGTTGAGCAGGGCATCAATCCCATCGTGAACGATTTGCGGTTCCCCGCACACGACGCTGATATCGGGGTAGGTATAGTGCGTATGCGAAATTCGGACACACATATCTGAACCATACACCCGACATGGTCCGACGCGTCGCTGCTGCCAAAGCAGGGCAAAGGTATTCCCGGAGATCGTGTTATGTTCAGCACTGGCGCCGGACATCGCGACAAGTTCGCCGTTCAGAAATTCATGCTTGAATTCGCTGTCACGCTCAAAAGCCAGATATTCAGCTTCCGTAATCTTACCGCTGGCATTAGGCACGGCGGACATCGCAATTCCCTCACACGCACTGATCAGTGAACCGGATTATAGCAGATCACCTGAATCAAGAGGCCGAGGGCAAGCCTCGGCCTCTGGTGTGCACTAGACCCCGCAAATTACTGCGGCGCCCCGTTGGCGATCCACTGTGTGAGCAGTTCCAACTGGTGGTCGGTGACCTGAGCGAAGTGCCCATCCGCCAGCACCTGCAAGATCAGGCTGTCGTCCGGCGCGCCGGGCACGATCACCGGGCCGCTGCTGCTGCCGGCGAGGGCGCTCTCGTAGTCGGTCAGGCGCAGGCCCTTGGTCGGCACTGCCCCGTGACACGCGCTGCACAACTGCGTGAACAGCGGTTGGAGTACCGTATACGTCGGCTCACCCGTGAAATCTTCGAGGAGCGGCGGCGCTTCCACCTGATAAATGCCGAGGATCATCGAGAGACCGGGGGCGTTCAAGCCCGCGTATTCCCACTGACCGCCGTGACACGCGCTGTTCGAGCAGAAGCTGGAGTCGTCGACGCCGCCGGGGTTCGACGTGGTGTGACAGTTGGCACAGCTCGCGTCGAATTCGGTGCGGTGCTGCGCCAGCCATGTCGAGGTGAGGTGCGATTCCGGTTCGATGCCCGTTGTGAGCGGGATCATCGGTTCGATGTCGCCGGGGCGGACAACTTCGGGGATCGAGTGGCACAGGTTGCATTCGAGGCGGATGACTTCGCCCTGTTCGCTGATGTGCTGACCGTCGTGGCAGCGGAAACAGCCCGCCGAATCGAGGTGGCCAACGTTGTTCGGGTGCGTGTCGTACGACAGTTCCTGTTCGGGATAATTGCTCTCGGTATACATCACGTTGAGCGCAGCAATCGCATCCTGCACGAGCGGTGCGCCCGTCTCATAGAACTCCGGATAGTTATCGCGGTAGTACTGGTCGAGCGTGGAGAAGGCGAACTGCGCATCTTCCGTCGAGAAGTATTCGTCAGAGAGCAGGTCTTCGGCGAGGCTGCGAATGAACGGGATGTCGGTCGAAATGTCCCCGGCTTGCAGCGCCGCATTGATCGCGCGCGAGGGCGTTTGCAGCAGGTGCGCGACGCGGTTATGGCAGGTCGTGCACTCGATTTCGTGGATCTCGTACTGCTCAAGATTGCTCGTATCAATCGGCGAGTTGATGTCCTGATACTCGACGACTTCGCCGTCCGCCGTCTCGACGCGCACGTAGGGGATTTCCTGCTGTTCCGGGTCGAGCGCAATGTAGCTGATCGGGTTTTCGACGTGCCAGTGAATGCCACGCCCCAGACCCTGGCGTTCGCTGCCGCCGCCGGTGTGCATCAGCAGGTAGGTGTCATACGGATCGTTGGTGCGATTCTCTTCGTAGTTGTGGATCACGCGCAGGCTGTCATCCGAGAACTTCTCGGGCGTGTGGCAGACTTCGCAGGTTTCGTTGGCCGGGCGCATCTCCGCCGAGCGGATCGGGTATTCGTAGTTTTCGAGCACCGTGTCGACGATCAGCCGCATGTGGCCGACTTTGCGCGTGAGCTGGATGAGGATGAGGTCGCGCCCGATGTGGCAGTCGACGCACAGAATGCGGGAGTGCGGCGATTCGAGGTAAGTTTGGTATTCGGGCGGCATCGTGTGGCAGACGGTCCCGCAGAATTCGGTCGAATTACTGTATTCCCACGCGGGCGGCGCGGCCAGCAAGCCCACCACCCCCCCGAGGATCAGGAGAATGGGCAGGAAGACATGCATGGAGATTCGGTTGCCATCCCGATACAGTATTCGCTTGAACCATGACATGGACGAATCCCCTTCGATTTGGTGCGCGAAAACTAAATTGCGTAGCCGACTGTAGACTCTATCCACTACATTAACCGATTCACGCGCGCGAAAGATCATCCCCACGAATGATTAATAATCCGTCTCGGGGATGATTGCGCTCGGCGGTGCTTATTTTAGAGTGAAGGTGGACACGTGACTCCAAAGGCAGCACACCATGCGTCGTGCGATTATTCTGGTACTGATCATCCTAGGGACTAGCTGTATTGGCCTCGGGCTGTGGCTGACGACTGCCGCGCCCGTTGCCGCACAGGAAGGCGAACTGGACGACGCTGAATACGTCAGTTCGGACACCTGCAGCGACTGTCACCGCAATCTCGTGCGCTCCCTCTCGGGACAGCCGCATGGGCTCGCTTTACAAGACTCTGAACGCGACAAAGATTTGATCCTCGCAGACTTCGATCAAGGCGCAGATCTGCGGATGGTTCAGTTCCCCGGCGAAGATGCGCCGCGCCCCTTTGACGAAGACGACATCGTGTACGTCATCGGCGCGGGCAAGTACGTCCAGCGTTACCTCTACGAAGTGGAGCGCCGCGTGTATGCCGTGCTGCCCGCCGAGTGGGATGTGGTCGCGGGCGTGTGGCGGCCGTATCTGCTGGCGGAAACCTGGCCGGACCCGGCCTATGACTTCACGACCAACTGCGCGGGCTGTCACGTCACCGGCTTAGACGTCGAGCGCGGCCGTTGGGAAGATGACGGCGTGATGTGCGAAGCGTGTCACGGCCCCGGCAGCGTGCATGCCGAAACTGCCGACGACGCGGGCGGTCGCCCCAACGACGAAGAATTGGTGGAAATTCACAACGCCATCGTCGTCAGCCCGGATGCGCAGGTGTGCGGGCAGTGTCATGGCCGCGGCAATCAGCCGTTCCCTCTCGACTATCGCCCCGGTGGCGTGCTCGTGCATGAGGATGGTTACGCGCTGGTCAGCGAAGAGGATACCGCCGCGTGGTATGGCTCCGGTCATGCCCGCCTGAGCAACATGCAGTACAACGAGTGGATCGCCTCCGGTCACGCGACCGCTTTCGAGACGATGAGCGCCAGCCCGAACGCGCAGGCCGAATGCCTGACCTGTCACAGCGGCGACTACCTGTTTACCGAGCGTATTCGCGGCATCTACGACGACGGCGATCTCTCCGGCCCCGTGCCCGACTCGCTCACGCTGGAGACGGCGAGCATGGGCATCACCTGCACGGTGTGTCACAGCCCGCATACTGCCGAAGACGAAGAATTCAACCTGACGAGCGCGCCCTACGAGATGTGCACGAGCTGTCACCAGAATACTGAGCTGGTGAACCCGCTGCATCATCCGGTGGTCGAAATGTTCGAAGGACAGGCGATCATCGACGGCGTGGCGGGCATCCCCTCCGCGCACTTCAGCGAGGAAGAGGGCCCGCGCTGCGTCACCTGCCACATGACCTCGGTCGAGGCGGGCGGTTTTGCGCTGGCGAACCACACGTGGAAGCCGATCATCCCCGGCGAAGACGACGCGCCGCCGGATAGCTGCTCTGGCTGCCATACTGAGCTGAACAGCGCCGACTTGCAGTCACTGGTCGACGACACCCAGGCCGATGTGCGCAGCCGCCTGTCGATTGCGTTTGCGCGCATCGCCAGCATCGCCCCGCCCGCCGCGGGCAGCGAGGCCGAAGCGCTGTATCAGCGGGCGGTCGCCGCGCTGACCTTCGTGCAGGGCGATGGCAGTATGGGTGTCCATAACTATGCCTACGCCGATGCGCTGCTCGATCAGGTGTCGGTCATGCTTACGGAACTGAGCGTCCCCGGCGCCACCCTCGAACCGACTGAAGCGCCCGCGCCCACGGCGACCCCCTCCGTTGACCGCGCCGCCGCGGTGGCCGTCGAACGCAGTGTAACGAGCGGTTTCCGCCCGATGACGGTCATCCTCATCGGCTTGGTCGCTTTCATCTTACTCGCCGGAACCTTCGTGTTCGTCCGTCAAGCCCGGCGTCAATCACAGGAGACGCTGCGATGACGATCAAGGTCAAAGTTTTGCTCATCCTCGGCTTCTGGTTGATCGCCGGTGGGCTGGGACTGCTGCGCTTCGGCCCGCAGGTCGCGGTCGCGCAGGAAGCGACGCCCGAAGTGACCGAAGTGCCTGTCGTCCTTGAGGCGACGGCTGAAGTCGCGCCGGAAGTCAGCGCGGAAGCGACGGCGGAAGCGCCGGTCGACGAAGCGTCCGATGCTTACTGTCTGCTGTGCCACAGCAAACCGGATCAGGTGTGGACGCTGCCGAGCGGCGAAACGCTCTCGGTGACTATCGACCCGGCGGTGCTGCATGCGTCGGTGCACGGCGCCTCCAGTTCGGAAGGGGCGCTAGGCTGCAATGACTGTCACCCGAGTTTCCGCTATCCGCACGAGCCGAGCACCATCCGCACGGTGCGTGATTTCCAGTTGGAACGCTACGCGGTGTGCCGCAACTGTCACGAAGATCAGTACACCCGCGCGCAGGACAGCGTGCACGGCGAATATATCCGCGCTAACCGCGTTGAAGCGGCGGTGTGCGTCGACTGCCACGGCGGTCACGATGTGCAGCCGCCGAACGAACCGCGCCAGCGCATTTCGCTGACCTGCGGGCGCTGCCACGGCGTGATCTTCGAGGAATACAGCCAGAGCGTGCATGGTCAGGCGCTGCTGGGCGAAGATAACCCGGATGTGCCGACCTGCATCGACTGTCACGGCGTGCATGACATCGCCAACCCGACGACCGCGCTGTTCCGCACGCGCTCACCGGAACTGTGCGCGCAGTGCCACGCGGACGCGTCCATCATGGATCAGTACGACATCAGCACGGAAGTCTTCGACAGCTACCTGACCGATTTCCACGGCTCGACGGTCGCGCTGTTCGAACAGGAGACCGAAGGCGCGGTCACCAATAAAGCAGTGTGCTACGACTGCCACGGCGTCCACAACATCCAGCCGATTGGTGACGGCACCGCCATCCGCGAAACGCTGGTCACGACCTGCCGCACTTGTCATCCCGACGCCAGCGCTGATTTCTCGAATGCGTGGCTCGGCCACTACCCGGCGACGCCGGAACATCAGCCCGCGCTCTATACAGCAGGCATCGCCTATGATGTCGCCCTGCCAATTGCCGCGATCATCCCGCTGCTGCTGCTCGCTACCGAAGTGTTCCGCCGCCTGCGCTCAAGGGGGAAGTAGACGATGTCTGTCGAGACTAAACTGCCATCATCCCCGGTGCTGCCCCGGTTGGAAACGCTGGTCTTCGTCGTCGCGCTGATCGGCCTGATCATCACCGGCATACCGCAGAAATTTGCGGGCGAACTATGGTCACACTATGCGTTCGTCCTCATGGGCGGCATCGAAAGCACGCGCATTTTGCACCGCTTCTTCGCGCTGCTGCTCATCGCCGCGGCGATCTATCATGTCGTCGCGTTTTTGTACCGCCGCTTCGTGTTGAGCGCCCAGCGCGCCGATGTCGGCGGCAACGTGCTGATCGCGGCAGTCCGGCAGCTTGGGCGCAACTTTGGCGGCGGCGCGGCCGATTATCGCTTCGCTCTGCGCCTCGAATACTGGGTGCTCCTGATTAGCGCTGCGCTGATGATTGTCACGGGGTTGGTGTTGTGGAAGCCGGTGGCCGTGACAGGTGTGCTGCCCGCTGAGACGATTCCGCTGTTCCGCAGCCTGCACAGCGATCACGCGCTGCTGCTGGTCGTGTTTCTCGTGCTGTGGCGCATCGGCATCGCGCTGTTGTGGCGTCCGGGGCGCATCCCCGCGCCGGTTGCGACGGCCAGTGCCGACCAGATCGCCAGCCGCCGCCGCGTTTTCATCCCGCTCGCACTGATCCTGATCGGCGTGGTGGTGGTGGCGCTGTACAGTTTCATCACGTCTTCGCAGACGGCCATCAGCACCATCATTCCGCGCGCCGCCGTAATTTACGCGCCGCAAGCCATGCCCGACACCGGTGATCCGAATGTCGGCGCGGCGTTGTGGAGCACGCTGCGCTGCGCGTTCTGTCACGGCGCCGAGGCCCAGGGTGGCGCGGATGGTCAACCCGCGCTGCGCGGCACAAGCATGACGCTGATCGACTTCTACGAGCAGGTGCGGACGGCGCGCGGCGAGATGCCCGCCTTCAGCGCGGAAGACCTGCCGGACGCCTATGTGCTGCATCTCTACACATGGTTGACACAGCCGGGCGAATAGAAGATTTTGCAGCAGAATTGTAGGGACGAGGCACTGCCTCGTCTTTTTGATTCTGATGGTCGTCGAAAACCATTGAAGTTGTCAGAGATGGAGGGGTGCGGAGAGATCTACGCCTGCTCCACAATCGCTTTGATCCACGGCAGATGGTCGCGGTAGTGATAAATCGTGTCCCAGTGCAGCCATTCGAGGAGCGGCCGTTCGTCGGTCGCGTCGGATTGGTAGTGATGGTAGGGCAGCAGCAGATCGGCTTCGGCCATGGCGTTGAGCTTATTCATCAAGCGCTGATGATTCTGCCGGTAAGTCGCCAGCACTTCCGTCGCTGACATGCTCTTGTAGCGCTGCTGCATGACCGCGTTGATCGCATCATCGCCCTGTTTCCACGTTTCCGGGTCAATCGCCAGCGTTTCGCGCTTGAGCTTGCCGTCCAAGAGTTCCAGCGCCGATTTTTCCCACTGCATCAGGTGGGCAACATGATCTTTCACCGTCCAGCCGGCGGCGTCGGTGGGCTGGGTGAGCTGCTGTTCGGTTAGCGACGCCATATAGCTGTCGAGTTCGTTCCAGCGCGCTGCTAACTGCTGCAAAAAGCCGTCACGCGACATGGACTTGCCCAGATCGCTCATCGGACACTCTCCTTCGGAGATCAATCTATGGTCTCTAGTTTAGTACAAATGTGCGATCAGGGGGTGGGCTAGGTCAGCGAGGGAAAAGAGAAGAGGCCGGGCAGTGCTGCCCAGCCTCTCTCTAAACGAGGGTGTTGCAATCCTCTACGATCTATTCGCCAGCTTCGACGGGCGGACGCGTGTAGCTTGACACGTCGCCGCCGACCGCTTCGATGCTATCGATGAGGATTTGGAGGATGTAATCGGGGTTGTGCGCAAAGTCGCCCGGATCCTTCTGCGTGTACTGGTAGTTGTACGCAGCGCGCAGGAGGGTCGGGGTCCACGAGGCAAAACCATTTTCACGGGTCGCTTCTTCAGGATCGACCACGCCGTTGCCGTTCAGGTCGTTGAAGAAGTACGGATACGAGTGCGCGTCATACGCAATGGCTGCGCCAGCAGTTTCGTTGGCGTAGGTCACGATGGCCGCATACAGAGCTTCTTCCAGCGACATGATTTCGTCACGGATCGGTTCTTCAACATCACCGTTACCGTTGTAGTCAATCGCTTCGTCGTCTTCGTCCTGACGGATCAGGAGCACGTCTTCTTGTTCTTCAACATCGTGGCAGTCTTCGCAGACATTCACCTGGATCGAGAATTCGTGCGGGTCATGGCAGTCGGTGCAGACCTGCGGAGCATCTTCGTCGCCACCGTGCAGGTTGCGACCATTGTATTCCTTGCCGTCGTACTGGTACGCGCCCATCGCTTCGCCGCCGAACAGCGACGCGCCAGCCGCGAAGTAGTGGACGTTACGGAAACGCAGGTTTTCGGAGACTTCATCGTCGCCGAGGTTGCCGATGGCGCGGTTGACGCTCACCGTGGACTCACGGCCCTGATGGCAGGCCAGGCACAGGTTCGCTTCTTCGCCTTCACCGAAGGTCAGGCTGGCACCGCTGGGGAATGTGACCGCGTCGAGCGAGAGGAGCGTGAATTCGCTGAGCGAGTCGTGGCAGGTCGTGCAGGTCAGCGAATTGGAGACCGGCTGAGCGACGACGATACCATTATTGTGGATCCATTCCGGCAGGCCGGTGGCGCTGTGGCAGCGCGCGCAGGTGGCCGGGACTTCACCGTCGGCGTCCCAATCGCGGAACGCCATCGCCGTCACGTCGAAGTGGCCGGGGTCAGTGCGGTGCGCGAATTCCATGTCGACCGGTTCGCTGATCTGAGCATTGAGCGTCGTGATCGAGTCGAACAGGATCTGGATGGTGTACAGCGGGTTGTGCGCGAACGCGCCGGGGTCCTTCATCGTGACCTGATAGTTGTAGGCCGCGGTCAGGAGGTTGCCCGTGAACGACGCATACTTGTTGTCACCGTTGATTTCGTCTTCGTCGGCTTCGCCGTTGCCGTTGGTGTCGATGAAGAAGTACGGGTAGGAGTGCGCATCATAGACGATGCTCGCACCCGCAATTTCCGCACCATACGCCTGCATCGCTTCCATGAGCAGTTCCTGCAGACCCTGAATTTCTTCCGCGATACCTTCGTTGATGTCGCCGTCGCCGTCATAATCGTTGAGCGAGCCGTTCATACGGATGAACTGCAGGTCTTCAACGCTTTCGACGTCTTCATGGCAATCCTGGCACAGCGAGACGTTGACTTCCAGCGTGTGCGGGTTGTGGCATTCAATGCAAGTGTCAGCTTCTTCGACATGATGATTCTGCATCATGTAGACCTGACCCTCATACTGATAGCCGCCCTGCGCGACCGAGCCGTACAGCGTGGCGGCTGCCGCGTAGTAGTGAATGTTGATGAAGCCCAGTTCCGGGTTGACCGCGTTCATGTCTTCCACGAGACCGAGTTCCGTCAGTTTCGCGTTGACCGAAACGGTCGAGGCGCGACCCTGATGGCACTGCATGCAGCGAGCGGCATCGCCCGCGCCAGTCACTTCCGCGCCCGACGGGAAGACGACCGAGTCGAGCGTCATGGTGACGCTGTTATGGCAGGCATCGCAGGTGACCGTTGTGCCGAGCGGAGCGGCGGCTTCGACTGAGCCGAACGCCGATCCATCAGCGCCGAGGAAATCGCGATAACCTGGAGTCGAGTGGCATTTCGCGCACGTATCCGGAACTTCTGCTTCGGTGTTCCAGTGATTGAACGCTTCTGCCGTCGCGTCCGCGTGTGCGGACGATGCCCACGCGTCGTAGAATTCCGCGAGGAACGGCGGATCTTCCGGCGCATCTTGGGCGAGTGCACGTGACTGGTTGAGAACCATAAAGCCCACTGCCAGAAGCAGTGTGCCGATCACGGCGAGAAAACGTGACGCCTTCATAAAAAACTCCCTCTATAAAGCTGCTGCGGTGTTCATGCATCGCAAATAAGCAGACGAGCTCTGCTTTTGAGAGTAACAGACAAGCGTTTTCCCGTATTCATCCCACGATATGAATTTGACTCATCCTCTGGGATGAACTTTGCGAATGGCCTCAATCATTAAGTGTTTTGAGGGGGAATTGGGTGGGTTTTAGGTGAAACTGGCGTGATTGGAATCGGTCTGCACACCAGCAGCAAGCTTCACCGCCAGAACCAAGCGGTGCTTTGCCCCTCTCCGAATGGGTTCACGGCAGGGCAGTTCTAACATTTCGAGGTAGGCTCTCTTCAGACGATACACTGTAGGGACGGCTTTCTGGCCGTCCGCTGACCACGGACGCGCAGAAGCGCGTCCCTACAAGTGCTCAATTGTTGAGAGCGTCCCGTCCTTCAACCGACGGGAGAGGGACGTTAAGCCGGGTAAAACGGGGTGAGGCTCGCCTTACTTCGCTTCTTCCGAACGGTCGGTAGCGGGCGGCGGCGTGGCGGAGAGCGCCGAGATTTCTGCGCGCCATTCCGGCGTCATGGGCACATCGAGCGCCGCCAGCGACGACTCCAACTGGGCGACGCTGCGCGCGCCGACAATCGCCGCCGTCACCGCCGGGTTGGACATCACCCACGCGACGGCCAGCGTCGCCGGGGCATAACCCTTGTCCGCCGCGTACTGCGTGAAGGCCTCGGCGACTTGATAGTTATAGGCGTCGCCGTAGCGCACGGAGTACATCTTGTTCTGCACGAGGCGACCGTCCTCGGCTTTCTGGGTGGTCGTGTATTTGCCTGTGAGCAGACCGCCGCCGAGCGGGCTGTAGGGGATCACGCCCAGACCTTCGGCTTGTGCCAGCGGGAGGATTTCGACTTCCGCCTGCCGTTTGACGAGGCTGTACATTGGCTGCAAGACCTCGGCGCGTGCCAGCCCCTGATACGCCGCGATGCCGAGCGCCTTCATAATTTGCCACGCTGCCCAGTTGCTGATCGCCGGATACAGGATTTTGCCCTGCTGCACGAGATCATCCAGTGTGCGGACGACGGCTTCGATCGGCGTGTCCGGGTCGAAGCGATGGATGAAGTACACGTCGATGCGGTCGGTGTTCAGCCGCTTGAGGCTCTTTTCGACCTGCAGTTGGAGATGCCGCCGCGACGAGCCTTTGTCGTTGACGCCGTCGCTTTGCGGGAAGCCAGACTTGGAGGTGATCACCACGTCGTCGCGGCAGTCCGCGATCAGTTTGCCGAGGATGATCTCTGAGCGCCCGCCCGCGTAGCCGTTCGCGCAGTCAAAGAAGTTGATGCCGACTTCACGGCAGCGAGCGAACATCCGGGCGGATTCCGCTTCGTCCGCGCTGTCCCCGAAGGTCATGGTGCCCATGCACAACGGCGACACGCGCACGCCGGTGCGCCCTAACAGACGATAGTTCATGCTGATAACTCCTGTGCGGTTGATGCGCTTCGACTATAGCGCGGACGTGGGTACAAAGCGATGCTTCACTGGGGGCATATCGCGGAATACGATTTGGACTACAATGACTCTTGCCATGTATAAATTAGGAGATGTTGCTATGCGTCGTTTCTGGGCGCGGTTCGCCGTGCTGGCATTGGCTCTAGTGCTCATGCAACCATTTATGCCGGTCAGCGCCGAGGGTAATCAGTATCGGCGTTGGGTTGCTGACAAAACCTATAGTTGTACGACCGGCGCGGGTGTGGTCTATGCGAACTTGAGCAATCAGAATGTCGAGTTCAATAACCTGCCAGCGAACGCGGAGTTTACGATCAACTACATCGACAATGGCGTTAACACCCCGAGCGGCCCGTACACGGTCGAACAGACCAGCGGCACAAGAGCGTATGGGGCATTTGCTGAAGCCTTTCCCTCGTATCCGTTCACGTTTGAGTTCCGCCTCGACACCCTGATCGATGGTTATGTGGTTTACACAAGCACCATAACGATTAGCTGCTCTGGCGATACGGCAAGTACGCCCGTGACGCCCGTCAATGTGGATACGGGTTTTGCTTACCGCCGTTGGCTGAACAACAAAACGTACAGTTGTACGACTGGCTCAGGGGTAGTCTACGCGAATCTCAGTAATCAGGATGTGGAATTCAACAACCTGCCTGTGGGGGCGGAATTCACGCTCAACTACATCGATAATGGCGTGATCACGACGTACGGTCCGTATCCCGTTGAGCAGGCGAATGGGACTAGAGCCTATGGGGCATTTGCCGAAGCCTTCCCCAGCTATCCGTTCACCTTCGAGTTTCGCATCGACACGTTGATCAGCGGCGTGGTCGTCTACACGAGCAGCCTGACGATCGCCTGTTCGGGCGATACGCCGAGTACGCCCATCACTCCCGTCAGTGGGCCGCCCGGTGTTCCCGGATCAAGTTCGGCATCTGTGCCGACCTGTCTGGTCAGTCTCCCGGCGAACGCCGTGCAGGGGCGCGTCTTAACGACGACGACTGCACTGTACAGTCCTGATCCTGCTGCGACGACGAACATTGTTCTGGAAGCGGGTAAGGCGTGGTGGGTGATCGGCGCTCAAGGCGGGTACTATCGCCTGTGGATTGCCTGTAATGCCAATGCGCTTTGGGTTCCGGCGGAAGCGCTGGGACCTAATTACGACATGGGGGGCGCGCCGCTGCCCGCCGCCAGTTAACTTTAAGAGCACTGCGCCGGGCAGGCTGACCACTTGCCCGGTAGTTAGCTATCGAGTGGCAGCGTGATCGTGAACGTCGTCCCGCGGTTGAGCTTGCTTTCACATGTGATGTAACCGCCGTGCGTCACGATCACCTGCTTGACGATGGCCAAGCCCAGACCCGTCCCGCCGATGCTGCCGACGTTGCTGGCGCGGTGGAAGCCGTCGAAGATGCGCTTCTGATCCGTCTCGGGGATGCCAATGCCGCTGTCGCTCACGCGCAGCACCAAGGCGTTCTTCTCCGTGCTGAGCGTCATGGTGATGCTGCCGCCCGCCGGGGAATACTTGACCGCGTTAGCCAGCAGATTGGTGAGCGCGCGCCGCAGCAGCGCCGGGTCGACGGGGTAGCGGAACTCGTCAATGCGCGCCTCAAAGCGCAGGCTGTGCCGCGCGCTGACCGACGCTGCGAAATCTTCGAACAATACGCGGCAAAAGCTGACGAGCTCGACTTGCTCGGGGCTGAAAATGCTCGACAGGTGTTCGATTTTGCCGATCATCAGCACGTCATCGACCAGTTGATTGATGTTCGCCGATTGGCGCTGGGCTGAACTCAGTTTTTCGCGGATCTGCTCCTGACTGAACGTCTCCGTGTACTTCTCGATGAGCGCAAGGCTCATTTGCAGCGAAGTGAGCGGATTGCGGAAATCATGCACGAGCATCGACACAAAGCGCGACTTCAGTTCCCGTAGTTCCCGCTCGTGCTGGAGTTCGGCGCGCAATTCCTCGGCTTTCTTCTGCTCGGTCACATCGATGAACGTGAACATCAGGTTGAGCAGCTTGCCCGCTTGGTCGACGACCTGATTCGCGGCGTACTGCAGCACCATTTTCCGTCCCGCGCGCGCCGTGGAATGAAGCTCGCCTTTGATGCTGCGCTGCAGGGTGAGATGCGCGAGCAAACGCTCGGTTTCGGCAGGCGCGCGCAATAAATCGCGCAGGCGCGTACCGATTACGCTCAGATCCGGGTCAAGCGACCAGAGATCAAGCACTGCCCGATTGATGAAGGTGATCACGCCCCCGATGTCGGTCATCACTACGGCGTTGATCGAGGTGTCAACCGCGTGCCCTAACACGATCAACTGTCGTTCGGCGGCGCGCTGCGCCAAGCGGAGATTCTGCGTGTGCAGCGCATGGCGCACGGCTTCGCCGAGGCGGCTCAGGCGATCTTTGAGCAGATAATCGGCGGCGCCCTGCTTCATACAGAAGACGGCCGCTTCTTCGCTGATGCTGCCTGTCACGACAATGAACGGGATGTCGCGCCCGGTCTTTTGCAGCAGCGCGAGCGCATCTGGCGCGGTGAAGCGCGGGAGGGTGTAGTCCGCGAGAATGATGTCCGGGTTGAACTCAAGCTGGTCGAGAAACGCTTCCGGGGTTTCGACGCGTGCCCAGCGGACTTCATAACCATCCGCTTCTAGCTCAAGAACCATGATTTCGGCATCGTCCAGCCGATCTTCAAGGATGAGCACGTGTATGGGTTCTGGCATTAATCAACCTCAATGAGCGCCATAATCGAGTACGATGGTGAGACTTTGCCAGCCGGAGACGGCGCGCCGCCGATTTAAGTCTCCGCACACCCGTTGAGCGTCGCCACCGATCCAAGCGTGAAATAAAAGGTCGCGCCCGCGCCGATCTGACCCTCGGCCCATACCTGCCCGCCGTGCCGCGTGATGATGCGTTTAACGATGGCAAGGCCAATGCCTGTACCGTCAAACTCCGCGTCGCTGTGCAGGCGTTGAAAGATCACAAAGAGTTTATGCGCGTAGTCCGGGTCAAACCCCGCGCCGTTATCTTTGACAAAGTAAGCCGTCTGGTCGCCTTTGATTATATAGCCGATTTCCAGAGTTGGGTTTGCCACTTTGGAAGAATATTTGATCGCATTGGTGAGTAGGTTGATCCATACCTGCTGAAGCAGCGACTCATCGGCGCAGCCGGGCGGCAGGGTCTGCACCTTGAACTGTACGTGCGTCACATCGGCGTGTGCCCGCAGATCCGTGAGCACAAATTCGACCAGCATGTTCATGTCGATGGTTTCGCGGCGCATGGGCTGGCGGCTGGTGCGCGAGAGCTGCAGTAGGTCTTCGACGAGCACATTCATCCGCTGCACGTTGGCCTGAATGCGCTCAAAGTAGTGCCGGGCTTTGTCCGGGAGATCAGCGGCGTGATGTTCCTCAATCGCGCGCGTAAACGTCTCAATCGCGCGCAGCGGCGCGCGTAAATCGTGCGACACCGAATAGGTGAAGGCTTCGAGATCGGCGTTGAGCGTTTCCAACTGGGCAGTGCGCTGGCTCACCCGGGCTTCGAGGTCTTCGTTCAACCGCTCCAGCTCGGTGGCCGCGTGTTTGCGCTCGGTGATGTCCTGCGCCGCCCCATAAAAACGGATAACACGCGTCTGGTCTTCGTTCCAGATCGGGAGGCGACGAATATACAGCCAGCGTTTTTCACCGTTTTTCGAGATGATCTCATATTCGCTGGAGATCGTCTGGCCGCGCAGCACTGCCTGGATTTCGCTTTGAGCACGTACTTGATCGGCGGGCTGGTAGAGCGCATACGGGTTGGTGATGCGCGCCAAATCATCGCGATGATAGCCGGTTAAAGTTTGCAGTGACGCGCCGGCCACCCATTCCCGCTGAATCTTCCCCTGTTCGTCAACGCTGTACGCAAAGGCATAGTCGGAGATGAGCTGCGAGATGGCGCGGTAGCGCTCCTCGCTGAGACGCAGTTCGGCGAGCTGCCGTTCCGCGCTGCGCCGCGCCGTATCCATGATCAGTCGTCCGACGACGAGTCCGGTCACGCACAAGGCGCTCACCAAAATGCCGTAAGGGGCGAGCGTGCCCTGCAGATCCATCCGCAGGAGCAGGATCAACCAGACGATAATGGTCGACCCGATGATCGAGCGGATGCCACCCATCACCAACGCGATAATCGGCGGAATCAACACGGCCTGCGCAATCGAGCGCGCGACTATTTCCGGAGGCAAGGCAAAGCCGATGAACAGGGTAGAGGCCAGGATGAATACCGAGCGGATGAATTCCAACCGCCGCCAGTAGAACACTGTCAGGACGGTGACGGAGGCTGTGGACAGCTTGAGCAGGTCGGCAGAAAGGGGGAAATCACTGCGAAACAGTGTGTACGCCAACATCAACGCGAGGAGGACGCTGCTGGCGACCATCATCGCGAGGGAGGCTTGCCGTTGGGTGAGTTGGGTCGTCATGGAGCTTCCTCACGGTCGACTGATTGCGCTGACTGCCCGGTGGTCGCGGCACCGGAGAGAGAGTTGGCGAGCGAGCGTGTCGGCATGGGCACAGCGGCAGATTCCTTAGACCGGGGACAGGGCTACATTGGCGGTAGGATGATCTCGAACGTGCTGCCCTGTCCCTGCGTGCTTTCCAGAACGATGCGTCCATGATGGGCTTCGACGATGGTTTTGGCGATCGGCAGCCCTAAGCCCGTACGGCGGTCGGTGCGCGCTTCATCCGCTCGGTAGAGCGGTTTGAACACTTTATCGATCGCCAGACTGTTGATGCCCATGCCGCTGTCCTGCACGCGGATGCCGATTTCTTCCGGATAGCGGATGGCGCTGACGCAGATGCGCCCACCCGACGGCGTGTATTGAATCGCGTTTTTGAGCAGCTCGCTGAGAGCCCGCCGGAGTTGTTGGCTGTCTGCGCGGATGATGGTTGTGTCCTCGAACTGCACCTCGAGCTGGAGTTTTTTATCAGCGGCGGCGCTCGCGTGTTCGTCGATCACATCCTGAATCAACGGGCGCAGATCGACCATGCTGTAATTCAGCACCAGTTCGCGTTCCAGCGCGACAAATTCGAGGATGTCGTCGAGCATTTGACTGATGAGGCGCACTTGCTGCTGAATGCGGCTGGATTGCGCCGAGCGTTTCTCGCCATCATCGAGCCGCTGGAGCAGAAAACTGCTGGTGTTGATGACGGCAAGAGGTGTTTTGAAATCATGGCCAACTTTGGCGATGAATTCGCGCAGCATGCCACTGCGCGCCTGTTCCAAACGCACGGCAAACGCTTGGTCGCGCACGCGGCGGAGCTGCATCAGATGGCCGATGGTGATGCCATACATGCGCAGCAGTTCCGGCTCGTAATTCTTCATCGGCTGTTTGCGCAGCAGATTGTCGACGGTCAGTATGCCGATGAGTTCAGCCCCATGCTGCATGGGCGCGGCCATATGCCAGCCATACTCCACGACTTCCGAACGATCATTGAACAGCGGACCTTCCTCATAACGCGTCACGACTTCGGTTTTACCCGCCAGAAAGTCCGTGACAAAGGTGGAGGCGTACGGCCAGCGCTGGTTATGTTCCGCACGAATCGCACCCGTTTCGTCAATCCCGTAGGAGCCGATCATTTCCCCGTTTTCGACATCACAGAACCACATGCCCATGCGGTCAAACCCGAGCCGTTCGATGCCCAGCTTGATGGTTTGATAGCACAGCGCGTCCTGCGCATCGATGCGGCTGAGTTCCATAGTCAGTTCGTTGAGCGCCTTGAGCCGCTGCTGAAATTGAAAACCCGTATCTTCGCGCCGCTGGAGTTCCCGCCATAGGCGGCTGACCGTCGAGCGATCCTCGATGCGGTAGTACAGCACGCGGTCTTCGTTCTTGTAGAGCAGACGGCGGTGCACCTCGACCGGGATCAAGTGGCCGCTGCGCTGCCGGTAGCTGCAGATATAGACGTGTTCGACAACCGAATTTTCGACATAGGTACGCGGCGGATCATCCATGCCGGTTGGCACTTCCAGATCTTCCATAGGCAGCCCCACCAGTTGATCGCGGGTATACCCGGTCATACTGAGCGCATACAGGTTGCTGTCGATGACCCGGTGGGTGTCAGGATTAACATACAGGACGGCATGTCCGCCGAAGCGGGAAATATCGTGTCCCTGGGCAGCATAGTCGATGAGTTGTTCCAGCCGCTTGTATTCGGCCGCCAACGAACTGGGAGGGGGCAGGGGCTCGGATGCCTGAGTCATGGTGCGGCGTTCAGCCTATCAGCAAGTTCATTCTAACGCTGCAATAGTATCACGGAAATTCTTCCCCTGCTGGCATTTTCATGAATTATATGGATTACAGCAAAAGTCGTTTTCGCGGGGATAACACCAGTGGGGCAATGCGACTGTGGGTGGGCGCGTGAAGGTGATGGGCTGGCGGGTGCGGGCGACGACATCGCCGAGACCCTGCCGCACGCGCTCACTCAGTTCGATGATGCGTGCGTCTTTTTGGTCGGCGCCGCAGTGTCCACACTGAAAGTGCCGCCCATCGACGCTGATCGACAGGCGCTGCCCGGCGGGCGTGGCCAGAAAGTCGTGGACGGCGGCGCGCACCGCGGCGTCCAAGCTGAGTTTGAAGCGCTGGTCGGCGGAGAGGCGGATTTCCAGACCACACGCGGAGAGCGGATTGCCCACGCTGTAGACGTAGACCGCTTTCTTGCAGCGGTAGCAGTGTGTATAGAACACGACGATCTCGCAGTCCGGCATGGTATGTGCGTGCGCATGGTCGCACCAGCGCACCCGATTGGTGAGCAGGTCGCCGACGAACGTGCCGAGCGCGTAAATCTCAGTCGTGCGCAGATCCGCCCCAAGCTGGCGGCTCAACTGTATTCCGGTGCGCTCGTTGGCGTCTACACTGAGCGCGAAGGCTGGGAGCGTCCCCTTCGGTTGGTAGTCAGGCGGCAGCGTGCGGAAAAACCAACAGTCGCGCACGCCGTCGCGCTGATAGCGGACGTGCCGCCGTTCCGTCTCGGCGAGCGTTTGCGCGCTCCACTGCACCTCAAAGGCGCGGCGGTCACCATCTTTCTCCGCGTAGACATCGGCGCGCCAGTCGCCATAAGGATATTCCAGCGTGACCGCGTAACCGTGCGCCTGACACGCCCACGCGATCTCGGCTTTCGCCCGTAAGTGTTCAATGGTTTCGCGTTTGGCGGTCGCGCACACAGTTGCATTGGGCAGATGCGCGAAATGCCGCAGGCCGCGCGGACTCGTGCGGAGGTACGCGCCGCCGCCGCAGCAGGTCAGTGTGAGCTGTTCCGCGCCCGACTGAACCGCGGCTTGCAGCGTCGTCCAGTCGGAATCGGTGAGAAACGGAGCCATCACGATCACCTGTGTGGTGGCGCGACGCGCGGTCAGCGGCATCGCGTTAGCGCCACCAACGTCCCGGCGCATAGCCGAGCATTTGCCGCGCTTTGTCCACGCCGAGCAGCGTATCGTGATCGCCCGTGCCCGGTTTGAGGGGAACGCCGGGGAAGACTTCCGCCATGAGATCAGCATTGGTGCGCAGCATACACGTATCCGCCGAGGCGATGATGAACGCGTGACTCCCGGGTAGATCGCTTTCGAGGCCAAGGCGGCTGCTCTGCGCCACGTCGCGGGCATCGACATAGCTCCACAGATTCCATTTGCGCACGCGCGCGTCATGCTGCCACGTCGGGAAGCGGTCGTAGTCGTGCGGTTCCATGATGTTCGAGAAGCGCAGGCCAATGATGGGAATGCCGCTCCAGCGATTGAAGTGTCGCGCCATCTCTTCCCCGACGACTTTGGAGAGCGAGTAGGACGACTGCGGGTAGAGCGGGTGCTCTTCGTCGATAGGCGCATAGTGCGGTACGGGATCATCGAACGGGAGGCCGAGTGTGGTCTCACTGGACGCCCACACAATGCGCTGATGCTTGTGCAGCGCCGCCGCCGAAAAGACGTTGTAGGTGCTCAAGGTGTTGATGGAGAAGGTCTGCTGGTCGGTGATGATGTCGGGCGCGGGGATAGCCGCCAGATGCACAACCGCATCCGCGCCGCGCAGCGCCTCGACGGCCTGCCCATAATCGGTCAGGTCAACGCGCAGGAACGGCACGATCCGCGTTGCAGGCGGATTGATATCCACATTCACGACGTTGTAGCCGTGATCCAGTAAATCCGCGACGACGGCGCGCCCGGCTTTGCCACTGCCACCCGTCACCACGATTTTGCGAATAGTCGAAGAAGCGCTCATAATTCTGCCCTGTGTGAACGTTCGAAGAAGGTCGGTAGGTCGGTAAAAAGCTCGTGTTTGGCCTACTATGGTATGCCGCTTTGGTTGGAATTACGACTCCCGCACTGCCCTCCATACCGCTTTTGCCCCCCGTGGCTTCTAATTTGCCCGAGCCGATCACCTGATGCTTGGCCATTCGCAGTCCGGCGCCGTCCGCTGACGAAATGCCCGCTATCCGCATTCCGCGCGACTAAGGTATCATGGGTAGTAATGAGAGCTGACAGTTATCACGGAGGGAAGGCATGCGCGTCGTCGTCATTGGAGCCACCGGGCATGTAGGCACGTATTTGATCCCCCGGCTGGTTGAGGCTGGCCATGAAGTGATCGCCTTGAGCCGCGGGCAGCGCGCGCCGTATCAGCCGCATGCCGCGTGGCAGCGCGTCCAGCAGATCAGCATTGATCGCGAGGCGGAAGAAGCGGCGGGCACGTTCGGGGCGCGCATCAGCGATTTGCGCGCGGATGTGGTGATCGACATGATCTGCTTCACCCTAGCGAGCGCGCAGCATCTGGTCGAAGCGCTGCGCGGGCAGGTGCAGCAGTTCCTGCACTGCGGCACGATTTGGGCGCACGGTCACAGTACGGTGGTGCCCGCCGTCGAGGAACAACCGCGTCAACCCTTTGGCGAGTACGGCATTCAGAAAGCGGCCATCGAAGCGTATCTGCTCAACGAAGCGCGGCGCAATGGTTTTCCGGCGGCGGTGCTCATGCCAGGGCACATCGTCGGGCCGGGGTGGGCGCCGCTGAATCCAGCGGGGCACTTCAATCCGGAAGCCTTTGCGGTGCTGGCGCGCGGCGAAGAATTGTGCCTGCCGAACCTCGGTTTGGAGACCGTGCATCACGTGCACGCCGATGATGTCGCGCAGTCTTTCATGCAGGCCATGGCGAACTGGAGCACCGCGTGCGGTGAAAATTTCCACGTCGTCTCCCCGGCGGCGATCAGCCTGCGCGGTTACGCCGAAGCGGTGGCGGCGTGGTTCGGTCAGCCCGCGCGGCTGACATATCTTGGGTGGGAACAGTGGCGCACGACCGTCCCCGAAGCTGAAGCGCTCGCCACCTGGGATCATATCGCGCACAGCCCGAATGCGAGCATTGCCAAAGCGCAGCGCTTGATCGGCTACCGTCCGCGCTATACATCGCTGCAAGCCATCTACGAATCGGTCTTTGACCTGATCGACCGCGGCGTAATTGCGATCTGAAGGCGATACACCAAACAAACACCACAGCAAACTTGGATGAGTTGAAATGTCGCCTCATCTAAGTTTGCTGTTGGCGCTCAAGCGAATTTTAGGCGACCGGGTTTTGTAGTTGAACCAGTTCCTGAAGTTGTTTACGAATCACTTCGGGGTCGTGGGCTTCAATGAGATTTCGCACCTGCTCCCAAAAATCGCTTCTGACTTCACTCTTCCAATAGTCGACGCGCAGAATCTGGGGATGGATGGTTGGCGTGGCTTCCTCGTGCTCCATATACAGGGTCTCGTGCAGTTTTTCTCCCGGTCGTATGCCGACAAATTCGATCGGAATATCGACATACGGACGCAAACCGCGCAGGCGTATCATTCGCTCGGCGAGCTTAAGAATCCGGACTTCCTCCCCCATATCCAAGACGAACAATTCACCGCCCTGGGTCATACAGGCCGCATGGAGCACCAGATTCACCGCTTCCGGGATAGTGAGAAAGTAGCGCGTCATTTCCGGGTCAGTGATAGTGACTGGCCCGCCAGAGTCGATTTGCCGGGCAAAGATCGGCACGACACTGCCCCGGCTGCCCAGAACATTTCCGAAGCGCACAGCCCCAAAGCGTGTGCCGGATTCACTCTGGAGATGGTGAATGATGAGTTCACACACTCGCTTGCTCGCGCCCATCACACTGGATGGATCGATGGCTTTGTCGGTCGAAATCAGCACAAAGCGTTCAACCTGAAATTGATGCGCCAGTTCGGCGAGATTTTTAGTGCCGAACACGTTCGCTTGAATGGCTTTGTGCGGATATCGTTCGAGCATCGGCACATGCTTGTACGCAGCACAGTGGAAGACGATCTCGGGGCGATACTGCTCAAAAACCGCTTTGAGTTCGGCCGGTTGTGTAATATCGCCGAGGATGGGTGTTATTTGCAGGTCACGATGCTGTAAGCGGAGATCGAGTTGAACATCGTGCAGGTCGCTCTCATTGGAATCCAGCAAGATCAGATGGGTAGGACGATAGCTGGCCATCTGCCGGGAGAGTTCCGAGCCAATCGAACCGGCAGCACCTGTCACCAGAACAACTTTTTGGCGGATGGGGTTGAGGTCGACAATATCTGACTGAGTGGCAAGGCTGCGTCCAAGGAGATCCTCAATTGTCACGTCACGCAGCAAAGGCCGATTCACGTTCGAGTCAATCACCGATTCAACATCGGGCATGATCTTCAACCGCGCAGAAGTGCTTTCACAATCGCGCAGGATGCTGCGGAATTCACTCTGCGGAATATTTTGCAACGCGACGATGATCAGGTCAATGTGCCGTGTTTTAGCAATGGTGATGATTTCGGTGCGGTCGCCCAAGACTGGTGCGCCTTCGATATACATGCCGAGCTTAGCACGGTCATCGTCAATAAAACCGACAATGGTATACGTGTTTAAGACCGACTTCTGGCACAACTGGTAAGCGGTGTTTTGCCCCAGTTTACCCGCGCCAACGATCAGTACTTTGGTCGGTTCGACCGTCGGCTTGCTGCGGAGGATGTCGGCGAAGCTGCGTAAGTTGACGAGTCGCGAACGATAGCGCAGGGCGATAAATCCGCCCAATGAGAGCAAATTCCCGACGATAATCACGCTTAATGGCAACGGACGAGGAACTGGCACGAAACCCAAGATGAATATAAGGGCTGTGGCGACCATAACCGCCCGAATTATAACGGTGCTGCTGTTGCCACTCGTGTGTTCCCATAACTGTTTGTAGACACCAAACAACCAGAGGCTAACTGTAAGAATGAGCGCCGAGAGCAGAATGAACTGGATTTGGAAGCTTGAGGTGGGCAGACCTATCAATCGGATGGAGAAGGCAAGAAGATAGGCGCCAGAAGCAACTGCAAAGTCGAGCGGTGCGTTGAAAAGAATAGACCGTGTCCTGTAACTCACATAGCACTCCCAACACATCTTTAACGTTGTATGGTTTACAGGGATAATCACCACACACTTCAGTATAGCATAGGCTCGGAATCGGTATTTGGTAACGACTGGGACTGCTGTCGGTTGCTTGGAGTAACCATACCAGAGTCCCAGTGATCTCGACATACGCTAACAAGTTGAGCGGACTAGCGGGCTGCAAACACGAGATCCTCTATCGTTCCCACCGTCGCTGTGTGCCGCCAACAACCTTGCGTTACTGATTTGTCTGATACACACGCACATAGTCGATCCACATGCGCTGCGGGAACGCAGTGGTTTCATCGGGATAACCCGGCCAGTTGCCGCCGACCGCCAAGTTCAGAATCAGATAGAACGCATGGTTGAACGGCGCAGGATACTCGCCAATGGGCGTCGACCACTCGGTGAGTTCCTGATACAGCATGCCATCGACGTACCAGCGCAGACTCTCCGCTTCCCAGATGAGCGTGAAGGTGTGGAAATCATCGGCAAGGGTGCCTTCGGTTAGCGTGAAGTGCGTGCCGGACTGCTCATGACCAGACTCCCCGGCATAGTGAATCGTCCCGTAGACCGTTTCCGGCTCGTGCCCGAGCAGCTCCATGATGTCGATCTCACCGCTGTTCGGCCAACTGCCATAGGTGCCCTGCGCGGGCAGCATCCAGAAGGCTGGCCAGATGCCCTGACCATAGGGCAGGCGCGCCCGAATATCAATGCGACCGTAGAGCCAATCGGCCAGTACGAGGGTTTGCAGTTTGGCGGAGGTGTAGTCGTTGCCCCGGTAGCGTTCTGCCCGCGCTTCGATGACGAGGCTGCCGTCTTCGATATAGGCGTTTTCCGGTCGGTCGGTGTAGTGCTGGCGTTCGTTGTTGCCGAAGCCGTTCCCCCCGGTCGCGAAGCCCCAGTGGCGGCGGTTGATCGCCGGGTCGGTGAACTCATCGTTCCAGACGAGCGTCCAGCCCTCGGGGACATCCTCCACATCGACGGGCATGACAATATCGGTGGCTGGGGTGGCGGTTGCTTCTGGCTCATCCTGTGCCACGACGACCACCGTCAGCAGCAGCAGACTCAACCCGATCAATAAGATGCGCTTCATACTGATGGTTCTCCCAAATTCACGCCGACTGCGGACGGCTTGTCCGTGGCGTCCCGGTGTAACTGCGGCGATCATACCCGTAACGCTGGAAAACCAAAACGACGGGCGTTAGGTTTCTTTGCTGAGTTACTTCACCCAACCCAAGCTGATCCGACCGCGTTCTCGCTCGACGTTCAGAATTTCCACTTCGAGTACGTCGCCGACGCTCAAGGAGTGGCCGCGGGGAATCTGGCTGCGATGCAGCAGCCCATCCTGCTTCACGCCGATGTCGATGAACACGCCAAAATCGACCACATTGCGTACTGTGCCATTGAGCCGCATCCCCGTTTGCAGCGCTTCCACCGAGAGCACATCGCTGCGCAAGATGGGCGCGGGCAAGTCTTCGCGCGGATCACGACCGGGGCGGACGAGCTGTTCGAGGATGTCGGTGAGCGTCGGTACGCCCGTGCCCAACTCGGCGGCCAACTGCGCGACGGTGTAGCGCTGAAGCAGGGCGTTGAGTGGTTCGGCGCGCTCGGCGGGCGGCGTTTTCAGGTCAAGCCCGGCGCGTTCGAGGACAGCCGTCGCAATGGCGTAACTTTCCGGGTGAATGGCGCTGGCATCCAGCGGATTTTTTCCCGCCCGCACGCGCAAAAATCCGGCAGCCTGCTCAAACGCTTTGGGACCCAACCCGGCGACCTGCTTCAACTCGACGCGACTGCTGAACACGCCCTCCCGGTCGCGGTGTTCGATGATGCGTTCGGCCAGCTTCGGCCCGATCCCGGCGACATGCGTGAGCAACGCGACCGACGCGGTATTCACATCCACGCCGACGCGGTTGACGGTCGCTTCGACGACGGCATCAAGTTTATCGGCCAACTGCTTCTGGTTCACGTCATGTTGATACAGCCCAACGCCGATGGCTTTCGGCTCGATTTTGACCAGTTCCGCCAGCGGATCGAGCGCCCGCCGCGCAATCGAAACCGCGCCGCGCAGCGTGACGTCGAGATCGGGCAGTTCGGCGCGCGCCAACGGGCTGGCGCTGTACACGCTCGCGCCCGCTTCATTGACCATTAGGTAGTGGCGGTCGGCGTCAGTGAGTTCGGCAGCCAGTTGTTCGGTCTCGCGCGAGGCGGTGCCGTTGCCAATGGCGATCAGCGTGACGTGATGCGTGGTGATCAGTCGCTGTAAGGTGTGTTTGGCTTCCCCCCAACGGCGCTGGGGTTCGTGCGGGTACACCGTGTCGGTCGCGAGTACTTTGCCCGTCGCGTCGATCACGGCGACTTTGCAGCCGGTGCGGTAGGCTGGGTCGATGCCCATGACCACATGCCCCGCCAGCGGCGGCTGGTTGAGCAGTCCGCGCAGGTTGAGCGCAAAGACCTGAATCGCGTGCGTCTCGGCCTGTTCGGTGAGGGTGGCGCGCACATCGCGTTCGATGGCGGGGAGCAGCAGGCGTTTCGCCGCATCACTGATCGCTAATTCGAGCTGGCCCGCCAGCGGCGAGCGGGAATCCGGGCGATAAACGGCGTGAATCGGCATGAGCCAATCGCGCTCGGCGACATCGACCTTCACCCGCAGCACTTTTTCGCTTTCGCCCCGGTTGATCGCGAGCACTTGATAGGGCTGCACGCGATCAATGCGCGCTTCATAGGCATAGTAGGTGGCGTAGACGTTCTTTTCGTCCGCCGCATCCGCGATTTTCTCGCTGCGCAGCAAGCCCCACTTCAGGGCTTTTTCGCGCACGCCGCCGCGAATGCGCGCATGGTCGCTGATGGCTTCGGCGACAATATCGCGCGCCCCGGCCAACGCCGCGTCGACGGTCGGTACGTCGGCGGTGACATACGGCGAGGCGATCTGCGTTTCCGTTTGGCGTAGCCGCGCTTGCTGGAGGATCAGATCGGCGAGACCGGCCAGCCCTTTTTCGCGGGCGATCTCCGCGCGGGTGCGCCGCTTGGGGCGATAGGGCAAATACAAATCTTCGAGTTCGGTCAGCGATTGCGCGGCGGTCAACTGCGCGCCGAGTTCTGGCGTGAGTTTCCCTTGCTCCTCAATCGAGGTCAGAATCGTTTGCCGCCGTTCGTCCAACGCGCGCAGATGAGCGAGCAGTTCTTGCAGGCGGCGAATCTGATCTTCGTCGAGGCCGCCCGTCATCTCTTTGCGATAGCGCGCAATGAACGGGAGCGTGTTGCCCGCGTCGAGCAGTTCAATCGTGGTTTTGACTTGCGCGGAGCTGACATTGAGGGTTTGAGCAATCGTCGTGCTGTGGTTCATGGAGTCTCGGTTCCTGAAGTTTCGCGGTAGTGTCGCTAACCCGCCACCAAAATGCAAGCCGGGACACTGTTTGTAACGAGTCTAAGCCCTGGGTGAATAGTCAAAAGCGCGGCGAAAATCGTTTAAACTAGCGCAGCTTAACTTCTGCCAAAAGCTTGGAAAGTTCTACCAGTGAGCTGGGCGCTCCATACTTAAATTCCGACTTTCCCCAAGTCTCAAGTTTGATAATTTGTCGAGGAGTCAACAGTCCAAATATTGCTCGCCAATACGCAATCTGAGCGAAAAATGTTCCTAGGTTGATGAGCCACGTACCAATACCATGAAGTACAACAAATTGTGTCCATTGATCGAGCAGCGTGGTCGCTCTCGCTCTTCTTTCTAGATTATAGATGTCATCACATAATTTGTAATACTCGACCCAATGGCGCAGGATAGTGAGCTGAAGTTGACCCCGCACTGAGTGTGCCAGTGGTGGCTGAGTGTTCACCAGTTTTGACCCCTTCGCCCAGTCGAGTAATAAACCATCCCACCCGGAGACTCTGACAAAAGGTTCAAGGCGTTTATAGAGATCATCGTAGTACTGACACCAATCCAGAATCGCTGTGCTCTGACCAATACCCTCTAGCTGCGCAAAAGCCGTCTGCCATAACCAATGCAGTTTCTCCCCTGTTGTCATTTCCGCCCCAAAATCAAGCTCCGGAACTGGCTCGGGGACTGAATATCCAAGGAGCGCAGAGGCGGGTAAGCTGAACTGTTTCGCGATGCTTCGTAACTCGGGCGTGCTTTCAAGAGGCAAGCCCCAGCGCCAAGTAAAGCGTTCAGCTTCTTCAATGCTCATTGCCTGAAAAAAGGGAAACCAGAAAGCGATTAGCTCATGGTCTGTCGGTACTGGCTCGCCCATTCGACTACCTCTCAAAGCTCAAGATTCATTATTCAGTTGGTCATAATTATGCTTGTGGCTGTTAAGCAAACAAAAAACGCTGATCAACTTGATCAACGTTTGCATGGACATGTGATGAATCCTTGATTTCCCCTGTGCCCTCTTCTCATCACAGGGATGCTGCCCCTTAGTTTCTACTCGTCAGCAAGATATCCGATGCTACAATGTGGAAAATCGTCGATCTCATGCGGCGTTCTATGATCTATTCTTGATGTGGTTTACTTTCAAGCCGTTTTTTAGTGTGACATTTGGGGACGCGGAATACGACTATGCCCTTCGTTGCTGACACTCTCCTCCCAATGAAACTACCTGATCTAGCGCTGTATCAACTGGTGGTGCAGAGCCTGCCCGACGTGGCCATCCTCGTATTCGACAATGAACTGCGCTATCTGCTCGCTGAAGGTGCGCTTCTCCAAGCCGCCGGGCTGATTTCCCAAGAGATGATCGGAAAAACACTGTCGGAGGTGTTCCCGCCCGACACGCAAGCGCAGCTTTTGCCCCACTACCGAGCCGCGCTTGAAGGGCAGAGCACCGAGTTCGAAGGTCACCACAACCAATTCCTCTACCATGCTCAGGCGCTGCCCGTCCGCGATCAACAGGGGCAGATTGCTGCGGGTATGCTGGTGCTGCGCAGTACCCCTGCTGCTCAACAGCCGGTCGCCGCCCTGCAAGCAAGTGAAGAGCAACCGCTGGTGCGGGACAGCACCGAACGCCAGCAAATCGTCGAAGAACTGGCCCAGGAGCGCGCCCTGCTGCGCACCCTAATCGACAATTTGCCCGATTTAGTCTTTATCAAAGACACGGACAGCCGGTTCGTGATGATTAACCGCATCCCTCACGAACAAATGACCTTTACGCGGGAACAAATCATCGGCCATACCGACTTTGATCTGTTTCCGCCCGAGATTGCCGCGAATTTTTACGCCGATGAACAGGCCATCATGCGCACCGGGCAAGCGATCATGAACCAGACCGAGTCGGTCGTTGCGCCCGGCGGCGAGACCCTGTGGGTGTCAACCACCAAAGTCCCGCTGCGCAATAGCGAGGGGCAGATTGTCGGCGTTGTCGGCATCACGCGCGATATCACCCAGCAGCATCAAGTGGCCAAAGCGCTCGAAACCAGTGAAGCACGACTGCGATTGATCATGGAGAACAGTCAAGAAGGCATCCTCTTGACCAATGAACAGGCCCAAATCCTGATGGTCAATCCGGCGGCGTGCCGCATTTTTGGACGAACCGAGGCTGAACTGATTGCAAGCAAACGATCTGACCTCGTTGATGAAACTGATCCCCGTTTTCTCCGTTTCGCCGATACGGTCAGGAAAACTGGACATGCTCAATCGGAGTTAATCGGCTTTCGTCCCGATCACACCGCCTTTCCGCTTGAACTGTCGATGAGCCTGTTTGCCACTCGGGATGACGGGGAACAGTTGGCCAGTATGTCGATCCGCGATCTGTCGGAACATCAGCGCTATCAGCAGGCGCTGATTGAGCAAGAGCGGCTGCAAACGGCGCTAGCCAAGGAAGCTGAACTGAGCCAGCTCAAGAGCCGGATGATGGAGCACATTGCCCATGAGTTTCGTACCCCGCTCACCATTATTCAGACCAGTGCTGAGTCGCTGGAAACGTATCACGAGCGCTTCACCGCGGAACAAAGAGCGAGCAAATTCAAGAATATCTATCTGCAGGTTCGGCACCTGACCGGGATCATGGAGCAGATCGGTCTCGTCATGACAGGCGAACTCACGCCTGACAAGGTGCGGGTTAGCCCGGTCAACTTCAGCGCCCTGTGTCGTGAGACCGCGCAAGGACTGGAAGCGCAGTTTGGTCAGCCCGGAAAGTACCGCCTCGACTTTGCTGAGTCGGTCATAGTGAGCGCCGATTCCGTCCTCTTAAAGCAAACGGTGTTCCATGTTCTGCAGAACGCGGCGCACTTTTCGCCACCTGCTAATCCGGTGGAGGTCAGGCTGGCGCTGGCTGATCAAGTCGTCGATCTTTGGGTGCGGGACACGGGCATCGGCATTTTGCCAGACGAACAGGGGCGTATTTTCGAAGCATTTTTCCGGGGCAGCAATATCGGGGTCGTGAGTGGGCTGGGGTTGGGTCTGACGATTGCCAAAGCCTACGTCGAACTGCATCGGGGCACGATCACCGTCGAGAGCCGTTTAGGGTACGGTACGACTGTTCATATCCGGCTGCCACTCAAGCCAGCATAGAGGGGATTTGAGAACCTATTCGAATTAGAAAATAAAAAAGCGACTTGTGTCTAAGTCGCTTTTCGTGGGTGTGGACCTGAGGGGCTACGTCTCGTATCCCAGACAAATCAACTTCTTCCCCGTCCCTGAAACTTTTGCCCCCCGGTCGGCGGCTGGGCGCGCCCGCCGCCAACAGCGCCAAATCGCAATTCGCCGTTTGCGTTCAGAAGGTCTTAGCCTGCGGGAAATCGCCGAGCAGGTCGGCATCCATTGGTCACGCGTCTGGCAAATTCTTAACTGTTCGTTACCTAACTAGGCACTTGACACAAGTACCTAGTTAGGTATAATTATAGTACCTGAGTGAGTTACTTTTTGTCAATTTTGTTACCTAATTAGGTAACAAACTAGGGCGCTCACTCAGATACCAAAGTCCGCACAGCTTGCAGGAATAGGAGAGGTAATCGTGAGTAGCTTAGGGGTCGCAGAACAAGGAGGGGAGCGCATCGGTCTGAAAGACAGTGTCGTCTATGCCCGCCGGAATGATCGCGGCGAGGTCGTGATGCAGGTTCCCGGTACGGTGATCGGGATGAATTATCGGACGCAGCAGGTGCAGATCGCCGTAAATTCGCGGCTGCGTTTCTGGGTTCCAGTCGCAAGTGTCAGCGTGGCGATGCACGCCGCGTTGACCGCTTAGTACATCGCCACTGTTATAGGGGGTCGCGGCTCGTCGCCAAACTACCCGCGCCCCCGCAAAGGATTATACATCATGCAAGACGTTATGGGACACGTCTACATTTTGAGGTCAAGCAGAACCATCGGCAGCAGCGCGGCGCGCGGTCGGGCAACCTTCTATGTGGGGTGGGCCGAAGACTTGGAGCGGCGCATTCGGGAGCACCGCGAGGGGCGCGGCGCGAAACTGACCGCTGCTTTTGTGCAGGCGGGCGCGACATTGGAACTGGTCTACAGCGCACCGGGGACACGCACCGACGAGCGCAAGATCAAGTCCTACAAGAACACGCGCAAGTGGCTGGAACGCTGGCAGGAGCAGCAGGCCAAGCGTGCTTTCCAAGATGAGCAGTACGGCGAGCAGATCCTCGGCACGACCACCTCGATCAACATCGAACTGAATGAACGTTTTCGCCGCCGTGTCTGGTCGCTCAATGTCCGCACGCGGTCGGGACGCACGGTGCGCGCTGAGCTGGAAAGCCCGCAGTACCTGCACACGGCAGGGATCGACATTACCGAGTTCAACGGCTTGGGCGTGCATCACCTGCCCGACCAGCTCGGCGTGACGATTTATCCGCATCAGTCGCCGCTCGGCACTGGCATCGGCATCGAATACAAGGCGGCGAACCTGCGCCAGATCGATACCGTCCTCGGCGCGAACCTTAAGAAACATGACCTGATGTGCCTCAGCGGTGCGCGGTGGCTCTTTGAACGTGTCATTCGCCCGGAGGCGAAGGGGCACGCGCTGGTCAGCATCGCCCGTTTCAACGGCAGCTTCTACGACTTTGATGATCAGGCTGAAATCACGATCTCGCTCTCCGATCAGTTCATGGTCGAGCGCCTGCCGTACGCGGCGACGCAGAGCGGGCGCGGGTGGGCAGTGCGAAAGGGCGGCCGCCGATGAATCGCCATAACTGCCGCCGCAAGGCGAACCATGTTCGTTTGCCGTCGAAATGGGCGGGGATGCCGGGGCGCTTAGTGCGCTCCCGCGCCGCCTGTCAGCTCGTGATCGTCAGCGATCCCGCCGACGCGCAGCCGGGCGACCTGCTGC